>NZ_JBIAZE010000003.1:0-631067 GCF_042898825.1 Streptomyces sp. NPDC000345
CTGCAGGGGGGACCCTGTGGGAGAGTAGGACACCGCCGAACAATCATTCCGGGAGACCCCCGCACCGTATGGTGCGGGGGTTTTCTGCGTTTAGGATTTATTGCATGAATGACTTTGTCGTACGGGGCATACGGGCCGAGGAATGGGAGTCGGTCAAGGCGTTTCGCCTGGTCGCGCTCAGGGATCCCGCGGCCCCCCTCGCCTTTCTGGAGACATACGAGGATGCCGCGGGACGGCCGGATTCCTTCTGGCGGGACCGCGCCTGCGGGGCCGGCGAAAAGGGTCTGGGAGCACGGCAGTTCGTAGCCGAGGCCGACGGCGGTGAGTGGGTCGGGTCGGTCACCGTGCTCGTCGAGGAGGCCGGGAGTGTGGACTGGGCGGGGTATCCCGTCGAGCGCCGGCAGGGGCATGTGGTCGGGGTGTATGTGCGGCCCGAGTGGCGTGGGGGCCGGGTGACCCGGGAGTTGTTCGAGGCCGGGGTGGAGTGGGCCTGGAAGACCGGGCTGGAGCGGGTGCGGCTGCTGGTGCACGAGAAGAATCTCCGGGCGCAGGGGGCGTACCGGAAGGTGGGGTTCGTGCCGAGCGGGGTGACCGTGCCGGTCGGGGAGGGGTTCGGTGCCTTCTCGGGTGAGAAGGAGAGGGAGTTCGTACGGGAGCGGGGGACGCCGTCAGACCGGTAGCTCATGGTGGGGCCAGCGGGAGCGGGCCTGTTCGCGGGAGCGGAGGAGGGCCAGGGTGGGGAGGCCACGGTCCGCTCCCGTCGACAGCAGGTCCGGGAGCTGGGGGAGCGGGGCCACGGCCGCGATGTCGTCCAGGACCAGGGTCAGTGGTGGGTCGAGGCGACCGGAGGATGACCGTTCGGCCATGCGCCGGCCGCGCTCGACCACGCTGGAGACGAGGGCCGTGAGGAGAGGCATGGCGCCGGGGCTGGTCCTGGGGTCCTCGATGGATTCACCGACCACATAAAGCGTTCCCCCTTCTTCCACAAAGGAATCCAAGGCGAGGGCATCAGTTCGGTTGGGAGTGCATGCCTCGCGGATGTTGACGGTGGAGAGGGCGGAGAGCGCTCGGGAGGTCAGTTCCTGGGCGATGTCCCTGCGGTCGGGGTGGGCGGTGAGCGCGGCTTCCAGTTCGCCGGCGGAGCCGGGGGCGGCCTTGGGGCTCGTACGGAGGGTGCGGACCGCTTCCTGGATGCCGGTGCCCTGAGACCAGCGGTGGACGTGCCGGACGGTGCGGCCGTCGATGGCGGCGGCGTGCAGGTAGCAGCGGAGGAGGGTCTCCGCGGTTTCCGCGACGGCCTGGTCCAGGCGGGCTGTGGGCCGTACGGGGGTGAGCAGGTCGGTCGCCCGGGCGGCGGCCGTCGCCTTGTCCTCGCACCCTGCCGTGGGGGACCAGTGGAGGCGGGCGGGGGTGTCGCAGCGGTGGGTGGGGTCGTAGAGGTGGACCGGGCCCAGTTTGGCTCTGGCGTCCTTGGTGTCCTGCCAGAGGGCGGGGTTGGAGGTGAGGACGAGGGCGGGGCCCTCGGCGTCCCGGACGGTCCGGGCCGCGGTGGCACAGCGGCTTTCCCGCGGGGCGTACAGCACCGCGCCCTCGACGCGGTGGGTCTCCCATCCGCTCTGCGGGAGCGGAGCCGACGGGGGCGCCGCGGCCGGCGTCAGTGCGGCCTCCCCAGCCGGTGAGCCGGGCAGCGGTTCGGTTCTTGCTTCCCCGTCAGGTTCCGGTGCCGCCTCGGCCCTCGGAGTGGGCACCTCGTACGTCGGAGGTTCGTACGTCGGAGGTTCGTGCTGCGCTGCCGTTCTCTTTCGCGCCCGGACGACCCGCCACCGCGCCACTGTCCCTATGACGAACATCGTGAGGACGAACAGGATCATCAGCTGGCCGATGAAGAGGCCCCAGAAGAGTCCGTAGCCCGAGAGGGCGGTGGGATCGGCCTCGGGCCAGGCGCCCGGGATGTCGTGCGGCCGGGCGATGAGGTGGCGCATGGCCAGCGGGGTGCGGGTGAACGTGACGCCGGTGGGCCAGCCGCCGTGGCTGAGCAGGGCGGCCAGGCCCGTCGCCGTCCACACCAGGAGGGTCATGCCGAGGAGGAAGGCGAGCAGGCCGACCAGGAGGCCGTCGGGGATGCCACCGCTCCGGCTTTCCCGGCCCGCGGTGCGCTCGTCACCGGGTCTCATGGCAACCCCCCGCCGTCTAGGCGACCGTCGACTCGGACGAGTCGTCCAAGTCGGCCAGATGCTGTTCCATGAAGGCCGCCGCGCGCCGTTCCTGTTCCTGTTCGGCGGCGCGCAGGACGTCGTCGGAGGCCAGGTGGTCCGCCGAGGACTCCGTCATCGCCCGGTCCGTGAAGACCAGTGGGCGTTCCGTCTCCGTGACCAGGTGTTTGACCACCTGGACGTTGCCGTTGACGTCCCAGACGGCGATGCCGGGGGTGAGGGTGGGGATGATCTCCACCGCCCAGCGGGGGAGGCCCAGGACGCGGCCCGTCGCCCTCGCCTCGTCGGCCTTCTGCGCGTAGATCGTCCGTGTCGACGCCATTTTCAGGATGGCGGCGGCCTCCTTGGCCGCGGCGCCGTCGACGACGTCCGAGAGATGGTGGACCACCGCCACGAAGGACAGGCCGAGGCGGCGGCCGAACTTCAGCAGGCGCTGGAACAGCTGGGCCACGAACGGGCTGTTGATGATGTGCCAGGCCTCCTCGACCAGGAAGATGCGCTTCTTCCGGTCGGGGCGGATCCAGGTGTGCTCCAGCCAGACGCCGACGATCGCCATGAGGATCGGCATGGCGATGGAGTTGCGGTCGATGTGGGAGAGGTCGAAGACGATCAGCGGGGCGTCGAGGTCGATGCCGACGGTCGTCGGGCCGTCGAACATGCCGCGCAGATCGCCGTCGACCAGGCGGTCCAGCACCAGGGCCACGTCCAGGCCCCAGGCCCGTACGTCGTCTATGGCGACGTTCATCGCCTCCGCCGACTCCGGCTCGGGGTGGCGCAGCTGCTCGACGATGTCGGTCAGGACCGGCTGGCGTTCGACGATCGTCTCGTTGACGTAGGCGTGGGCGACCTTGAGGGCGAAGCCGGAGCGTTCGTCGAGGCCGTGGCCCATCGCCACCTCGATGATCGTGCGCAGCAGCGCGAGCTGGCCCGTCGTGGTGATCGACGGGTCCAGGGGGTTGAGGCGGATGCCGTGGTCGAGGGCGGCCATCGGGTCCAGGCGGATGGGAGTTATCCCCAGCGCCTGCGCGATGAGGTTCCATTCGCCCACGCCGTCCTCACCCTGGGCGTCCAGGACGACGACCTGGCGGTCGCGGAAGCGGAGCTGGCGCAGGACGTAGGTCTTCTCGAGCGCCGACTTGCCGTTGCCGGACTCGCCGAGGACGAGCCAGTGCGGCGCCGGGAGCTGCTGGCCGTACAGCTGGAAGGGGTCGTAGATGTAACCCTTCCCGGAGTAGACCTCGCGGCCGATGATGACGCCGGAGTCGCCCAGGCCGGGGGCGGCCGTGGGGAGGTAGACCGCCTGGGCCTGGCCGGTGGAGGTGCGGACCGGGAGGCGGGTCGTCTCTACCTTGCCGAACAGGAAGGACGTGAAGGCGTCGGTGAGGACGGACAGCGGGTCCCGCATGTGAAGCCCCTACCTTCGGATGCCGGTGGCGAACGGGAGCGTGTTCACGAACGCGCGGTGGTGCTCGCGGTCGCACCACTCCAGCTTCAGGTACGACTTGCCCGCCGACGCCCTTATCGTGCGCTTGTCGCGGGCCAGGGCCTCGGGGGTTCGGGAGGAGACGGTGATGTAGCCGACCAGGTTGACGCCGGCGGCTCCGGACGCCAGGTCCTCGCCCCGCTGGTCCAGTCGGGAGTGGGCGGCGACGTCGCGGGGGTCCACGGTCCTGTTCATCTTGGCGGCCCGGCTCGCCTCCGCCTCGTCGTTCGTCTTCTCCGTCAGCATGCGCTCGATGGCGACCTCGGTGGGTTCGAGGTCCATCGTGACGGCGACCGTGCGGATGACGTCCGGGGTGTGGACCAGGAGCGGGGCCAGGAAGTTGACGCCGACGGGCGTCATCGGCCACTCCTTCACCCAGGCCGTGGCGTGGCACCAGGGGGCCCGGGTCGACGACTCGCGGGTCTTGGCCTGCAGGAACGTCGGTTCCATGGCGTCCAGCTCGGCCGGCCAGGCGTTGCGCCGGGTCATCGCCTGGATGTGGTCGATGGGGTGGTCCGGGTCGTACATGGAGTGGATCAGGGAGGCGAGCCGGCCCTGGCCCAGGGGCTGGCGCACCCGGATGTCCGCCTCCTGGAGGCGGGAGCAGATGTCCGTGAGCTCGCGGGCCATGACGACGGCGAGGCCGGCGTCGCGGTCCAGCTTGCGGCCCGCCTGGGGGCGGGCGGCGCGGGCCATGGCGTGCGCCTCGGCGGCCAGCTCGCGGGTGTAGTGCATGCAGGCGACGAGGTAGGCGCGGTGCTGCTCGCTGCTCGTCGACACCATGGACTGGAGCTGGTCGTAGGAGCGGGCCAGCCAGTCGGGGGCCCTGTCGTCTCCGCGCTGGGCGACGTCCTTGGCGTGGGCGTCGGGGTCGGCGGGGAGGGTGCGGGCGAGCATCTGCAGGCGGGTCACGAAACCGTCGCCGTTGGCCACGTGCTTGAGGAGGGTGCCGAAGCGGTCGACGAGGGCTTCCTGGTCCTCGCTGTCGCGCAGGCCGACGCCCGGTCCCTCGATCTCGATGGCGGCGGTGACGGTCCTGCGGTCGGCGTGCAGGAGCACGGCGATCTCGTCGGGGCCGAAGGGCGCGGCGAGCCAGCTGATGCGGCCGATGCCCGGGGGCGGGCCGACCTCGACCTCCTGGCCGTCGATCCGGGTGCCGGCCTCCATCGCGCCGGAGCGGTAGGTCGTGCCCTGGCGGAGGGTGCGCTTGTAGCTGCGGTTGATCTCGAACCACTTGTAGAACGTGCGGTGCTTGTACGGCACGTAGACCGCGGCGAGCGCGATCATCGGGAAGCCGGCGAGCAGCACGATGCGCAGGGGGAGGAGCGGCACGAGGAGTCCGCACATCATGCCGAGGAACGCGCCGATGACGATGAGCGCGATCTCGCCGGTCTCGCGGTTGCGGCCGACGATCGCGTTCGGCCGGGCGCGGCCGATCAGATATGTGCGGCGGGGCGAGACCGCGTGGGACACATGGGCCACGTGGGAATCAGCCGTCAACGCCCTTCACCTCCCGTGCGGTTGTTGCGGGTGTTGCTGGCGTGCGGGGTGTTCACCGCGCTGCTCGAGCGGGGTGCGGGTGCGGCGGAGGGGACAGATCCGCCGCCTCCGTTCGAGGTGCGCGAGCTGTGCGCGGCAACGCCGCCCGAGGCGGGGTTGGTGGGGCGGGGGGTGCTGGATGCCTGGCCCCCGCCGCCGTTGTTGTCCGCGCGGGTGCTGTGCGTCTTGATGCCCTGGGCGACGAGGGTCGCGGGGGAGCTGATGACGGCGGCGGCCTTGCCCTCGGCGCCCTGCATGATGCGGTTGCTGCGGGAGCCCGCGATCTCGTCGCCGAAGCCGGGGACGAAGCGGTAGATCATCGCGCTGGCGAAGATGGCGAGCAGGATGATGGCGAGGCCGGAGACGACGGCGGAGAAGGCGTCGGGGCCGTCGTCGGCGGAGAGGGCGCCGGCCAGGCCGAGGACGATCACGATGACCGGTTTGACCAGGATGACGGCGATCATGATGCCGGCCCAGCGGCGGACGTGGCTCCACAGGTTCTTGTCGACGAGGCCAGCGTAGACGACGGTGCCGAGGAGGGCGCCGACGTAGAGCAGGGCGGCCCTGATGACCAGCTCCAGCCAGAGGACGCCGGCGGCGAGGATGGAGACCAGGGAGACGACGATCAGCATGATCGGGCCGCCGCCGATGTCCTCGCCCTTCTCCAGGGCGGCGGAGAAGGTGCCGAAGAACGTGTCCGTCTTGTCGCCGGTGGCCTTCGCCAGGACCTCGGTGATGCCGTCCGTGGCGGAGACGACGGTGTAGAGGATCAGGGGGGTGAAGGCGGAGGCGAGGACGGTGAGCCAGAGGAAGCCGACGGCTTCGCCGATGGCGGTGGTGAGGGGGACGCCGCGCACGGCGCGCTTGGCGACGGCCAGCAGCCACAGCAGGATCGTCAGGACCGTGGAGGCGGCGAAGACGACGGCGTACTGCTGGAGGAACTTGGTGTTGGTGAAGTCGACGTTCGCGGTGTCCTTCACGGCCTCGCTGAGCTTGTCGACGGTCCAGGCGGCGGCGTCGGCACAGCCCTTGGCGAGGGAGGAGAGGGGGTCGAGGGTGTCGGAGACCCCGGGGTTGGTGGTGGTGCCGGAGGAGTTGTTGCCCCTCTCGCAGTACTTCTTGGCCTCGCCGGAGATGAGCCTGCAGTCGAGGGTGCCGGTGGGCGTGGGGGACGCCGAACCCGACGAGGACGGTGTGGGGTCGGGTGAGGGGGCCGCGAAGGCGCGGGTGGCCGACAGGACGGCGGCCGTCTGAACGGCCGTCACGACTCCGGCGAGCCTGAGCAGGCGGTGCGGGTTACCGGGCATACGTGAACCCTCCGTACTCCTCGATGGCCTTGCTGATCTCGTCGGAGGTGGCGGCCTGCTCGTCACCGGGGACCGGGGCGGGGCCGTCCTTCTGGGTGTCGGTGTCGATCTTCCAGTCGTTCCCGGCCCAGCGCAGGTCGAAGGTCCAGGTCTTCCACGACGAGGTGACGGGGTCGGTCGAGTCCGTGCCGGACATGCCGATGAGGCCCAGGTACCAGACGGCGACCTTGGCGGTGGTGTCCGAGTACGCCTGGACGGTCGTGCCCACGGGGACCACGCGGGAGACGAAGGTGCTGCCCTTGGGGGCGTTGCCGTCCGCGTCGAGGCCCATCTTGGCGAGGAAGTCCGCCGAGTAGGCCTGGTCCATGGCGCCCTGCAGCTTGGCCGCCGCGTCGGGGGTGTAGACGGTGTCGACCAGGGTGTGTCTGCTGTTCTTCTGGAACATGCCGGTCGAGCCCAGCGCCACGGCGAAGTTGGCGGCGGCCGACTGGGCGCCCTGCTGGGTGTGGGCGAAGCCCGAGGGGATCCCGCCCGTTTTCGACTTCACCGGCTTCGTCCCCGTCGCCGCCGTCGTCGACGTCTTCGGCTTGTCGGCGTCGGCCGTGGTCGTGGAGGACCCGGAATCGCCTCCTCCGCGGTTCGCGAAGGCGATGGCCGCGATGAGGAGGACGACGACGCCGACCACCGTGACCATGCTGCGGGAGGAGGAGCGGGCGGGGCGGCGGGCGCCGCCGTAGGGGTCGGCTTCGGGCAGGCGGACGCGCGTGCCCGCGGGCTCGCCGTAGTCGTGTTCGTCGCCGGGAGTCATGCCGCGTACGTCCCCTCGCTGCCGTACCGAAAAGCGTAGAAGTACGACGGTAGCCGTGCTGGTTCCCGCGCGGGCGCGGTGTGGTGACTCGACATCAGGGAAACGCAACCTCAGCCGGTGGGCACGACGGGTGGGTGGGGGAGGAGGGGCGCCGCTGGGCGTGCCCGGGGACCGGGAGGCCCGGTTACACGGCCATGCCGTACACGATGGTGAACAGCGTGCCGAGGGAGCCGATGATGAAGACGCCCGTCAGGCCGGCGATGATGAGGCCCTTGCCCTGTTCCGCACTGAAGGTGTCCCGGAGGGCCGTGGCGCCGATGCGCTGCTTGGCGGCGCCCCAGACGGCGATGCCGAGGCAGAGCAGGATGGCGACCGCCATCACCACCTCGATCATCACCTTCGCCTCGTTGCCCAGGCTGCCGAAGGGGCCCCAGTCCGGAGCGATCCCGCCGATGATGGTGTTGATGTCGCCCTTGTCGGCCGCAAACAGCATGTAAGTCACCGCCCCTGGTGGGTAGTTCCGCGAGTCCCCTGCGGTGTGCAGAGGTCAGGCCTCATTGTCGCCGACGATGTCGCCCTCGTATGTCGACTGGGCGTCATTGCCGGGTGGGATTCGTATGAATGGTGCGTACGGTCACTCTGTGTATCACGGCAGGTCACGCCGGGCAATGAGGCCGGAGCGGAACCCGGGGTGTGGTTCCGTCGTTGACCCACTTCACGGCGGTGTGCCGTTTCTGACGGCTGGTCGGGTGAGTGTACGTTTCGATGTTCTCATGACGCACGGCGAACGGGCCGCGGCTGGATGCCGCGGCCCGTTCGTCCTCGCCACAGGTGGCCCCCACGGTCCACCCGTGGCTGCCCCGGGGTGGGGTGAGGGGGTGTCAGCCGGTGAAGGCGGCGATGCCCTCGGGGGTGCCCACGCCGGTGGGGCCGTCGTAGCCCGACTTGGCGGTGCACAGGTAGCTCGCGCCGGAGGAGCAGCTGCCGTTGCTGCCGCTGGTGACGTCGTTGAGGGCGGAGGTGCCGAGGTGGGCGTAGGGGTAGGAGGCCGGGTAGTCGCTGCTGCCCGGGGTGCCGGCGAGGGCGTAGACCGCGGCGACGATGGGCGCGGAGGCGCTGGTGCCGCCGAAGGTGTACCAGCCGGCGGTGACGCCGTAGGAGTCGTAGACCGAGACGCCGGTGGCGGGGTCGGCCACGGCCGAGACGTCGGAGACGGTGCGCCTGGAGCAGCCGGTGTCGGTCTGCCAGGTCGGCTTGGCGTCGTAGGAGGAGCAGCCGGAGCCGGTGCCCTCGGTGCTGCTGGTGTTCCAGACCTTCTCGGTCCAGCCACGGGTGGTGGAGCTGGTGGACAGGGCGGTGCCGCCCACCGAGGTCACGTACTTGGACGCGGCCGGGTATTCGGCGCCGTAGCCCTCGTCGCCCGCGCTGACGGTGATGGCGACGCCCGGGTGGTTGAAGTAGGAGGAGTCGTAGGCGGTGTCGGAGGAGGACTCCGAGCCGCCGTAGCTGTTGGAGACGTACGTCGCGCCGAGGGCGACGGCGCGGTTCACCGCGGTGCCGAGGTTGGCCATGGTGGCCGACTTGGCCTCGACGAGCAGGATGCCGCAGTTCGGGCAGACCGCGCTGGCCATGTCGAGGTCGAGGGAGATCTCCTCGGCCCAGCCGCTGTCGGCGGAGGGGAGGGAGGAGGTGGAGCCGGTCTGGCCGACCTTCTTGAAGCAGCCGTTGGAGGTGGTGCAGGAGGGGAGGCCGTAGTACGAGCGGTACTTCGCGAGGTCGGCCTCGGCGTTGGGGTCGTCGTAGGCGTCGACGATCGCGATGGTCTCGCCGTCACCGTTGTCGGCGGCGGCGTCGGTCAGGCCGTAGGCGTCCTGGAGGTCGGACGGGCCGTAGCCGGTGGGGCTGGCGGCGGCGGCCTTGGGGGTGACCTTCGCGGTGTCGCCGGTCTCCTTGGCCTGCGCCTTCTGGAAGGCGGTGGTGCCGCCGGTGACGCGGAAGGAGTCGCAGGCGAGTTCGCCCTTGTGCCGGGGGGTGGCGCAGGGGGTGGCCGCCCAGGTGACCTTGGAGCTCGCGGTGGCCGTGGGGGCCGCGCTCGCGGGGGCCGCGGTGCCGAGACCGGCGAGCACGAGGGCGGCGGTGCCGAGGGCCGCGGCGCCGATGCGGCGCCATCTGCCGGAGGCGGCAGGGGGGTTGGGGGAAGTCGTCGTACGCAACGGACAGCTCCTGATGGTGGGTGACAGGGGCGGTGCGGGTGGGGGTGGTGCGTGCCACCGGTACGTGGTCCCCGGTGGCGGGCGGCGGCCCGCCGACGACTGTGCGCTTGTTGAGTACGCGACAACAAGAAGGGTTGTGGAATCCTGACTTCCGCCTTACCCGGGGCGGTGGGGGGATTGCCCGCCGATGGCGGGCGGATGGACGGGGTATGGCCGGATCTTGACCCTGCTCACAGGGTGGACACAGGCGGCGGGGTGGGCGCCGGGCCGTGGAGCGGCGCGGGCGGCCCAGGCGGTGTGGACGGCGCGGTCGGCCTGGGTGGCGTGGAGCGGCGAGGGCGGCCCGGGTGGCGTGGAGGGGTGCGGTCGGCCCCGGTGGCGCGGTCGGCCCGGGTGGCGCGGGTGGCGCGGGCGGCGCCGGCCGTCAGTGGCGGATCAGGCCGTGCAGGGTGTGGTGGACCAGCTCGGCGACGCCTGCGAGAACCGCCTCGGGGGCGAGCATCTCGTTCGCCGTGAACGAGGCGTAGCCGTGCAGGGTGGCCCCCAGGAACAGCGTCAACCGGGCCGGGTCGCCCTCGACGATCTCGCCGCGCCGCTGTCCGTCCGCGATCAGCCGCTCCAGGGCCCCGACCGTGCGGTCCATGGCGGCGGCCATCCTGTCCGCGGTGTCCGAGGTCTCGGGGGTGTGCTTGCGGGCGTACATCAGCTCGAGCAGCGCGGCGTTGTCGAGGGCGAAGCGCAGATAGGCGCGGGCGAGTGCGGTGAGCCTGGGTTCCAGGGGCAGGGCCGGGTCGTCGGCGGCTTCCAGGGTCTCGGCCATGCGGTCGAACCCGGAGAGCGCGAGGGCGTCGAGCAGGGACTGCTTGTCCTTGAAGTGCCGGCCGGGCGCGGCATGGCTCACCCCGATCTCGCGGGCCAGCTCCCTGAGGGAGAGGGCTGCGGCGCCCTTGTCGCGCAGGGTGCGTTCGGCGGTGGCGAGGAGGGCGGAGCGGAGGTCGCCGTGGTGGTAGGGGCGGTTCTCGAGAGACGGCGACGACGGCATGGGGACATCCTATCCCCATGTAGGCGGCGCCATCATTGTTGTCATTGCCATCTTTGTTGTCGGCGTCTACATTGGCGTCATGGCTGAGAAGAAGAAGGCATGGAGTGCTGCGGACATACCCGACCTCGCCGGGCGCACGGTGATCATCACCGGGGCCAACAGCGGCATCGGGTTCACCGCCGCCGACGCGCTGGCGAGGGCGGGGGCGCATGTCGTCCTCGCCGTACGGGATCCACGGCGCGGGCAGGCCGCCGCCGCCCGCATCGCCGGCGGCACCGAGGTGCGGCGGCTGGACCTGGCGGATCTGTCGTCCGTGCGGGAGTTCGCCGCGGAGTGGGCGGGGGCGCCGCTGCACACGCTGATCAACAACGCCGGTGTGATGATGCTGCCGCGGCAGTCGACGGCGGACGGCTTCGAGCGGCAGTTCGGGACCAACCACCTGGGCCACTTCGCCCTGACCAACCTGCTGCTGCCGTACATCACCGACCGGGTCGTCACCGTCTCCTCGGGCGCCCACCGGTGGGGCGGCGCGGTGATCGAGTTCGACGATGTGAACCTGGCGGCGGGATACACCCCGCAGCGGGCGTACGCCCAGTCCAAGCTGGCGAACCTGTTGTTCACCCTGGAACTCCAGCGCCGTCTCGCCGAGTCCGGCTCGTCCGTGCGGGCCCTGGCCGCCCACCCCGGATACTCCGCGACCAACCTGCAGAGCCATGCGGCCAGCCCGCTGGCCCGGGTCTTCATGCGCGCGGGGAACGCCCTGTTCGCCCAGGACGACCGGGCGGGCGCCCTGCCCACCCTCTACGCCGCCACCCAGGACCTGCCCGGCGCGAGCTACGTCGGACCGGACGGGCTGGGCGAGATGCGCGGGGCGCCCACGCTGGTGGGGCGGTCGACGGCGGCCAGCGACGCGGACGCGGCCCGGCGGCTGTGGACGCTGTCGGAGGAGCTGACGGGAGTGAGGTCCGGGGTCGGCGTGGGGTGAGCGGTGTTCAGGGTGCGGTGAGCGTCCACACCGAGAGCGTCGAGTGGTCCTCGCTGTACGTGTACCAGTGCCCGTCGCCCAGGACGGCCGGGGCGCTGGTGACGGGGGCCGGGTAGACGAGCCGCTCGGCACCGGGCGCGTCCCGCGCGAGCAGCCAGTGCCTGCCCTCGCCCCACTCCTCGTCCTGCCACACGGTCCCCGCGACCACCGTCGCGTCGTCGACGAAGCCGCCCGCCCAGTCCCAGGCGGGCCAGACCTCGTCGTTGTCGGGCGCCGCGTCCGGATGGCGGGGGACGGACTCCTCCGCGTCCCACTCCGCGACCGGCGCGCCCGTCGCGGCCTCGTGCAGGGCGAGCCTGTCCTGGTCGTGGGAGACCGTCATGAAGTGCCCGCCGGACGGGCTCACGTCCAGCAGGGCCAGGTCCAGCCCCTCGAAGTACTCCACGGACAGGCGCTCGCCGTCCCAGCGGCCCCAGCGCATCGGTGCGCCGTCCTGGCCCTCGCCGATGCTGAGGCCCATCCGGCGGGAGTCCGGGTGCGGGACGTGCTCACTGCCCGCGGCGGCGGACCGCGCGTCGACCCGGGCCAGCACGCATCCGTCCTCGGGGGTGAGCACCAGCCACTCGTCCACAGGCTGTGTATCCGGCTCGCCCTCCGCGAGCGGGCCGCGTATGTGGGCCCACAGCAGCGAGCCGTCCGGGGAGAAGCCGGCGGAGCCGCCCCCGGGGTACTTGTGGTCGCGGTCGGACGCGTACGCGTCGAACGACTCGTGCGACTCGGCACAGCCCCAGCAGCCGTGCCGTGTCTCCCACCGCGTGGCGCCGCTCGCGTCCACCGCGCGCAGGGCGTGGGTGCCCGCGAAGACGACGACGCCGGCGTCGGGGGAGACGGCGTACGTGCCGAAGCGGCGGGTCCACGGGGCCGGGAAACGGATCCGCCGCACGGGGCGGAAGGCGTCGTCCAGCAGTTCGACGAGCACCTGGCCGTCGTCCCGCTGTACGAGGGCCGTGCGCCGCCCGCCCAGCCGGACCAGCGCCACGGTGCCGGCGTTCGGGTCGGGGAGCGGGGCGGTGAGGGCGGCGACCAGGCGGGCGTTTCGGGGCATGTGCCGAACCGTACGGCAGAGCGCCGGCATGGCCCGTCCGGGGACCGTCCCGTCCGGCTCCGGCATCGCCCGTCCGGGGACCGTCCCCTCCGGCTCCGGCATCGCCGGCTGGTCAGCCGCCGAGTTCGACGCCCGCCACGAAGTGGTCGAACTCCCCGGCCCGCACGCCGAGTACGAAGGCGTCCCACTTGCGGCGGTTGGTGGTGACCACGTTGCCCGGGGCACTGGTCTCGCGCAGGTAGACGGGGGCTTCGCCGTCGTCCTCGCCGCCGTCGCCCTCGCCGAAGGCGATCTCGATCCAGGGGCCCGGGCCGGTCGCCTCCGGCGGGGCGGCACGGATCCAGGTGAGGTCGGGCGGGATGTCAGGCATGGGGTGTCCTTCGTGCCTCGGGTCCTTGGTGCCGCGGGTCCACCGTAGTCCCGGAAGGGCGTGTCCGACGGTTCTCTCACCTTGGTGGGACACAGTGGGTCCGGTGAAGCGAAACGCGCTGCTCGGTGCGGTCGTGCTGCTGGCCGTCACCTCCGCCTCGGAGGCGTCCGCCGACGGGGGGCCCGGGCCGCTCGGGGTGACCGCGGTGGCCGCGCCGACGAAGGACTCCGCGCGGGTCGGCGCGCTGTTCGACGCCGGGGACGGCGAGACCGCCGGTCGTCTCGCCGGCGGTCACTTCTGCACCGCCTCCGTCGTGCACGCGCGGCACCGCGACCTCGTCGTCTCGGCCGCCCACTGTCTCGGCGCGGGCGGCGACCTCGTCTTCGTACCGGGATACCGGCACGGCAGGGCGCCCCACGGCGTCTGGAAGGTGGCCCGGGTGTTCCTGCCCGACGGGTGGGCGACGGGGCGGGACGAGGACAGTGACGTCGCGTTCGCGACCTTGGACGCGCGGGACGGCAGGGACGTCGAGGACGTCGTCGGCGGGAATCGGTTCGTGACGCGGACGGCCACCGGCGCCACCGCCGTGACCGTCACCGGCTACCCGGACTCCCGCGAGGTCCCGGTCCGCTGCGTCAACCGGCCGGCCCCGCACAGCCCCACCCAGCAGCGCATCGACTGCCCCGGCTTCACCGGCGGGACCAGCGGGAGCCCGTGGGTGAACGGGGACGGGGACGTCGTGGGCGTCCTCGGCGGGCACGAGCGGGGCGGGGCGACGGCGGACATCTCGTACAGCGTGGTGCTGGGGCCGGAGGCCGCGAAGCTCTACCGGGTCGCGGCCTCCGGCCCTTAGGGGCGGGTCACGCGATGTGGTGGACGAGCTGCGTGGTCAGCTCGTAGCGGGCGCCCACGACGGCCAGCTCGCCGGCGGCGATCTTCGCGGCGAGGTCCGGCTCGGCGGCGAGACGGGCACGGACGGCTCGTATGTTGGCGTCGATGGTCGAGTCGACGCGGGCGTCGCCCTCCTTGGTGCGGTCGATGGCCGGACTGATCTGCTCGGCGAGGTACTGGATGTGGGCGGGCAGCTCCTCACCGCTCAGGTCCGCCTGGACGGCCGCCTTCACGGCGCCGCACGACTGGTGCCCGAGCACCATGACCAGCGGTATCCCCAGTTCGAGCACTCCGTAGGCGACGCTGCCGAGCACGGCCTCGTCCAGGACCTCGCCGGCGGTCCGCACGGTCATCAGGTCGCCGAGGCCCTGGTCGAAGACCAGCTCCGGGGGCACCCGGGAGTCGATGCAGCCGAGGACGACGGCGAAGGGGTGCTGGCCCGCCGTCAGACTCTGCCGGACGGCCGGGGTCTCGTCGGGGTGCCGCTCGCAGTAGGTGCGCCAGCGCCGGTTGCCCGCGGCCAGTTCCCGCAGGGCCTCGTCGGCGGTGCCGGGGCGGTGGGCGGCGGTGGGCCGCGGGGAGCGGCCGCGAGGAGCGGAGGCGGAGGCGGGGGCGGCCGCGACCGCGAGCCCGCCGCCCAGCGTCACGGCACCGGCGAGGCCGCGCAGAAGGGAACGGCGGGCGGTTCTGTGGGGGGTGTCGTCAGAGATCACGCCGTGGAACGTATGTCCGAGCCCGGAACGGGGTGACGACGTTGCCGAATCATGGGCGGGCATGGGGATTACGGGAACGACTGTTGGCCTGTGCTTGACGCGGTGTGGGGCGGCCGTTGACCTGGCCGCGTCTGAGGAAGGTTCAGCGGTCGGACCGCACCACCAGTCTGACGTTCTCCCCATCGTGCAGCTCGGCGAGCGTCCGCAGCGGGCTCGTCCCGGTCCGCCCGGGACAGCTCCGCCCCGTCGACCCAGGTCGTGGCGTGGGTGCCGGAGACGCGTTCCACGAGCGTGCGGCGGGTCTCGGCCGACGCGTCGGCCGGCAGGCGATCGCGGACGCCGAACAGGCAGCCGAAGGCGTCGTGGCCAATGAGGAGGGTGCGGCCCCGTACCTGCCAAGTGATCTATGTGGCATGGTCGGTTCAGTGGACGCACTGAAGGATCGGGACCCCGCGCGGATGGGCGCGTACACCCTGCTGGCCCGGCTGGGCGCGGGAGGCATGGGACAGGTCTATCTCGGGCGGTCGCCCGGCGGGCGGCTCGTCGCCCTCAAGGTGATCCGGGACGAGATCACCGACCATCCGGAGGCCCTGGCGCGGTTCCGGCGGGAGGTGGAGACGGTCCGCGCGGTACGGAGCGCGTACACCGCGAACCTCATTGACGCCTCGTTGGACACGGCGCCGTACTGGCTGGCGACCGAGTACGTGCCCGGGCCCACGCTGAGCCACGCCGTGGCGCGGAGGGGGCCGCTGCCCCCGGAGACGTGCCGGGCGCTGCTCGCGGCCCTGGCCGAAGGGCTCGCGGCGGTGCACGCGTACGGCGTGACGCACCGGGACCTCAAGCCGCAGAACGTGATCCTGGCAGCCCAGGGGCCGCAGCTCATCGACTTCGGGATAGCGCGCTCCGCGGCGCACACGGCGCTCACCGAAGCCGGGTTCGCGCCCGGTACACCCGGCTTCACCGCTCCCGAGGTGCTGTTGCGCAACGAGGTCGGGCCCGCCGCCGATGTCTTCGCCCTCGGCGCGACCCTGGCCCACGCGGCCACCGGACGGCCGCCCTTCGGGCACGGGGAACCCGCCGCGATCAGCTATCGCGCCGTCCACGAACCCATCGACCTCACCGGCGTGGAGCCCGGGCTGGCCGCGCTCCTCGGGGCATGCGTGGCCAAGGACCCGGCGGCACGACCCGGTCTCGGCGAGGTGGTCGCCCGCTGCGGCGTGCGGACCGCGCTCGTCGAGGACACGTTCTACGGAGGGCTCCTCGCGTTGGGGGAGGCGGTTCCCCCGACGCCGACGGCACTGCCCGCGATGCCGGCCACCCCGCCCGACGACGCCCCGGTCGGCGTGCACGACGCGCCGACGATCGCTCCTCAAGCCCCCCATGCCCTCGGTTACACGCCCACCCAGACGGCCCAGCCGAGCCGGACGCCCCGGCCGCGCGGGAAGTCGTGGCTGATCGCCGGGGCCGCGGGCGTGGCCGTCGCGGTGGGGGCCGTCGCCGCGCTCACCCTCCTTCCTGACGGGGACCACGACACCGGCAAGGGTGCCGACGGCACGGCAGGACCGCGGACCACCTCGGCGCCGGCCACGGCCTCCGGCAGCGACGAGTCCCAACTGCGGCCACCTGCCTACGTCGAGCAGACCAACCCGTCCCGTGACTTCTGGGAGGCCGACGCGACGTCGGCCGGCAGCGGACTCGGGGCGTGCAACCTGCCGTCGGAGGAGCAGAATCCGCAGTTCCAGTGGTCGGTTTCGGCGGCGGACGGCAATGGCCCCTACACCTCCGGCAAGGGCCGAATCGGGATCCGGCTCAAGTTCGCCGCCGCCGAGCCGTACTACGTCTCCGTGGCCGTGAAGGCCCCGCACGCGATCGACCAGGACACGGGCAGACCCTTCGAGGGCGCGGCCCAGGCGAACGTCGACCTGGGATACACGAGCAAGCCCGTCGCGGTCGGCACCGACTGGGTGGAACTGACCTATCCGGACGACTTCCGGCAGATCGTGCGGGGCAAGGAGGCGGGCGACGCCATACCCGTGGAGAACGACCCCGGTGACTGGACGGTGCTCTTCCTCCATGTCCAAGGAACCAGGAAATACGCGAGCATTGTCTGCGACGGGTTCGTCGCGAAGTAGCGCACACGACACGGACAGGTTCGGGAAAGACCCGTAAACAGGCCTGCGGTGGGGGAGGGTTGAAGCGTGCGAAAAGTTTGGGTGGTCGGCGGAGCCGCGGTCGGGCTCGGGCTCAGCTTCGTGATGCTGCTCGTCGTCGGTGTGTACGTCGTGGCCGGAAACCTGGTCAACGGCGTCGGCGCGGGAAGTGTCGGGCTGGCCAAGGGTGCCGTGCCGTCGGCGTACAGCGCGCTCGTGCAGAAGTGGGGCAACCTCTGCTCCGCCATCAACCCCGCGCTGCTGGCCGCACAGTTGTACCAGGAGAGCGGTTTCGACCCGGACGTCGTGAGCCCCGCCGACGCGCGCGGCATCGCCCAGTTCATCCCCAGCACCTGGGCCACCCATGGCATCGACGGCGACGGAGACGGCGACCGCGACATCTGGGACCCGAATGACGCGATTCCGTCGGCCGCTTCGTACGACTGCGATCTCGCGAAGTACGTCAAGACCGTGCCGGGAGACGTCACCGACAACATGCTCGCGGCCTACAACGCGGGCCCCGACCGCGTCATCAGGTCAGGCGGCGTTCCCGCGATCCGGGAGACGCAGAACTACGTCAAGACCATCCGCACCCTCGAGAAGAGCTTCGCCGCCCCCGTCACCCGGGTCGATCCCTCCAAGCAGGCCGCCGGGGCGATCTACTACGCGCAGAAGAAGTTGGGGACGCCCTATCTGTGGGGCGGGAACGGTACGCCTGAGCAGGGGGGACGGTTCGACTGTTCCGGGTTGACCAAGGCCGCTTACGCGAGTGTGGGGATCACCCTGCCCCGGGTCGCCAACGATCAGTACAACGCCGGGCCGCATCCGAAGCGGAGCGAGTTGCTGCCCGGGGATCTGGTGTTCTTCTCCAACGACTTGGGCAACTCGCGGGCCATTCACCACGTGGGGATCTACGTGGGCGGCGGCTACATGATCGACGCGCCTTACACGGGGGCCGTCATCCGGTTTGATCCCATCGACACGGCTGACTACTTTGGTGCCACCCGCGTCACCGAAGATGGCGCGAAAGCGCTCCCCACGAACGTCTGAAGGGTCCTCGGACCCGCCCCCTGAGCTGCGGCTATGTATCTCTCTTCGATAACGTCTGCGTGATCGTTCAGTGGAGAGTGGAACGTATCAACCGGGGCCGTGCGTTCCTGTTGAGGCGGGCGCACGAGAGATGCGCTGGGCAGAACATGACGAAGGGGCCGCAGCACCATGGCTGGACTCGCCGAATCCGGGTCGAACCCCGACGTCGACCTGCTCTATGACATCAACGGGCTCGCCAAGGACGCTCCGCACTGGCTCGACCGGGTGGTCGAGTTCGTCGGGGAGTACGGGCTGCTGCTCGCCATGACGGTGCTCATCCTGTGGTGCTGGGCGAGTGTGCGGCGGCGCCCCGGCGGGGCCGAGGAGGCCGCCTCCTCCGTCGCCGCGCTCGTGTGGGCGCCGCTCGCCGCCGCTGTCGCCGTGCTCGTCAACGTCCCCATCCGGGGGTTCGTGGAGCGGCCCCGGCCCTTCCTCGATCACCAGGGCCTCGAGGTACTCGTCTCCGGCAAGACCGACTACTCGTTCGTGAGCGACCACGCCACCCTCACCATGGCGATGGCCGTCGGGCTGTTCGTCGCCCACCGCAGGTTCGGGCTGGTGGGGATCGGGATCGCGCTGCTCGAAGGGTTCTGCCGGGTCTACATGGGCGTGCACTACCCGACCGACGTGGTCGGCGGGTTCGCGCTCGGGACCGCCGTCGCCCTGCTGCTGTCGCCCCTTGCCGCCCTGGCGCTCACTCCGCTGATGAAGGCCGTCGAGCGTTCGCCCCGGGTGGGCTGGGTCGTGCGGAGCCGGGCCGCGCGGGAGCGGGCCCGGGACGCGTTCGTCCCGGGGGCCCGGTCCGAGGCCGCCGCCGAGGAGCGGGATCTCGCCGCCTGAGGCCTACAGGGCCTGCGGGTAGGTGAAGAAGCCGTTCGGGTCGTACTGCTTCTTCAGCTGCGTCAGACGCGGGAGGGCGTCGCCGTAGTACGCCTTGCGCCAGTTGGTGAGGGTGGGATCGGCGTAGTTCTGGTACGCCGCGCCCGAGGCGTACGGGGTCATCGCCTTGTGGGCCGCGTTCAGCCAGGACTGCGCCGTCGAGCCGGTCGTGCCCGCCCGCCAGGACACGAGGTACTGGGCGAGCATGCGGGAGCGGCGGTGGACGAACGCCGTGGCCGTGGGGGAGACCCGGTTGACGGCTCCGCCCAGCGCCGTGAGGGCGATGCTGCCCGCGCCGCCCTGGACCGACCTCATCTGCTTCAGCAGCGTCTGGATGCCCGCCGTCGACAGGGAGCGGTCGAAGAAGTCGGAGCGCGCCGCGTACGTCTCCCGGCCCAGCTTGCCCTGCGGGGAGCGGCCCGGTGTCGAGCCCGGCAGGTGGCACTGGGCGTCGGCGGAGAAGGAGGAGCAGCCGGCGTAGATCTCCATCGCCTGTTCGTAGGAGCGGCGGCGGAGCGACACGGAGGAGGCTGGGGCGCCCACCTTGTCGGCCAGGCGGTCCACCGCGTTCTGGAGCTGGCCGTAGGTGCCGATGCAGAAGGCGGCCACCGAGACGGTGGGGTTGCCGCCGGCGGGGGCGGACAGGTGGAGGGAGGACCAGATCTCGTCCGGCTGGGACGGGCCCCACTCCTGCCAGGCCTTCACCACGGCCGCGGCCTTCGCCCAGGGCCAGGTGAGGTAGCCGGTCACGGCCTGCGGGGCGGGATGGGTCTTGAAGTGGAGTTCCGTGACGACGCCGAAGTTGCCGTTGCCCGCGCCGCGCAGGGCCCAGAACAGGTCCTTGTTCTGGGTGGCGTCGGCGACCAGCTGCTTGCCGTCCGCGGTGATGATGGTGGCCCGGGTGAGGCTGTCGCAGGTCAGGCCGTACGCACGGGACACGACTCCGTGGCCGCCGCCCAGGACCAGGCCCGAGACGCCCACCGTCGGGCAGGAGCCCGCCGGGATGGTCACGCCCTTGGCGGCGAGGGCGCGATAGACGTCGATCAGCTTGGCGCCGGCGCCCACGACGGCCGTGCCGCCGCTCGCGCGGGCCCTGTTGAGCTTCGAGACGTCGACGATCAGCCGGCCGTCGCCGGAGGACCATCCGCCGTAGGAGTGGCCGCCGTTGCGGATCGCGACCTTGGTGCGGTGGGCGCGGGCGTAGGCGAGGACGGTGCGGACGTCGTCGGCGTGGGCGACGTACGCCACGGCCGCGGGCTTCAGGTTGTCGAAGCGGGTGTTGTAGAGCTGACGGGCCGTCGTCCAGGAGGCGTCGCCGGGGCGGACCAGGGTGCCGTCCAGGTCGCGGGCGAGGGCGGCCCAGTCGGCCGGGGCGGAGGCGGCGTTGGCGCTGAGGGCGGTGAGGCCGGTGGTGCTGTCGCTGCCGGCGGCGGCCGCCTTGCTGCCGCCCGACGAGCTGCATGCCGCCGTCGTGACCGCCGCGACCGCGGCGGTGCCGCCTGCGATGAACGTACGCCGTTCCATGTCCTGCGCCTTCCGTCGGCCTGTCGGCTTCCCACGGCCTGTCGGCTTCATGGTGCGAGACGGGGCCTCGAGGCTACGGGTTCCAGCGGGCGCCGGCGGTGACGCAACGGTGACGTCAGCCGCGGGCATGCCCCTCGGCGTCGGTTCGGGCCAGGCTTCTCGCCCTGCGGGCCGGACCGCGCCAGCCGCAGGTGCAGCGGGCCAGACAGAACCTGCCCTGTTCGACGGTCGTGGTGGTGTGCTCCCCGTCGGGGAGCGGTGGGGCCGGGCCGTCCTGCTGCGTCACGCAGACAACGTTACCCAGTGACGGTGAATCGACGCGCACGGACAGGACCGGGGCGGTCCGCGGCGGCGGGTGCGGTGCTGCGGGGGCTGCGGGGTGCGGTGCTGCGGGGGCTGCGGGGAGGGGAGGGGCGGGGGCGCGGGGCGCGGGGCGGGACGACCCGTTCGGCGGTCGCGCCGGGGGTGGGGCCGCGTGACGGGGGCCCGTGGCCGTCGTTAGGCGGAACGACAGGGGGACCCGTGACGGACGTACCGGCTGGGGGTAGGCAGGCGATGGCTGAGCGGTGGCACAGGCGGCGCGCGTGGCGCGGTGGGGTGGTCGTCGCGGGGCTCGTGGCCGGTGGGTGCGCGGGGGTGGTGGGGTGTTCCGGCGGCGGTGCGGTCGCCGACGAGGACGCGCGGGGCGGGGAGGCGGTGGAGATGCTGCACCGGGCCGCCGACGCCCTGCGGGAGGCGGGCAGTTCGAGGGCCCGTACGTCCATGGAGATGGCCACCGGTGGGACCCGGGTGACCATCCGGGGCGAGGGGGTCTATGACTACCGCAGGCAGCTGGGGCGGTTGAAGGTGCTGCTGCCGCAGGACCCGGCGGGGACGAGTGAGCACCGGCCGATCACCGAACTGCTCGCGCCGGGTGCGCTGTTCATGAAGAACCGGGGTGCCGGGGTCCCGGACGACAAGTGGGTGCGGGTGGAGACGGCGACGCTGTCCGACGGGAACCTGGTCACCGGCGGGGCCACGGATCCGTTCGCCGCGGCGGAGGTGCTGCGCGGGGCGCGTACGGCGACGTACGTGGGCAGGACGGAGATCGCGGGGACGCCGGTGCGGCACTACCGGGGGACCGCGGATCTGGCGGTGGCGGCCGAGGACGCGTCGGCCGGGAGCCGGGGGGCGCTGGCGGCGGCGGCCAAGGGGTTCGCCACGGCTCGGGTGCCGTTCGACGTCTATCTGGACGACGACGGGCGGATCCGCAAGGTCAGGCACCGGTTCAGCTTTGTGAACGCGCGGCAGGAGCATGCCGTGGCGGTGGCGTCGACGACCCTGCTGTACGACTTCGGGGCGCCCGCCGACGTACGGCTGCCGGCGGCGGGCGACATCTTCGCGGGGCGGATCGCGGAGGGCTGAGGGGCCGGCGGAGGGAGGGATCGGTCACAGGACCGGCACAAGGACTAGCCCGTCCGTGCCATGCGCGCGGTGTAGAGCGCTCCCTACTCTAGGAAGCCGGTGACGGCAGAGACGAGGTGATGCGCGTGGCTCCGGTCGGCGGTACGGCAGTTCAGGACCACGTGGCCCTCGCCGAGATCGAGCTGTGCGGGGAGCTGATCATCGCGGCCTCGGCGGCCGGTGAGGAACGACTCAGCCTGGAGAGCATCGACCAGGTGCTGCGGGTGGGGGAGGAGCGGACCGGCCCGGCCGGGTCAGGTGCGCAGTAGACGGCCGATCGCCTTGGTCGCTTCCTCCACCTTCGCGTCGATCTCGTCGCCGCCCTTCAGGGCCGCGTCGGCGACGCAGTGGCGCAGGTGTTCCTCCAGCAGCTGCAGGGCGAAGGACTGCAGGGCCTTGGTGGAGGCGGACACCTGGGTGAGTATGTCGATGCAGTAGGTGTCCTCGTCGACCATGCGCTGCAGGCCCCGGATCTGGCCCTCGATGCGGCGCAGGCGCTTGAGGTGCTCGTCCTTCTGCTGGTGATAGCCGTGGGTGGCGTGCGGGGTGGGGGAGGGGGGCTCGGGGGGCGTCGGGTTGGTGGGCTCGGTGGCCTCCGTCGTCGTCATCGCGTCCTCCCGTATCGGACATATACCCCTGCCGGGTATATCGTAACGAACTTTGCCGGGTACACGACCCCTGAAGTGCCCCTTGTGCTGATCACTCTGTCTGATGGGTGACACTGGGGGACGGCCCGATAGCCATGGCCGGATGGTGCGCCTAGCATCAGCCTGGCCACCCGCTTGACCGAAACCGATGCATCCCGAGGACCCCACGTGCGCTTTCGTCTGACCCCCAGGGAGACGAGCTTCTACGACATGTTCGCCGCATCCGCGGACAACATCGTCACGGGCTCGAAACTCCTGATGGAACTGCTCGGGGCGGACACCGCCGGCCGGGCCGAGATCGCAGAGCGTATGCGGGCCGCGGAACACGCCGGTGACGACGCCACGCACGCGATCTTCCACCAGCTGAACTCCTCGTTCATCACGCCGTTCGACCGGGAGGACATCTACTCCCTCGCCTCGTCCCTCGACGACATCATGGACTTCATGGAGGAGGCCGTCGACCTGGTCGTCCTCTACAACGTCGAGGACCTGCCCAAGGGCGTCGAGCAGCAGATCGAGGTGCTGGCGCGGGCGGCGGAGCTGACGGCCGAGGCGATGCCGAACCTGCGCACGATGGAGAACCTGACCGAGTACTGGATCGAGGTCAACCGGCTGGAGAACCAGGCGGACCAGATCCACCGCAAGCTGCTGGCCCACCTCTTCAACGGCAAGTACGACGCGATCGAGGTGCTGAAGCTCAAGCAGATCGTGGACGTGCTGGAGGAAGCCGCCGACGCGTTCGAACACGTGGCGAACACGGTGGAGACCATCGCCGTCAAGGAGTCCTGAGCTCTTCATGGACACCTTTGCTCTGGTCGTGACCGTGTGCGTCGCGCTCGGTTTCACGTATACGAACGGCTTCCACGACTCGGCGAACGCGATCGCCACGTCCGTGTCGACCCGGGCGCTCACGCCGCGGGCGGCGCTGGCGATGGCCGCGGTCATGAACCTGGCGGGCGCCTTTCTCGGGTCCGGGGTCGCCAAGACCGTCAGTGAGGGGCTGATCGAGACGCCCCAGGGGTCGCAGGGGATGGGGATCCTCTTCGCCGCGCTGGTGGGGGCGATCACCTGGAACCTGGTCACCTGGTACTTCGGACTGCCCTCGTCGTCCTCGCACGCGCTGTTCGGCGGCATGGTCGGGGCCGCGCTGGCGGGGGGGACGACGGTCTACTGGAGCGGCGTCCTGGAGAAGGTCGTCATCCCCATGTTCGTGTCGCCGTTCGTGGGACTGATCGTCGGTTACCTGGTGATGACGGCGATTCTGTGGCTCTTCCGGAAGGCCAACCCGCACAAGGCGAAGCGGGGTTTCCGGATAGCGCAGACCGTCTCGGCGGCCGGGATGGCGCTGGGGCACGGTCTGCAGGACGCGCAGAAGACGATGGGCATCGTGGTGATGGCGCTGGTCATCGCCGATGTCGAGGACTACGGGGATCCGATCCCGGTGTGGGTCAAGATCGTGTGTGCGGTGATGCTGTCGGCGGGGACGTACGCCGGCGGGTGGCGGATCATGCGGACGCTCGGGCGGAAGATCATCGAGCTGGATCCGCCGCAGGGGTTCGCGGCGGAGACGACCGGCGCGTCGATCATGTTCACGACGGCGTTCCTGTTCAAGGCGCCGATCTCCACGACCCATGTGATCACCTCGGCGATCATGGGCGTGGGGGCGACGAAGCGGATCAACGCGGTGCGGTGGGGTGTGGCCAAGAACATCGTGCTGGGGTGGTTCATCACGATGCCGGCGGCCGCGGTGGTCGCGGCCGTGTCGTTCTGGCTGGTGAACCTCGCGTTCCTGTAGGAAATCCCGACCCGCCGGTCCCGCCCGTGGGATCATGCCGATCACGCGTTCTATGGACGCGTGATCGACCATTGAGGGGGGATTTCCATGGCGATTCTCGGCAGGCGGCTGCTGTCCGGCGCGGGAGTGGTGGGTGCCGCGGCGGCCACCATGCTCTACGTGGCCTCGCCTGCGTCGGCGGCGATCGAGCGCTACGGCGTGAGCACCGTCAACTGGGGCGGCTACGCGAGCGCGGCGGGCTCGAACGACTTCTACACCGACGGCGACGACTTCAACATCTGCGACAACTGGTCCGACGGCGCCGGTGTCGTCGGCTCCTGGAAGGTCGGCAGCGGCGGCACGGTCCACGACGTGTACAACGGCAAGGGCTTCGCCCAGTGCGTGCCGGTGGACGAGAACTTCGCCGAGTCGGCCACGATCTACCTCAAGGTCTGCCTCCGGGACAACGGTGACCTGAAGGAAGGCACCTGCAGCGGCTGGAAGAAGGCTTACGCCGACGGTATCGGGTGACGTCGGGCAACAACGGGCCCGCCCCCCGAAGCCGGGGGGCGGGCCCTCTGCGTCCTCGCGGTGGCACCGCCATGCAGCACCGCGAGGGGTAGGGGGGATCAGCCGAAGCGGCCCGAGATGTAGTCCTCCGTCGCCTGCACCGAGGGGTTGGAGAAGATGCGCTCGGTGTCGTCGATCTCGATCAGCTTGCCGGGCTGGCCCACGGCCGCGAGGTTGAAGAACGCCGTGCGGTCGGAGACGCGGGCGGCCTGCTGCATGTTGTGCGTCACGATGACGATCGTGAAGCGTTCCTTCAGCTCACCGATCAGGTCCTCGATGGCGAGCGTCGAGATGGGGTCCAGGGCCGAGCAGGGCTCGTCCATCAGCAGCACCTTCGGCTCCACCGCGATCGCCCGCGCGATGCACAGACGCTGCTGCTGGCCGCCGGACAGGCCCGAGCCGGGCTTGTTGAGGCGGTCCTTCACCTCGTTCCAGAGGTTCGCGCCCCGGAGCGACTTCTCGACGATCTCCGCCAGTTCGCTCTTGCGGTAGTTGCCGTTGAGGCGCAGCCCCGCCGCCACGTTGTCGAAGATCGACATGGTGGGAAAGGGGTTCGGACGCTGGAAGACCATGCCGATCTCGCGGCGGACGGACACCGGGTCCACGCCGGCGCCGTACAGGTCCTCGTCGTCCAGGAGCACCTTGCCCTCGACCCGGCCGCCCGACGTCACCTCGTGCATACGGTTCAGGGTGCGCAGGAACGTCGACTTGCCGCAGCCGGAGGGGCCGATGAAGGCCGTCACCGAGCGCGGCTCGACCGTCATCGAGATGTCCTCGATCGCCTTGTGGGTGCCGTAATAGGCGGTCAGTCCGCTGACATCGATTCGCTTGGACATGGTTACTACTTCACTTCCGTCTCGGTCGCTGAGCTGAGGGGCCACGCCCCGCGGAGCGGGAAAATGTCGCCTTAGCGACCGGTCTTGGGGGCCTTCCAGCGGGCGATGCCGCGGGCCACCAGGTTGAGGATCATCACGAAGGCGATCAGCGTGAGCGACGCCGCCCAGGCCCGGTCGTACGCCGCCGTGGAGCCGGCGCTCTGCGCGTACTGCTGGTAGATGTACAGCGGCAGCGAGGCCTGCGCGCCCTCGAAGGGGTTGTTGTTGATGAAGGGGTTTCCGAAGACGAGGAGGAGGACCGGAGCCGTTTCGCCGGCGATACGGGCCACCGCCAGCATCACACCGGTGATGATGCCGCCGATCGAGGTCGGGACCACCACCTTGACAATGGTGCGCCACTTCGGGACGCCGAGCGCCAGGCTCGCCTCCCGCAGTTCGTTCGGGACCAGCTTCAGCATTTCCTCGGTCGAGCGGACGACCACCGGCATCATCAGGATCGCCAGGGCGAGGGAGCCCGCGAAGCCGAAGGGCTGCATGTCGAACATCAGCATGAGGCTGAGGATGAACAGACCCGCGACGATGGACGGGATGCCGGTCATGACGTCGACGAAGAAGGTGACCGCCTTCGCCAGGTTGCCGCGGCCGTACTCCACCAGGTAGATGGCCGTGAGGATGCCGACCGGGGCGCCGATCAGCGTCGCCAGGCCGACCTGCTCCAGGCTGCCGATGATGGCGTGGTAGATACCGCCGCCCGGCTCGGAGTCGGCGACCACGCCCATGGAGTGGGTGAGGAAGTAGACGTCCAGGACCTTCACGCCCCGGACGATCGTCGTCCAGATCAGGGAGACCAGCGGGACCACGGCGAGGACGAACGCCACCCACACCAGGGAGGTGGCGATCCGGTCCTTGGCCTGGCGGCGGCCCTCGACCTTGGCCGCGATGCCGTAGGTGCCGAGGACGAAGAGGACGCCCGCGATCAGACCCCACTGGATCCTGCTGTCGAGGCCGGCCGCCAGGCCGATCCCGACGGCGACGGCGACCGAACCGACGGCGATCGCCCACGGGGACCACTTCGGGAGGCTCGCGCCGCGCAGGGTGCTGGGGCGCTTGTCGGCGACTGCGGTTGCGTGGCTCATGCGTTGGCCCCCGAGTACTCCTTGCGGCGGGCGATGATCATGCGGGCCGCGCCGTTGACCAGCAGGGTGATGACGAAGAGGACGAGACCGGAGGCGATGAGCGCGTCACGGCCGAACTCCGTCGCCTCGTTGAACTTGCTGGCGATGTTCTGGGCGAAGGTGCCGCCGCCGGGATTCAGCAGGCTGGCGTGGATGTCGAAGTCGGGGGACAGGACGGTGGCCACCGCCATCGTCTCGCCGAGCGCGCGGCCCAGGCCGAGCATGGAGGCCGAGATCACTCCGGAGCGGCCGAAGGGGATCACCGCGATGCGGACGACCTCCCAGCGGGTGGCGCCCAGCGCCAGGGCCGCCTCCTCGTGCATCTGCGGGACCTGCCGGAAGACCTCGCGGCTGACGTTGGTGATGATCGGCAGGATCATGATCGCCAGGAGGATGCCGACGGTGAGCATCGAGCGCGGCGCGCCCTCGTCCCAGGAGAAGATCCCGGTCCAGCCGAGGTAGTCGTTCAGCCAGCCGAACAGGCCGTCCAGGTGCGGTACGAGGACCAGGGCGCCCCAGAGGCCGTACACGATGGACGGGACGGCGGCGAGCAGGTCGATCACGTACGCGAGGGGGCCGCTCATGCGGCGCGGGGCGTAGTGCGTGATGAAGAGGGCGATCGCCACGGCGATCGGGACCGCGATCACCATCGCGATCACCGACGACACGACCGTGCCGAAGGCGAGGACCGCGATGCCGAACTTCGGCGGGATGAGGTTGGTGTTCCACTCGAAGGCGGTGAGGAAGTTGGCCTCGTCCTCGCTGATGGCCAGGTAGGCGCGGTAGGCCAGGAAGGCCGCGATCGCGGCCATGATCACCAGCAGCAGGATGCCCGACCCGCGGGAGAGACCGAGGAAGATCCGGTCACCGGGCCGGGTGGCGCCGCGGGCCGCGCGCTTCTCCTCGGCGGTCACGGGCTGCGGGGCGGGGGGAAGGGAGTCGTGGGGCGGGTGCGCGTCGTCGGCGCCGGTGCCTGTCTTCTGCGTTGATATGTCCATGGGGTCTCCGGTCTGCGGAGCCGCGTCGGGTGTGGGCGGCTCGGGCGGGGCCGGCCCTCGGGCGGCCCCTGGCGGCGGTGCACCGGACGGGTGCGGTCCGGTCCGGGTCTCCCCGGTGCCGGACCGCACCTTCAGATCAGCTCAGGCCCTCGATGGTGGTGCGGACCTTGGAGATGATGGCGTCGGGGATCGGCGCGTAGTCGATGCCCGAGAGGATGCCCTGGCCCTCCGTGCTGGCGATGTAGCGCAGGAACGCCTTGGTGGCGGGCAGGGTGGCGGACTTGTTGCCCTTGTCGCAGGCGATCTCGTAGGTGACCAGGGTGATCGGGTAGGCGCCGTCGGCCTTGGTGGTGTAGTCGAGCTTCAGCGACAGGTCGCTGCCGGTGCCGACGACCTGGGCGGCGGCGACGGCCTTGGTGGCACCGTCGGAGGACGCCTTGACCGGGGCGGAGGCGCCGGTGTCGATGGAGACGACGCCGAGACCGTCCTTGGCGTACGACAGCTCCATGTAGCCGATCGCGCCGCTGGTCTGCTTCACGCCCTGGGCGACACCGGAGGAGCCGGAGGCGGACTGGCCGCCCTTGGCCTGCCAGGCCTTGCCGCCGGAGTACTTCCAGTCGCTCGGGGCGGCGGCGATCAGGTACTTCGTGAAGTTGTCCGTCGTACCCGACTCGTCGGAGCGGTGGTACGGCTGGATCTTCAGGTCGGGGAGCTTGGCGTCGGGGTTGAGCGCGGCGATCGCCTTGTCGTTCCAGTTGGTGATCTTGCCGTCGAAGATCTTGGCGATCGTCGAGGCGTCGAGCACCAGGTCGTCCACGCCGGAGACGTTGTACGCGACGGCGATCGGGCCGGCGACCATCGGGAGGTCGATGCCCTGGCCGCCCGAGCAGACCGACTTGGACGCGGTGACCTCTTCGGGCTTCAGCGCGGAGTCCGAACCGGCGAAGGCGACCTGGCCCTGCGTGAACGCGGTGACACCGGCGCCCGAGCCGGAGCCCTTGTAGTTCACCTGGACCCCGGAGCAGGCCTGGGTGAAGTTCTTGACCCAGGCGTCGATCGCGTTCTTCTGCGCGGAGGAGCCGTCGGCGAGCAGCTGGCCCTTGGCGTCGTCGCACTTGATCGAGCCGGCCGCGGCGGTGGCGGAGGAGCTGCTGCCGCTGCTGGAGCCGGTGTCGTCGGAGCCGCACGCCGTGAGGGCCAGGGCGCCGGAGACGGCGAGAGCACCGAGGGTGAGGGCCCGCCGGTTCATGCGCTGAAGCTTCACTTGAGGGAGTTCCTTCCAGGAGCCGCCGTCCTGAATTCGGCGGCGTGCGAAAGTCATGGGCGGTGTGGGCGCGTCCGTCTGGTCGCGTTCCGCACCGGGTAAGGCCGAAATTAGGCAGATCAGGTGAAGGCGCCTACGGGCGCGAATGAACGACGGGTGAACCCCTGGGGACGTCCTGGTTAGGTCACGGAACGCTTACGTCGAGGACACGGCGGGGTTCCGGGTCAGGTGAGGCGCATGGTGTTCAGGAGGGCGTCGACGAGCTCACGGTCCCTGGCCTGGGTGAGACGGACGCGGGCCGCCGACGGCCGGAGCCACAGGAGGCGGTCGACCTCGTCGTTCGGGGTGAAGCCGCCGGACACCGCCTCGGCCGCCCAGTAGCGCACCTGCTTGGGCCGGCCGTTCGCCTCGTACCGCACGGTGGGCAGCGGGGCCCCGGGCGCGGCCCGGTAGCCCGTCTCCTCCGCGACCTCGCGCAGGGCACCGGCCAGTGGGTCCTCGCCCCGCTTGAGCTTGCCCTTGGGGTGTGACCAGTCGTCGTATTTGGGCCGGTGGACCAGACACACCTCCAGTTCACCGCCGACGGGGGAGCGGCGCCACAGGACACAGCCGGCTGCCTGGACGAGGGTCTGGTTCGGGGAGCTCACTGCTTCTCACCGCCTGCCTGACTGGCTCTCTGGCTTGCTGTCTGCCCGGGCCGGCCGTCCTCCCGGTGACGGCGTGCTGTCCGGGCGCTTACGGCATGGTGTACAGCGTGCCGTCCGGTCGCCGCGGCACGGTCTACGGCGTGCTGACGGTCTGCTTCTGCCAGCAGTGCTGGAACGCGTACCGCGCTGCCTCCACCTCATGCCGCTGGTCCGCGTGCAGTACGCCGAGCGCGTACGCGGTGGCCGGCGCGATGCGGGGCGTACGGGCCGCCTGGGCCGCGGCGGCCGCCGCCTCCGAGGCGTCCCGGTGCCGGTCGAGGGCCTGGCCCGCGGTGATCAGACGCATCTCCAGGGGCGTCCCGCGGCCGTGCAGGACCTCGCAGGCGTAGCGGTGCAGCCGCAGGAGCAGGCGGACCTGGTGCCAGGGCGCGTCCTGCGGGTGCGGGGCCGGGTCCGGGGAGAGGCCGTGGACCAGCGCCTCCGCGTTGTACGGGCTGCCCGCGGTCACGAGGGGCAGGGCGGCGACGGCGTCCACGAGACGCTCCTCGGCGGCCGCGGCGAGCGGGCGGAGGTCGGTGGTGGCGGCGCCGGGGGTGAGCGGGACCTCGCTGGCCAGGACGGCGACCTTGTCCGCGACCGCGTGGAAGCGGGAGGAGCCGAGCGCCTGGAGGGCGGTGCTGTGCGCCCGGGTGCGGGCGAGGGTGAGCTGGCGGTCGAGGAGGGCGCCTGCCTTGGCCGCGCCCACGGTGAGGTTGCCGCGGTCGGGGGCGGGCACCGTGGTGGGGCCCCCGCCGGGGGCGGACGCCGCCTTCGCCGGGACGGGCGCCGCCTTGGCCGGGACGGGCGCCGCCCCGGCGGCACGACTGCCCGCGGCCGCGCCTGCCGGGGAGGTGCCTGCTGCGGAGGTGCCCGCGGCTGCGCCCGGCGCGGAGGTGCCGGCCGCCGGGCCTGCCGCGGAGGTCTTCGCTGCCGTGCCGTGACCAGTCCTGCCCGCGGCCGCGGTGGACGCGGCGGTGCCCGCGGGGGCGCCTTGCGCGGGCCCGGCCGTGGGCGCGCCCAGTGTCGGGGCCGGTACCGGTGTGGTGCCCGACAGACGGTGCAGTGCCAGCAGCAGGCGTTCCAGGCGGGCGCCGTAGGCGTGCTCCAGGGCCAGCGTGCCCGAGAGCCAGGCCAGTTCCGGGCGGATCTGCTCCGACCACTCCGGGTCGAGGAGGGGGCGGAAGGTGTGCAGGCTGCCGCTGATGCGGCGGGCCGTGCGGCGCAGGGCGCGCGCCGCGTCGACGGCCTCCTCCGCGCCGCCCGCCGCACCGGGGGCCGCCGCGCCGCCCGCCCACGAGCCGTTGAGCGACGTACCGCCCCCGGTCTCCCGGTGCAGCCGCAGTGCGCGGAGGAAGTCCGTGGCCTGGGCCCGGAGGTAGCCCGCCAGGGCTTCCCCGGTGGGGGGCCCTTCGCCTCGGGCGGAGCCGAGAGCGGGGGCGGGCCCGGCCGCGGGACCCGTCAGGTCATGGTGTCGCTGTGCCACGCCGGCGCCTCCGGGCGTCTATGAGCATCTCCTGGACGTTGCGCAGGGGTTGGCCGTCCGCGTCGGCCGCGTGCCGGGTCCACTCGCCGTCCGGGCCGAGGTGCCAGGAGGAGGTGGCGTCGGACATGCCGGTTTCGAGCAGCCGGTTCAGGGCCGCCCGGTGGGCCGGGTCGGTGACCCTGACCAGGGCCTCGATCCGGCGGTCGAGGTTGCGGTGCATCATGTCGGCGCTGCCGATCCACACCTCGGGCTCGCCGCCGTTGCCGAAGCCGAAGACCCGGGAGTGCTCAAGGAAGCGGCCCAGGATCGAGCGGACCTTGATGTTCTCCGACAGACCCGGCACGCCCGGGCGCACCGCGCAGATGCCGCGCACCCACACCTCGACGGGCACGCCCGCCTGGGAGGCCCGGTAGAGGGAGTCGATCAGCGCCTCGTCGACGATCGAGTTGACCTTGATGCGGACGTACGCGGGACGTCCCGCGCGGTGGTGCTGGATCTCCTTCTCGACCCGGGAGATCAGGCCGTCGCGCAGTGACTTGGGGGCGACGAGGAGCCGGCGGTAGGTCTCGCGGCGGGAGTAGCCGGAGAGCCGGTTGAACAGGTCGGAGAGGTCGGCGCCGACCTGCGGGTCGGCGGTGAGCACCCCGAGGTCCTCGTAGAGCCGGGCCGTCTTCGGGTGGTAGTTGCCGGTGCCGACGTGGCTGTAACGCCGCAGCGTCTCGCCCTCCTGACGGACCACCAGGGACAGCTTGCAGTGGGTCTTCAGGCCGACGAGGCCGTAGACGACATGGCAGCCGGCCTCCTCCAGCTTGCGCGCCCACTTGATGTTGGCGTGCTCGTCGAAGCGGGCCTTGATCTCGACCAGGACGAGGACCTGCTTGCCGGACTCGGCCGCGTCGATGAGCGCGTCGACTATGGGGGAGTCGCCGGAGGTCCGGTACAGGGTCTGCTTGATCGCGAGGACGTCCGGGTCGGCGGCCGCCTGCTCCAGGAAGGCCTGGACGGAGGTGGAGAAGCTGTCGTACGGGTGGTGCAGGAGGACGTCGCGGCTGCGCAGCGCGCCGAAGATGTCGGGGGCGGAGGCGGACTCCACCTCGGCGAGGTCGCGGTGCGTGCCGGCGATGAACTTCTTGTACTTCAGCTCGGGCCGGTCGAGGCTGTGGATGCGGAAGAGACCCGTGAGGTCCAGGGGGCCCGGCAGCGGGTAGACCTCGGCCTCGGAGATCTTCAGCTCGCGCACCAGCAGGTCCAGGACCTCGCGGTCGATGGACTCCTCGACCTCCAGCCGCACCGGTGGTCCGAAGCGGCGCCGCATGAGCTCCTTCTCCAGGGCCTGCAGCAGGTTCTCGGCGTCGTCCTCCTCGACCTCCAGGTCCTCGTTCCGGGTGAGCCGGAAGGCGTGGTGCTCGAGCACCTCCATGCCCGGGAACAGCTCCTCCAGGTGCGCGGCGATGACGTCCTCGATGGGGACGTAGCGGCCGGGCGAGCTCTCCAGGAAGCGGGACAGCAGCGGCGGCACCTTGACGCGCGCGAAGTGCTTGTGACCGCTCACGGGGTTGCGTACGACGACCGCGAGGTTGAGCGAGAGACCCGAGATGTACGGGAACGGGTGCGCGGGGTCGACGGCCAGCGGGGTCAGGACCGGGAAGATCTGGTGCCGGAACAGCGTGAAGAGGCGGGCCTGCTCCTTCTCCGTCAGCTCGCCCCAGCGGACCAGGTGGATGCCCTCCTCCGCGAGCGCGGGGGCGACGTCCTCGTGGTAGGCGGCGGCGTGCCGGGCCATGAGCTCGCGCGAGCGGGCCCAGATCATCTCCAGCACCTCGCGGGGCTGCAGCCCGGAGGCGGAACGGGTGGCCACGCCCGTCGCGATGCGGCGCTTCAGTCCGGCCACCCGGACCATGAAGAACTCGTCCAGGTTGCTGGCGAAGATGGCGAGGAAGTTCGCTCGTTCCAGCAGGGGCGTGTTCGGGTCCTCGGCGAGCTCGAGCACCCGCTCGTTGAACGCGAGCCAGCTGCGCTCCCGGTCGAGGAAGCGGCCCTGCGGAAGCTGGGGCCCGTCGATCCTCGACTCCTCGTACGCGTCGAGGTCGGCATCGATGTCGGGTTCCAGATCGGAGACCGCGGCCGCGACGGTGTGCGGGCGGTGCGCGGCTATGGAGCCCACGGAGGGCTGCGCGTGCTGGACATCGGCCTGGGCGGCGTGTGACTGGCTCATGTACCCATTCTTCCGCGCCAGGAAGGTTACGGGCGCGTCGGAACGTGCAGGCGGGAGCGTGGCGGCCGTCTTTTCGGGGTGATCCCCCTCGGGCGGCGAGGCCTCGGGCACGGCGGGCTTCATTCGCCGAGCGTCGCAAGGCCGTCTGAACCGACGGTTACGGAGACATGGCGTGTGGGATATCGGGGGGCGGATCGCGGGGGTCGGGTGGGGCGCCGGGGGGGGGGCGCCCGTCGGGGAGGGGGCCGGCAGGGCCGTGGTGAAGGGGTGCGTACGTCCATCCCCCCGCGGAAGGGCGTACGCACCCCCGGCTCACGCCGCGCGGCGGCGCAGCAGCAGGAAGGCGGCGGTGGTGGCGACGGCGGCGACCGTGAGGACGACGCCGGTCTCCACGAGGCTGATCGGCCAGAAGTGGGACTCGGGGTGGTAGGTCGTGTAGAAGCCGGTGACGCCCAGGTCGTCGAGGCAGCCCTGCGTTCTGGCGGCCGGTCCGCCGTAGCAGTCGGTGACGTCGAAGTTCGGGACCCGACGGCCGTGGACGAGTGCGCCGCTCTCCACGGTCCACGCGGTGACGGGGTAGTCGAAGTCCTCCCTCGCCGAGGTGAGGGTCACGGCGGGCCAGAACGAGCCGCGGTACTGCGCCACCACGAAGGAGAGCGTCTGCACGGCGACGACACACACGCCGAGGGCCGGCAGCGGCCGGCGCAGCAGCAGCGCGGTGAGCGCGCCGACGGCGAGCGCGCAGAGCGCGTACGCGAGGGTGGTCGGACCGCGGGAGAGGTACGTGCTGTCTCCCATCCACTCGCTGAACAGCAGGTCCTCGTCGTAGGCCCAGCGGTACACCAGGACCAGCACGGTGGCGCCGGCGGTCACGACGAGCGCGGGGACGCCGAGCTTGGCGGTGAGCCAGCGGGTGGGGGAGATGCCCTGGGTCCAGGCGAGGTGCGCGGTCCCGTCGCCGAGTTCGCGGCCGATCAGCGCGCCGCCCGCGAAGGCGGCCACACCGAGGAAGAGGTACGAGATCAGCAGACCGACCAGATCGACGCCCGCGGAGTACCCGGGCAGGCCGGTGATCGTGATGTCGCACCAGTCCTGTCCCGCCCTGTCGCAGGCCGCCAGTGCCTTGCGTTCCTCATGGGCGGTGACCTCGGCGAGCCACACCAGCCAGCCGCTCAGACCCACCACGAACAGGGCCCAGACCAGGAGGGCGGAGCGGTGCAGGCGCAGGACGGTACGGGCGGTGCCCCAGGAGGTGTGCGGGGCCGCGGGGGTCGGGGAGACGCCGGCTCTCGCGTCGGCGACGGCGGTCATACGGTGGCCTCCTGGGCGGCGGTCGGGGCGGTGCGCGGGGTGGCGGTGGTGCGCCTGAGCAGGATGCACGCGGCCACGGTGAGGGCGGCGGCGACGGCCAGGAGCAGCGCGGTGGTGGTCAGCTGCAGCGGCCAGTAGTGGGACTCGGGGTGGTAGGTGGCGTAGAAGCCGGTGGCGTCGAGCCTGGCGTACACCGCCTCGCAGGCGTCGGCGGACGGGAACCGGCAGCCGGGGTCGGCGAGGTGGGCGCCGTCGGCGGTCACCAGGCCCGAGTCGACCGTGAGGCCCGCACCGTCCGGGCCGGTGCCGAGGCCGGTGACCTTGGTGACGGCCGGCCACAGGTGCGGCATGGCCTGGTCGGCCAGCACCCGCAGGGCGGCGACGGCACCGAGCGTGAGCGTCAGCGCGGGCAGGGTGCGGCGCAGCAGCAGACCGGCGAGGGCGCCGCCGGCCAGGCCGGTCAGCGCGAAGGCGACGGTGGTGGGGCCGTTGGTGTGCAGGGTCAGGTTGTCGTACCAGCTCTTGGCGGTGTCGATCCGGCCGTCGCCGGCCGACCACGTCAGGCGGTGCAGCGCGACCAGCAGCCCGGTGCCGGCGGCGACGAGCGCGGCGGGCACGGCGAGCTTGGTGGCCAGCCAGCGGGCCGGGGACAGGCCCTGTGTCCAGGCGAGCTGGGCGGTGCCGTGCTCCAGCTCGCGGCCGAACAGGGCGGCGCCCGCCCAGGCGGCGACCGCGAAGGGGAGCGCGGTCAGCGCGAACGTCGTGTACGTGTACACGTTCTTGTAGCGCAGGATCGCGTCCTGGTCGTACCGGCAGGGTGCGGCGTCGGCGCAGTCGGCGTCGTACTGCCGCCACGCCGCGGCCGCGGCGTCGGTGAGCGGGCCCCCCAGCCACACCAGGACGGCGGCGAGGACGGCGACGAGGCCCAGCCAGGTGTACAGGGCGGGGCGGTGCAGGCGCAGCAGCCAGCGGGGCGAAGGGGGCGAGGGGGACAGGGCGGGGACGGCGGGCGAGGCGAGGGTGGTCACGCGGCGGGCTCCTGGGCTCGGCGGGGCTCGGCGGGATGCCGGGTGGTCATGCCAGGGCCTCCTCGGGCGTCGCGGGCGTGAGGGGGGCGGCCTCGGGGTTGCGCAGGTAGGCGAGGACGAGTTCCTCGAGGGACGGCGTCGCCGTGCGCCAGTCGCCGGGGAGGCCGCCGGCGGGGCGGATCAGCGCGGTGAACTGACGGCCGGTGACCCGGGACTCGACCACCGTGTGCGGGGCGAGGCCGGTGTGCCCGTCCGCCGACTCCGACGTCGCGCTCACGCGCGTGTGCGCGGCGAGCAGGTCGTCCGTCTCCCCGGCGAGCCTGACCCGGCCGCCGCCGACCAGCAGCAGATGGTCGCAGGAGTCCTCCAGCTCGGCGACCACGTGCGAGGACATCACGATCGTGGTCCCGTACTGCGCCGCCTGGGACATGAGGGTGCCCATCAGCTCGTGCCGGGCGAGCGGGTCCAGGTCGGCCATCGGCTCGTCCAGGAGGAGCAGTTCGGGCCGTTTGCCGAGGGCGAGCGCGAGGGCGACGCGGGTGCGCTGGCCGCCGGAGAGCGCGCGGATCTTCCGCCCGGGGTCGAGGTCCCCGGCGGAGACGATCCGCCCGGCGGCCGCGGCGTCCCAGCGGCCCGGGTTGAGGTCGGCGCCCACGCGCAGCGTGTCGGCGACGGTGAGCTGCGGGTACAGGGGCTTGTCCTGGGCGACGTAGCCGACACGCGCGCGTGCGGAGGCGGGGTCCGTGCCGAGGACGGTGACCGTGCCCTCGGTGGGGGCCAGCAGCCCCGCGGCGAGGGCGAGGAGCGTGGACTTGCCGGCCCCGTTGGGCCCGACGACGGCGCAGACGCGGCCGGCGGGCAGCCGGAACGTGCAGTCCCGCAGCGCCCAGCCCCCGCGCCGGCCGAAACGCTTTCCGAGCGCGGTCGCCGCCATGGCGGTGTCGGTCATGAGGGTTCTCCCTGGGGGTGCGCGGGCTCTGGGCGGGCGGTGGGGTCGGCGGGGGCTGGGGCGGGTTCTCCACTGCCCGGCGGCGCGAAGCGTTCGTCGAGCACGGCGGTGAAGAGCGCGGCCACGTCGTCGCGGTCCAGGCCGGAGTCGCGGGCCCGGACCGCCCAGGCGTCCAGCTCGGTGCGCAGGGGCGAGTCGGCCGGGGCGGTGCTCAGCCCGCGCCGCACGAACGTGCCGAGCCCGCGCCGTGCCTCGACCAGCCCGTCGCGCTCCAGCTCGCGGTACGCCTTCAGCACGGTGTTCGGGTTGATGGCGGTCGCCTCGACGACCTCGCGGGCGGTGGGCAGCTTGTCGCCGGGCCGCAGGACGCCCAGCCGCAGGGCCTGCTTGGTCTGCTGGACGATCTGGACGTAGGTGGCCACGCCGCTGTGCCGGTCGATGCGGTACTCGACCACTCGGATCACCACCCTTTCACTAATTGAGTAGTGAAAGGGTGGTGCAAGGGGGGAGAGAAGTCAAGATCGGGAGGGAGAGGACGGGCCGGGCGGGGTGATGAGGTCCGGGGCCGGGGGGCGCAGATGCGGGGTGAGGTCCGGGCGGGGGGCCTGGAAATGCGGGGTGAGATCCGGGGCGGAGGGGCCTGGAAAATTCGTGGGCCGGATCGTGAACCGATCGGCGGGGCCGGACCGATGAGGGGATGTGAGCGAAACGAGAAGCGACGGGGAGCTGCTGCGGGCCATCGCGGCAGACGCGGACCGTCACGCCTTCGAGGAGCTGTACCGGCGGTACGCGCCGTGGCTGACCGCACGCATGCGCGGCCGCTGCGCCGACGCCGGGATAGTCGACGACGTCGTCCAGGAGACGTTCCTCGCGGTGTGGCGGGGCAGCGCCCGCTACCGCGAGGAGGGCGACGTCGCCGGCTGGCTGTGGCGCATCGGCGCGCGGCGGCTGGTCGACGCCCTGCGCGGCGACGGCGCGCGCGGCCGGCTGCGCCAGGCCCTCGCGCGTCTGCGCCACCGCGACGAGGCCTCGGCGGAGGAACGCGTGCTCGCGGGGGTGGAGCACGGGGACCTCGCCGGGGCCCTCACCCGCCTCTCCCCGGAGCTGCGGGCCGTCCTGCAGGCCACCGTCATCGACGGGCTCACCACCCGGGAGGCGGCCGTCCTGCTCGGCATCCCGCCCGGCACGGTCAAGACGCGGGCCCAACGCGCCCGCAAGCAACTGCGGGAGGCGCTGGCATGAAGCGGTTCGTGGACGAGGGGCACGGCGCCCACGGGGCCGTCCGGCGTACCGGCCGCGCCGGTGAGGCCGGCCGGCGCCGGTACGCGCGGGCCGGGGCCGCCGCCCGCGCGGGGGAGCGCCCGGCGGGGCACCGGGCCGACCGCCCCACGCCGTACGGGACAGCGGCCGGCGCCCGTCCGGGCGCCGGCATCGACCAGCCGAGGGAGGCACAGGCATGACGTGGCATGTGGCGGAAGACGATCTGCGCGCCTACGCCCACGGCGAGTTGGCGCCGCCCCTGCTGTGGTCCGCCGACACACACCTCACCGGGTGCGCGCAGTGCCGGGCCCGGCTCGCGCTGACCGCCGACCCCGTGGCGCTGGACGCCGGCTGGGAGCGGCTCGACGCCGAGCTGGACGCGCCGCGGCCGAGCCTCACCGAGCGGCTGCTGCTGCGGATCGGCGTCGCCGAGCACACCGCGCGGCTGCTCACCGCGACACCGGTACTGCGCCGCTCCTGGCTGCTGTCGGTGCTGTTCCTGCTGGTCATGACAGTGCTGGCGGTACGCGTCGCGGACGTGCCCGCGCTGTTCCTCGCGCTGGCCCCGCTGCTCCCGCTGGCCGGGGTCGCCCTGTCCTACGGCCCCGGCCTGGACCCGACGTACGAGATGGCCGTCGTCGCCCCGCTGCACGGCTTCCGGCTGCTGATGATCCGTACGGTCGCGGTGCTCACCGCGGGCCTCGCCCTCAACGGCCTGGCGACCCTCGCCCTCCCGGGCTACGGACTGATGGCCCTGGCCTGGCTGCTGCCCGCCCTCGCCCTCACGACGACGGCGCTCGCGCTCTCCGCCCGGCTGGGCCCGGTCCTCGCGCCCGCCCTGGTCGGCGGGGCCTGGCTGACCCTGCTGGTGACCCTGGCCCAGGTGCAGACCCATGGCGCCCTCGCCCCCTTCACCGCGGTCGGCCAGTCCGCCGCGGCAGGGGTGGCGGTGCTGGCCGCCCTGCTGCTCTACCAGGCCCGGGACCGCTTCGACGCCCGTCCCCTGGGCGGCTTCGGGGACGGAGGGACGGCATGACACGGCCCTTCGCGCCGCGGGGTGACGGCCGCGGCCCCACACCGCTCCCGGTCCCCGCGGCCGGCAGGCGCGGCGTGACACCGCCCGCTCCCGACCCCGCCGGCCCGACCGCCCACCGCATGTTCAGGAGTCACGCGTGACCATCGACCCCACCACCGAGCCCACCACCGTGCGGGCCGACGGCCTGGCGCTGCGCTACGGCGGCACCCGTGCCCTCGACGGCGTCTCGCTGCGGCTGACGCGCGGTGTCACCGGGCTGCTCGGTCCCAACGGCGCCGGAAAGACCACCCTGCTGCGGGTGCTGGCCACGGCCGTACCCGCCGACGACGGCGAGTTCACCGCCCTCGGTCACGACCCCGGCACCGCCCCCGGCCGCCTCGCCCTGCGCCGCACGCTCGGCTACCTGCCCCAGACCCCCGGCTTCCACCCCGAGTTCACGGCCTTCGAGTTCGTCGACTACGTGGCGATCCTCAAGGAGCTGACCGACCGGGGCGCCCGCCACCGTGAGGTACGCCGTGTCCTGGACGCCGTCGACCTCTCCGACCTGCGCGGCAAGCGTCTCAAGCGGCTCTCCGGCGGCATGCGCCAGCGCGTCGCCCTGGCCGCGGCTCTCGTCGGCGACCCCGGCTTCCTCGTCCTGGACGAGCCGACCGTCGGCCTGGACCCCGAACAGCGCATGCGCTTCCGGGAACTGATCGCCCAGGCGGGCGAGGGACGCACGGTCCTGCTGTCCACGCACCAGACGGAGGACGTGGCGATGCTCTGCCACCGCGTCGTCGTCCTGGCCCGTGGACGCGTCCACTTCGAGGGCACCCCCGCCGACCTGACCGCCTGTGCGGCCGGCCGCGTCTGGAGCAGCGCGGAACGCGACCCGGACGCGCTGGCGGGCTGGCGCACCGGCCTGGGCACCTTCCGCAACATCGGTGACCCGCCGGCCGGCGCCGATCTGCTCGAACCCACCCTGGAGGACGGCTATCTGCTCGCCCTGGACGGCGAGAGCGCGGAGGTGACGGCATGAGCCGCACCACGACCGCCCCGGTCGCGGACCCGGCCGTCACGGTCGGCGAGCCCCCGCGCGAGGGCCGCCGCACCGCGGCCGTCCTCGCCCTGGCCCGCTTCGAGGCCCGTGAACTCCTGCTGCAGATCCAGATCCTGCTCTTCTTCGCCCTCTACGTCCTCCTCGTCGCCCTGCGCATGACGTTCCAGGAGGGCATGGACGCCTACCCGGTCCTCAACACGGTCGACCGTGCCGTCCAGTCGTCCCCGCTGCTGTTCGCCATCGCCGTCCTCGTCTGCACCAACGCGGCCGCGCTGCGCTCGCGCAAGAACCGCACGGCCGACCAGTTCGACGTCCTGGCCATGGAACCCTGGCGGCGCACCGTCGCCCAGGTGCTCTCCGTGATCCCGTTCGCGGCGCTCACCGCGGTCGTCGTCGCGGTGGAGTACACCCGGGAGGCGCTCAAGCCCGGCGCGATCGGCCACGGCTCGTTCGGCGAACTGGCCGTCGCCCCCCTGACGGTCTTGCTGGCCGGCGTCCTCGGAGTGCTGCTGGCCCGCGCCCTGCCCTCCGGCTTCGTCCCCATACTGTTCGTCATCGCCTTCTACCTGGCCACGGTCGTGCTCTCCACCCTCGCGGACGAGGGCACGTGGTGGGGCTGGCTCTCGCCGATCGTCCTCACCGCCGAGACCGGCGGCGACCCGGTCCCCTCCGATCTGCTCGGCCGCCCCGCCGACTGGCACGCCCTGTACATGCTGGGTCTGTGCGCCGTCGGGACCTGCGGGGCCCTGCTGCTCTCCGGCGGCCGCACCCGGGCCGTCAAGGCGGCGACCGCACTCGCGCTCGCCGTCACCGCGGCCGGCGTGATCGGCCAGGTGCCCCATGACTCGGCGGGCCTGGCGGAGGCACGCAGGACGGCGTCCGAGACCCCGGAGAAGGTCCAGTCCTGCAAGGAGTACGACGGCTCGACGTACTGCTCCTTCCCCGAGTGGACCGGCGTACGGGCCGACTGGGCCGCGGTCGTCGGGCGCGTCCGGTCCCTGGCGGGCGGCGCGGCCGCGGACACCGCCCTGACGGTCAGCCAGCGCATCGACACCAGCAGCGGTGTGGAGGCCGACGCCTACCTCGAGCCCTACTCCATCCCCGGCCGGGTCACGGTCGGCACCCGCTGGGGCGGCAACCGGATCCCCGAATTCGCGGTCGGCGTCGCCACGGTGCTCGTGGCCGGCACGGAGGAAGCCACGGTGGAGGACATGTGCGACGCCCGGCCGGTGACCATCATGTGGCTGGCCCTGGGCGGCGGACCCACCCCGATGGACACCTTCCAGCACGTCCGCCTGGACGACAGCACCACCGGCTCGGGAATAGTCCTGGCCCCGACGGATTCGCTGCACCTGACGGCCCACCAGACGGACGTCGTCCGGGAGCTCCTGCGGCGTCCCCGCGCCGAGGCGGCGGCCCGGGTCAAGGCCCACTGGACGGAACTGACGTCCGCGGCCACCACGACGGCCCAGGCCGCGAAGCTGCTGGGGGTCCCGGTGCCGAAGGGGGCGGAGTCGTGCGACGCGTCGTAAGAGGAGGACACATGAGCCGACGGGACATCCCGGCCGCCGTGCTCCGGTCCCTGGTGCCGCCGGTGTGGCGCGCCCTTCCGCGCCGGGCGCCGGCGGCCGCCGCGGCCCTGGGCCTGCTGCCGGCGGCGGCCACCCGCCTTTCGGACCACGCCCCGGACGCCGGCCTCGGCCTGTTCGTCCTGCGCCTGACCGCCCTCGGCGGAGCCGTCGGCCTGGCCTTCGTCCTGGACGACCCGGCCCGCGACACCTGCGCCACGACCCCGATAGGCCGCCCGGTCCGGACCGCCCTCCGCCTGGCCATGGCCGTGCCCCTCACCGCCCTCTGGTGGACGGCGGCCGTGCTGCTCGTGCCGTCCCCCACCCGGCCGCCCCTGCTCCCGGTCACGTTGCAGGCAGCGGCGATCAGCGCCGCCGCCCTCGCCCTCGCCACGACCGCCGTCCGTTTCACGGACAGGGCGGACGTGGGCAGGAGCGCGGCCGTCTGTCTGGGCACGGCAGCCGCGGTGACCGTCCTCGTACCCGACCGCTGGGGGCTGCTGGCCACCCCGGCCGACCCCTGGTGGCAGGCCGCGCAGGTGAGATGGGCGGCGGTCCTGCTGCTGACGGTGGCGGTGTGCGCGCTGTGGACCCCGGAGCCGCTGGGACGCCGGCCGGTACGCGGGCGGCGACGGACCGGGTGAGCCGCCCGGGCGGGCTCAGGCGGCCGGGGTGCCCTGGTGGAAGTACATCCGCCAGCCCGTCTCCGTCAGCCGCCACAAGGAGCTCCGCAGCGCCCGGCTGCCCTGGTTGTCGGCGTGGTACGTCAGATGGACGAGGCCGGGAGCGAGGAGGGTCCCGGACATCTCACTCACCTCGACCGGAGACTGCGGGGAGATGCCGCCCCCACTGGTCACCGTGAGGATCGACGTCACGTCCCAGCGGCGGCCGGAAGCCCCGATCTCGGTGAACTCCGGGTCCAGAAGCTCCAGCACCCGCTCCGGGGAGGCCCGTACCTCGGGATCGAGAAGCCGCAACTCGCCCTCGACGGCCGCCTGTACGGCCCGTTCCTGCTCATCAGTCATGGCCGGAAGCCTGGACATGCGGCACGCACGGCCCGACGAGCGAGCCCGGACCGGGCGGGGCTCAGGTCTCGGTGCGGTACATCAGGTCCGTCTCGTGCGTGACGAACCCGAGCCTCTCGTAGACCGACACCGCCGCCTTGTTGTCGGCGTCGACGTACAGCATCGCCGTGGGCAGACCCTGCGCCGCGAGATGCCGGAGGCCGATCGTGGTGAGGGACTTGCCGAGGCCGCCGCCCTGGGCGCCGGGAGCGACCCCGAGGACGTACACCTCGCCCAGCTGCTCCTCGGCGTGGACCTTGGTCCAGTGGAAGCCGACGAGTTCCTCGCCGCGGAAGGCGAGGAAGAAGCCGGCGGGGTCGAACCAGGGCTCGGCCTTGCGGTCGTCGAGGTCCCGCTGCACCAGGGAGCCCTGCTCGGGGTGGTGGGCGAAGGCGGCGGCGTTGACGGCGAGCCAGGCGTCGTCGTCCTGACCGGGGACGAAGGCGCGGACGGTGACACCCTCGGGCAGTACCGGGTCGGACAGATCGAGGTCGGCCAACGACCGCCGCATCTGGCGCAGTTCGCGGAACAGGGTCAGCCCGAGGACCTGGGCGAGATGGCGGGCGGCCGAGTGGCCGCCGTGGGCCCACACCCGCAGCCGCTTGCCGGAGGCGGCGAGCAGGGCGGCGCCGAGGGCGCGGCCGTGCCCGTGGCCGCGGTGCGAGGGGTGGACGACCAGCTCTGCGGCCGGCGCCTCGACGGGGTCGGTGTCCTCCAGCTGGGCGTAGCCGACGAGTTCGCCGCCGACGGTGAGGACCAGATGGGAGACGCCGTCGCGGGCGCCCCCGCGCAGCTGCAACCGGCCCTGTTCGGACACCGCCTGCTGGCCGTCCGCGCGGGCGGCCTCGGCGAGCAGGTCGAGCACGGCGTCGGTCTGTTCGGGGGAGAGTTCGGAGAGGGTCTCGATGGAGCGGGAGCCGTGGGGCCGTGCGATGTCGTCGCTGGTCATGCGTATGAGGGTAAGGGTCGGGCGCCGCAAAGTGGGGGCAAAGCGAAGGGCAAAGGGAAACCAGGATGTAACCACGAACCCCCTGTCGCGCTACGCGCGTTGACCTTAGGCTGCGCCGGACGGGGCCACCTACTTCAGCCATCCACAGGGGGGCGCATGCCAGCCACATCCCAGCCGGACCCGAGTCGCAGACGCCGTACGTACCGTCTGCTCGCGGCCGCCGCGACGCTCGCCACCGCGGGCGCGATGGCGGCCGCGCTCCCGGCGGACGCCCACGACTCCCAGCACGGCAAGCCGCTGCCGAGCCGCTACCAGGACGTGCAGCTGCTGTCCTTCAACGACCTGCACGGAAACCTGGAGCCCCCGTCCGGTTCCTCCGGGCGGGTCACCGAACTGCAGGCGGACGGTACGACGAAGACGATCGACGCCGGTGGTGTCGAGTACCTCGCGACCCATCTGCGCGAGGCGCGCAAGGGCAACGCGTACTCCATCACCGCGGCCGGCGGCGACATGGTCGGCGCCTCCCCGCTGATCTCGGGCCTGTTCCACGACGAGCCCACCGTCGAGGCGCTGAACAAGCTGGACCTGGACGTCACGTCCGTCGGCAACCACGAGTTCGACGAGGGCGCCAAGGAACTGTCCCGTCTTCAGTACGGCGGCTGCCATCCGACGGCCGGCTGCTACACGGACGAGGAGTTCGAGGGCGCCGACTTCCCGTACCTGGCGGCCAACGTCCTCGACGACAAGACCGGCAGGCCGATCCTGAAGCCGTACTGGGTCTGGAAGAAGAAGGACGTCAAGATCGGCTTCATCGGCGTGACGCTGGAGGACACCCCGGGCGTCGTCTCCGCCGAGGGCGTCAAGGGCCTGAAGTTCAAGGACGAGGTCGAGACGATCAACAAGTACGCCAAGGTGCTGCAGCGCCAGGGCGTGAAGTCGATCGTGGCGCTGATCCACGAGGGCGGCCAGCCCGCCTCGGGCGCGTACAACTACAACTGCGACTCCCCGGGCGCCGGTGACGGCATCTCAGGCCCGATCGTCGACATCGCGAAGAACATCACTCCGTCGGTGGACGCGCTGGTCACCGGCCACACGCACGCCGCGTACGTCTGCACGATCCCCGACCCGGCGGGCAAGCCGCGCATGGTCACCTCGGCCGCGTCCTTCGGCCGTCTCTACACGGACACCACGCTGACGTACGACCGCTTCACCGGCGACATCGCGCGTACGGCGGTGAAGTCGGCGAACCACGTGGTCACCCGGACCGTCGCCAAGGCGCCCGACATGACCGAGCTGATCGGCAAGTGGAACACCCTGGCGGCTCCCATCGGCAACCGCGCCATCGGCTACATCTCCGCCGACATCCCCAACACGGGCACCGAGTCCCCGATGGGTGACCTCATCGCGGACGCGCAGCTCGCGTACGGCAAGGGGCTCGACCCCGAGACCGACCTCGCGCTGATGAACCCCGGCGGTGTCCGGGCCGGCCTCACCTACGCGGCCAAGGGCACCGAGGGCGACGGTGTGGTGACGTACGCCGAGGGCTTCACCGTGCAGCCGTTCTCCAACACCGTGAACCTTCAGGACTTCACCGGCGCCCAGCTGATCCAGGTGCTCAAGGAGCAGGTCAGCGGGACGAACGCGAGCTCCCCGAAGATCCTCCAGCCGTCCGCCAACCTCACGTACACCCTGGACCTGACGAAGACCGGCGCCGACCGGGTCGTCACGGACTCCATCAAGGTGAACGGCACGGCCGTCGACCCGGCCGCCACCTACCGCATCGCGACGAACAGCTTCCTCGCGGGCGGCGGCGACGGCTTCACCACCCTGGGCCAGGGCACGGGCGACCTCGTCGGCACCGACGACCTCACCGCCCTGGAGCAGTACCTGACGGCCAACTCCTCGGCCGGCAGCCCGATCGCCCCGCCGGTGGCGAACCGGATCACGATCGTCAAGTAGTTCACGACTCCCTCCGCAGCGAGGCCGCCGCGTCACCGACGCGGCGGCCTCGTCGCATTTAAAGCCTGTGTGAGACCCCGTTTGGTTCCCGTCTCCGCCTGAAAACTCGTCTCAGCCGTAATTCATCGAGGTCTCAGCGGAATTGGCCTTTTCCGCTTCTCGTGTCCCGTAGTGTTTTCCATGTCGAAAGCGAACGACGCGAAAGCGAAGAGAGCGAACGACGCAGGGACAACTACGCAAGGAGAGAGCCATGAGCTTCCACAAGATCACCCCCGTCAAGAAGGCCCGCAAGACCGCTGTGGCCCCGGCTCCCAAGCCCGCCGCCAAGAAGAAGGCCGTGAAGAAGGTGACTCCGAAGCGCCGCCCGGTCTCCCATAAGGACTGAGTCGCAGTAGGAACTGTTGCAAAGCCGCGACAAATAAAAAGCACATAACCCGCACCTGTCGAACGGAGAGGTAATTCCCATGAGCTTCCACAAGATCGCCCCGGTGAAGAAGGCCCGCAAGACCGCTGCCGCCCCGGCGCCGAAGCCCGCCGCCAAGAAGAAGGCCGCCCCGAAGGTCACCCCGAAGCGCCGCCCGGTCGCGCACCAGGGCTGACGGGACGCCACGAGGCGGGGTCACCGGCATGAGCGTTCTCGTGCCGGCGGCCCCGCCTCGGCCTTGTCCCGACCCCGCCCCCCGCCCGTACGCGCCCCCGCCCGTACCGAACCCCCGCCCCGCACCCCTACTGGAAGGGAGCCGTCGACGATGAGGGAAGCCCGTGAGGCCTTCCGCCGCTTCTGGCCGCTGACCCGCGGCGACCGCAGGTGGATGCTGGTGATCGTGGCCTGCGTGGTCGTCTCCGCGCTCGCCGAGACCGCCGCCATCCTGCTGTTCGCCGAACTCACCGACAACGCCCTGAAGGCCGGCTCGCTCTCCGCCTTCTGGGGCCCGGCCGGCGCCTGGCTGGCCGTGGCCGCGTCCGGCGCCCTCGTCGGCTACCTGGGCAACTCACTGGCGACCTGGACGGCGGAACGATTCGTCCTGCGGCTGCGCGCGAGGACGTTCGCCCATGTCCAGGACCTGCCACCGCACTTCTTCCAGAGGCACCGCCGGGGCGACCTGGTGGAGCGGCTGACGGGAGACGTCGAGGCGATCGAGCAGCTGGTCGTGTCCGGGGTGGTGGGCACGGTCTCCGCGGCCTTCTCCGCCGTCTTCTACGCGGCCGCCGCCCTGTACCTGCGCTGGGACCTGGCCCTGGCCACCTTCCTCCTCGCCCCCCTGTTCCTCCTGGCCGCCCGCCGCTTCTCCGGACGCATCAAGCAGGCCTCGCAGGACGAACGGGTCGCGGACGGCGCGATCACCTCGGTGGTGGAGGAGTCCCTGGGCAACGTGGTCCTGACCCAGGCGTACAACCGGCGCGCCGACGAGGAGCGGCGCCTCGACCGCGAGGCGCGGGCCTGGATGCGGGCGAGCGTGCGCGGGGCGCGGCTCGGCGAGATGTACGAGCAGTTCGTGGAGGTCGTGGAAACCCTCTGCGTCCTGTCGGTGATCGGCCTCGGCGTCTGGGAGATCTCGGCCGGCCGCATGACCCTCGGCACCCTCCTCGCCTTCGCCGCCTTCATCGGCTACCTCTACCCCCCGGTCCGCAGCCTCGGCCAGCTCGGCCTGACGGTCACCGCGGCGACGGCGGGCGCCGACCGCATCGCCGAGATCCTCGACGCGCAGCCGGCCGTGCGGGATCCCGCGGAGCCGGTCCCGGCCTGGCCGGTCCACGGCTGGATCGGCTTCCACGACGTCACCTTCACCTACCCGGACACCCCCCGCCCCGCCCTCCGGAACGTCACCTTCGCCGCAGGACCCGGCGAACTGGTCCTGGTCACGGGCCCGAGCGGAGCCGGCAAGTCGACTCTCGCCAAGCTCCTCACCCGTTTCTACGACCCCGAGGGGGGCGCGATCTGCCTGGACGGCGTCCCCCTGACGGACGTACCCCTGGAGTTCGCCCGGGAGAACATCGCGCTCCTGCCGCAGCAGACGCTCGTCCTCAACGGCACGATCCGCGAGAACATCGCGTGCGGCCGCCCCGGCGCCACGGACCGGGAGATCGAGCAGGCGGCCCGGGCCGCCGCCGCCCACGACTTCGTCGCCGCCCTTCCCGACGGCTACGCCACCCCCGTCGCCCCCGGCACCGCCGCCCTCTCCGGCGGCCAGCTCCAGCGCATCGCCATCGCCCGCGCCATGCTCCGCGCGGCCCCGGTCCTCGTCCTGGACGAACCCACCGCCGGCCTCGACTCCGTGGCGGCCCGTCAGATCGTGCAGCCCCTGCGCCGCCTGATGGCAGGCCGTACGACGATCATGATCACCCACGACCTCAGCCTCGCCCCCGATGCCGACCGTGTCCTCGTCGTGGACGGGGGCCGCCTGATCGACGCCGGCACACACGACGAGCTGATCACCCGCTGCCCGGCCTACGCCCGGCTGGCCGAACCCTGGCCGGGCGCCCCCACCGCCCCCCACCCGGCGGAGGACACCCTCGTGCTGAGGCTGTAGCCGTCCGCGCCGCCTACCCCGCCCGCAGCATGTACCCGAGGCCCCGCACCGTCTGGATCAGCCGTGGCCGGCCGCCGGTCTCCGTCTTCCGGCGGAGGTACATGACGTAGACGTCGAGGGTGTTGGAGGCGGGTTCGAAGTCGAAGCCCCAGACGTCGTGCAGGATCTGGGCGCGGCTGAGGACCTTGGCGGGGTGGCGCAGGAGGTACTCCAGGAGGGAGTGCTCGGTGCGGGTGAGGTCGAGGGGGAGGCCCGCCCGGGTGACCGTGCGGGTGGCGAGGTCCATGGTGAGGTCGTGGAAGGTGAGGAGGCCGGGCGCGGCGGGCCGAGGGGGCGGGGGTGTGCGGCGGGCGGCGCGGCGCAGGAGGGCGCGGACCCGGGCCAGGAGTTCCTCGCCGGCGAAGGGCTTCATCAGGTAGTCGTCCGCGCCGTTGTCCAGGGCGACGATGCGGTCGCCCACGGCGTCCCGGCCGGTGATCATCAGGATCGGGACGGTGCTGCCGGAGGCCCGGATGCGGCGGGTCGCGGCCAGGCCGTCGAGGCCGGGCATGGTGACGTCCATCAGGACGAGGTCGGGTGCGCCGCCGGGGGCGGTGACCAGGTCGAGGGCGAGCCGTCCGTCGCCGGCGAGGACGGTCTCGTATCCCTCGAACCTGAGCAGTCTGCCGATGCCTTCCCGGACGTCCGCGTCGTCGTCGGCGAGCAGGATCCTGCCCGCCGTGTTCGTCGTCGTGCCCCCCGCCGATGGATTGACCATTCCTTCACGGTGGGGCGGAGGGCTGTGGCCGAGCTGGCAATGGGGTGTGGCTGGGCTGGGATCAGGACGCGGACGGGGTCCAGCCGCCCAGCCAGTCCGCCACCTCCTGGTCGGCGGCCTGGGCGGCGGTCAGCTGGGGGCGGTCGCCGCTCGCGCTGCCCGCGCCCGCGCCGGTGTTCTGGTACTCGGCGAAGCGGTCGTCCTTCCAGGAGAAGCCGCTCATGTCGGTCCACGGCGTGGTCCTGACCGCGGCGCTCAGGCTGGTGTTGCGGACGGTGGTCTGCGGGTCGAGGCTCGCGTCACCGCCGGCGTGCCAGGGGCGGCCCAGGTAGAAGCTGCGGTCGGACACGTCCCCGTTCACCGTCGAGTTGGCGATCAGGATGCCCTTCCGGCCGGCGGCCGTGCTGGGGGCCGTGACGTAGCCGGCCGAGGTGCCGTTCCAGCGCTTCTTCAGCGTGATGACGGACTTGTCGATGACGGCGGTCGCGCGGCCGAAGACGAAGTCGACGTTGCCGATCACATAGGAGTTGCTCATGTAGACCCGGCCGAGCTTGTCCTTGGCGGCGGTGTCCACCAGCAGGGTGTCCTGGTCGCCGCTGACGATCACACCGTCGAGGAAGACCTTGTCGGCGGCGGTGCGCAGGGCGACGGCCTGCTGGCTGATGTCCTGGTGCGCGGCCTCGTCGAAGTCGTTGGAGATCGTCAGGTTACGGGCCTGGAAGTCGTCGGCCTCGACGGCGACGGTGGCGCTGCCCCCGGTGCCGTACGTGCCCGAACCGTCGGGCTTCTGGGTGCCCGACGCGTTGTTGTAGACGATCACCGTGTCCTTGCGGCTGCCGCCGGTGCCCTGGATGGTGACGTGCGGCTTGTTGGACGGCACCTTGACCAGTTCCCGGTAGGTGCCCGGCTTCACCGCGATCACCACGCGGGAGGGGTTGTTCACCGGTACGGCGTTCACCGCGGCCTGCACGGTCGAGTACTGGCCGCTGCCGTCCTTGGTGACGGTGAGCGTGGTGGCGGCGGCCGCCTTCGCGGTGGCGGCCGTCGTGCCGAGGGAAGCGCGCGGCCCGGCGCCGGACTTGAGGAGCGAGGGGACGTCGGCGGCCTTGTCGAGGGTGTAGGAGTAGTACGTCTTCGGGTTCCAGGCGGCGCCCGTGCCGCCGCTCTCGTTCCGCCCGCTCGTGCCGGAGAAGACGTTGCCGCGCTGGACGAGCGTGGCCGTGCTGTCCCGGATCACGGGGTTGGCCGTGCCCTGGAAGTAGGAGTTCTCCAGCAGCATGTTCGTCCTGCCGCGCGAGTAGTTGCCGTAGGAGGACTTGATGGTGGTGCCGGCCTCGTCCTCCAGGAAGTTGTTGTAGAGGTGCGCGTGGGCGACGTTGTCCGTGGAGGGGTTGCGCTGCTCGGTCTCGCGGATCCAGTTGTGGTGGAGGGTGAGGTCCGCGGTGACGTTGTCGGTCCAGCCGATGCCGAAGGCCTTGTTCTCCTGGCTGAGCTTGTTCCAGGAGACGGTCAGGTAAGTGGTGTCCTTCCGGCTGTCGATCAGCCCGTCGGCCATGTGCCGGATGTCGTTGTGGTCGATCCAGACGTGGTGGGCGCCGTCCATCTGGATGCCGTCGTAGTCGTGTTCCTTGTCGTTCCAGACACCCTGGTACGCGTCCCGGATGGTGAGGTTCCGGATGATCACGTTGTGGACGCCCTGGCCGAGGAAGAAGCCGCCGCCCACGATCTGCCCGGACGTACCGGAGCCGATGATCGTCTTGTCCGACTGGACCTTGATCTCTTTTCCGACCGGGTCCATGGTGATCGTCGCGGCGACGACGATGACGTACGGCTCGGAGGCGGTGGCGTACTTCTCGAGGTCGGCGAGGGTCTTCACGGTGACGGTCTTGCCGTCCCGGCCGCCGTACGTCCCGTTCTGGCCCAGGGCGTTGACGGAGGCGAAGCCGTCGGCGGTGGCGGTGGCCCAGGCGGGGGCGGCGGTCGCGGCCGACGCCCTGCGCTGTGCGTCGGCACCGAAGAGGCCCAGGTCCGTGCCGTAGGCGAGGGTGGCGGCGGCCGTCAGGACGAGCGGGACACCGGCGGCCAGGGCGGTGCGGCGCTTGCGGTGCCGGGGAGGGGGCGTGCGGCGGGCGTCGCTCATGCTTGGGGTTCCGTTCCGTGGAGGGGACCACCCGTGGGGGGTGTGGGTCGGGGGGTGGTCGCCGCAAGGCGCGGAAAAGTTGCCGCGTCCGTGGGATTTTCGGCGATCCGGGCCTGGTGGGACACGACCGGGTGAAGCGGCGGAGCAGACGGCCGAGAGGCTGGCGGCCGACCGGCAGGTCGCCCGGGAGGTGATCGGCGTCGATATCAGCGACGAGGAGTTCGAGCGGGCACCCGATGTGCTCGGCAACATCTACCGGATCGCCGCCGGGAAGGTACGTGCGGCGCGAGGCGCAGTCGCGTGATCATTCTGGACACCGGTGCCACCCGCGCCCTCGCCGAGGGGCACAAGACGCTGAACCTGCTCGCCGGCAACATGGCCCGCACCCCGGGTGACCTCCTCCGGATTCCCGCCCTCTGTCTCATGCGGGCGGAATCGGAGGACGCGGGCGCTTCGCACCGAGTGCTCTCGTACTCCTCGGTCGTCGTCGACCCCCTTGACGCCGTCTCCTCGGTGACTGTCGGGACCATGATCCGGGATGGTTACGGTGGCGCTGACACCTGCCATGCCCTGTATTGCGCGCTGCCGCGCGCCGAGTTCACGGGGATGCCGATCCTGCTCACGGACCGGGAGCAGAACTACCCGCCGGGCGTGGTCACGGTCGGCATCGACTCCCCAGGCATGCTCGGCTTCCACTGAGACACGGCGGGGACGACCACATGCCGTGGCCGTCCCGCTGCGCCGTCGCCCGTCGCCCGTCGCCTGTCGCCCGTCGTGGACGCGGAGGCGTCCACCCCTGCTGACCGCGACACGGAGTATGTCGTGGACTCGACTGCCTTGGTCAGCGCGAAACGCACTGCTCTGGCTACGGCGCCTCCGGCGGAGCCGTCGGCGCGCCCGGCAGGCGTACGGTCGCCACCGTGCCGCCGCCCTGGGCGCGGGCCAGGGTGACGTCGCCGCCGGCCTGTTCGACCGTGCGGGCGACGATGGAGAGGCCGAGGCCCGAGCCGGGGAGGGCGCGGGCGCTGGGGGAGCGCCAGAAGCGGTCGAAGACGTGCGGGAGTTCGTCCTCGGGGATGCCGGGGCCGTGGTCGCGGACGGTCAGGGTGCCGCCGGTCAGCTGGACGTCGATCGTGCCGCCGTCGGGGCTGAACTTCACCGCGTTGTCCAGGATGTTGACCACCGCGCGCTCCAGCGCGGCGGGCTCCGCCCTCGTGAACCAGGGCTCCAGATGCGCGTTGATCGTCAGCTCGGGGCCGCGCAGCCGGGCCCGGCGCAGGGCCGCCTCGACGGTGTCCTCCAGGGACACCACCTGGACGCGTTCCCCGCGCTGGCCCTCCGAACGGGACAGCTCCTGGAGGTCGCCGATGAGCGAGGCCAGCTCCGTCATCTGCGCCTTGACCGAGGCGAGGAGCGCCTTGCGGTCGGCGGCGGGGATCGGGCGGCCCGTCTCCTCGCTGCGGGTGAGGAGTTCGATGTTCGTACGGAGGGAGGTGAGGGGGGTGCGGAGTTCGTGCCCGGCGTCCGCGATCAGCTGCTGCTGGAGCTCGCGGGAGTTGGCGAGGGAGGCGGTCATCGAGTTGAAGGAGCGGGAGAGGCGGGCGATCTCGTCCTCACTGTCGTCCTCCACGGGGATGCGCACACTCAGGTCCTCGGTACGGGCGACGTGCTCCACGGCTTCGGTGAGTTTGTCGACGGGGCGGAGACCTGCGCGGGCGACTGCGAGGCCGGCTGCGCCGGCGCCGACGACGCCTATCCCGGAGACGAGGAGGAGGATCAGGGCAAGGTCGTTGAGGGTGGACTTGGTGCCTTCCAGCGATACGGCGATGCTGATGGCGACGTAGGACTGCTCTCCCGTGCCGGGGTCCTGGGCGGGCTGCGGCACGGTCATCACCCGGACCGGCGTACCGTCGTCGGCCGTGCCGTTGCGGATGACGCCTCGGCTGGAAGCGCCGTTCTTGATGACTTCCTTGTCGGCTTGGGTGACCTTGATCGCGCCGAGGGAGTCGTCGGTGACACAGGCGGTGCCGTCCGACGTGACCACCTGGGTGTACAGGTTGCGGAACGGCCTCGGACTCTCCGGGTCCTTCGTACAGTTGGTGAGCGCGTTCTGCATCTGCACCCAGTTCCCGGGCTTCATCCGGGCGGCCTGCTCAAGGTCGTCGTTCACCTGCTCGTACAACTTCCCCTGCACGATGAACCAACAGGTCACCGAAACCGCCGCCACCGCGAACGCCACAGCGGCAGCGACCAGCATCGACAGCCGCGCCCGAATCGGAAGCGTCCGGAAGCGGCGTACCAGCTTCTTCACTCCGCCCCACCCTGTCGCAACACGTATCCCACGCCCCGCACCGTGTGCACGAGACGCGGTTCGCCGCCCGCCTCGGTCTTGCGGCGGAGGTACATCACATAGACGTCGAGGGAGTTGGAGGACGGCTCGAAGTCGAAGCCCCAGACCGCCTTGAGGATCTGCTCGCGGGTGAGGACCTGGCGCGGGTGGGCCATGAACATCTCCAGGAGGGTGAACTCCGTGCGGGTCAGTTCGACCGGGCGCCCGCCCCGCGTGACCTCGCGCGTCGCGAGGTCCATGCGCAGGTCGGCGAAGGTGAGGGCCTCGTCCTCCTCGGCCGCCGCCGCGTCGGCCGCCGCCGCGTAGGAGCTGCGGCGCAGCAGGGCGCGTACGCGGGCGAAGAGCTCGTCCAGTTCGAACGGCTTGACCAGGTAGTCGTCGGCGCCCGCGTCGAGGCCGGTGACGCGGTCGCCGACCGTGTCGCGCGCCGTGAGCATCAGGATCGGGGTGGTGTCGCCGGCCCCGCGGATCCGGCGGGCGGCGGTGAGGCCGTCCATGCGCGGCATCTGGATGTCGAGGACGACCAGGTCGGGGCGGTAGGCCGTCGCCTTCTCCAGGGCGTCGGCGCCGTCGACGGCGACCTGCGTGTCGTAGCCCTCGAAGGCGAGGCTGCGCTGGAGTGCTTCGCGCACCGCCGGCTCGTCGTCGACGATCAGGATGCGCTGGGTGTCACGGTCGCCTTCGGCGGGGCTCATGGGCGTGGATCCTCGGGTGCGGTGGGAAGGGCGGGAGACGGGGAGGTGCTGAACGGATTCAGCCTCGCATGCCTCCCGGCCGGCGCGTAAAGAGGGAGAGCGGCGTGAGATCAGCCGCGCATCGCCGTGAGGCGGTTCAGCGGCACCTTGCGGCGGTGCGGGCGGGCGGCGGTGGTGCGCAGGCCCATCATCTCGGGGGCCGCGGCCACCTCGGGGGCCCGCACCGCCGGCTGCCGCACCGGGGTGTGCAGCTCGTACGCCACGTCGAGGGCCAGGGCGAGGTCGGCCGCGCCGACGCCGGTCACCGTGTGCGAAACCTGCTTGATCATGACGTACTCCCTACGGAATCGAGTGGACGGTCAGCTGTCGGAACCGCCGGCCCGCAGGCCGGCCAGGTCGGACTTGACAGTGTTGATCGGGATGGCGAAGCCGAGGCCGACGCTGCCTGCGTCCGTGGAGGACGAGGAGGCGGCGGAGTACATCGCGGAGTTGATGCCGATGATGTTGCCGCTCGCGTCGATGAGCGCGCCGCCGGAGTTGCCGGGGTTGAGGGACGCGTCCGTCTGGAGCGCCTTGTAGGTCGTGGTCGACGAGCCGGTGTCGCCGTTGAACTGCCGGCCGCCGAACTCGAACGGCCACTGCCCGCTGCCGCCGCCCTGCTGCTGTTGCTGCTGGCTCTCGTCGGTGGACACGGTCACGTCCCGGTTGAGCGCGGAGACGATGCCGCTGGTCACGGTGCCGGTCAGGCCCTCGGGGGAGCCGATCGCCACGACCTCGTCACCGACCTGGACGCCGTCGGAGTCGCCGAGGGTCGCCGCCTTCAGGCCGGAGGCGTTCTCCAGCTTGATCAGCGCGAGGTCCTTCTTGCTGTCGGTGCCGACGACCTTCGCGGTGTAGGACGTGCCGTCGCTGGTCGTCACCTTGATCGAGGAGGCGCCGGAGATGACGTGGTTGTTGGTGACGATCTCGCCGTCGCTGGTGATGATCACGCCGGAGCCGGTGGACGACCCGTTGCTGAGCGTGGCGTTGATCTCGACGACGCTCGGGCTGACCGCCGCGGCTATCGAGGCGACGTCCCCGGTCTTGCTGGAGGGCACCACGCTGGTCGTGCTGGAGGAGGAGACCACCGTGTCCTTGCCGGTCAGCTCCTGGATGCCGTACGCCGTGCCGCCTCCGATGGCGGCGGCGACGATCGCCACGGCGGCGAGCAGGGCCAGGGGGCCCCGGGCGCGCTTCTTCCCGGCGCCCGCCGGAGCGTCGGGGGCGGGCTCGGCCGCCACCGGGGTGAGGAGAGCGGTTCCGCCGCCGTTGCCGTCCCCGGCCGCGGAGGCCTGCGCCTGGGTCTGCCACACCGCGGTGGGCTCGACCACCGGCTGGTGGACCGGCTGCGGGTGGACCGGCTGCTGCTGCAGGGGCTGCTGCACCGGCTCGTACGCCGGCGGGGGCGGCCACTCCGGGCTGACGGGGGAGGAAGCGTGCTGCGGGGCGCCCTGGTAAGGGGTGTCGAAGTTCTCGTACTCGCCGCTGCGGCGGATGCTCTCGGTCATGGAAAGAAGCTTGTCCCGCGACCATGAGAGGTTCCTGAGTGCTCCCTGAGAAGGCCGCCAGAACCTCGTTCGCCCGAAATAAAGACGCATCCGGCGGCAGGGCGGTGCCTCTCAGAAAGCCTTCATACGGTCAGGGGCAGCCGCAGGAGCGACGCACCACCAGCCGCGAGGGGAACTGCTTCAGCCGCTCCCGCCGGGCCCCCGCGACCCGCACCCCGTCGTCCAGGACCAGGTCCACCGCCGCCCGTGCCATCGCCGACCGGTCCGATGCGATCGTTGTCATGGGCGGATCAGCGAGGGCCGCTTCCTTGATGTCGTCGAAGCCGATGACGGCCAGCTCGCCCGGTACGTCGATGCGCAGCTCGCGGGCCGCGCGCAGCAGGCCGATCGCCTGGTCGTCGGTGGAGCAGAAGATCGCGGGCGGGCGGTCCGGGCCCGACAGCAGTTCCAGCGCGACGCGGTAGGCGTCGTAGCGGTTGTACGGCGCCTCGAAGAGCCGGCCCTCGGTGCTGATGCCGGCCTCGTCCATGGCCTGCCGCCAGCCCTCGACGTGGTCGGAGACGGGGTCGCCGACGGAGGGTGTCTCGGCGGTGCCGCCCATACAGGCGACGTAGGCACAGCCGTGCTCCAGGAGATGCTGTACGGCGAGCCGGGCGCCGCCCAGGTCGTCGGTGACGACGGCGACGTCGTCGATGGCCTCGGGCCGCTCGTGCAGCAGCACCACCCGGGCGTCCCAGGCCTCGATCTCGGCGGCGGCCAGGTCGTTCAGCGCGTGGCTGACGAGGATGAGGCCGGAGACCCGCATGCCGAGGAACGCGCGCAGATAGTGGACCTCGCGCTCGGCGACGTAGTCGGTGTTGCCGACGAGGACCATCTTGCCGCGCTCGGACGCGGCCTGCTCGACCGCGTGTGCCATCTCGCCGAAGAAGGGCTGGCGGGCGTCCGGGATGATCAGACCTATGAGGTCCGTGCGCCGGGACGCCATCGCCTGGGCGACCCGGTCGGGCCGGTACCCCAGCTCCTTGATCGCGGCGAGGACACGCTCGCGCGTGGCCGGGGCGACCGGCCGGGGTCCGTTGTTGATGACGTAGCTGACGACGGCGGTGGAGGTTCCCGCCAGCCGTGCCACATCGTCCCGAGTCACCTTGGCCACGCGCGGAGTCTACGCGGATGGACCCGCCCTGGGCAGGGCGTACGTCACCTTCCCTGTGCGGAAGCAACGCCTCCGCCGAGCGGATCCGGGCCGGTACCGGCGGGTAACCGAGGGGTACCCGCGAGTACTACGCCTCCGCCGGGACCTCTTCGGCACCCACGGGTGCCGCGTTGTCCGTCTCGTCCGGCTTTGACCGCTCGGCCTTGGCCTTCGCGTCCTCGCCCCCGCGGTCCGCCTTCTCAGGGGTAACGAATCGATAACCGACGTTCCGGACGGTCCCGATCAGCGACTCGTGCTCCGGGCCGAGCTTGGCGCGCAGACGCCGTACGTGCACGTCGACGGTACGGGTGCCGCCGAAGTAGTCGTAGCCCCAGACCTCCTGCAGGAGCTGTGCGCGCGTGAACACCCGTCCCGGATGCTGGGCCAGGTACTTCAGCAGCTCGAACTCCTTGAAGGTGAGGTCGAGGACCCGGCCCTTCAGTTTCGCGCTGTACGTCGCCTCGTCGACCGACAGGTCGCCGTTGCGGATCTCCATCGGGGAGTCGTCGGCGACGATCTGCTGGCGGCCCATGGCCAGGCGGAGACGGGCCTCCACCTCGGCGGGGCCCGCCGTGTCCAGCAGGACGTCGTCGATGCCCCAGTCGGCGGTGACGGCGGCGAGACCGCCCTCCGTGACGACGAGGATGAGCGGACAGCCGGGGCCGGTGGAGCGCAGCAGCTGACACAGGCTGCGGACTTGCGGAAGGTCACGGCGGCCGTCGATCAGGATGACGTCGGCGCCGGGTGTGTCGACGAGGGCGGGGCCCTCCGCCGGTGCCACGCGCACGTTGTGCAGCAACAGGCCGAGGGCCGGAAGCACCTCTGTCGACGGCTGGAGGGCATTGGTCAGGAGCAGCAGAGAACTCATACGTCTGGTTCCTCCTCGGTCCCTGCGAGGACGTTTGCGGCACTGCGGCACTGCACTGCACGACTGCACAGCGGTCTGCGGTCTGCTCTGCGATCCCGAAGGCCCCGTACACCCGCGGTCACCAGGAGTTTCCCGCTTCGTATACAACGCTTCCGAAAGCACAAAAGGACCCGGGGGCTACGCTGCCCGAGTCCTCTGCCCAGCAGAATAGCCCACATGAGCAACAGTCGGGCAGGTCATGGGGCGCGTTCCACCGTTCGTCCGAACTGCGAGACGGGCACCCGCACACCATTGCGGACGTTTCTGCCCACCGCCGACGGGATTTCCATCGATTCCGTATACGACCCGGGTGCGGTCGTATACAACAGTTCGCCGCCATCCGCCGTTCACCCCGTGTTCGTGATCGCGCACGGGTTCACGGGCGACGTCGACCGCCCGCACGTGCGCCGGGTGGCGGACGCGTTCGCCCGGCACGGGGCCGTGGTCACGTTCTCCTTCCGGGGGCACGGGCGCTCCGGCGGGCGGTCGACGGTCGGCGACCGGGAGGTCCTGGACCTGGACGCGGCCGTGCGGTGGGCGCGGTCGCTCGGGCACCCGCGGGTGGTGACGGTCGGCTTCTCGATGGGCGGCTCGGTCGTGCTCCGGCACGCGGCCCTCCACCGGGGCGTGGACGCCGTGGTGTCCGTGAGCGCGCCCGCCCGCTGGTACTACCGGGGCACCGCCCCCATGCGCCGGCTGCACTGGCTGATCACCCGCCCCGAGGGCCGGCTGGTCGGCCGCTACGGCTTCCGCACCCGCATCCACCACCGCGACTGGGATCCCGTACCGCTCTCCCCGTCGGAGGCGGTGCCGAGGATCGCGCCCACTCCGCTGCTGATCGTGCACGGCGACCGCGACGGCTACTTCCCCCTCGACCACCCCCGGATGCTCGCCGCGGCCGCCGGTGACCACGGCGAACTCTGGCTGGAGCCCGGCATGGGCCACGCCGAGCACGCGGCCGGCGACGGCCTGCTGGCCCGGATCGGGGACTGGGCGGCCGCGCGGGCGGGCTAGCCTGAACCCTGTTGACGAACCGAACACGAACCGATCCGAAAAGGAATGCGATGCCAAAGGTCACGGTGCGCTACTGGGCGGCCGCCAAGGCCGCGGCGGGGATCGCCGAGGAGCCGTTCGACGCGGACACCCTCGCCGACGCCCTCGACGCCGCGCGTGCGCGACACCCCGGCGAACTCGTGCGTGTCCTGCGGCGATGCTCGTTCCTGGTGGACGGTGACCCCGTGGGCACCCGTGAACATGAGACGGTACGGCTGGCCGACGGCGGCACGGTCGAGGTGCTCCCGCCGTTCGCAGGAGGGTGAGGATGAGCGACCAGCAGCCGTATCAGCAGTATCCGGGGTACGACCAGCAGGGCTGGCCCGGGCAGCAGCAGGGGTACGACGACCCGCAGGCGCACCTCCAGTACACCCAGCAGTGGCAGGGCCAGACCTGGGAGACCAGCGTCCAGCCGCCGGTCGGCGCGGCCGATCCGGCCGAGACCTCGTATCTGCCGCCCCAGGGGGCCGACGGCGGGTATCCGCAGCCGGGGTACGACGCGGGGTACGGCCCGGGGTACGGCGGCGGATACGCGGCACCCGGTACGGCCGCGCCCGCCGCGGATCCCGCCTACCCGGCGCCCGGTGCCGGCGGGCCCGCCGCAGACCCCGCCTACCCGGCGCCCGGTGCTGCAGGCCTTGCCCACCCGTCCCGCCCCAGCGGGACGACCGCCCGAGGCGGGAGCGCGGGCGTGGGCGGGAGCGGAGCCGGGGGTGGGGCGGTGCAGGGTGCTGCAGGACCCGAGTACGGACCCGCCACGCTGGCCGGCAACGCCCGGGTCACCGATGCCCAGCGGGCCCGTATGGAGGGCCGCTCGCCGATCATCGAGCCGGGGATCCAGCCTGCCGCGCTCACCGCGCTCCTCGGCCTGCTCCTGTCGGGTGCGGCGGCCGTCGGCTCGTACGCCCTGCTGGTCCCGCTCGTCGTCCTGCAGGCCGTGACGGCCGCGGGATGGTTCCGGCTGAACGGCATGTGGCCGGCCCGGCAGGGCATCGCGCTCGCCTTCCTCGGCGCGCTGGTCTCGGACGTGGCGCTCCTCGTGGCCGGCCGTGAACACGCGCCCGCCGCGATCCTCGGCACCCTCGGCGTGTGGGTGCTGCTCTGTCTGGTGCTCCAGCTGCGCTCGCACGCCGACCCGGACGAGCGGATGTACGGCCTGATGGCGACCGTCGCCTCCTCGGCGCTGGCGATCCTCGCCACCGGTCACCTCGGCGCGGAGCCGGACGCGGTGTCCGTGGGCGCCGCGGCCGTCGCGGTGGCCGTCCTGGCCCGCGCGCTGCCGCTGCCGACGCCCGCCTCGGCCGTCGTGTCGCTGCTCGCCGCGGCGGGCGCGGGCATCGCGGTCGGCGGGATGACCGGGATGGGCGCGCGGGGCGCGCTGCTCGGCGCGGGCGCGGCGGTGTGCGCGCTGATCGGCCACCGGGTCGCGAGCTACGACTACCCCTCCCGCTTCGTCCACTTCACGGCGGGCGTGGCCCTGCCGCTGGCGGCCGCCGCTCCGGCGGTGTACGTGCTGGGCCGGGCGCTGGGATAAGGGGCAGGACCGCCGCCGGACCGGCCCCGCCCGCCGCCCGGACGGGGGCCGGGGTCTGTCACAGCTGATCGACAATCGCCGGGCGGCCCCTCTCCCCAGGGTTACGGTGGGTCGTCAGCCATCGACCAGGCCATCCGGGGGAGCAACGGCAATGCGCGCGCTTCGAATACTGCTGATCGTCGTGGTGATCCTGGGCGGTCTCTTCGTCCTCGCGGACCGTCTTGCGGTCAACTTCGCCGAGAACGAGGCCGCGGACAAGCTCAGGACCACCGAGGGGCTGGCCACCACCCCGGACGTGTCCATCAAGGGCTTTCCCTTCCTCACCCAGGTCGTCGGCGGCTCGCTGGACGACGTCGAGGTGGGCATCGCGGACTACGAGGCGGACACCGGCACCGAGGGCGGCACCATCCGCATCGACGACCTCGAGGCCGACATGAAGGGCGTCGAGTTCTCCGGCGACTACAGCTCCGCCACCGCCACCACGGCCACCGGGACGGCGACCGTCGCCTACGACGAGCTGCTGAAGACCGCCAAGAACGAGGAGACCCAGCTGCCGCTGGGCGTCACCGCCAAGGTCGTCGGCCTCTCCGACGGCGGCAACGGCAAGATCAAGGTCGCGGTCAAGGTGAGCGTCCTGCAGCAGCCCGTCCACGTCCTCAGCACCGTCACCGTCGACGGGGACACCGTCCGGGTGCACGCCGACTCGATCCCCAGCTTCGGCGGGGTCGAGGCCGCCGAGAACGAGGTGCGCTCCATCACCGACTTCGAGCAGAAGATCGAGGGCCTGCCGGGCGGCATCCAACTCGCCGGGGTCCAGGCGGAGAAGAACGGTGTCGAGATCACGGTGAAGGGTTCGAACGTGCGGCTGGCCGGGTAGTACCCCCGGCGCCGGACGGACGGTGTCCGACAGGCGAGACGCCGCCGTCCGTACCGCAGATGTGACGGCGGATACATGTGCCCGGAGCCCTTGCGGGGGTGGCCCGGGCGCATCTTCGTCCCAGGATGCGGACGATCGCGTCTCACTATGCGGCTCGTTGGTGACACGCCCGCCTGTCCGTCCCTACGATCGACCGCATGATGCAGCGACAGGCGGATCTCACGAAGCGGCGGGCAGTCGACCTGTGCCGCGTCGCCGCCATGCTCTGTCGCACCGTCTGAAGCGGAAGCGCCGCCGGCCTTCCGCGCCTCCCGGCGCCCTCGATCCGAGGGCATCCGTGCGCCGGCCGCCGGCGAGACCCGGCCGCGCACCCCCTCTTTTTTTCTTGCACACCCCCGCCGCAACTGCCCCGGAGGAGAACGAGCATGAGCCGCAGCGACGTCCTGGTCGACGCCGACTGGCTGCAGGACCACCTGGACGACGAGAACATCGCCGTCGTCGAGGTGGACGAGGACACCTCGGCCTACGAGAAGAACCACATCAAGAACGCGATCCGGATCGACTGGACCAAGGACCTCCAGGACCCGGTCCGCCGTGACTTCATCGACCAGGAGGGCTTCGAGAAGCTCCTGTCGGCGAAGGGCATCGCCAACGACACCCTGGTGATCCTCTACGGCGGCAACAACAACTGGTTCGCGTCCTACGCCTACTGGTACTTCAAGCTGTACGGCCACGAGAACGTCAAGCTCCTCGACGGCGGCCGCAAGAAGTGGGAGCTGGACGCCCGCGAGCTGGTCGACGGCAACGAGGTCCCCGAGCGCCCGGCGACCGACTACAAGGCCAAGCCGCAGGACACCTCCATCCGCGCCTTCCGTGACGACGTGGTGGCGGCCATCGGCTCGCAGAACCTGGTCGACGTCCGCTCGCCCGACGAGTTCAGCGGCAAGCTGCTCGCGCCGGCCCACCTTCCGCAGGAGCAGTCGCAGCGTCCGGGCCACGTCCCGAGCGCCCGCAACATCCCGTGGTCGAAGAACGCCAACGACGACGGCACCTTCAAGTCGGACGAGGACCTCAAGGCCCTCTACGCCGACGAGCAGGTGGACCTGGCGAAGGACACCATCGCCTACTGCCGTATCGGCGAGCGCTCGGCCCTGACCTGGTTCGTCCTGCACGAGCTGCTCGGTGTCGAGAACGTCAAGAACTACGACGGCTCCTGGACCGAGTACGGCTCCCTGGTCGGCGTGCCGATCGAGCTCGGCGCCAACAAGTAAGCCGCAGCGCGGCAGACCCCGAGAACCCACCCTCATCCCGACCGGCCTTCCTTCCGGTCAGACCCCTTCTGGAGAAAGACATGTGTGGAGCGAAGGCCGGCGGCCCGGACGCCTCGACGATCAAGCCCGGTGAGACCACGATCCAGGGCCAGGTGACCCGCGACGGCGAGCCGGTGACCGGATACGTCCGGCTGCTGGACTCGACCGGCGAGTTCACCGCGGAGGTCCCGACCTCCGCCACCGGACAGTTCCGTTTCTACGCGGCCGAGGGCACCTGGACCGTCCGCGCCCTCGTCCCCGGCGGCACCGCCGACCGTACGGTCGTCGCGCAGAAGGGCGGCCTCGCGGAGGTCGCGATCGCGGTCTGAGGACCGACCGGCTCGGGCGGCTGTGACGGACGCCTCACGGCGCAGGGCCGTACCCCAAGGGTTCACCCCCGGGGTACGGCCCTCCGCCGTTCCCGGACCTACGCTGGAGACATGTACGCACGCCGGCGTCACATCTACTTCGCCATGATGGGCACCTGCATCGGGCTGTTCGTCCTGGCCTGGGGAGTCGTCCGCATCTGGTCGGTGCCGGTGGCCGTCGGGATGTGCGTGGTCGCGATGGTGATCCCTCCGCTCGCCGCCATGGTCGCCAACCGCCGCGGCCCCGAGGACCGCTGGTGGGACGACCCGTCCGGCGACCCGAAGTCCGACGAGTGGTGGGACGAACTCGACGGCAGGAAGCGCCGTCAGTAGACGAGCGCCTGCGTCTCGTCCCCGAGTGCCTCCTGCACGAAGACCTGCGCGCCCGCGATCCGTACGCCCTCCATGACGTCCTTCTCCGTGATGTCCCGGCGGGCCGCGCACTGCGTGCACAGGGTGAGGCGGCCGCCGGCCAGGATCGAGTCGAGCAGGTCGGGCAGCGGGGCGGCGTGCGGCAGCTCGAACCCGGCGGCCCGGCCCGGCAGCGCGAACCATGCGGACTCCCCGGTCAGCCACAGGGAGACGTCGACACCGCTGGCCACGGCCACCGCCGCGACCGTGAACGCCTGCGAGCACCGCTCGGGGGCATCGGCCCCCGCGGTCACCTTGATCACGAGCTTCTTCGCCATGTGGGCAGCGTAGTTGCAGCGACGTGCCCGAGCGTGATCAAACCGATGTACAACCCCCGGTGAGACCGGTGAGTCTGCTGTGAAGCACGCATAGGGAATGCGTGCTTCACCGTTTGTGGGGGATGTCTTGGAAGTACCCGATCCGCCCGTGGAGCCGCGCCCGCGCCGCCGGGGCCGTACGGCCCGGCTGATCGCCACCGCCGCGGTGCTCGGTGTCGTGGCGGGCGCCTGCGCGGGCTACCTGATCCAGGCCGACCGCGAGCCGACGAAGCTGCCGCCCCTGTCCCAGCCCGTGATCGGCCAGGCCAAGGGTGAGGCCGAGCCGCTGTCGGCCGCCCAGGACCGCCGGGTGAAGACGGACGGCGACCTGCGGAAGCTGCTCGTGGAACGGCCCAAGGGGGCGAAGGACACCGACGCCGAGCTGGGCACCGACGGCTGGCTCGGTCTCGCGGAGTACGCGGACCGCTACCTCGGACCGTCCGACACCTTCAGCGATCTCGCCAGTGACGAGTTCCGCCGGGCGGCCGTGACCTCGTGGAAGGTGGGCGAGACATACCTCGCCGAGTCGGTCCTGGTGCAGTTCCGGCAGGAGGACAAGCTGGCGGCCGCCGAGTGGGCCGAGAACGGCTACCACTGGGCCATGGACGAGGACGACACCCGCAGCTGGCCCCTTCCCGGCACGGGAGAGGGCAACGGGACGGTCTTCGTCCACGACACCCCCGAGCGCAAGGCCGGCTACCTCCCGCTGTACACGGCCGAGGCGCACGCCTGGCGCGGGGACATCTACATGGAGATCTGGATCTTCGACAGCAAGCCGATTCCCAAGGCCAAGATCATGGACCTGGCCCGGCAGCAGATGGGGAAGCTGTGACCGAGAACCCGGTGAGCACGGACTCCGCCGAGGCCGGCGACGTCCCCGAGGCCGCCGAGAACAAGCCGGTGCGGCGTGGTCGTATCGCCGCCGTCGCCGGAGCCGCGCTGCTGGCCGCCGCGCTCGTCGCCGGTGTCGGCTACACCGTCGTGACCGTGCGGGACGCCGACCGCGACCCGGGCAAGCCGGTCTGGGGGCAGCCGAAGGCCGCCAAGGACAAGGCCGGGAACGAACCGAAGGCCGGCTCGCTGAGCGCGCTCTTCCTGCCGTTCGGCACCGCCGGCTACGAACGCGGCCCCGACCTCGGGGAGCACGGCTCCGACGCCGAGTTCGACGAGCAGCGGGCCAACGCCCTGCGCAAGGAGCCGTTGCGGGACCTGCCTCGTTCCACGCGCAAGGCTCTGGAGAAGGAGGTCGACAAGCAGCGCATCAAGGGCATGGCGATGCGCAGCTACCTGGTCATCGACGGCTACCGGTTCGACGAGACGGCCCATTTCACGGCCGAGGTCACGCTGACACGGATGGCGAACCGCGATGCCGTACGTCGGCTGTCGACGTCCTACAACTCCTTCTTCGCGGCCACCGACGTCTTCCGCAAGGGGCCGACGATCAAGGGCCACAAGGACGCGCGGTGCTTCCTGACGCCCAAGGGCGAGGACAAGCAGGACCTGGACGGCCTGTTCTGCTCGGCATACGTCGGAGACGTGCTGGTCAGCGTCAGCGCCAGCGGCCCGAGCCCGCTGGACACCAAGGGCATGGCCACCTTCCTGGCCGCCCAACTCGACCGCATCGACGACCCGGGGCAGGCCGTATGACCGAGCAGACCGAGACCCACACCGAGACCGGGCCCCGGACCGAGACCGAGACCGGGCCCCGGACCGAGACCGAGACCCGGGCCAGGACCGAGCCGCGGATCGAGGCCCAGGCCGGTGCCGAGGGCTCGGCAGAGTCCCAGCCACCGGCGGCCGAACCGGCTTCGGCGCCCGTCACCTCGGACCCCGTCACCTCGGCGCCCGTCACCTCGGCGCCCGTCACCTCGGCGCCCGTCACCTCGGCGCCCGTCACCTCGGCGCCCGTCACCTCGGCGCCCGTCACGTCGGACTCCGTCACGTCGGACTCCGTCACGTCGGACTCCGTCACGTCGGACTCCGTCACCTCGGACCCCCTCGCCTTGGGTCCCCTCGCCCCGGACGCCCCGGCGGCGCCCGCCGTCAGGAAGGACCGCCGTGCCCTCCGTGCCGTTGCGCGCTGGGCCGCCGTGGTCACCGTCTTCGGCGCGCTCGGTGCCGGTACGGCCGTGGGGATCACGCGGATGGAGCGGACGGACGTGCCGGGTCTCGCCACCGAGTCGGACGGGCGCTGGGCGTACCCGGAGCTGACCCGGCCGCCGCTGCCCACCGGCCGCCCCGGGCCGCTCGCGGCGGACAACCCCGCCGGCGCCCACTACGCGGACCTGCGCGGACTGCTGCTCCCGGCGCCCGAGGGAGCGACGGAGGACAAGGCGCTGCGCGGCGACGACGGCTGGCTCGCCCGGAAGGACTTTCTGGCGGTGTACGGGTCGGCGAAGGACCGTACGGAGGTCGGCCAGGCGCTGACCGACTACGGCCTGCGGCACATCGCCGCCCGCGGCTGGACCACCCCGGACGGCACCCGCACCGGCGTCTACCTGCTCCAGTTCGACACGGGCGAGGTCGCCGACGAGATCTTCGAGGACTTCACCGAGTACGACTCCCCGGTGCACGCGCTGCGAGGCGCGTCAGGGACGGAGTACGACGAGGGCTTCCCGAGCGCCGCCGCGCTGGAGGGCGTGCGCCGCTTCGCCTACGACGAGGCGAAGCCGTACGGCCCCGAGCAGGTCCGGCAGGCCTACGTCGTCTGCGGGGACGTGGTGGGCCTGGTGGTGCAGTCCCGCAAGGGAGAGGCCGCGGACGTCCCCTTCCAGCAGACCGTGCTGCTGCAGAGCCAGCTGCTCGGCTGAGAGCCCTACCTCACTCGGAGGGCCGGTCCCCGGCCGCGTAAGCTGGGGGCCGGCCTTGTGTACGTACGGAACCAACTCCGCTCATCCGAGGAGCACCCCGTGGAGATCTTCTTCGAAACCCTGCTGGTCCTGGTCTGCGTCGGTGTCCTCGCCTTCGCTGCCCTGACCGTGAAGAAGCTGTACCAGGGCCAGCGCTGACCGACCACTCCAGGAACTGCCAACCATGATCGAGATCCCGTCCGACCTCCACAAGGACCTCGTCCCCCTCGCCTTCCTGCTGGGCACCTGGGCGGGCGCGGGCGTGCACGACTTCCCGGGCTCGGAGAAGTGCAACTTCGGGCAGGAGGTCACCTTCAGCCACGACGGCCGGGACTTCCTGGAGTACCACTCCCGCACCTGGGTGCTGGACAACGACGGCAACAAGGTCCGGCCCCTGGAGTCCGAGTCCGGCTTCTGGCGGATCCACGGCACCCGCAAGGTCGAGATCACGATGACCCGCGACGACGGCGTCATCGAGATCTGGTACGGCGAGCTGGCCGACAAGAAGCCGCAGATCGACCTGGTCACGGACGCGGTGGCCCGCACGGCCTCCTCCCGCCCCTACACCGGCGGCAAGCGGCTCTACGGCTACGTCAAGAGCGACCTGATGTGGGTCGGCGAGAAGCAGACCCCCGAGGTCGGGCTGCGCCCCTACATGTCGGCCCACCTGAAGAAGGTCGTCACCCCGGAAGAGGTCGAGCGCTGGGCCAAGGCCCTCCCCGACGACCTCCCGGACGACGGCATCGCCTTCTTCAAGTAGGCCTCCGCAAGTAGTTCTAGACTCGTCGGTGTGGTGAGCACCGACTGGAAGAGCGACCTCAGGCAGCGCGGCTACCGGCTGACGCCGCAGCGCCAGCTTGTCCTCGAAGCCGTGGACACCCTGGAGCACGCGACCCCCGACGACATCCTCGTGGAAGTGAGGAAGACGGCGTCGGGGGTCAACATTTCGACGGTCTACCGGACGCTGGAGCTGCTGGAGGAACTCGGCCTGGTCAGCCACGCGCATCTGGGCCACGGCGCGCCGACCTACCACCTCGCCGACCGGCACCACCACATCCACCTGGTCTGCCGGGACTGCCAGAACGTCATCGAGGCGGACGTCAAGGTGGCCGCCGAGTTCACGGCCAAGCTCCGGCAGACCTTCGGTTTCGAGACCGACATGAAGCACTTCGCGATCTTCGGCCGCTGCAAGGACTGCGCGCTCAAGGATTCGACGGCCAAGAGTTCAATTACCGAGTCGTAGGCTTACGTCCATGAAGAGCCCCCTGCTGTCCCTGCCCGGCGCCGTCCCCGCCGAGGGCGTGGACGAAGGCGTCGCCGCCCACTACGGCGACCTGTTCCGCGAGCAGCGCGCCCTCGCCGAGGGCACCGGCTTCGTCGACCTCTCGCACCGCGGCGTCGTCACCGTCAGCGGTGAGGACCGCCTGAGCTGGCTGCACCTCCTCCTCACCCAGCACGTCAGCGATCTCCCGCCCGGCCAGGCCACCGAGGCCCTGATCCTCTCCGCCCACGGGCACATCGAGCACGCGCTCTACCTGGTCGACGACGGTGCGACGGTGTGGGCGCACGTCGAGCCCGGCACCCAGGACGCGCTGATCGCGTACCTGGAGTCGATGAAGTTCTTCTACCGGGTCGAGGTCGCCGACCGCACCGCCGACACCGCCGTCGTCCATCTGCCCGCCGGCTCCATCGCCGAGGTGCCGCAGGACGTCGTCGTCCGCGAGACCCCGTACGGCCGCGACCTCTTCCTCCCGCGCGCCGACCTGGAGTCGTACGCGGAGAAGGCGGGCCCTGCGGCCGGGATCCTGGCGTACGAGGCGCTGCGCGTCGAGCAGCACCGCCCCCGCGTCGGCTTCGAGACCGACCACCGCACCATCCCGCACGAGCTGGGCTGGATCGGTACGGCGGTGCATCTGCAGAAGGGCTGCTACCGCGGCCAGGAGACCGTCGCCCGCGTGCAGAACCTGGGCAAGCCGCCCCGCCGGCTGGTCTTCCTCCACCTCGACGGCAGCGAGGTCCACCTCCCGGCCCCCGGCACCGAACTCCGGGTCGCCGACGAGGCGCCCGACGGCCGCAAGATCGGCTTCATCACGACGTCCGTGCGCCATCACGAACTGGGGCCGGTGGCCCTGGCCCTGGTGAAGCGGAACATCCCGGTGGACGCCCCCCTGATGGCCGGCACGACGGCGGCGGCCCAGGAGGCGGTGGTCGAGCCCTAGGACACGTCCTAGACCTCGATCAGCACCGTGAACGGGCCGTCGTTCGTCAGCGACACCCGCATCCGCGCGCCGAACCTGCCCGTCGCCACGGTGGCCCCCAGGGCCCGCAACTGCGCCACGACCTCGTCCACCAGGGGCTCGGCGACGGGCCCCGGGGCGGCCGCGTTCCAGGTCGGACGACGGCCCTTCCTGGCATCCCCGTACAGCGTGAACTGGCTGATCACCAGCAGCGGGGCGTCGATGTCGCTGCACGACCTCTCGTCGTGCAGCATGCGCACCGACCACAGTTTGCGGGCGAGCTGGGCCGCCTTCTCCTTGGTGTCCTCGTGGGTCACCCCGACGAGGACGCACAGCCCCTCGCCGGCGATCTCCCCGACCGTCTCCCCGTCGACGACCACACTCGCGCCGTCCACCCTCTGCACCACAGCTCGCATGCGGACCATCATGCCGGGTGGCCCGCGCGGACCCGCGAAGGGCCCATTTTTGATCCTTTAGGCCCCGTCTGGGCCGTTCGGGGGGACTCGGTCACATCGCGGCGACTTGGGGTGGCACGATGCTTTCCACCACACGCCGGTCGAGGGGACGGTAGAGGGACATGACCACACCGAGTACCGGGCGGCTGGAGACACACCGGCCGCCCGTCCAGCGCAGCGACAGCCCCGGGCTGCCCGGGGAGCCGCCCGAGCCCGACCTGGCCCGGCTGAGCCTGCCCGAGCTGCGCACCCTGCGGCAGGGCGCCCAGCGCGACGAGGCCGACCTCAGCTATGTACGGCGGCTGCTGCAGGGCCGCATCGACATCCTGCGCGCGGAACTGGCCCGCCGGTCCCCGACGGGCGCGGCCTCCGTGGTCGACCGGCTCCCGGAGATCCTCACCGACGGCCCCGCCCGCCACCGTTCCTCGGCCCGCCACGTCACCCTGGGCACCCCGCACAGCGAGGAGTACGGCCGCCTCGCCGCCGACATGCTCGCCGACGTCGAGCTCTCCGACCTCGACGCCCGCACCGACCCGGAACTCCACGTGGCCATGGCCCGCCTGACCGGCTACGAACAGCAGGTCTCCCGCCGCCGCCAGCGCCTCCAGCGGACGGCGGACGACTGCGGAGCGGAGATCACCCGCCGCTATCGCGAGGGCGAGGCCCAGGTGGACGACCTGCTGGTGTAGGGCCCGGGGGAGGGCAGGGGGACATCAGCCCGTCCGGCGCTTGAGGACGAGGCCCGTTCAGGGCGGCCGAAGCGGGGGGCCGGGGGTCCGGGGGCGGCCGCCCGGGGACGGGACGGGCAGGGGGGCGGCGGGGGCGGGAAAAACCCGGCGACACACCCCGCCCCCCTGCCTACCGTGGCCCCATGGACGTCCGCCCCATCACCGACCATGAACTCCCCGACTGGATGCGCGCCCAGAACACGGGCTTCCTGCGTCCCCCCACCGTCACCGACGAGGCCCTGGCAGCCCGCCGAGCCACCCTCGGCGCCTCCCGCCTCTACGGCGCCTTCGACGCGGGCACCTGCGTGGCCACCTTCCGCTCCTTCCCCCAGGAGCTCACGGCGGTGGGCGGCACCCCCGTCCCCGCCGACGCCATCACCAACGTCACCGTGAGCCCCACCCACCGCCGCCGGGGCCTTCTCACCCGCCTGATGTCGGACGACCTGACGGCCGCGAAGGACCGCGGGGACGTCGTCGCCACCCTCACCGCCGCCGAGTACCGCATCTACGGCCGTCACGGCTTCGGTCCGGCCACGACGATGACCGAGTGGACGATCGACATACCGCGCGCCGGCTTCGACCCCCGCCACCCGGTCCCCCTGGCCGGCGGCCGTATCGACCTGATCGACGGCGAGGAGTTCCGCAAGCTCGGCCCCGAGCTGCACGAGCGGCTGCGCCGCACCCAGCCCGGTGCCGTCAGCCGCCACGAGTACTGGTGGGAGATGAACACGGGCGTGATACGCCTGCACCCCGAGGAGAGCTGGACCGAGCCGTTCTACGCCGTGTACCGCTCGGCGGGCGGCGAGGTCGAGGGGCTGGTCGCGTACACCGCGGACCACAAGTGGACCGACGCCAAGCAGCCGCTGAACACGGCCTCGGTGCAGGGGCTGCTCTCGGTGACCCCGGCCGCGGCGCGCGCCCTGTGGCACTACCTGTGCTCCATCGACTGGATCACCCGGGTGGAGTCGGGCTGGCGCTCCCCGGACGACCTGCTCCCGTTCCTGCTGCCGGACCCGAGGGCGGCGCGCATCACCACACAGGCGGACTGGCTGTGGGTGCGGTTCCTGGACGTCGTACGGGCTCTGGAGGCGCGTACGTACGACACGGAGGGCGCCCTGGTCCTGGAGGTCGTCGACCGGGCCGGCCTGGCCGGGGGCCGCTTTCTGCTGGACGCGACCCCCGACGGCGCCTCCTGTACGCCGACGGCACGCGGTGCCGACCTCACCCTGGACGTGGCCGAGCTGGCCTCGCTCTGGCTGGGCGACCAGTCGGCGGCGCGGCTCGCGGCGCTGGGCCGGCTCCGGGAGGAACGAGCGGGCGCCGCCCGGAAGGCCGACGCCCTGCTGCGTACGTCCGAGCGACCGTGGTGCCCGGACCTGTTCTGAGCTCCTTTCCTCGGCCGACGAGAACGGTTCATCCGTAGCTGTTCAGTTGTGGCTGTGCTCAGGTGCCTCAGTTGTGTCGGTGCTCGGGTGTGGCCGCTGTTCGGTTGTGGCTGTGCGCGCGATGTTCGGTTGTGACTGTGCGGCGATCTGCAGTTGTGGCTGTGCCTCGGTGCCGACTGCTCGGGCTCCCGGCTCCCCTCCGGAAGGAAGCCCGACCGGCCAACCGTCTGGAAGTTTGACCATGTTGTTGAAGTTGGCTGCCAACTTCACTGTACTTATGTCCGCTTGGACGCGTCCTATAACCATCTCTCTTTGAACTGCCTAAAGATGGCGGGAAGTTGTACTGTTCGGTCGTGGAGCCGGAACATGCCTCCGTCAACGACCGGAGGAGGGCGGAACGGCCGCAGCGTTCGCACCGCGAGGTGGCCGACGAGCTGCGCACCCGGATCAGAACCGGGGTGCTGCGGCCGGGTGAGCGCATGCCCACGCAGGCCAAGCTGGCGGACGAGTTCGGGGTGGAGCGCGGTGCCGTACGCCAGGCGCTGCGCATTCTGCAGTCGGAGCACCTGCTCACCAACGTCTCCAAGGGAAGCCCGGCGACCGTCGCCCCGCAGGCGGGCCCGGCCGGCCTCCTGAGCGGCCTCGCGGCGACACCGCAGCCGTCCATGGTGGGCCTGCCGCCCCGTATCACCGAGGCCTTCGCGGCCGAGCATGTCGAGGTCGACGCCCTGTGCCTCACCGCGGTCTCGCTGACGGCCGCGATCGGCGAACCGCTGCGGCAGATCCACGCCGGACAGCTGAAACCGGCCAAGATCGACGTCCGGGTCCTGCTGCCCTCCCGGAACATCGATCTGGCGTTTCCGACGCCGGTGGACACCTCGGCCACCGAGCGGCTGCAGCGCCACTGGCTGGCCCACCGCAACGCGCAGGGCCAGGTGTTGCGGCACAATCTGCTGACGCTGCGCTCCACGCACGGCATCGAGGTCGACGTCACCTTCCGCGCGCTGCCGTTCACCCCGCCCGTGAAGCTCTATCTGCTGAACGGGGCGGAGGCGCTGTTCGCGTACTACACCGTCCGGCGCCGCAAACAGACGATCGACCAGGAACACCTGGAGATGTACGACGCCGAGGGCACGCGGTCGGTGCTGTTCGCCTTCGAACAGGGGGCCGGGCCGCGCGACTCGGCGTTCGTGGAACAGTCCCAGCGGTGGTTCGACGCACTCTGGGAGACGATCAGCTCGGAGCTGGTGCTCACGAGCTGACGGCGGGGCCGGTGGCGACGAGGGCGAGGACCGCGGCGCCGACCGAGCTGATGGCAGGGCTCCTGACCTTGATGCCGATGCTGAGCAGCAGCAGGCCTACGGCGCCGGCGGTGCCGTACTTCCACTGGATGGTCTGTTCGACGCCGACGACGATGGCGGCGGAGACGAGTGCGAGGCCAGTCATGGTGTTCCCCCCTTCGGAGGATCGACGGGGTGAAGCGGAAGGCAAACCGTTCGCCAACTCGGTAGAGTTGGCAACCAACTCTTATTAAGTTGTCCCCACTTGGCACTAACCTCTAAACAACTTCCAAGCAACTCCCCTTAGATGGATCAAAGTTGTAGCGTTTGGTCGTGACCCAGGAGAGCGTGGCGGAGAACGTGGCAGTGAACGGCACCAGGAAGTCGCCCCAGGAGATCGCCGACATCCTGCGGGAACGCATCCGCGTCGGTGACCTCAAGGCCGGCGACCGCCTCCCCACCCAGGCCGAGCTCGCCGACGAGTTCGGGGTGGAGCGCGGTGCCGTACGCCAGGCCCTGCGCGCACTGCAGGACGACGGGCTCCTCACCAACGTCAGCAAGGGCAGCCCGCCGCGCATCGCCGAGCCGCCCGCCCCCGGTCACGACGAGCCCCAGCCCACCATGGTCGGCCTGGCCCCCCGCCTCACCGCGGCCTTCTCCGCCCCGCACGTCCGCATCGACGCGGCCTGCCTGACCGCCGAGAGCCTGATCCCGGCCCTGGGCGAGCCGCTGCGGCTGATCCACGCCGGTGAGATCCACCCCCAGAAGATCGACGTCCGCATCCTGCTGCCCTCCCGGCGCATCAACCTCGCCTTCCCGGTCCCGGTCGACGGCCGGGGCGACGACGACCCCGTCCACCAGCGCTGGCTGGCGATGCGCAACGCCCAGGGCCATGTCCTGCGCCACAACCTGCGGACCCTGCGCTCCCACGGCATCGAGGTCGACATCACCTTCCGCGCGCTCCCGTTCACCCCGCCGGTCAAGCTCTACCTGCTCAACGGCACCGAGGCGCTGATGGCGTACTACATGGTCGAGCGGCGGGAGGAGTCCACCGACAGCGGAACGCTCGACATGTACGACGTGATGGGCACCGAGTCCCTTCTCTTCTCCTTCGAGTCCTCGGCCGGTCAGCGCGACGCCGCGTTCGTGGAGGAATCCCAGAAGTGGTTCAACGCCCTCTGGGAAACCATCACGACGGACCTGACACTCTCCTAGTGACTTCTGATACGAAGCAGACTGAACAGGTGGCAGCCGACACCGAGAACGACAAGGGAAACGGGACCGCGGATCTGCGGGAGTCGATCGCGCGTACGAGAGTCGTCCTGTGGGACTTCGACGGGCCGATCTGCCGGCTCTTCGCCGGGCACTCGGCGGAGGACGTGGCCGACGGGCTGGTGGAGTGGCTCGAAGGGCGGGGCCTGCACCATCTGCTGACGGAGTCCGAGCGGGAGTCGCTGGACCCGCACGTCGTCCTGCGCGCCGTGGACCGCCTGCGCCCCGGCAGCGACCTGGTGGACGAACTGGAGGAACGTCTCACCCAGGAGGAGATGCGGGCCGCGTCCTCCGCGATGCCCACGGCGTGGGCCGACCCCCTGATACGCACCTGGACGGCCGTGGGCCTGCGCCTGGCCATCACCACCAACAACTCCCCGCGCGTGGTCGCCAAGTACCTCACCGGCCGGGGCCTCATCTCCTGCTTCGCCCCCCACGTCTACGGCCGCACCCAGGACCTCGCGCTCCTCAAGCCCCACCCGCACTGCCTGCACCGCGCCCTGTCCGCGATGGGCTCGGCCCCCGGGACCGCCCTGATGATCGGCGACACCCCCTCCGACTTCCTCGCCGCCCGCGAGGCGGGCGTCCCCTTCCTCGGGTACGCGCGCAACGAGCGCAAGGAGAAACTGCTCAGGGGAGCGGGCGCGACGATGGTGGTGAACTCGCTGGAGACGGTGCTGAGGGTGGTCAGGGAACAGTCCTGAGCATCAACGCCACGAGCACACAGGCCGCCGCGACGGCGAGCATGTCGTGCCGGGCCCGTATGCCCACCGCCACGGTGAGCATCAGCATCACCCCCAGCGCGCCCAGCTTCGCCTGCACCGTCAAGCCGGCGCAGTATCCGAGGAGTTCAAGAAGCGCTGATAACGGGAGCACGGCCTTCCACCTCCCTGCCGTTTCCGGTGAAGCCAGCAAGTCTCGGTCCAATTGGACCGGTTGACGTGAAGTGGGTTTCCCCTGCCTGATTGATCCTTAATCGGCTTGAGCTGTCGGTGTCTTGACCGGCAATGGTGGGCCGGTGGACGGACGGCGGCATGATCGGTGGTTTGCCGGTGGACGGGTGGCGGTACGGTCGCGGTGTGGAGGGGCAGCAGAGTGCCGGTGCCGGCGGCCGCGAGTTCCAGCGGGTCGCCGACGTGCTGCGCTCACGGATGACCGACGGGACGTATCCGCTGCGCTCCTTCCTGCCCTCCCAGCGTGATCTGGCAGAGGAGTTCGGGGTCTCCCGGGACACCGTCCAGCGCGTGATGCGGGAGCTGGTCAGCGAGGGCTGGATCGAGTCCCGCCAGGGCAGCGGGTCCCGGGTGGTGAAGACCCAGCGGATCCAGTCGTCCACCCCCAAGGCCACCCGACTGCGGCACGGGGCGACGCTCGGCCCCCTGCTCAGCGAGGCCTTCGAGCTGCCCGAAGTCACCCTGGACGTCTACACGTTGACGTCCGAGTCACTGGACGCGCACATCCGGCTGCAGGCCGAGCGGATCCATGGTGGCTCCATAGCTCCCGAGCGGATCGGGCTGCGCATGATCCTGCCCGACAAGGCGCTGAACCTGCCCTATCCGAGGGTCAAGGACGACAAGGACGACGACCGGCTGCGGAACCGGCTGCAGGCCATCACGGACCGTCACACGGAGTCGCTGCGCGGCGTTCTCAAGGAGCTGAGGACCGAGAAACTCGTGCCCTCCGTGGATGTCCAGATCCGGTACGCCCCCCTCACGCCGGCCTTCAAGCTCTACCTCTTCAACGGCGCGGAGGCACTGCACGGCCCCTACGAGGTGATCCAGCGCCAGATCGAGCTGGATTCGGGGGAGGAGGTCACCGCCCTCGACGTGCTGGGCCTCGGTGCGACGCTCACCCACCAGGTGAAGGACGCGGACCCGGACTCACCCGGCACCGTCTTCGTCGACACCTGGCAGGCCTGGTTCGACTCGGTCTGGAATCTTCTCGCCGAATAGCTCAGACGTCTGCGCTAGCATGCCCCAATCACTTGAGCAACAGCTCCCGTCCATACGTATGAGGCGGAAACCAGCCTGTCTCGAACGGCCTGACGCAAGCGAGTGGCCACCACCCATTGTGCTTACTTGATCGTCACGGCGGCCGTGCGGCGCATTTACCGTTTGCCCTACCCATTCCTGCGCGACCTCCCGGAGCGGCCAGTGGTCGACCACCTTGTTCCCCCTCGGCACCTTGGGGAACGAGCCGCCCAGGACGCGGTCCTGCGAGCCTTCGTCGAGGCCGCGGAATCGACGCAGGCGTCCAGCGGCCACCACAATCGCAACTATGTGCTGCCGCTGACGGAGGACGTGGCCCGGCTGCTGGGCCGAGACCCCGGCACCTCGGTCACGGTGCGTGTCCCGCGCTTCGACGCGCTGCCGGTGGTGATCAGGACCTGGCAGAACGAGGCGGTGATCCTCAAGGCCGTGCGCAGCGCCCTGCCGCACGCGCCCGAGTGCCTGGTCAAGCGGCCGGGGTACGCCATCCACAGCTATGTGGAAGGCGTGCCGCTCTCCACCATCTGCGGAAACGGTAAACCCGTCGACACGCTGCTCCTGAAGGCGCTGACCCGGCTGCTGGCCCAGATGACCCAGGTGCGCCGCGCGGCGCTGCCGCCCCTGCCGGTCTCCTGGCCCGCCAACCACAGCGACAGCCAGGCCTTCCTGAAGACCCTGGCCCACCGCGCCGACAAGCAGATCCGCAAGCCCAACTGGGCCGAGTTCGGAGGGCTGTTCACCGCGCTGGGCATTTCCGACAACGCCCTGCTCGGGCTGGCCGAGCGGGTTCCCGCGATGACCCGGCGCCCGTACAGCCTGCTCCACGCGGACCTGCACCGGGACAACCTGATCGTGACGTACGACGGCGATCCGCCCCTCATCTGCGTCGACTGGGAACTCGCGACCTACGGCGACCCCCTGCACGACCTGGCGACCCACCTGGTGCGCATGCGGTACCCCGCCCACCAGCGGCCCGAGGTGATCGACGCGTGGGTCGAGGCGATGGAGGAGTTCCGGCCCGGCGCGGTCCACGGCATGGCCAGGGATCTGCGCCACTACCTGGACTTCGAGCGCGCGCAGTCGGTCTACCCGGACGTCATGCGGGCCGCGCGGTCGCTGCAGGACTCGTTCACCCAGAAGAGCCTGGACGAGGCGACGGTGGAGGTGGGCAGGGCGCTGAACGCGGCGGCGGAGCCGCTGCGGCTCAGAAACGTTCCGACGGCTGACGAGATCGAGCGCGCCCTCTTCCGGTGGCTGGCGTCCCGCGGCGACGTCAGCGGCCGGCACTGGATCGCGAAGGCCTGCGACTGGCAGCCGGATCCGCGCTTCCCGGAGCATCCCGACTTCCCCGTGTCCGCCGTACGGGACGCCCTGCTCGCCGAGGGAGCGGCCCCGGCGCACCGGGTGTTCAAGGGCACCGCCCACCTCAATTCGGTGGTCTGGGTCCCGGGCGTTCCCGATCCGGTGGTCGTGCGCCGTAAGCTGCGCAACGTCTCGCGGAGAGAGCCGAGTTACCTGAGCGAGCACGTGGTCCTCAGGGCCATCCAGGAGTCGGGTGTCCGGGTGGCGGCGCCGAAGGTGTTCGCGCTGGGCAAGAGCTATCCGGACGACCCCTTCACCATCCACACGTATGTCGGCACCCCGATCGACGAGCCTCCTGACCACCCGGTGGACGGCCTGCGGCTGCACGAGGCGGACGCCCTCGTCGACCAGCTGTGTGAGCTCACGCACGTGGACCACTTGAGGGTCGCGCCCGCCGAAGGGGAGGTCCACTTCTACGGGTGGCTGTCGGAGCAACTGGTCGACCTGGTCCGCAACCTGCCCAAGGAATCGCTGCAGCTGGCACGTACGCTCGGGCTGCCCGACGACTGGCGGCTCCGGGAGATCCTGTCCCGGCACACCGTGAGTCAGCGGGCACCGGCCCTGCTGCACGGCGACCTCAACCCGTGGAATCTCGTGCGCCGCAACGACGACATGGCCCTGACCATCATCGACTGGGAGATGGCCATCGTCGGCGATCCCCTGTACGACCTGGTCCGGCACATGCATCTGACCCCGACCCGGCCGGAGATCCGGGCCCGGATGTTCCGGCGGTGGGAGAAGCAGCTGCCGAAGCGGTACACCAGGAACTGGAGCCACGACAGCCGGGTCTACCGCTGGATCGAGCTCGTCCGCTCCGCCTACATCGACCTCGACCGCCTGGTCACCGGATCCAGCCTCGACGCCCCCAACGTCCGCCGCGCCGTGAACTCCTATGCCGCGACCCTCGCCGCGGCCACCGCGTCGCTGGGTCTTCCCCTGCCGGCCACGGCGAACCCGTATCTTGCCCGGGCCCTGGCCTAGGTGGACCATGGCATGCACTGAACTCCGTTATTTCCAGGGACATTTGCAGCCCCCTGCGGGGGTGAGGCGCGAGGGGGACGGGCATGTCCGCGCGGGGGAGTGGAACGACGGGTGACGGCGGGGTGGGGCACGCGCTCCGGCGCTACACGGAGCGCTTCGAGCCGGTGGTCGTCCGGGTCCTGCTGCTCGGGATCTTCGTCACCGGCCTGACCGCGCAGTTCGTCAAGCCGGTCGGGGACGCCCTGGAGGGCAAGGCGTATCTGGGCGGCGCTCTCCTCAGCCTGGTGGGCTACGTGCTCTACGACGCGGTGAAGGACCTGTCCAGCACACTGCGGCTGCCGACCCGGGGGCAGGTGAAGTCGCGGGAGCTCGGCCTCTTCGTGAGCGAGGCGTTCCGGGCGCGGACGGTGGACATAAGGTTTCTCGGCTACACGGGGGAAACGCTCTACAACGAGCTGTACCACCGCCTGGAGAGCCTCCTCGACGACCCCGGCCCCACCCGCCATGTCACCATCCGCGTCCTCATCCCCGACTTCGGCCAGGCCATGACGGTCCCGTCGAGGGTGGGCGACACCGGGCTCCCCGTCGACGACCCCGAGTTCCGCAGGCGCCTGGAGCGCAAGTGCCAGGAGTACGACGAGACGCTGTCGACGCTGGCGGAACGGCTGACCGCCGCCGGCCGGATCAACGCCCGCTGCGAGTACCGCCTCTATCCCGGCATCCCCCGGGACAAGATCTGCGTCTTCAACCGTGAGCTGGTGCTGCACGGCCTCTACGACGTCATGGCGCGCACCGTGCTGCGCGGCGCGGCCCCCGAGTACTACGACCCCAAGGGCTACCGCACGGACCTCAACGTCTGGTCCCTGGAGGGCTCCGAGGACTCCAAGACCCTGATCGCCACCTGGAACCGGCACCTCGACAATCTCTGGACCCTGGCCGCGCCCCCGCCCTGGCGCGACCCCGCGCCCGCACCCGCTCCTGCCCCGGCGCCCGCCCCCGCCCCCGCACCGGCCTCCTGAACCCGCCGTAGGCTCACCGTATGAGCGAGACCGGGCTGCGTGAGCGCAAGAAGCAGCGGATGTACCAGGCCGTGTCGGACATCGCCGTCCGGCTGTTCCTGGAGCGGGGCTTCGACGCGGTGTCCGTCGCGGAGGTCGCGGCGGCCGCGGAGATCTCCAAGCCCACCCTCTTCCGGTACTTCCCGGCCAAGGAGGACCTCGTCCTGTACCGGATCGCCGACCACGAGGGGGAGGCCGCGCGGGTGGTCGCCGCCGCGCGGGCCGAGGGGACCGCCCCCCTGGCCGCCCTGCGCCGGCACTTCCTGGACGGACTCGCCGCGGCCGACCCGATCACCGGTGTCAACGACCACCCGCAGGTCCGTGCCTTCTACACCCTCCTCTACGGCACCCCGTCCCTGGTCGCCCGCCTCCACGCCCACCTGGAACGCTCCGAGGACGCCCTCGCCGAGGCCCTCGGCGGCGGCCTCGACGCCCGGCTGGCGGCCGGCCAGATCATCGCCGTACGGCGGATCCTCGCCGAGGAGAACTGGCGGCGGATCTCGGCGGGGGAGCGGGTGGAGGACGTACGGCGGGAGGCGGTCGACGCGGCCGGGCGGGCGTTCGCGGCGCTGGAGGCGGGGCTTCCGCGCCTGGCCGCCGGCCGGAGGGAGCAGTCCGGACCCTGACATCCGGCATGGTTGTGACTGAGTTAAAAAAGTAACCCGGTAACGTTTTTTCGCTATCCTCGCCCCCATGACGTCTGCCGACCCCGCCGCGAAGGATCCGAAAGCACCGAAAGAGCCGGAAGAGTCGAAAGCCCCGGAAGCCCTCGCCGCCGCCCTCGACCACGAACGCGCCCACCACGACGCCTGCCGTGCCGCCCTCGCCGCCATGGTGGAGGACGCCGGCCTCCAGGTCGTCACCGGTGAGGACGTCTCCGCGTCCGGCGCCGACGCCGAGGTCCTCGGCTTCGGACTGCGCAGCCGCGCCAAGGCCCTGCGCGAACTCCCCGAAGGCCCGCTGTTCTTCGGCCGTCTGGACTTCGTACGGGGGACCGGGCAGCACATCGGCCGGCTCCGCATCAGCGAGCACCCCGCCGCCCCGCCCCTCGTCGTCGACTGGCGCGCCCCCGTCTCCCGCGCCTTCTACCAGGCCGGCGCTCGTGACCCCCAGGGCGTCGCCGTGCGCCGGCGGTTCGGCTGGGCGCCCGGCAGCCGCGGCGACTCCGCCGACCTGACCGGCCTGGAGGACGAGTACCTGGCGGACGGCGGCGCCGCCGAGGCCACGGGCCCCGGCGCGCTCCTCGCCCGCGAGCTCGAACGGCCCCGCGTCGGCCCCATGCGCGACATAGCCGCCACCATCCAGCCCGAGCAGGACGACCTCGTACGCGGCGAACTCGCCGACTCGGTCTGTGTGCAGGGCGCCCCCGGCACCGGCAAGACCGCCGTCGGCCTGCACCGGGCCGCCTACCTCCTCTACACCCACCCGCAGCGCATCAGGCGCGGCGGTCTGCTGATCCTCGGCCCCAACCGCACCTTCCTCTCCTACATCGCCGAGGTCCTGCCCTCCCTCGGCGAGACCGGCGTACGCCAGTCCACCCTCCAGGACGAGATCGCCCGCCACCCGGTCACCGGGACCGACACCGACCCGGCCGCCGCCCTCAAGCACGACGCGCGGATGGCCGAGGTGCTGCGCCGGGCCGTGTACGGGCGGGTGGCGGCCGGCCGCGCCGAGGACCTGGCCGTGCCCGACGGGTCGTACCGCTGGCGGATCGCGGGCCGTGAAGTGACGGAGACCGTCACCGGGGTCCTCGCCGAGGAGCCGCCGTACGAGGTCGGCCGGGAACGCGTCCGCAGCCGGATCGTGCGCCGGATCCAGACACAGGCGGAACGGCGCGCCGGTCCGCGCCCGGGCTCCTGGCTGCGCCGGATCGAGCGGGCGCGGGCGGTGAGCGCCTGCGTGGACGCGGTGTGGCCCAAGGTGCGGCCGGAGGAACTGCTGGCCCGGCTGCTGAGTGACCCGCAGGCGCTGGGCGCGGCGGCCGAGGGTCTGCTGGAACCGGCGGAGCAGCGGTGCCTGCTCTGGTCCCGCCCGCCCCGCTCGCCCAGGTCCGCGCGCTGGTCGGCGGCCGACCTCGTCCTCCTGGACGAGATCGCCGGGCTCGTCGAGCATCCCGGGGGCTACGGCCATGTCGTCGTCGACGAGGCCCAGGACCTCTCCCCGATGGAGTGCCGGGCCGTCGCCCGCCGCGTTCCCTTCGGCTCGCTCACGGTCCTCGGCGACCTCGCCCAGGGCACCACCCCGTGGGCGGCGCGCTCCTGGCGGGTGCAGATGACCCACCTGGGCAAGCCCGGCGCGGAGATCGTCCCGCTGACCACGGGTTTCCGTGTCCCCGGCGCGGTGCTCGCCCTCGCCGACCGCCTCCTCGCCCGCCTCGACGCGGACGTGCCCCCGGCCCGCTCCCTGCGCCGCGACGGCGAGCTGCGCGTCCGCCGCGCGGACGGTGACCTGGCGCCGGCGGTCGTCGCCGCCGTACGGGACGCGCTCACCCACGAGGGCTCGGTGGGCGTGGTCACCCCGGACGCCGAGACCTCCCGCATCCGCGAGGCCCTCACCGCGGCCGGTGTCGACGCCCCGACCGGCCGGGTCACGGTCATCGCCGCCACCCTCGTCAAGGGCCTCGAGTACGACCACGTCGTCGCCGTGGAGCCGGCCGCGATCGCCGAGGCCGAGCAACGCGGCCTGAACCGGCTGTACGTGGTGCTGACCCGCGCGGTGTCCCGCCTGGAGGTGGTGCACGCGCGGGAGCTGCCGTGGGAGCGCGAGTGAGCGACGGGCCGGCCGCCGACGCGGCGGACGGGCCCACTACGGTCCCGCCATGACGATCGACAGCGCCGGTTTCGCCGCGATCCCCACGACCACCCTCGCCGATCTGCTGGGCCGCGCCCATGTCATGGACATCGGCATACGTCCGCTCTGGGGCCCGGCGCCGCGCGTCGCCGGGCCCGCCTTCACCGTCAGCTGCCCGCCCGGCGACAACCTGATGCTGCACGCCGCGATCCATCGTGCGGGTCCGGCTCGGTCGTCGTGGTCGAGTCGGGCGACCTCGACCACGCGCCGGCCGGGGGCAACGTCTGCGCCGTGGCGCAGCGGCGGGGGGTCGCGGCCTTCGTCCTGGACGGCCTGATCCGGGACCTCGCCGAGGTGCGCGAGGCCGGCTTCCCCGTCCACGCCCGGGGCGTCATCCCGATCCCGGGCGCGAAGGCGGCCGTCCGTCCGCTCGGGCTGCGGGTGCGGTGCGGGGGCGTCGACGTCGATCCCGACGATGTCGTCGTCGCCGACGAGGAGGGCGTGGTGGTCGTACCGGCCGCCCGCCGCACGGAGATCCTGGAGGCGGCCCGCGCCAGACTGGCCAAGGAGGCAGGCGAGTCCCTCGACACCTGGGAGCGGGCCCACCGCGCCCGCATCGACCGCATCCTCGCGGACCACGGCCACCAGGACTGAAGGACCCACCGATGCTGCTCTTCCTCGACGTCGACGGCACCCTGATCCCGTTCGGGGGCCGGGTCCGCCATCCGGAGTTCCGGGTGCCCGGCGTGCCGTCCCCCGCCCACCCCCTGCTGCCCCGGCTCGACCCGGCGCTCGGCCCCCGGCTGCTCGCGCTGGGGTGCGAGCCGGTGTGGGCGACGACCTGGCTGGACGACGCGAACGACGTCGTCGCCCCCTGGCTCGGCCTGCCCTCGCTGCCGGTGGTGGAGTGGCCGGAGGAGGAGACGCCGGGCGGTGGCCCGCACGGGAAGACGCCGGCGCTGGTCGCCTGGGCCGCGGGGCGGCCCTTCGTCTGGCTGGACGACGAGATCACCGCCGCCGACCGCGCCTGGGTGGCCGCCCGGCACCCCGCGCCAGCCCTCCTGCACCGCGTCGACCACCGGTACGGGCTCACCGACCGGGACTTCGCGGTGGTGGAGGAGTGGATCGGCGGGGAGGGCCGCCGCAGGGGCTAGTGTTCCGCCGCCGTGCTCGGGGTTCGCGAGGGGGCGCGGCGCGAGCACGGCGGAGGGTCGTTCTCCGGTGCCACCCCGCGCCCGGCTTCGCGGGGCTCACGCCTTGACGGCCTCCGCGATCCGCAGGGCGGCCTGGGCGGGGGTGAGGTGCGTGGTGTCGACGACCTCGGCCGCGTCGTGCAGCCAGGTGCGGGCCGCCTCGGCGTAGGGCTCGAGGTACTGGAGGCGGAAGGGGGAGGGGCCGAGAACCGTGTCCCCCTCGATGCGCCCGCGAAGGGTGTCCTGGTCGGCGTGGAGGACGAAGTGCCGTACCGGGATGGCGTGGTGGGCGAGGCCCGCGCTGATCTCGCGCCAGTACTGCTCGACCAGGACGGTCATGGGCACCACCAGAGTGCCGCCGGTGTACTCGAGTACGCGCCGGGCGGTCTCCACCACGAGCTGCCTCCAGGGGGGCCAGTGCTGGAAGTTGTCGGTCCCGGGCAGCCCGGGCCTGATGTCCATGAGCGTCTCGCCGACCTTCTCGGCGTCGAACACCCGTGAGTCCGGGATCAGCTGCTGCACGAGTGGACCGGTCGTCGTCTTGCCCGCGCCGTGGGTGCCGTTGAGCCATACGATCACGGGATCCCACGCTAGCGGTGCGCGGGCCGCGGGAACGGGTACGGCGGAAATCCGCTGAAGGTGAACCACGTCGGGGCTGCGACCGGCGGTGGTTCCGATCCAGCGAGACGGAGGCGCGGTCGGCGTCTCGCTCGATCTGAGTTCTGAGTCATGAGTTCTGGGCTGACGCCACGCGGTCTTCGCCGCTGCCCCCAAACCAGCCGGAGTCGCTGCTCGACGTCAGCGAGGCGTGAGGAGGCAGAACTCGTTGCCTTCCGGGTCGGCCAGAACCGTCCAGGAGATTGCGGACTGATCGATATCAGGGTCGGTGGCGCCCAGGGCGCGCAGTCGGGCTGCCTCCGCGGCCAGGTCGTCTCCCGGGTAGGGGCAGACGTCGAGGTGGACGCGGTTCCACCCGCTCTTGGTGTCGGGGGTACGGAGGAACTCCAGGTAGGGCCCGACGCCTTTGGCCGAACGCATGGTCGCGTGTTCGTCGGTGACCTCGTGCAGCGTCCAGTCCATCGCCTCGCCCCAGAACCGGGCCATCCCTCGCGGGTCGGTGCAGTCGACCACCACCGCGGCGATCGGCCCGGTGTCCCGGTAGATCGGACGGGGCTCCAGGACGCAGAACTCGTTGCCCTCCGGGTCGGCCATGACCGTCCAGGGGACGTCGCCCTGACCCACGTCGGCGAGCGTCGCGCCAAGATCCTGCAAGCGCGCGACCAACTCCCCCTGATGGGCAGTCGAGGTGGTGGCCAGATCAAGGTGCACCCGGTTCTTCACCGTCTTGGGTTCCGGGCGGGCGATGATGTCGATGCAGACGGCCGCGGGGTCGGGGTAGGCGAAGCCCACGGGTTCGAGGTTGGTCACACCGGGTCCCTCGCTGTCGACACCCCAACCGAGTGCCTCCGCCCAGAACCGGCCGAGCGCGGAGTCGTCCCGGGCCTTCATGTTGATCTGCACGAGTCGAGTTGCCATGCCGCAGATCCTAGAAGCTCCGCCCGCCCGGGCCGCCGCGATCAGACGGGTGCTCGACCAGGTGCTGACGGGGGTTGCGCTTGCCGAGACTTCCCACCGGGGCGAGTCCTTGTGAACGGGGGCAAGGGGTCGGTCCCGGTGACACGGAACACTGTTGCAAGCAGATGCTTGCAATAGTTAGCGCCGAGGGTGCACAGTGGAGGCATGGCATCGCTCAACGTCGGCAACCTCGGTGACTACCTGCGAGAGCAGCGGCGCAACGCCCAGCTCTCGTTGCGGCAGCTCGCCGATGCCGCCGGGGTGTCCAATCCGTACCTGAGCCAGATCGAGCGCGGCCTGCGCAAGCCGAGCGCGGAGGTGCTCCAGCAGGTCGCCAAGGCCCTGCGTATCTCCGCCGAGACGCTGTACGTGCGGGCCGGGATCCTCGACGCGGAGCGGGACCGGGACGAGGTCGAGACCCGCGCGGTCATCCTCGCCGATCCCACCCTGACCGAGGCGCAGAAGCAGGCGCTGCTGCAGATCTACGAGTCCTTCCGCAAGGAGAACGGATTCAGCGAAGGCCCGTTGGAGACCCCGGAGCACGAGAGCGGCGCCGATCCGCAGCAGACGGCCAGTTGACCGGACCAGGGGACCGGCCGCCCGACTGCGGACCCGTACGACCCTCAGCCGAAGACGACGAACACGACGAACGCGAATCCGGGAGGACCTACACCATGGCCATCACCGACGACCTGCGCAAGACCTTCAGCGACCCGACCCCGCTCTACTTCGCCGCGGGTACCGCCGACCTCGCGCTCCAGCAGGCGAAGAAGGTGCCGGCCCTGGTGGAGCAGCTGCGCGCCGAGGCCCCGGCCCGTATCGAGGCCGTGCGCAACACCGACCCCAAGGCCGTGCAGGAGAAGGCCGCCGCCCGTGCCAAGGAGGCCGGTGCCAAGGCCAAGGAGGCGCAGGAGACCTTCCAGACCAAGGTCAACGACTTCATCGCCACCCTCGACGGCGACATCAAGAAGCTCGGCAGCACGCTCGACGCCGACCTGAAGAAGCTCGGCGAGTCCGCGCAGGACATCGCACTGCGCGGTGTCGGCGTCGCCGCCGAGTACGCCGTCAAGGCCCGTGAGACCTACGAGAAGGTCGCCGAGCACGGCGAGCAGGCCGTGAAGACCTGGCGTGGCGAGGCCGCCGAGGAGATCGAGGAGCTGGCGATCGTGGTCGAGGGCAAGGAAGAGCCCAAGACCGCTCCGGCCGAGGTCAAGACCGAGCCGAAGCCCGCCCCGGCCGCCGCGCCGAAGCCCGCCCCGGCCGCCGAGGCCAGGGTCGCGCCCGTGCCGGCGCCCGCGAAGAAGACGGTGCCGCAGGCCAAGAAGGCCCCGGCCGCCCGCAAGACCACCCCGAAGAAGACGACGCCGCCGGCCAAGTGAGACCCGCCGGCGACCTGGCCGCGGCGGCCGCCGCGGACCCCGACAGATACACGGACACGCATACCGGCATACGGTCACGGGCCGGGCACTCATACGGTGCCCGGCCCGTTGTACGGGTGACGAGAGCGTGGTTGCGGGTACGGTGACCGCGTAAGGACGAACCGGTCGTGCCGAGTCGGGTGGTGGACGTAGTGCTGATGCAGGGGTTCGCAGGGTTCATGTCGCTGCTGAGCCTGGCCCTGATCGTGTTCAGCGGCTTCGCTCTGATCGACGCGGCCGTCCGCCGCGAGGACGGCTACCGCGCGGCCGACAAGCAGACCAAGCCCTTCTGGATGATCATCCTGGGGCTCGCCTTCGTGGTGAACCTGATCTTCCCGATCCTGTCGTTCCTGCCGATCATCGGTCTGATCGCGACCATCGTCTACATGGTCGACGTCCGTCCCGCCCTGCGCTCCCTGCCGGGCGGTGGCCGGACCCGCAGGGGCGGCTCCAGCAGCGACGGCCCCTACGGCCCCTACAACGGCGGCCGGTAGCACCCATGCCCTGAGAGGCAGGGGGTGCGGCCCCTTGCCCGGAAGCGGCAGGGGTGCGGCCCCCTGCCCGGGAGCGCGGGCCACCGCGCGACCAGCCTCGACGACCCGCACCTGGCAACGACGCCATGCGCAACGGCGCCCGCGCGGCCTCCGGCGGTTCGGTGCCGGCGGAGGGCAGCGAGGCGACCCGGGTCCCCGACCCCTGCCGGAGGCTCACGCGCGGTTTCCACGACGGCACCCCCGGCGGAGCGCTACGGCACCCGGTCCAGCAGCACCACGGCCACGTCGTCCGTCAGCTCGCCCCCGTTGAGCTCCCGCACCTCGCTCACCGCGGCCCGCAGCAGTTCCTCCCCGCTCAGCCCCTCGGCCAGCTGCCGGCGGATCATCTCCACCATGCCGTCCTGTCCGAGCCGTTCCCGGCCCTCGCCGATCCGCCCCTCGATCAGACCGTCGGTGTAGAGCATCAGGCTCCACTCCGCGCCCAGCTCGACCTGCATCCGCGGCCAGCGGGCGCCGGGCAGCAGCCCCAGCGCGGGACCGTTGTTCTCCTGCGGCAGCAGCCGCGCCGGCCGGTCCGGCCGGGCGATCAGCGGGGCGGGGTGGCCGGCCAGGCACAGGCCCGCCCGCCGCCCGTCGGGCGCGATGTCCACCGTGCACAGGGTCGCGAAGATCTCGTCGTCGTCGCGCTCGTGCTCCAGCACCTGCTGGAGGGTGTTCAGCAGCTCGTCCCCGCACAGCCCGGCCAGGGTCAGCGCCCGCCAGGCGATGCGCAGCTCCACGCCGAGCGCCGCCTCGTCCGGGCCGTGCCCGCAGACGTCACCGATCATGGCGTGCACGGTGCCGTCCGGGGTGCGGACGGTGTCGTAGAAGTCGCCGCCGAGCAGCGCGCGGGAGCGGCCGGGGCGGTAGCGGGCGGCGAACCGCAGCGGGGAGCCCTCCAGGAGGGGCGTGGGCAGCAGGCCGCGCTCCAGGCGGGCGTTCTCCTGCGCGCGCAGCTTGCCCTCGGCAAGCCGCCGCTCGGCCGTGTCGGAACGTTTCCTCTCCACGGCGTAGCGGATCGCGCGGCTCAGCAGCCGGCCGTCCAGCTCGTCCCGGAAGAGATAGTCCTGGGCGCCGACGCGTACGGCCTCGGCGCCGCGCTCGGCGTCGCCGGACGCGGTGAGCGCGAGCACGGCGTGCCGGGGCGCGAGCCGCAGGACGTGCCGCAGCACGGCGAGTTCGTCCTCGGGCTCGCCGGCCCTGCCCGGCGCGGGCAGCGCCAGGTCGAGCAGGATGCAGTGCACGTCGTCGGTGAGCAGCCGCCCGGCCTCGGTGAGGTTGCGCGCGGTGCGGACCCGGATCGGCTTGCCGTCCGAGTCGAGCAGGTCGGGGACGATCGGCGCGGCCGTGGGGTCGTCCTCGATCAGCAGCAGGGTGAGCGTGGTGTGGGCGGTGTCGCTGTCGGCCGTGGCCGCGCTGCGAACGGTCTCGTCCTTGCGGGCGGCTTCCCGCCGGGGCGGGGCTACGTCATCGGAGGGGCCGCCTGCAGCGGGCACGGCCTGCGCCTGACCGGTTTCCACGGCCGGGATCGCTCTCTGCCGCGGTACGGGTGCGGGCATTGTGTCGGGTTCCTTCCCTCCCCCCGAGGGCATGGCGGGGACGAGGGACCTCGACCCACCGACGGGGACCATAGCGGCAGAAGGCGCCGCAACGGAATGGTGTACGGCACGTCGTTTGATCTCAGGCCAGTGTCATATGCCGCGTTCCCTGTCGCAGTTGGGCAGGTCGGTACAGGAGCGGGGATGACGAACGTCACGTCCACAAGGGATTTGGCGGACCGGTGGACGTGCCGTGGGTCACGTGGCGGCGGTCACGTGACCCTCGCTTTCGCGTCCCCGTCTGTGAGTTAGGCCCTTTCGGTCGATTCGCCCGCTGATCGCCCGGCAGGCCGCCGGGGGCCGGCCCGCCTCACGCGTCCGGTCGCACCACCGCGAGGATCGGCATCGTGCCCGCCCCGGCGAGGGTGACCGTACGGCCCGGGCGCGGGGCGTGGATGATCGCGCCGTCGCCCACGTAGAGCGCGACATGGCTGGCGTCGTCGAAGTAGATGATCAGGTCACCGGGACGCATGTCCTTGATGTCGACGTGCTCGAGCTGCTTCCACTGCTCCTGCGAGGTGCGCGGTATCGACCGGCCGGCGCTCTTCCAGGCCTCGGAGGTCAGCCCGGAGCAGTCGAACGAGTCCGGACCCTCGGCGCCCCACACGTACGGCTTGCCGATCTGCGCGGTGGCGTACTCGATGGCCTTCTTGCCCTGCGCGGTCGCCTTGCCGTCGATCTCGTCGAGGATGCCGGTGTCCAGCCAGGCGGTCTGGGCCTGCTGGTCGGCCTGTTCCTGGAGTTGGGCGAGGCGCTCCTTCTCCTTCTTCTCCAGCTGGGACTCGAGCTTCTCGGCCGCAGCGATCTGCTTCTCGATCTTCTTCTGGGCCGCCGCCTTGGCCTTGCGGTTGGCCTCCAGCTTCTTCCACTGCGCGGAGGCGTCCCTGGAGTACTGCTCCAAGTCCTCCTGAGTGCGGGTCACTTCGGCGATCAGGCCCTTGGTCGCGCGCTGGCCCTGGAGCACCCGGCCGGCGCCGTCGAGGAACTCGGTGGGGTCCTCGCTCAGCATCAGCTGGGCCTCGTCCGGCAGCCCGCCCGTGCGGTACTGGGAGCGGGCGGCGGCTCCGGCGCGGTCCTTCAACTCGGCCAGTCTCTCCTGGCCTTCGACGATCTTCTTGGCCAGGGCGACGATCTCGGCGGACTGCTCCTTCGCCGCCTCCTCGGCCGCGTTGTACGCGTCGGTGGCGACCGCCGCGTCGTGGTAGAGCGTCTCCAGCTTCGCGCGGACCTCCTCCAGGTCCTCGCTGGGCGGGAGCGTCAGGTCCGGGTCGGTCGTCGCCGTCGGGGACGGGGAGGGGGCGGGGCTCGCGAACGCCGCGCCGGGTGCCCCCAGCACGGTCACCGCGCAGACGACCGCCACCGCCGCCGCGAACAGGCCGCGCTTGCCCGGTCCCATACTTCTTCCCCCAAACTGATGTCCCGTCAGTAACTTACGGTGCCCGGGGGATCGTGCCACGTCACGGCCGAAAACGACAGAGCCCGACACGGAACCGACAGATACCGGCGGCCGGAGCCCCTCGATCGACCGATGGAGCCCTTCCCCCTTCTCCCTCCCCGGCACTCCCCTGGTGTGATGATCTCGCCGTCAATGTGACGAACGACTCACGGAGATCGTTCCCCGGTGACACGAACGGGTGACGCGGAGAGGCGAAGGGTCACCGAAGCGGCGCCAACGCCCCCCACCGCACCGTCACTTCCCCCTGCCGCCAGCGCACGGGCCCGTCCGTCACCGGCCAGTCGGCCGCGAGGTCCCGCACCGTGCGGATCCAGCGCTGGCGGGCCCCGTACGACGCGTAGGGCGCGGCGGCTGCCCAGGCGCGGTCGAAGTCGCGCAGGAACCTGTGCACCGGTTCCCCGGGGACGTTGCGGTGGATCAGCGCCTTGGGCAGCCGCTCCGCGAGGTCCGACGGCCGGTCCAGGGAGCCCAGCCGGGTCGCGAAGGTGACCGTGCGCGGTCCCTCGGGCCCGAGCGCCACCCACACGTGCCGGCGCCCGATCTCGTCACAGGTCCCCTCGACGAGCAGCCCGCCCGCCGAGGTCCCCGTCGCCGGCGCGAGCCGCGCGCACAGCCGCTCCCAGACGTCGGCGACCTGGTCCTCGTCGTACTGCCGCAGCACGTTGGCGGCGCGCACCAGGTGCGGGCGCCGGGGGAGGGGGATCTCGAACCCGCCGTGCCGGAAGCTGAGCCCGTCGCGTTCGTAGGGCTTGGCGGCCGCGACCCGCGCGGGCTCGATCTCGACGCCCACGACACGCGTGCGTGGCGCGACGGAACGCAGCCGGGCCAGCAGTTCGACGGCCGTCCAGGGCGCCGCCCCGTATCCGAGGTCGACGGCCACCGGATCGGCGGCCCGCCGCAGCTCGGCGCCGTGCACCGCGGCGATCCAGCGGTCCATGCGGCGCAGCCGATTGGGGTTGGTGGTCCCGCGCGTGACAGTGCCCACAGGGCGGGGTGCGCGGGCTGACATGGGTACGAGGGTATGCGCAGCCCGGGGGTGCCACCCGGGGCGGGGCGGCGCCCGGGGAGGGCGGGGTCTCGCCGGGGCCTGCCGCCGCCGGACCCCGCACGACCAGGACCGGCGCCCCGCGGTCTCGACGCATCCAGGCCTCGAACGGTTGAGCGATCCCGGTAACGCTCCGGCAAAAATCACCCCAGGCCCGGTCCCGCCCGGAATGGGAATGCCATGCTCCGGCGTTCCAGCCCCGTGGAGGGCGTCCCGCCCCCTCCGTCCGGCATGCCCGCAGCAAGGAGGAACGCCACGTGAGCCACTACGCCAGCAGGCTCGGGCGTCGCTCTCCGGCGGTACCACCGCGGCTCAGGCTCCACCGCCGCCCCCGCCGTGTCGCGATGCTCTCCGTGCACACCTCGCCGCTCCACCAGCCAGGCACCGGCGACGCCGGCGGCATGAACGTATACATCGTGGAGCTCGCGCAGCGCCTCGCCGCGATCAACATCGAGGTCGAGATCTTCACGCGCGCGACGACCGCCGCGCTGCCGCCGAAGGTGGAGATGGCCCCGGGCGTCCTGGTCCGCCACATCGACGCCGGCCCCTACGAGGGCCTCGCCAAGGAAGACCTCCCCGCCCAGCTGTGCGCCTTCACCCACGGCGTGATGCAGGCCTGGGCCGGCCACCGCCCCGGCTACTACGACCTCGTCCACTCGCACTACTGGCTCTCCGGCCACGTCGGCTGGCTCGCCGCCCAGCGCTGGGGCGCCCCCCTGGTGCACGCCATGCACACCATGGCCAAGGTCAAGAACGCCAACCTCGCCGACGGCGACACCCCCGAGCCCGCCGCCCGCGTCATCGGCGAGACCCAGATCGTCGAGGCCGCCGACCGCCTCATCGCCAACACGGCGGAGGAGGCCGACGAACTCGTACGGCACTACAGCGCCGACCCCGGCAAGGTCGCCGTGGTCCATCCGGGCGTCAACCTCGAGCGCTTCTCGCCCGCCGACGGCCGCGCCGCCGCCCGCGCCCGCCTGGACCTCCCCCAGGACGCCCTGGTCCCCCTCTTCGCCGGCCGCATCCAGCCCCTCAAGGCCCCCGACGTGCTGCTCCGCGCGGTCGCCGTGCTCCTGGACGAGCGCCCCGAGCTGCGGTCGCGGATCGTCGTGCCAGTCGTCGGCGGCCCCAGCGGCAGCGGCCTCGCCAAGCCGGAGGGCCTGCAGAAGCTCGCCGCCCGGCTCGGCATCGCGGACGTCGTACGGTTCCGTCCCCCGGTCGGCCAGGACCAGCTCGCGGACTGGTTCCGGGCCGCGTCGCTCCTCGTCGTCCCCTCCTACAGCGAGTCCTTCGGGCTGGTCGCCATAGAGGCCCAGGCGGCGGGCACCCCAGTGCTCGCGGCGGCGGTCGGCGGTCTTCCGGTGGCCGTCCAGGACGGCGAGACCGGCTTCCTGGTCCAGGGCCACGACCCGGCGGCGTACGCGCGCGTGCTCGCGCGGTTCGCCGACGCCCCGGAACTGCCCGCCCGCATGGGCGCGGCCGCCGCCGCCCACGCCCAGTCCTTCGGCTGGGACACCGCGGCCGCCGCCACCGCCGACGTCTACACGGCCGCGGCCCAGGCCCACCGCCGTCGCGTACGCTCCCAGCATGGGTGACGCGGAGAAGAGGGCGGCAGAGGTCCTGGAGGGCTTCCTGAAGGAGGCCGAGCTGGAGTGGGAGAGCCCCCGGCCCGGCACCTACGTGGTCCAGCTCCCCGGCACCCGCAAGCTGAAGACGACGGTGTCCCTGATCGTCGGCCGCCACTCCCTCTCGCTGAACGCGTTCGTCATCCGCCACCCCGACGAGAACGAGTCCGGTGTCCACCGCTGGCTCCTGGAGCGCAACCTCAAGCTTTACGGCGTGAGTTACGCCGTCGACCAGCTCGGCGACGTCTACGTCACGGCCCGCCTCCCCCTCGCCGCCGTCACCCCCGAGGAGACCGACCGCCTGCTGGGCCAGGTCCTGGAGGCGGCGGACGGCGCCTTCAACACCCTCCTCGAGCTGGGGTTCGCCTCGGCGATCCGCAAGGAGTACGCGTGGCGGGTCTCCCGGGGCGAGCCGACACGCAACCTGGAGGCCTTCGCACACCTCACGCAGCGTCCCGCCGACTGACCCCGCGCCGCGGGAGCAGGGCACGCTCCAGCTCAGCGGACGGAGGACGTGCGGCGATACCGCCCCGGCGTCACACCCACCAACTTGCGGAAGTGGCGCGTGAGATGGGCCTGGTCGTAGAAGCCGGCCGCCGCCGCGACCTCGCCGGGCGGCCGTCCGTCGAGCAGCAGCCGCCGCGCGCGGTCGACGCGGCGGGCCGTGAGGTACTGGTGCGGGGCGATGCCGTACGCGCCGCTGAACGCCCGTACGAGATGCGCGGGATGGGCCTGGACGACCCGTGCGGCCTCCTGCAGACCGATGCCCCGGACGACGTGGGCGTCGAGGAGCTCCCGCAGCCGGCTGGCGAGAACCGGGTCGGGGCGCGGGGCCCGTACGGCGGCTTGCGCGGGGTGCCGCAGGTGGTCCCGCAGCCGCTCCCCGATCAGCGTCAGCCGGCTGTCCGCCTCCAGCTCGTCGCCGGGCCGGGCGAGCGCGGAGTGCAACTGGCCCACCCGCCGCCGCAGGACGGGATCGCGCAGGTCGGGCGCGTCGACGGCGGGCCCGATGAGCTCCTCGCCGAGCACGCCGGCGTCGAGGTACAGCACCCGCTTGCGGAAGCCGCGCGGATCGACCGGCGAGCCGTTGTGCGGCACGTGCGGCGGGAGCAGCGAGACCGTGTCGTGCGGGGTGCCGTGCTCGTGCCGGTCGAGGTCGTACCGTACGGCGCCGTCGTCCACGATGAGCAGGGTCCACGCGTCATGGACGTGCATGGGGTACGCGTACTCGGTGAAGTGGGCGTGGAAGACCTCGACGACGCCCCGTACGGCCGGGCGCCAGGCGGATACTTCCTGCCGGGTGGCCATGCAAAGAACGTACAAGACCGGGTGGCGGGCCGGACGGCAGTCTCACCGCATGAGCATGAGCACGAACACCGCCGCATCCGCCGAACCCGTCCGCTTCGACACGAAGATCGCCGTCCTGCTGCGCGAGGACCTGGAGCCCTGGCAGCGGCTGAACGTCACCGCGTTCCTGGTCAGCGGCCTGGGCACGGTGGTCCCCGAGGTGATCGGGGAGCCGTACGAGGACGCCGACGGCGTGGTCTGCCTGCCGATGTTCCGGCAGCCGGTGCTGGTCTTCCAGGGCACGAAGGAGACGCTCGCCGCAGCCCACGCGCGCGTGCTGTCCCGGGCCCTCCCGCGCGCGGTGTTCACCGGCGACCTCTTCGCCACCGGCAACGACCGCGACAACCGGGCGGCGGTGCGGGCCGTACCGACGGCGGAACTGGACCTGGTGGGCCTCGCCGTGTACGGGCCGCGGAACGCGGTGGACAAGGTGGTGAAGGGGGCGCGGATGCATCCGTGAGGTCCCGGGGACGAGGCCCCGGGCAGGGGGCTCAGGCGGCGCCGACCTCGGCCTTCGCCCCGGACGTACGCTCGTCGGCGCCGTCGGCGACGGGCTCCCCGGCCGGCAGACGCCGCATCAGCACGCCGTACCCGGCCCCCGCGACCGTCCCCACGACCGCGCACATCCCCCACAGCCACTCCGCCCCGTACCGGTCGATGACGAACCCGGACATCACCGGGGCGACCAGGGCGGCCACCGCCCAGGCCAGGGTGTACATGCCCTGGTAGCGGCCGCGCCCGTGGGCGGGGGAGAGGCGGACGACCAGACCGGTCTGGGTCGGCGCGCTGACGATCTCGGCGAGGGTCCACACGCAGACGGTGAGCGCGAAGACGCCGACCGAGCCGGCGAAGGCGGTGAGCCCGAAACCGTACCCGGCGAGGACGGAGGAGATCACCAGCAGCCGTCGCGGGTCCCGGTGCTCGATGAACCGGGTGACGGGGATCTGCAGCGCGACGATGAGGACGCCGTTGACGGCGATCGCCATGCCGTACTCGGCCGGAGTGAACCCGGCCGCCCCCATCGCCACCGGCAGTCCGACCGACCCCTGCTGGAAGACGAGCGCGACGAGGAAGGACAGCCCGACGACACTCATGAACCGGGTGTCCCGCAGGACGGTCCCCAGCCCCACGGAGTCCTCCGCCACGGCCTTGGCCCCCCGCTCGGGCCGCGACTCGGGCAGCTTGAGGAAGACGACGACGGCGCACACCAGGGTCATCCCCGCCTCGATCAGGAACCCGGCGCGGTAGCTGAACTCGGCGATGAACCCGGCGGCCATGGAGGAGACGGCGAAACCGAGGTTGATGGCCCAGTAGTTGAGCGAGAAGGCCCGCACCCGGTCCTCGGGCCGCACGATGTCGGCCATCATCGCCTGCACGGCGGGCCGGGAGGCGTTGGAGGCCGCGCCGACCAGGAAGGCGACACCGGCGATGGCGAGGGGATCGCTGACGAACCCGAGGACGGCGACCGACACGGCCGTCGCGGTCTGGGCGAGGAGCAGGGTGGGCCGCCGTCCGATCCGGTCCGCCATCACTCCGCCGCCCAGCGAGGAGACGACCCCGCCCAGCCCGTGCAGGGAGGCGACGAGCCCGGCGTAGGAGGCGGAGTACCCGCGGTCGAGCGTCAGGTACAGGGCCATGAAGGTGGCGACGAAGCCGCCGAGCCGGTTGACGAGCGTGCTCGTCCACAGCCACCAGAACTCGCGGGGCAGTCCGGAGAGGGTTTCGCGCGCGGCACGTCTGAGTGAGGCGACGGACATGACGGAGTCCCCCGTAGGTAAGTGGCGTGGGCGGTACTCAGAACTTACGCGCGGGGTGATCGGGGAGGCCACTCGATTAACAGATCCCGTCAACCGTCCGCGGTACGAGCAGGGGCGCAAGGGATCAGGACGGTGGATTACGCTCATAGCCATGGCCGACGCACCGTACAAGCTGATCCTCCTCCGCCACGGCGAGAGCGAGTGGAACGCGAAGAACCTGTTCACCGGCTGGGTGGACGTCAACCTGAACGAGAAGGGCGAGAAGGAGGCAGTCCGCGGTGGCGAGCTCCTGAAGGACGCCGATCTCCTCCCCGACGTGGTCCACACCTCCCTCCAGAAGCGAGCGATCCGCACCGCGCAGCTCGCCCTCGAGGCCGCCGACCGCCACTGGATCCCCGTCCACCGCAGCTGGCGCCTGAACGAGCGCCACTACGGCGCCCTCCAGGGCAAGGACAAGGCCCAGACCCTGGCCGAGTTCGGCGAGGAGCAGTTCATGCTCTGGCGCCGCTCCTACGACACCCCGCCGCCCCCGCTCGAGGACGGCACGGAGTTCTCCCAGTCGGACGACCCGCGCTACGCCACGATCCCGCCGGAGCTCCGCCCCCGCACGGAGTGCCTCAAGGACGTCGTCATCCGGATGCTCCCCTACTGGTACGACGGCATCGTCCCCGACCTCCTGGCCGGCCGCACGGTCCTGGTCGCCGCCCACGGCAACAGCCTGCGCGCCCTCGTCAAGCACCTCGACGGCATCTCCGACGCCGACATCGCGGGCCTGAACATCCCGACGGGCATCCCCCTCTCCTACGAACTGGACGCCGACTTCAAGCCGCTCACCCCGGGCGGCACCTACCTCGACCCCGACGCGGCGGCCGCCGCCATCGAGGCGGTCAAGAACCAGGGCAAGAAGAAGTAAGGCCATACCAACAAGCCCCCGACCTGCACTTTCTTCGCAGGGCGGGGGCTTGTTGGTGGAGCTGGGCCGTGCCGTGGCCGTCAGGCTAGACGAGACGGACGGTCACGCGGATGGACACCACGAAGGCCAGCGGCAGGGCGATCGCGGGGTGGACCCCGGACCACAGACCCAGCCCCGCCCCGCCGCCTCCGATGAGGCCGAACGGAAGTTCCCGAGGGGCGAGGTCGATGCGCAGGCTGCGCCGTGGCACCATGGACTTCTCCATGCGGTTCATGAATTCTCCCATGCTACGGATAATGACTGTGCCGAACGGAGAGGAGAGGCCGCCCACGCCCGGGCGGCCTCTCCGCTATATCGGTGCCAGGACCCTACTTGCCGCTCGCGGGAATTCACAAATCCGCAGCCTATGGAGGGTGCCCGCTCTTATCCACCCTCTCGCTTTCCTTCGATGACTACGTGACGGTCCGGCGTCGCGGGGTGAGGGTTACCTTGCCTCGCGGGCAGAAAAAAACGGATTTCCATTGAACCGTTGAACCGTTGAACCGCGTCTCCGTCGAACCGCTGAACCTCGTATCCGCCGAAGCGTCGATGCGGATCTGCGTAGACGCTGCCCTGATGCGTGGGAGGATGCCTGCGCTGGCGGTTTGGTTGGCCATTGATTGTTGGGCGGTGACTCCACTCCGCCGAGCAATGTCGTCGCGTGGAACGATGCCGGATCTAAAGTTCAGTTTTGAGTTCACGGATCGCGAATCGCTGAACTTAGCTTTGCGTCGGGCGGTCAAGCTGTCATGTGATGGGGGGTGGCGCTTGGAGGGTGAACGGTAATCGCGCACTGTATTTTGGAGACGTTACTGTGATTTGGTTTGCTGAAGCTAGGTTGCGGAACCTGAAGATGTACTCCCCGAAGACTGCGGTCATTGCTTTGCGGGTGCTCCTGGCCAGTACTCCAGCCGTAGGTCGTGATCTTGTGGGCGGGGCTGGAGCCGGGCGGCCGGATCGATATCGCATCGCGTGAGGTGGTCGCCCGCTGGCACGCTGCCTCCATGGGTCACGCGGAAGTACTGCTCATCGGAGGACGAGCCGGTGTCGGTAAGACGACGGTGGGGTGGGAGGTTTCGGCGCTGCTGCGCACCAAGGCGGTCGCTCACGCGATCATTGATGGTGACTTCATGGGGCAGGTGCATCCTGCACCAGAGGGAGACCCTCACCGTTCGGAGATCACCGAGAGGAATCTGACTGCCGTGTGGGCGAACTTCGCCCAGCGCGGCTACCGACGCCTGATCTACACGAACACCATGAGTGTGCTGCCGGAGACGACGGGCATGTTCGAGCGTGCCATGGGGGCCGGGGTGGGGATCATACGAGTCCTGCTCACCGCCTCCGATGCCACCGCTCGCGAGCGGCTGGTGGGACGAGAACTCGGCTCGGAGCTGGAACAGGAGCTGGCGGGGAGTGTCCGCAAGGCACGGCTCCTGGACCAGCGGGCCCCCGAAGAGACCGTGCGAGTGGCGACGGACGGACGGCTCGTCGTGGACATCGCGCGGGAGGTAGTGGCTGCCACCGGTTGGGCCGGGCCTCACTTCGCCCTCAGGCCGTGATCGTGACCGCACCAGTGCCCAGCCCCCACAGCTCGCAGCCCAGTCGTACGCCCAGGTCGGCGCCTCGACAAGCCCCATAGTTCCGCGGCTTCCCAAGCTGAGTGCTCTTGACGCCACCCTGTCAGCGGCAGGCACACCCTCACGAGCAGAAGCCGGCCCAGTACTCGTCATGACCGCATGCGAAGTCGCCTGGACGCTCCGTCCTCAGTACCTCGTACCTGGCGGCAAAGACATCCAGGGCCTCATGGAGAGAGCAGCCCAGGTGATCACGGAGGGTCTTGAGACCCCGGATGATCTGGTTGCTCAGGATCTGCTCGATGTCGGTTCGTGTGGCCAGCGGGCAATCACGGGGAAAGCCACGCCGCCAGGGTTGTCCTTCGGTCGGTGGCTCCGGGCAAGCGGGCAGACCTGGACAGGCTGCTGCGGGGCCGGCTGCCGTCGTGTCGTATTCTCACGCCACCCGCCACGCCGGTGACCTGGGGGGTTCCATGGTCGCCGGTGGGCCCGACCATGTGGGGATCTCATGCGTTCAGCATCCGTAAGCGCCGTTCTGACCGGCACCCTCGCCCTGTGCGGCTCCGTACTCGCCGTCCCGGCCGCTCACGCGACGGAGACCGATGTAGTGATCAAAAAGGTGTCCGTGAACGGCGGCAAGTCCATCGTCTTCGGCACGTCCCGGACGGAGTCGTTCACCATCTCCGTGACCGCCTCCGACGACTCGGGGATCAAGAACGGCGGGTTCCTGCAGATCGAGCGGGAGAAGGACGGCGAGTACTGGTCCTACCACGGCGTCCCCGACTGCACCGCCGTCAGCGCCACGACGTCCACCTGCAAGCTCTCCGTCAAGCTCGACCGCGGCATCGACCTCCCCCGCAACACGCTCGCGGGTCCCTGGGACGTGTATGTCGAGCTCAACTCCAAGGACGGTGACCACTACGGCGACGTCTACGGAACCCATCCCGTGAAGCGGCGCTCGACGCTCAGCGTCGACGCGACGCCCGAGCCGGTCGCCAAGGGCAAAACGATCACCGTCACGGGCAAGCTGGCCCGCGCCAACTGGGACAAGTACACGTACGCGGGCTACACCGCGCAGCCCGTACGGCTCCAGTTCCGCCCCAAGGCCGGCACCACCTACACCACCGTCAAGACCGTGACGAGCGACGGAACGGGGAAGCTGAAGGCGAGTGTCACGGCCACCTCCGACGGCTACTGGCGCTGGAACTTCGCCGGCACCAGCACGACGGCGGCGCTGAAGTCCGCGGGAGACTTCGTCGACGTGCGCTGACGCAAGCGCTCGTGGTGCCGGAGGCACCCTCGCCCGTGCCGCAGCCGTACCAGCCGTCCGAGGGGGCTGGTACGGCGACGACGGTGTGTCCTGTGGGGGCGGTTCGGGTGGAGAAGGCTCGCAGGCCGGTCGAAAGGACTTCGTGCGGCGATGTCGAGAAACCGTGGCCTGCTCCGTCCCCGGGGTGAGCGCGACCAGAATGGGTCGTGTCAGCACCGAGGAGAGACACCATGGCCAAGTACCTGCTGCTCAAGCACTACCGCGGCGCGCCGGCTCCGGTGAACGACGTGCCGATGGACCAGTGGACGCCGGAGGAGATCTCCGCCCACGTCCAGTACATGCGGGACTTCGCGGACCGGCTGGAGAAGACCGGGGAGTTCGTCGACGGTCAGGCGCTCGCGCCGGAGGGGACGTTCGTCCGCTACGACGGCGAGGGGCGGCCGCCGGTCACCGACGGGCCGTTCGCCGAGACCAAGGACCTCATCGCCGGCTGGATGGTGATCGACGTCGACAGCCATGAGCGCGCTGTCGAGCTGGCCGGGGAACTGTCGGCCGCCCCCGGGGCGGGCGGGAAGCCGATCCACGAGTGGCTCGAGCTGCGCCCGTTCCTGACCGCGCCGCCCACCATCACGGAGTGACCTCCGGGATGGACGAGGCCCTGCTGAGGAGCCTCACGCCGAGCGTGCTCGCCATCCTCGTCCGCCGCGGAGCCGACTTCGCGGCGGCCGAGGACGCCGTGCAGGACGCGCTGGTCGAGGCGGTCCGCGTCTGGCCCGCCGACCCGCCGCGCGATCCGAAGGGCTGGCTGATCACCGTGGCCTGGCGCCGGTTCCTCGACGCGACCCGGGCGGACGCCGCCCGCCGCCGGCGTGAGGACCTCGTCGAGGAGGAACCGGCGCCCGGGCCGGCCCCCGCCGTGGACGACACGCTCCAGCTGTACTTCCTGTGCGCCCACCCGTCGCTGACGCCGTCGTCCGCGGTCGCGCTCACGCTGCGCGCCGTGGGCGGGCTCACCACCCGCCAGATCGCCCAGGCCTACCTGGTGCCCGAGGCGACCATGGCACAGCGGATCAGCCGGGCCAAGCGCACCGTCTCGGGCGTGCGGTTCGACCAGCCCGGTGACGTCGCCACCGTGCTCCGCGTCCTCTACCTCGTCTTCAACGAGGGCTACTCCGGCGATGTCGACCTCGCCGTCGAGGCCATCCGGCTCACCCGGCGGCTCGCGGAGGCGATCGACCACCCCGAGGTGGCGGGGCTGCTCGCCCTCATGCTGCTCCACCACGCCCGGCGCGCCGCCCGGACCGCGCCCGACGGCAGCCTGGTGCCGCTCGCCGAGCAGGACCGCGGCCGGTGGGACACGGAGTCGATCGCCGAGGGCGTCGGGATCCTGCAGGCGGCCCTCGCCCGCGACCGGCTGGGCGAGTTCCAGGCCCAGGCCGCCATCGCGGCGCTCCACGCCGACGCGCCCACCGCCGAGGAGACCGACTGGGTGCAGATCGTCGAGTGGTACGACGAGCTCGCCCGCCTGACCGACAGTCCGGTCGTCCGGCTCAACCGCGCGGTGGCCGTCGGCGAGGCCGACGGGCCGCGCGCCGGCCTGGCGGCGCTCGCGGAGCTGGACGACTCGCTGCCCCGCCACACCGCGGTGGCCGCGTACCTGCACGAGCGCGACGGCGATCTGGCGACGGCGGCACGTCTGTACGCCGAGGCAGCCCGGAAGGCCCCCGACCTCGCCGAACGCGACCACCTGACACGCCAGGCCGCCCGGCTCAACGCCCGCCGGCGGCGCCCCTGACCACCGTGTCCCGGCGCAGGCTTGCCCGGACGCGGCCGGCGTCCGTGTTCCGGCGCGTGCTTGCCCGGACGCGGCTGTCGTCCGTGTTCCGGCGCGTGCTTGCCCGGACGCGGTCGGCATCCGCGTCCCGGCGTGCTTCCCCGGACGCGGTCGGCATCCGCAGTCCCGGCGTGCTTCCCCGGACGCGGTCGACGTCCGCGTCCCGGCGTACGCCTCCCGGGGCAGGGCTGTCATCCGCGCGCCCGCGGCCCGGTCCGCCTCTCCCGCCGCAGGGACCGGCGCGGCGGGCTCGCGGACTGTCGCTGTCCGTGTCAGCGGTGCTTCGCGCAGAGCGCCGCGTCCACCGCTCCCTGGAGGTGGCGCAGGCTGCTTCCCTCCGCCGCCCAGGTCGTCGTGTAGACGGTCACCGTGCCGCGGCCGCCGGTCGCCCGGCCGCCCGCGACCGAGTCGCCGGGGAGGTCGCCGCCGTGGCCCCAGTAGACGCCGCCGCAGGTGAGGGGGATGGAGGCGAGGCCGTAGCCGTAACGGCTGCCGGGTGGGTAGGTGTCGCGGCCGCCGACGTCGGTGGTGTCCCGGGTCATGAGGCGCAGGGCCCAGTGGGGGAGGAGCCGGCCTTCGAAGAGGGCGTTCCAGAAGGTGTTGAGGTCTGGCGGGGTGGAGACGAGGCCGCCCGACGCACCGAACTCGTGGCCGGGCAGTTCCGTCACGTCCACCCGGCCCGCCTCGGGGTGCGCCGGGTTGATGCCGTAGTTGCGGGCGTGCGGGCCGCGCAGGGTCAGTTCGCCGGGTGCGGGCCAGTAGGTGTCGTCCAGGTGCAGGGGACGCAGGATGACGCGTTCGACGTAGGTGCGGAAGTCGACGCCCGACACCTTGTCGATCACCATGCCGAGGACCAGGTAGTTGGTGTTGGAGTAGCCCCAGTCGGTGCCGGGTGTGAAGACCGGCGGCTGCGCCAGCGCCAGGGCCAGGTAGTCCTCCGAGGTGCCGGGGCTGCTCCAGTCGACGAGCGTCGCGTACTCGGGCAGCCCGCTGGTCTGCTTGAGCAACTGGCGGAGGGTGACGGGGCGGCCGGCGAGCTGGGGTACGTACCTGCCCGCGCGGTCGTCGAGCCGTATCCGGCCGTCCGCCACCAGGCGCATCACGGCCACCGCGGTGAACGCCTTGGTGTCACTGGCCAGCCGGAACCGGGCCGCCGCGTCGACCATCGGCCGGCCCGAGGCGAGGTCCGCGACGCCGGCGGTACGGGTCTGGCGGCCGTCGTAGGCGAGCGCGCCCGGGACCTCGTCCCGCTCGACGAGCTGGTCCAGCTGTCGCTGGACGGGGTCACGTTGGCCGCTCGCCGCGGCGACGGGGGCCAGCGCCCCGGTGAGTGTCGCGGCGAGCAGGACGGCGGCGGCGAGGCGGGTACGGCGGTACATGAATTCCCCCTGGGCGTCGGTCGGTTCGCTTGCCCAGGACACTGCCAGCAGTCCGGCGCGAGATCACTACGACCGGCCCCCGCAACAAGGGTGTGGCTGACCCCCTTGTCCTCGCGGACGTCCGGCGGCGGCCCTTGTCCTTGCGGACCTCCGACGGCGCCCGCTAGAGGAGCCCCAGATCCCCGAGTTCCTTGTGCAGATCGGCCCGGGGGTTGTCGGCGGTCGTGGCCGGGAGGGAGCCGCGCCCGGTGGCGGGCTCAGTGCCCGCGGGGCGCTTGCGGCGGTCCCGGAACAGCCAGGCGCCCACCACCCCGCCCACCAGTCCGCCGAGGTGGGCCAGCCAGCTCACCCCCGGGGTGCCGGGCACGGCCACCGTCAGCATGTAGGCGAAGGACGCCGCCATCACCACGCCGATCAGGGTGTCGACGAGGTGGCGGTCGAAGAGGCCGCGGACGACGACGTACCCGAAGTAGCCGAAGATCAGGCCGCTCGCGCCGACCGTCTCGACGTTCCCGCCCTCGAAGAACCAGACCGCCAGGCCGCTGGTCACCGCCACCAGCAGGCTGAGCCCGAGGAAGCGGAGCACCCCGCGGTACGCGGCCAGGAAGCCGAAGATGAACAGGGGGCCGGAGTTGCTCTCGATGTGGGCCCAACTCCAGTGCAGGAAGGGCGCGGTGAGGATGTGGGGCAGGGTGCCGAGGTCGCCGGAGACGACGCCGTACTCGCGGGCCGGCGTGTAGTCGTCCGCGAAGTTGACGAGCTGCACCAGCCAGACGAGCGCCAGGAATCCGAACATCGCGAAGAACGCCTTCCGCGCCTCCGCGATCATCGCCGCAGCATCAGAAGCCGGCCTGTCCATGGTGTGTTCCCCTCCCCGAAACCACCTCCATGATGCCGGTTTCCGCTCCCGGCCGGGCGGTTCAGACCGACAGCGGGACCGGATGGACCTCGTCCGCCCGGTGGCCGGTGCGTTCGTGGATGCGCTGGACCGCGTCCGGCGAGGGGGCCTCGGAGAGGCAGTAGACGATGCCGGCCTCGGGGTCTGCCCAGGCGGCCTCGAAGTGCACGCCCTCGTCCGCCTCTATCGCGAGGTCGGCCTGGTGCGCCTGCTGGAGCTGCTCGTGGGTGATGCCTTCCATGCCGTGGTGGACGTCCATGAACCTGGGCATGGGGTCCACCCCCTTTCGTGCTCGTGCCCGCCCCTGCGATGTCCGTCCTCTCCATGCTGCGCCCGGCACAGCCCCTCCGCTACCGAGGCCCGCCCGCAAGCCGAGGCCCGCCCCTCACCGGGCGGACGACGACGGAGGGGCCCCGGTGAAGGCACCGGAGCCCCCCTGTCGTACGAGCGTGCTCAGCCGCACTGGCACGGGCTGCCCGACTGGCACCCGCAGCCGCACCCGGAACCGCAGCCGCACGCGCCGATCAGCATCAGGTTCCTGATCTCGGCGGGCTGCTCGGTCGGGCGTTCCTGCGTCGGGTCGGGCTGGGGAGTGCTGGGGGACTCGGCCATGGGTTCCTCCCGGAGGCGTAGGGCCTGTGCCCATTGCATGCCCGCCGTGTCGGGCGCATCAACGGCGCACGGAGGCGCCCGCACCCCCGGGGAGCGAATCCGGCCGGGGTCGCACTCCGGACTCCGGCCCGGATGCCGGCCCGGATGCCAGCCCGGACTCCGACCCGTGTGCCGGCCCGGACTCCAGCCCGGACACCGGCCCGGATGCCGACCCGGACTCCGACCCGTGTGCCGGCCCGGACTCCAGCACGGACACCGGCCCGGATGCCGACCCGGACTCCAGCCCGTGTGCCGGCCCGGACGCCAGCCCCGACACCGGCCCCGACGCCGGTCCGAGGAGTTACGCGCCCTCGGCCGGCGTGATCTCCGGCTGGATGTCCGGCTGCAGCTCGTCCGCGTGCTCGCCGGTCACCAGGAACACCACGCGCTTGGCCACGGCCACCGCGTGGTCGGCGAACCGCTCGTAGTAGCGGCCGAGCAGGGTGACGTCGACCGCCGTCTCGATGCCGTGCTTCCAGCGCTCGTCGATCAGGTGCTGGAACAGCGTGCGGTGCAGCAGGTCCATCGCGTCGTCGTCCGACTCCAGCTGGAGCGCCAGGTCGACGTCCTTGGTGACGATGCACTCCGCCGCCTTCGCCATCAGGCGCTGCGCGAGCTGGCCCATCTCCAGGATCGTGGCGTGCAGGTCCTGCGGCACGGCGCGGCCCGGGAAGCGCAGGCGCGCGAGCTTCGCCACGTGCTGGGCGAGGTCGCCGGAGCGCTCCAGGTCGGCCGACATGCGCAGCGACGTGACGACTATGCGCAGGTCGGTGGCGACGGGCTGCTGCCGGGCGAGCAGCGCGATGGCCTTCGCCTCCAGGTCGTGCTGGAGCTCGTCGACCTTCTGGTCGTTCTCGATGACGCTCTCGGCCAGCTTCAGGTCGGAGTCGAGGATGGCGGTCGTGGCGCGCCCGATCGCCGACCCGACCAGCCGGGCCATCTCCACCAGGCTGTCGCCGATCGAGTCCAGTTCCTCGTGGTACGCGTCCCGCATCAGGATTCCCTCTCGTACGTCATTCTTGGGGTTCCGGGGGCCGGAACCGGCCATGCAACCGGCGCTGCGAACCCCACGGTGCCACGGTCCGCCCGCTACGCGTCGGTTTCCGTCACCCCAAATGAACCACCACTGGCTCCAAGGTGAACTCTGGGCGACGAGTGTTCGAGCTCGCACCTCGATGGCTGTGGTCAGGCCCGATCCCGTGCCTAACCTGGACGCATGGACGTGAACGCGGCGGTCGCCGCAGCGGCAGCGATCGCCGGGGTGCTCACCGGTGTCATCGCCATGCTGGCGTTCCGCTGGAGCGAACGCGACCATGCCCGCCCCACCCGTACCTCCCTGCACACCGACCCCGTGCTTCCGCCGGGCGTGGACACCGTCCTGTCGGTGCTGCGCTCCTCGGCCGTCGTGCTCGACGAGGCGGACGCCGTCGTCAAGGCCAGTTCGGCGGCGTACGCCCTCGGGCTGGTCCGGGGCGGCAAGCTGGCCGTGGAACCGATGCTCAAGATGGCCCGGGACACCCGGCGCGACGGGGAGATACGCCAGGTCGAGCTGGATCTGCCGAGGCGCGGCACCGGGCGGGGAGAGGCTCTCGCGGTCTCCGCGCGGGTGGCCCCGCTCGGCTCGCGGCTCGTCCTCCTCCTGGTCGAGGACCTCACCGAGGCCCGCCGGATCGAGGCGGTCCGCCGGGACTTCGTGGCGAACGTCAGCCATGAGCTGAAGACCCCGGTCGGTGCGCTCTCCCTGCTCTCCGAGGCCGTCATGGACGCCTCCGAGGATCCCGAGGCCGTCGAGCGTTTCGCCGGCCGGATGCAGATCGAGGCCACTCGCCTCACCAACCTGGTCCAGGAGCTCATCGATCTGTCGAGGGTGCAGAACGACGACCCGCTGGAGGACGCCGAACCGGTCGGCGTCGACGAACTGGTCGCCGAGGCCGTCGACCGGTGCCGTCACCAGGCCGGCACCAAGCAGATCACCATGGCCTGGAGCGTGGGAGGGCCCGAAGGGCCCGACCAGGAGGGCGGCCGCCGGGCGGGCACCGCCGACCTGCGCGTCTGGGGCAACCGCGGCCAGCTGGCCGCCGCCCTCGGCAACCTGGTCGAGAACGCCGTCAACTACTCGCCCGCCCGCACCCGCGTCGGCATAGCCGCCCGCCGGGTGAACGCGCCCGGCGGCGACCTGATCGAGATCGCGGTGACCGACCAGGGCATCGGGATCTCCGACAAGGACAAGGAGCGCATCTTCGAGCGCTTCTACCGCGTCGACCCGGCCCGGTCCCGCCAGACGGGCGGTACGGGCCTCGGTCTCGCGATCGTCAAGCACGTGGCCGCCTCGCACGGCGGGGAGGTCACGGTGTGGAGCGCCGAGGGACAGGGCTCCACGTTCACGCTGCGGCTGCCGGAGGCGGCGACCGCCGCCCGGGACCGCGACCGGGCGCAGCAGCACCCGGATCCCGACGACCCCGACGGCCTCGACGATTTCGACGACCTGGACGACCTCGAAGACGAGGACGGACAGGGCGGCGGCCAAGTCCCCCACACCACCTCTTCCCCCACCCCGTCCCGCGCCTCATCCCCCGATTCGACCGCGTACCAGACGCTTTCCGCCCCGGAGGTCCTTCCGTGACCCGAGTGCTCGTCGTCGAGGACGAGGAGTCCTTCTCCGACGCCCTGTCGTACATGCTCCGCAAGGAGGGCTTCGAGGTCGCTGTCGCGACCACCGGGCCCGACGGACTCGACGAGTTCGAGCGCAACGGCGCCGACCTCGTCCTCCTCGACCTGATGCTGCCGGGTCTGCCCGGTACGGAGGTGTGCCGTCAGCTGCGCGGCCGCTCCAACGTCCCCGTGATCATGGTGACCGCCAAGGACAGCGAGATCGACAAGGTCGTCGGGCTGGAGATAGGAGCCGACGACTACGTCACCAAGCCCTTCTCCTCGCGCGAGCTGGTCGCCCGCATCCGCGCCGTCCTGCGCCGCCGCGGCGAGCCGGAGGAGGTGACGCCGGCCGCGCTGGAGGCGGGCCCGGTCCGGATGGACGTGGACCGTCACGTCGTCACGGTGTCCGGTTCCAAGGTCGACCTCCCGCTCAAGGAGTTCGACCTCCTGGAGATGCTGCTGCGCAACGCCGGTCGCGTCCTCACCCGTATGCAGCTCATCGACCGGGTCTGGGGCGCCGACTACGTCGGCGACACCAAGACCCTCGACGTCCACGTCAAGCGCCTGCGCGCCAAGATCGAGCCCGACCCGGGCGCGCCCAGGTACCTGGTGACGGTCCGGGGTCTGGGGTACAAGTTCGAGCCGTAGACCGCCCGGTCCGTACGCGAAGGGCGGCACCCCGGTGGGGGTGCCGCCCTTCCGGCGTGGGTACGGGGCTCAGCCGGTGGCCGTCGCGCTCGCGGAGGCCGAGTCGGTGGGGGACGGCGACTCGGTGCCGCCCGCGGGGGACTCGGAGGCCGTGGCGGCCTCGGAGGGGGACTCCGCCGGGGCGCTCGGGATGTCGCTGGGGCCCCAGCTGGAGAAGTAGCTCTCGGCCGGGACGACGAAGGCCCGCAGGCTCACCGCGCCGGTCTCGCTGAGGGTGAAGGTGGTCTTCTGGGCGTTGCCGTCGATGGAGTCCTCGGCGGGGTGCTCCAGGACGGCGGAGGCGTTGCCCTCGCCGCCGATGACGACGGAGCCGCCGGCCGGGACGGTCAGCTTGTCCTGGCCCTCGGCGGGGGAGAGCTTCGCGGCGCCGAGGCCCTCGACGTCGATCGAGTCCAGGGTCTGGGCCTTGCCGCCGCTGTTGAAGATGGTCGCGGAGACGGCGACCGGTCCTCCCCCGGCGGGGTCCGGCTGGGTGATGACGACGGCGTTCTGGATCTTGATGTCACCGACGCTGGTGGCGGCGTTGTCCGGCTTGATCCCCAGGGTCTGGGAGTCGTTGCCGGCACCGCAGGCGGCGAGCGAGGCGATCGAGAACGCGATGGCGGAAGCGGCGAGGGCGCCGCGTCGAAGGCTGCTGCTCACGGCGGCGGCAACTCCTTGAACGCACACGGGCAGCTCACCTGGTGATAAAGCCGCCCTAAGGGTCTGTCAGCGGCCTTAGGTTACCGAGCCGTTCCCGCGCCGCCGCACCCGACCCGCCTCTAACGTGTTCCGGCGGCTCCCCGGCCCCCGTCGCCCGTGGACATCACACCTGTCACGGCACTCACGAGCGACCCGGCGGTCACTCGGACTTCATCCTTGCTCTTCCTGCTCGTCCGTCATTCACATAACCATGTCCGGGCTCCGCTTAAGCGCCGTCGCGCTCCGCACGCGGATTTTCCGTGAAGGAATGCGCGGCGGTCCCGGAAATTGATCACGGGTCCGCTCGAACCGCCGGTGATCAATTCCGGAAACGGCGCGTATCCGGTCGCCGACGCCGAACGGAGTAGCGGAAGTCGCACACATGGAAGCGGACATATGTGGACGTTCGGCCGTCCGGGGCGGGCTCCGGATGCGTGTAACGTACGCGTTTCACCCCCCTCGGAGAGCGGCTCCCACCTGCGAATACCTGCTTCCGCGAGCCGTCCGAAGCACGTTCCTGTCGCTGTTGTCAAGCCCCGAGATATGCCCTGACCTGCGAAAACGCCATTCAGGAACCGCAGTTTCCGTGTTACCCTGGATAGCCACGGAAGGGGTACCTGTCACATGACGTTCAAGGTTGGCGACACCGTGGTCTATCCCCATCACGGGGCCGCGCTGATCGAGGCCATCGAAACTCGCCAGATCAAAGGCGTGGACAAGACCTACTTGGTGCTGAAGGTCGCCCAGGGTGACCTGACGGTACGTGTGCCAGCGGACAATGCGGAGTTCGTCGGCGTGCGTGATGTGGTCGGTCAGGACGGGCTGGACCGGGTCTTCGAGGTGCTGCGCGCGCCGTACGCCGAGGAGCCCACGAACTGGTCGCGTCGCTACAAGGCAAATCTGGAGAAGCTGGCGTCCGGCGACGTCATCAAGGTCGCGGAAGTCGTGCGTGACCTGTGGCGTCGTGAGCGCGAGCGCGGACTCTCCGCCGGCGAGAAGCGCATGCTCGCCAAGGCCCGCCAGATCCTGGTGAGCGAGCTCGCTCTTGCGGAGAACACCAACGAGGACAAGGCGGAAGCCCTGCTCGACGAGGTTCTCGCGTCCTGACGCCGGCGCAAGCCAGCCTCAGTGCACTGAGAAGAACACCGAAAATGCCGCGGTGCCCGATGACGTATTTCCCGTCGCCGGGCGCTGCGGCATGTTCGCGTCCGGAAGGGACGCTCCGCCGAGCCCGCTGACGCCGGGGCCCATCGCTGGACGCCGAGCCCACTGCCGCCGACCCCGTCGTCGTCGTCGCCGTGGCCGGCATCTCGGGGGAGGGATCCCCCGGTACTTTTCGTGCCGAGCCCGGGCAGCGCTCGACCGGCGCGTCACGGAAGGGTCCGGTCAAGGCGTCGCGCCCGGCACGCTGTCTCCGTACCCAACTAGGCCGAGCACACAAACCTGACAGGAACCGATGTCTGACGATTCGCGTCCCTCGCCCGCGCCCGCCCGCACGGCCGCGGTGATTCCGGCCGCCGGCCGTGGCGTACGCCTCGGTCCGGGCGCCCCCAAGGCGCTCCGCACGCTGAGCGGCACGCCCATGCTGATCCACGCCGTGCGGGCGCTCGCCGCCTCCCGTGCCGTCTCCCTGGTGGTCGTCGTGGCCCCGCCGGACGGCGCCGCCGAGGTCAAGTCGCTGCTCGACGTGCACGCGCTGCCCGAGCGCACCGACTTCCTCGTCGTGCCCGGCGGCGACACCCGCCAGGACTCCGTGCGGCTCGGCCTGGACGCGCTGCCGCCCGACTACGACATCGTCCTGGTCCACGACGCCGCACGGCCGCTCGTCCCGGTGGACACCGTGGACGCCGTCATCGAGGCCGTCCGGGACGGTGCCCCGGCCGTCGTCCCGGCGCTGCCCCTCGCCGACACCGTCAAGGAGGTCGAGCCGGCCGACACCCCCGGTGACCCCGAACCGGTCGTCGCCACCCCGGTGCGCTCCCGCCTGCGCGCCGTCCAGACCCCGCAGGGCTTCGACCGGGCCACCCTCGTCCGCGCCCACGAGACGGTCACCGAGGACGTCACCGACGACGCGAGCATGGTCGAGCAGCTCGGTCTGACGGTCGTGGTGGTCCCCGGCCACGAGGAGGCGTTCAAGGTCACCCGCCCGCTGGACCTGGTCCTCGCGGAGGCGGTCCTGGCCCGCAGGAGGCTCAACGATGGCTTCTGAGACGCCGCTGTACGTCCTTCCCCAGGTCGGCGTCGGCACCGACATCCACGCCTTCGAGGAGGGCCGCGAGCTGTGGTGCGCGGGCCTGAAGTGGGAGGGGGAGGGGCCGGGACTGGCCGGCCACTCCGACGCCGACGTGGTCGCCCACGCCGCCTGCAACGCGCTCTTCTCGGCGGCGGGCCTCGGCGACCTCGGGCAGCACTTCGGCACGGGCCGGCCCGAGTGGTCCGGCGCGTCCGGGGTGACCCTGCTGACGGAGGCCGCCCGGATCGTCCGCGAGGCCGGCTTCCGCATCGGCAACATCGCCGTCCAGGTCGTCGGCCCCCGCCCCAAGATCGGCAAACGCCGCGACGAGGCGCAGAAGCTGCTCTCGGAGGCGGCGGGCGCCCCCGTCTCCGTGTCGGGCGCGACGACGGACGGGCTGGGCTTCCCGGGCCGCGACGAGGGCCTGATGGCGGTGGCCACGGCCCTGGTGGTCCGCACCCGCTGACCTATGCCGTGGCATGTCACGAATGTGTGGCCCTTGGGCGGTCGGGCGCGGGGCACGGCCCCGCGCCCACTACCCTGGAGTGGTGACCATTCGCCTGTACGACACCAGCGCCCGGCAGATCCGTGACTTCGCCCCGCTCACGCCGGGTTGCGTCTCGATCTACCTGTGTGGCGCCACCGTCCAGGCGGCCCCGCACATCGGGCACATCCGCTCCGGTCTGAACTTCGACATCATGCGCCGCTGGTTCGAGTACCGCGGCTACGACGTCACGTTCATCCGCAACGTCACCGACATTGACGACAAGATCATCGCCAAGTCGCACGACCAGGGCCGCCCCTGGTGGTCCATCGGCTACGACAACGAGCGGGCGTTCAACGACGGTTACCACGCCCTCGGTTGCCTGCCGCCGACGTACGAACCGCGCGCGACCGGGCACGTCCCCGAGATGATCGAGATGATGCGCGGCCTCATCGAGCGCGGTCACGCCTACGAGGCCGACGGCAGCGTCTACTTCGACGTGCGCTCCTACCCCGGCTACCTGGCGCTGTCCAACCAGGACATCGACGATCTGCGCCAGCCCACCGAGGAGGGCATCACCGGCAAGCGTGACCCGCGCGACTTCGCCATGTGGAAGGCGACCAAGCCGGGCGAGCCCGACTGGGAGACGCCGTGGGGCCGCGGGCGTCCCGGCTGGCACCTGGAGTGCTCGGCGATGGCCCACAAGTACCTGGGCTCCGCCTTCGACATCCACGGCGGCGGCCTCGACCTGATCTTCCCGCACCACGAGAACGAGATCGCGCAGGCCAAGGCCTTCGGTGACGACTTCGCGCGGTACTGGGTGCACAACGCCTGGGTCACCATGAGCGGCGAGAAGATGTCGAAGTCGCTCGGCAACTCGGTGCTGGTGTCGGAGATGGTCAAGCAGTGGCGCCCGATCGTGCTCCGCTACTACCTCGGCACCCCGCACTACCGCTCGATGATCGAGTACAGCGAGGAGGCGCTGCGCGAGGCCGAGTCGGCGTTCGCGCGGATCGAGGGGTTCGTGCAGCGCGTCGTCGAGAAGGCGGGCGGTGTCGTCGAGCCCTCCGCCGAGGTGCCGCCGGCGTTCGCCGAGGCGATGGACGACGACCTGGGCGTGCCGCAGGCCCTCGCCGTCGTGCACACCACCGTCCGGCAGGGCAACTCCGCGCTGGCCGCCGACGACAAGGAAGCCGCCGTGGCCCGCCTCGCCGAGGTCCGTGCCATGCTCGGCGTCCTCGGTCTCGACCCGCTCGACTCGCACTGGGCCGGTGAGGCCGACCGGGGCGAGGATCTGCACGGCGTGGTCGACAGTCTCGTGCGACTCGTCCTCGACCAGCGGGAGTCGGCGCGCGGACGGAAGGACTGGGCGACCGCGGACGCCATCCGCGACCAGCTCAACCAGTCCGGGCTGACCATCGAGGACAGCCCGCAGGGGCCGCGCTGGACGCTCGGTCCGCGCTAGTCCCCGTCTTGATCGATTGTGCCGCCCGGGTCCCCGGGCGGCACACTGCATGTACAGATGCACACACGTACGTACGACGTCCACGGAAACAGGTAGGTCATGGCAGCCAACAACCGCCGCATGTCCGGCAAGAAGGGCGCGCAGGTCGGCAGTGGCGGCCAGCGGCGCCGGGGCCTGGAGGGCAAGGGCCCGACCCCGCCCGCCGAGATGCGCAAGGGACACAAGAAGAACCGCATCGCCACCGCCAAGGCCAAGCAGGTCCAGCGGCGCCCGGTGGCGCGCGGCCGGGGCGGCAAGGGCACGTCCGAGATGGTCGTCGGCCGCAACCCGGTCGTCGAGGCGCTGCGCGAGGGCGTACCGGCCTCCACGCTCTACGTCCAGCAGTTCATCGACAACGACGAGCGGGTGCGTGAGGCGCTGCAGCTCGCGGCCGAGCGCGGCGGCATCAACCTCATGGAGGCCCCGCGCCCCGAGCTGGACCGCATGACCAACGGTCTCAACCACCAGGGCCTGGTGCTCCAGGTCCCGCCGTACGAGTACGCGCACCCCGAGGACCTCGCCGAGGCGGCCTACGACGAGGGCGAGGACCCGCTGATCGTCGCGCTGGACGGCGTGACCGACCCGCGCAACCTCGGCGCGGTCGTGCGTTCCGTCTCCGCCTTCGGCGGCCACGGCGTCGTCGTCCCCGAGCGCCGCGCGGCCGGTATGACCGCCGGCGCCTGGAAGACGTCCGCCGGCACGGCCGCCCGGACGCCCGTCGCCCGCGCCACCAACCTGACCCGCGCCCTGGAGGCGTACAAGAAGGCCGGCATCGTGGTCGTCGGCCTGGCCGCGGACGGCGAGGCCGAGATCGGCGAACTTCAGGCACTGGAGGGTCCGGTCGTCATCGTGGTGGGCAGCGAGGGCAAGGGCCTGTCCCGACTGGTCGGCGAGACCTGCGACTTCCGGGTGCGGATCCCGATGCCGGGCGGCGCGGAGTCCCTCAACGCGGGTGTGGCCGCGGGGATCGTGCTGTACGAGGCCGCTCGGCGACGGGTCTGACGGCGACGCGCTTGACGGCGATGGGCCGGACGGCCACGCGCTTGACGGCGACCGGGCCGGCGGCCCGGCGCCGCGGGTGAACAGGTGTCCGTGCGGTCACCCCGATGGGTCAATTGCGGCGGGTAGTGCAACCTTGACGGAGTCCGGACAGATCCGGCGGGTCAAAGCAGTGTCCTAACCACACGTCACTCGGTTAGATGAGTGTGGACACCAGAACACCCCGCACACCCACGGGGGACCGCTCGTCGGGATTCGACGACGCTCCCGCGCTGAGCATGGTGAAGGTGCCGAGCGATCCGGCTCAGGTCATCGTCAATCACGCGAGCTTCCGCGTGCAGCTGGGCGCGTCGGCGCGGCGTAACCAGAACCTGCGGATCGCCCGGCATGTCAGCGCCGCCGAGGACACCGCGCGCATCCCCGTCGTGGGGACGGCGGGCAGAGCGGGCGCCGCCTCGGGTGCCCGCCGCCGGCCCGTCGTCTGGAGCGGCCAGACCGCCCCGGACGACACCGGCGCCCACCGGCTGCTGCAGGCGGTGCGGGCAGGCAGCGTGGGCCACGGCGAGCGTCCCGGGGCCGACGCCGGAGCCACCCAGGTCATCCCCCGCATCGGTGAGGGCTACGACGGCGCGCTCACCGCGCAGACCCTCGAAACCCCCCTCGTCGGCGCCCAGCGCGCTCCCGCCGCCGGCGAGCACCGCCTCCTGCCGACCATGCGCCCCGTCGGCAGCGCCTACGACGAACCCCCCTACGACGACGCGGAGTTCGAGGACTTCGGGGCGGTTCTCGCCGAGGCGGCCGCGCCGCGCGGCAGGCGCCATGCCGACGCGGACCCCGCCCGGCACGCCTACTTCCCCGGCCGCCGCATGAACCTGGGAGTGGTCCTCCTCCCGCTCCGCGTCCTCCTCGGCTTCATCTCCATCTACGCCGGCATGGGCAAGCTGTGCGACCCCGTCTACTTCGACGGCGGCAAGCGCGGCTCCATGGTGCAGTGGCTCAACACCCTGCACCCCTGGGAAGTCGCCGAGCCGCTGCGCCAGTTCGCCCTGCACCACCCCGTCGGCTCCGGGCTCGTCATCGCCTTCCTCCAGGTCATCGTGGGCGTCCTCACCGTCCTGGGCTGCTGGCAGCGGGTCGCCGCGGCGTTCGGCGCGGGGCTCTCGGCCGCGCTCATCGTCACCGTCAGCTGGAAGACCGTCCCGGTCTACGAGACCCCCGACATCATCTACCTCGCCGCCTGGTCGCCCCTGGTCATCGCCGGCGCCCCCGTCTACTCCGTGGACGGCCGCCTCGCCGCCGGAGCCTGGCGCCGTCTGGGCCCCCGCTCCGACCTGTGGGAGCTGCGCCGGTACGTGCTGCGCCGCGGCGCCCTGGTCACCGCGATCGCCGTCGGCCTCACCCTGCTGATCGGCTCCCTGCTCGGCGGTGCCGTCCGCGACGCCGACCGGGTGGTCGTCCCCGGTCCCGGCGAGGCCCCGCGCAACGAGCTGCCCGGCTCCCCGCTCCCGGAGGAGTCCGGCACCCGCGAGACGGGCCGCAGCCCCGAGGCGTCCACCTCGCCCACCCAGGGCTCCCCCTCGGCGGCCCCGACGGCCGGCGCGGACAGCTCGCCCGCGGCCCAGGACACGGGCACCGCCACCACCGGCGCGCCGAGCCAGACCCAGGGCACGGCGGGCCAGGCGCCGCCGCAGCGGACCAGCCCGGTGGAGCAGGCCCCCGCGACCAGCTCCGGCCCGGCGTCGGGCGGTGCGACGAGCAGCTCCGGCGGGTCGGCGAGCGGCGGCTCGACGGGCGGTAACTCGTCGTCGGGCCAGCAGGGGCTGGTGGGCGGCCTGCTGGGATAACACCGTTCATCGTCGGCCGCGGGCCGTCCGGCCCCGGGCCCCCGCAGCGCACGAAGGCGCCGCGCACCTGTCAGTGCGCGGCGCCTTCGCCGTCCTTGTCCGGGGGCGGGGCGGACGTCCCCGCTCCGGAGCGCGGGGGTGTGTCTGCCGGTCCTGTGCAGGGGCGGGGGCCGTGCCGTGTGGGCGGCGTCGCCGCGTGGGGGCGGCGGTCCCCGCCGGCCGGCGGGGACGGGGCGGTCCGGTGGCGCGCCGGCCCAGGCGGCTCCCGCCGGGGGCGGCGCGGCCCGGAGCGGGTCTCAGCGGCCCAGGGCCGCCAGTTCCTTCGCCGCCTCCGTGAGGTCCTTCGCGGTGTCGATGGCCCGCCAGTACGCACCCTGCGGAATGGGGAAGCCGGCCAGCCGCCGCTCACGGGCGAGGTGGGGAAACGTCGTGCGCTCGTGATCCCCGCGCTCGGGCAGCAGCCCGGCGAACTCGGGCGAGAAGACGTACACGCCCGCGTTGATCTCGTACGTCGTCGGCGGGGCCTCGATGAAGTCGGTGATGTGACCGAAGCCGTCGGTCTTCACCGCCCCCCACGGAATGCGCGGCCGCGCCAGCGCGAGGGTCGCCACGGCGTCGCGCTCGGCGTGGAAGTCGGCCATCTCGCGGAGCGAGAAGCGGGTCCAGATGTCGCCGTTGGTGGCGTACCAGGGCCGGTCGGGGTGGGGGAGGCGGGCGGCCGCGTACTTCAGGCCGCCGCCGCGGCCGAGCGGCTCGGTCTCGACGACCGTGGTGACGTTCACCGGCAGGTCGGCCGTCTTCAGCCAGTTCTGCAGGACCTCGGCGAGATGGCCGCAGGAGACGACGACGTCGGTGACGCCCTCCTCGGCGAGCCAGCCGAGCTGATGGCCGATGATCGGCGTCCCCGTGCCGGGGATCTCGACCATCGGCTTGGGCCGGTCGTCGGTGTAGGGACGCAGCCGGGACCCCTGGCCACCGGCCAGGACGACGGCTTGCGTGGGGCGGGACGCGGCGTGCGGATGGGTCATGGCCGCACTGTACGCGGCGCGGTGTCACGGGTGAGCGGCTCCCCCGGTCGGGCAGGGGAGCCGCACGGGCCGCTCAGGGGGTCAGCTGTGGGCCGCCAGGACGCCCGAGGCGAACGAGGTGTCGCAGACGGGGCGGGCGTAGGACTGGGCGCGGGAGGGGCCGTAGATGCGGACCGCGGCACGGCCCAGGGCGCGGGCGATGGAGGTGCAGTGCTTCGCCAGCGACGGTGTGCCGTTCACGGCCGCCTGGAGGTGGGTCAGGGCGGTGCCCGGGTCCTTCTCCTGGAGCTCGGTCAGCAGCTGGTCGCGCAGCACGTCCTGCGGGGCCTGGGCGGCGCCGTGGGAGGTGTGGTGCACGGGGGAGACGTCGGAGGCGGTGAGCACCGAGTCCGAGGGGTCTCCCGACCAGTTGACCCGGGTGACCGCGAGGGTTCCCGAGAGCACCATGACGACGGGCAGGACGAGGGCGAGCGAGCGGCCGATCCGGCGGGCTGGGCCGCCCTGGCCGCGTCGCGTGCGCTGGGTGGAGTGGTTCGCGGAGTGCTTCACGCGTGAGAGGGTAGCGCCCCGTAATCATCCGGCGACATTTGGTCACTCCAACGGGGGATGAAGCAGTGTCCCCTTTGGGGTAGGGAGTTGACGGACGCCAGTCCGGACGGGGGGAAATGTCCGGTGTGCCGGGGTATTCGAAGACAGCGAAAAGGGCCCCGCAGCAGCCTGCGGGGCCCTCGTCGTCAACCTGGGCGGTACGCCCGGTTTTCGTACGCTTCGCGTCAGTCGGAGAGGCGTGCGCCCGTCGACGTCGAGAACACGTGGGTCTCGCCCGCGCGCGGGACGACGCGCAGCGTGCTGCCCTTCTCCGGGACGTCACGGCCGCCGACGCGGACCACGAGGTCCTTGGACTCGCCGCCGACCTGGGCGGTGCCGTAGACGAAGGCGTCGGAGCCGAGCTCCTCGACCACGTTCACGGTGACCGCGACACCCTGGTCGGAGTCGGCGCCGGCGACGTCGAAGTGCTCGGGACGGACACCGACGGTGACCGTCTTGTCGGTGGCGGCGGAGAGCGCGTCACGCTGCACCGGCACCACCGAGTTGCCGAACTTCACACCGCCGTCGGCGATCGGCACCTCGACGAGGTTCATCGCGGGGGAGCCGATGAAGCCGGCCACGAAGAGGTTGGCGGGCCTGTCGTACATGTTGCGCGGGGTGTCGACCTGCTGGAGCAGACCGTCCTTGAGGACCGCCACGCGGTCGCCCATCGTCAGGGCCTCGACCTGGTCGTGGGTGACGTACACGGTGGTGATGCCGAGGCGGCGCTGCAGGGACGCGATCTGCGTACGCGTCGACACACGGAGCTTGGCGTCCAGGTTGGACAGCGGCTCGTCCATGAGGAAGACCTGCGGCTCACGCACGATGGCGCGGCCCATCGCGACACGCTGGCGCTGACCACCGGAGAGGGCCTTCGGCTTGCGGTCCAGGTACTCGGTGAGGTCGAGGATCTTCGCGGCCTCCTCGACCTTCTGCCGGATCTCCGCCTTGTTGACGCCGGCGATCTTGAGCGCGAAGCCCATGTTGTCGGCGACGGTCATGTGCGGGTAGAGCGCGTAGTTCTGGAACACCATGGCGATGTCCCGGTCCTTGGGCGGCAGGTGGGTGACGTCGCGGTCACCGATGCGGATGGCGCCGCCGTTGACGTCCTCGAGGCCGGCGAGCATCCGCAGGGAGGTGGACTTGCCGCAGCCGGACGGGCCGACCAGGACGAGGAACTCGCCGTCCGCGATCTCGATGTCGAGGCCGTCGACGGCGGGCTTGGTGGAACCCGGGTAGATCCGGGTCGCCTTGTCGAACGTGACAGTGGCCATGGTGATGGGCCCCCTTCTACCGGCAGGAACGTGCCGGACGATCCGTTGTAGGAAGGTGGTTGGTGTAGTCCACACGAGTGAACTGGCCTGGACGCTACCCGGCGGCCACCCGATCTGTCAGTACCCGGAGGCATGTGAACTTCGCGGAAATTTTCGACAGGCCGCCGTTCGCTCAGGGCTGGACGACACCTGCTTCCAGCGCGTTGTTCACGATCGTGCTGAACTCGCCGTCCCTGGGGGCGAAGACGGACAGGTGGCTCTCGGCCCTGCTCACCGCGAGATAGAACTGCGAGTACAGCGCGCGCATGGCGCTGCCTCCCTGGCCGTACTCGTGCAGGCCACCCGCGCCGCCCAGCACGACGACGTGGGAGAACTGAAGGCCCGCGGCGTACTGGGCGGCCGTGACGATCAGGGCGCGGCGGGAGTACCTCAGCCGGTCGATGTCGTCGCGGCCCTCGATCACCACCGCTGATGTCTTGGAGAACTCTGATTCCTCCAAGGCCTTCTTGATCGCTTCCAGGTCCCCGGTACCCACTCCGATGATCGCGACCCGCTCGTCCTGGGCGCTCTGCCTGAGCTGATCGAAAGCGGCGCGCAGCCCTGCCGTGGCCAGTGTGTCCCGGGGAGCGAAGGTGACGTGCGGGAGGTCCTGCCCTGCCTCACCGGCGGTGTCGGGCAGCTGGTACTCCCAGTCATGCCCCATCTCCACCATGTTCGGCATCGAGCTGTGGAGGTACTGGACGAAGGCGAAGACCGGTGCGGAGAACCGGTGCACCTTCTTGAGGTCGATGGAGTCCACGGTCTGGTCCCGTTGGAAGACCATCCCCGACCCCCTGCTGAGTTCGTTCTCGGACAGGCCGGTCAGCAGTACGAAGATCGACTGGTAGGGGTCCATCGCCATGATCAGCCGGGGGTGTTCTTCGGCCTCGCGAGTGAGGTGGTGCAGCAGGTACCGCTCGGAGTCGCTGAAGAGGTGGAACTCGTCCACGAAGATCAGGTCGTAGCCGCGGCTCTCCCGGAGGGCGTGCCAGGTGTACGTCTCCAGGTACCGGCGGAAGTCGTCGACGACCTGGTCCGTGGTGAGCTGGTGCTGGTCGGTCAGGTGCTTGATGTAGAAGCGGTAGGCCGCGAAGGCCAGCTCCCGGTCCGCCGGCGTGTCCAGGGGAACCATCCAGGCCTTCCGGCTCAGCCCGCGGTACTCCTCCAGCGCGTTGAAGCTGGGTTTGATCTGGTGGGTGTCGAACACCTCCGCGTACTCGCGCAGCAGGGCCCAGCACAAACGGAGTCGCTCCGGTTCGTCCGGATCCGCCTCGACACCGTCGCGGACCCAGTCGCTCACGTTGTTCCGATAGGAGCTCCACGTGTGTTCCTTGATGCGCTCGACCGCGGCGTTGATGAGTTTCATCTGCTGCTGCTTGCCGTCGAGGCTGTCCTCGCCCAGTACCTCCAGCTCGGTGTTCCGGAGCCACTGGCAGAGGAAGGTCAGGGGCATGACCTCGATCTGGTCGCACAGTCCACGCTCGTCGAGTTTGTGGAATGCTTCCTCGACCTGCTGGGCGATGGCCCAGCTGTGGGTCAGGTAGAGGACACGCGGCAGCGGCCCGGATGTGGAGTTGTCCGCCCGGTACAGCTCTTCGAGGGCTTTGAGCTGCAGTATCAGTGTCTTCCCGGTGCCGGCGGCGCCACGGATCTTCAGGGGGTTCGAGAGATCGCTCGCCAGGACGTTGTTCTGGGTCTCGGTCAGGTAGGGCATCCACTCCGAGAAGGAGCGGTCCTTGAGCAGCGCGCCGGTCCCCACGCGTTCTAAATCGACGGAGTTCTGTACGCGCTGGGGTTTGGGCGCTCGGCGGCGGAAGGACGCGCGGGCCGCTTCGAGAGCGGCGGGGTACCCCTCCAACGCCTTGCTGGCGGGAGCGAGGTCGCGAGCCGTCCTGAACTGCTGCAGTGTCACCCGGTCGTTGCGGCTGGTGATGTCCCAGAAGCAGTAGTGGCCGTTGCCCAGCGATTCCGCTATCCAGCGCAGTGAGTCCGGGTTCATGTTCCGGGGAAGGGCGAAGAAGGCCAGCAGGTTCTCGTGGGAGAATTTACTCCATGCCGTCGGCAGGGACACGGGGGGCCGGGACATCGCCTGTGCGGCCCGGTCGACGCGCTCCAGAAACCGGGCCGTCGTGTATTCGGACCCGTCATGGATGAGCTCCCAGGGGAACTCTTCGATCAGGACGAGGTTGCTTTCCTCGACGTCCTCGCGGTGTACGTAGTACGTGGATTCGTCGATCTGTCTGATCACCACGTCGTCGGTGACGAACCCGTCCTCGTCGTCATGGTCCAGACCGGTGTAGAAATTTTGCAGGTAAGAGGACAGGCTGGCGCGCGTGAAAGCCTTCAAGTCAGTATTCCCAGTTTTCGGAGATCGTCGTCAGATGGTTGTCCCGGGCAGTTTCGTAGTCCGTAGGGAGGCCGATGTCGGTGAACACCTGAGCCATCTGCTGGACGACACGATGGCAGAACAGGGTGTTCAGCCGGGCCACCCGTCGGGCTTCGGTGAACGAGGTCTCCTCCCGGGGCCTGATGGCGACTGCCGCGTCCGGGATGCTGCTGACCAGGCGTAGAAGAGCGACATAGCCGGCGGTGTGGTGCGGGCTCGGCTTGTGGACGTAGAGGAAGTCGCCCGGGAAGCGCTTCAATCGGTCGTGCACGCCTGTGCGAAGGGTCTCGAGAGCTGTCTTCTTCGCCGACTTCGTCTTGTCCAGACGTCTGCAATGCGCCCGGACGCAGTGGCAGAAGGATTCAGGGTGGGGGCAGACCGTCAGTTCTCTCACAGACTTCTCCAGCGCGAGCAGGCGGTGTACGCCGGTGATGAAACCCTCGCGCTTCTTGCCGTCAGGTGAGACCAGGGTCGCGATGTCTTCCGGCGCGTAGCCCAGCCGCAGCATCTCGAACGCGCGCTCCACCTCGTCGGACGTGCGGGATTCGCTGAAGAATTTCCTCACGTTTTTCTCGGCTTCGGAGCGAAGGGTCTGGATCTCCTTGGGGAGGACGAACTGCTTCACATACGAATCGACAGGAATCGCAGGCACATAGGTTATGAGATTCCAGTTCTTTGCGTAGGCCAGATCGCAGTTGGCGGTGACGACGAATCCCAGTGTCCCTCCGGCGCCGAACGGAAAATCTTCCTTGGGGCGAAGGAACTCAAGGACATCGCCTTGTCTAATGGGATCTTCCGGGTCTGTGCCTGACGGTTCGTGTTCCGCGAATAAGCTCGGGGTGCCGTTTGTGGCACCCTGGGCGAGTGTGGTCTCGGTCACGCGGTGATCCTACTCAGGGCGATGGGTTCTGAGGAGATACGCGTGGTCTTGGAACGGAGCGACTGTGTAAGGTGGGCGACGCTCCGCAGCGTCGTTGACCTGCCGGGGTCCTGCCGCCTTAGCTCAGTTGGTAGAGCGGTTGCCTTGTAAGCTCCAGGTCGTCGGTTCGATTCCGACAGGCGGCTCTTCCCCTTCTGCCCGTCGCTCACGTGCGCGACGGGCAGAGTTGTTTCACGTCACGGCATGCCTCGGCCGGTGGGCTCGCAGCCGGCGGCCGAGTTCCAGGTCGGGGTCTCAGCACGGCGGGCGTGCCGTCGGCGGCGGTGACCGGCAGGACCAGGGCGCACACGCCGTGCATCGGCGGCCCGTCGGTCCGCAGGTCCCAGCGCTCCAGGAACTCCGCCACCAGGTCCGGCAGCCCCGCGATGAAGGCCGGCCCCTCCTCGCCGTGCATCTTTACCTGCTCTGTCACCAGCGCGCGCGGAATGTGGATCACCTTCCGGACGATACTTGCGGGTGTGAATCGGCTCCCGCGGTTCTCCGGCGCGCGGCGGGCGGTGTGGGCGTACGTCCGCAGCGCGCCCGGCACCTACGTGTGGCTGGGGATCCTGTTCGTCACCACGGTCGCCCTGCACCACATGTCCCCGGAGTTCGAGCGGGAGTTCCTGCGGCAGAGGTCGACCAATCTCCATGAACTGTCCCGGCATCCCGTACGGGTGCTGATCGCGAGCGCGATGTGGATCGACGGCGGGCACTGGCTGCCGTACGCGCTGCTGTACTCGGTGTTCCACGCCCGGGCGGAGCGCTGGCTGGGGACCGTGCGCTGGCTGGTGGTGTGCGTGGCGGCGCACGTGCTGGCGACGCTGGTCAGCGAGGGCGCGCTGCTGAAGGCGATCCGCGACGGGGTCGCGCCGCGGTCCTCGGTGAACACCCTCGACGTGGGTGTGAGCTACGCGCTGGCGGGGGTGGTGGCGGTGCTCGTGTACCGAATCCGGCCGCCGTGGCGGTATCCGTGTCTGGTGCTCGTGGCGGCCGTCTTCGCGGTGCCGCTCGCCACCGGGCCGACCTTCACCGACGTCGGTCACTTCGTCGCCGTGCTCGTCGGACTCGCCTGCCACCCGCTGGTCAGAGGGCGCGAAAGAGTACGGAATCCGAAGGAGACAGGGGCCACTTCACCGGATAGCGTCCGGCCATGAGCACCTCGGCAAGCGATGTCGTGAACGGCGGGATCTCCTTCTGGTACGCGGACGACGGACTTCCGGCGGTAAGGGAACCGCTCGGCGGTGACATGTCCGCCGACGTCGTGATCGTCGGGGGCGGGTACACGGGGCTGTGGACGGCGTACTACCTGAAGAAGGCGGCGCCCGCGCTGCGGATCGTCGTCCTGGAGCAGAGGTTCTGCGGGTACGGGGCCTCCGGACGCAACGGTGGCTGGCTGTACAACGGCGTGGCGGGCCGCGACCGGTACGCCGCCCTGCACGGCCACGAGGCCGCCGTACGGCTGCAGCGGGCCATGAACGACACCGTCGGCGAGGTCGTGCGGGTGCTGGCGGAGGAGGGCGTCGAGGCCGGCGTCCACCGGGGCGGGGTCCTCGAGGTGGCCCGCACGCCCGCGCAACTGGCCCGGCTGCGGGACTTCCACGCGCGCGAGCTGTCGTACGGGCAGAAGGACCGTGAGCTGTACGGCGCCCGGGAGACCGCCGAGCGGGTGCGGGTGGCGGGGGCCGTCGGATCGACGTGGACGCCGCACGGGGCGCGGGTGCACCCCGTGAAGCTGGTGAAGGGGCTCGCGGCGGCCGTCGAGGCGCTGGGGGTTCAGGTGTACGAGTCGACGCCGGTGACCGAGATCCTCGCCGGGCGGGCGGTGACGCCGTACGGGACCGTGCGCGCGCCGTACGTGCTGCGCTGCACGGAGGGGTTCACGGCCGCGCTGAAGGGTGAGAAGCGGACCTGGCTGCCCATGAACTCCTCGATGATCGCCACCGAGCCGCTCACCGACGAGCAGTGGGCGGCCGTGGGGTGGCAGGGGCGGGAGGCGCTCGGGGACATGGCGCACGCCTATATGTACGCCCAGCGCACGGCCGACGGGCGGATCGCGCTCGGCGGGCGCGGAGTGCCGTACCGCTTCGGCTCGCGCACCGACAACGACGGGCGCACGCAGTCCGAGACCGTCGAGGCGCTGCGGGAGATCCTGGTCGGGTTCTTCCCGGCGCTCGCCGGGGTGCGCGTCGAGCACGCGTGGTCCGGGGTGCTGGGCGTGCCGCGCGACTGGTGCGCCACGGTCACCCTGGACCGGGCCTCCGGCCTGGGCTGGGCGGGCGGTTACGTCGGATCGGGCGTCGCCACGGCCAATCTGGCCGGACGCACCCTGCGCGACCTCGTGCTGCTGGACTCCGGCCAGGGCGGGAACACCGAGCTGACCGTGCTGCCGTGGGTGGGGCACAAGGTGCGCAGGTGGGAGCCGGAGCCGCTGCGCTGGCTCGGGGTGCGGGGCATGTATGCCACCTACCGGACCGCCGACCGGCGGGAGACCGCGCGGCACGGCACCGGGTCCTCGCGGCTGGCGCGGATCGCGGACCGGGTGGCCGGACGCCACTGAGGCGCCGCCGCGCAGCCGCGCCGCACGGGCCGGGCCGGGCCCGTGCCGGGGCTCGGCCCACCGATTCCGGTACCGCCGTCCGGGCGGGGACCTCGTGCTCGGGGGGTCCGGCCGTCACCATCAGGCCCGCGATCAGCCCGGCCGTCAGCGGGATGCCGGCGGCCCGCCGGATGGCGACCGTGTAGCCGTGGACGATGCCCTCACGAGGTGACCGCGTCGCGCTGGGCGGGGCCGGTGAGGCGGGCCGCGATGTAGGCGGTGCTGCTGGTGGTGGCGATCGTGTTGAGCGGCTCCGTGCCGACGGAGCCGCCCACCTGCTGGGAGGTGTTGGCGGTGGCCGAGGTGACGCCGGCGTCCTGCGGGGCGACCCCGGCGGCGGCCGTGGCGAAGACCGGCATGAGGGTCAGCCCCATGCCGAGGCCCATGAGGGGGCACGTGGTTCGTCAGCCGGGCGGAGATCCGGGTGGAGCCGGTGATGATCGCGAGGGTGAGCGGGAGGAAGGCGAAGCCCGTCTTCATGGCTCCAGGACCACCTTTCCGATGGTCGTGCGGTTCTCCAGGGCGCGGTGCGCGGCGGCGGCCTCGGCGAGCGGGAAGCGCTGGACGGCCGGGGCGAGGCGGCCGGCGGCGGCCTCGGCGAGGGCCCGCTCCTCCAGGGCGCGCAGGCCTCCGGCCTTCTCCAGCATCACCGGCCCGAGGACCGACTCCGAGACGCCTTCGACGAAATGGCCCGGGCCGCCGCGGACGCCCTCGGCGGACCAGCCGAACACGAGGTGTCCGCCCCCGGGGCCGAGGAGTCCGACGGCCTCGCGGGCGACGGCCCCGCCGACGCCGTCGAAGACGACGGTGACGGCCCGGCCGCCCAGGTGGGCGCGGACCTTCGCGGGCCAGGAGGGGTCGTTGTAGTCGACGGCGAGATCGGCGCCGTTCGCTTCCACCTGGACCGTCTTGAGCGGCCCGCCGGCGAGACCGACGACCGTGGCACCGGTGTGCCGGGCGTACTGGACGAGGAGGGTGCCGATGCCTCCGGCGGCCGCCGGGACGAGGGCCACCGCGTCCGGACCGAGCTCGGCGAACTGCAGGATCCCCAGTGCCGTGCGCCCGGTGCCGATCATCGCCACGGCCTGGGCGGCGTCCAGGTTCGCGGGGATCTCGTGCAGGCGGTCGGCTTCGGTGACGGCGAGTTCGGCGTAGCCGCCGGGCGCGAAGCCGAGGTGGGCGACGACGCGCTTGCCGAGCCAGGAGTCAGGGGTGCCCGCGCCGAGGGACTCGACGACGCCGGCGACCTCACGGCCGGGGACGGTGGGCAGCCGGGTCGGCGCGGGGGCGGGGCCCTGGAGGCCCTCGCGCAGGGCGGTGTCCAGGAGGTGGACACCCGCTGCCCGTACGGCGACACGGACCTGGCCGGGTGCGGGGACGGGGTCGTCCACCTCCTCGTGGAGGAGGTTCTCGGCCGGGCCGAAGGCGTGCAGACGGATGGCGTGCATCTGGTTCCCCCATGGTTCCGGGTGACGGTCTCGGGGCCCCACTCTTCGACCTCAAGCGTGCTTGAGGTCAAGGGAGCGCCGGCCCAGTGCCAAGGACACGGCGGTGAGGGCGCTGTTGAAGGACACCTCGGACAGCACGCCGGGCGCCGCGACCTGGTCGCCCGCGAGGAGGACGCCGTCGCCGCGGTCCACGGCGGGCCGGTCGCGCCAGCTGGTGCCGGGCAGGTCCACGGCGCCCGTACGGCCGTTCGCGACGGCCTCCCGCCGCCAGGTGACCCGCTCGCGCCAGCCGTCGAAGGCGAGGTCGAGCAGCTGCTCGGCGCGGGCCACGCCGTCGGCCTTCCTCTCGTGCGGGGCGATCGGGATCTGGCCCTGGAGAAGCTGCTCGCCGGCCGGGGCGAGGGTGGGGTCCTGGGCGGTGAAGCGCTCGATCCAGCCCGGGGCGTCCAGGTCGGAGACGGCGAAGGCGTCGCCGCGGCGTGTGCGCAGGGCGAGGTCGAGCAGGACGGTGCGGCCGCCGGGCCAGGTGAGGGAGTCGTCGCGGAGCAGCCGGCGGGCGGCGTCGAGGGAGGTGGCGACGATGACCGGGCGGCCGGCGGGGAGGGTGTCGACGCGGGACAGGATCTCCATGCGCACCCCGACGTTCCAGGCCCGGCCGGCCATCCTGTCGACGAGGCTCGCCCAGCCGCCGCGCGGGTAGTGCGCCTCGGGAGGCAGCTTGGTCGCGCGGCGCAGCCGCTCCTGCACGAAGGCGGCGGACAGGGCGCCGGGATCGTGGTGGAAGAGGGCGACGGCCGAGTAGTTGGCTGCCGCGTCGGCACCTTCGGGGCCCACGAGGCCGGTGGCCCAGGTGCGGAAGTCGACGTCGACGGGGGCCCGCAGGGAGGTGTGCCGCAGCAGCTTGAGCATGCCGAGGGGCGGGGTGCGGCGCAGGACGCCGTGGTGCCGCAGACGCAGCCGGGTGGCTTCCAGGGGCGGGAGGGGCGCGAGCGCGGGGAGGAGGCCGCGCTGCTTGAGCCAGGTCCAGTGCGGGCCGCCGTTGTAGAGGGCGTGCGGTCCCTCGTTGGTCCGGTACGGCCCTTCGGCGGTCCGCGCCCGGCCGCCGAGCGTGTGATGTGCCTCGTACAGGGTGACCTGGGCGCCCGCCTCGGCGGCGGCGATCGCTGCGGTCAGTCCGGCGAAGCCGCCGCCGATGACGGTGAGGGCTGGGCGCATGGCTGGGTGCTCCTTCGGGTCGGCTCGGGCGGGGCGGGCCTTTCTGTCCCGCCACCTCTACGACCGATGAGGCGCCCGGAATGTGACAACGGGGGCGTCGGCGCAGGCCGGGGGGATTGTCAGTGGCGGGGTGCACGATGGGGGGCATGGCGAGGCGAGCGAGTGGCGGGACGGGCAGGCCCGGCGGGGCGGGTGTGAAGGGGGCTCGGCGGCCGGAGGTGCGGCTGCCCGCGCTCGAGCCGTACGGGGGAGGGGAGCTGGAGCCCGACGGGGACTACGACGGGGTGGACTTCCGGGGGACGGACCTGGCGGGGCAGGACGGGGCGGGCGCCCGCTTCATGGACTGCGCGCTGACGGAGTGCGCGCTGGACGGTACGGCGCTGACCCGCGCCCGTGTCCTCGACTCGGTCCTCACCGGCGTCCGGGGCGTCGGCACGGACCTCGTGGACGCGACCCTGCGCGACGTCGAGCTCGTCGACGCCCGCCTGGGCGGCACCCAGCTGCACGGGGCGGTTCTGGAGCGGGTGCTGATCCGGGGCGGCAAGATCGACTTCCTGAACCTCCGTCAGGCGCGGCTGCGGGACGTCGTCTTCCAGTCCTGCGTCCTGGTCGAACCGGACTTCGGCGGCGCCCGCCTCGAGCGGGTCGAGTTCGTGGACTGCGCCCTGCGCGCGGCGGACTTCACCGCGGCGACCCTGGCGGACGCCGACCTGCGCGGCGCGGCCGAGCTGGGCATCTCGGCGGGCGTGGACCGGCTGGCGGGCGCGGTGATCAGCCCGGCCCAACTCCTGGATCTGGCGCCGGTGCTGGCGGCGCAGCTGGGGATCAGGGTGGAGGGCTGAGGGCGCGGCGGGCGGTCAGCCGATCCTCGGGAAGCGGGCCTGGAGGGTCCAGATCGCCGGGTTCTCGCCCAGATCCTCGTGCAGGTCGATCAGGTCGGCGAGGAGGTCGTTCAGGAAGTCGCGGGACTCGCGGCGCAGTTCGGTGTGGGAGAAGGTGAGCGGGGGTTCCTCGGCCGGCATCCAGTCGGCCTCGATGTCCACCCAGCCGAAGCGGCGCTCGAACAGCATGCGGTCGGTGGACTCGGTGAAGTCCAGTTCCGCGGACTGGGGGCGGGAGGCGCGGGAACCGGCCGGGTCCTGGTCGATCCGCTCCACGATGTCGCACAGCGCCCACGCGAAGTCGAGCACCGGCACCCATCCCCAGGCTGTGGACAGCTCCCGGTCCGCCTTGGTGTCGGCGAGGTAGACGTCCCCGCAGAACAGATCGTGGCGCAGGGCGTGGACGTCCGCACGGCGGTAGTCCGTCTGCGGCGGGTCCGGGAAGCGGTTGGAGAGGGCGTAGCCGATGTCGAGCACGTAGGCGATGGTGTCACGGCTCCGCGCCCGCGCCCGCGGTCCCCATAGGATCTCTGACATGTCCCGATCCGTACGCCTTGTCCCGGCCGCCGCGTTGTTAGCCGTCACCCTCGCCCTGACCGGATGCGACAGCGACGGCGGAAGCGACGGCGGAGCGCCGGGCGGCGGTCCGCACGCCGGTGCCCCCGGGCTCGGCGACCCGTACTTCCCGAAGGCGGGCAACGGCGGCTACGACGTCTCGCACTACGGCCTGACCCTCGCCTACGAGCCGGACGGCAACCGTCTCACCGGTACGGCGGCGATCACGGCCCGTGCCACCCAGGCCCTGTCCTCCTTCGACCTCGACCTGTACGGCATGGACGTCACGAAGGTCACCGTCGAGGGCGGCGAGGCCGGATTCGACCGGGACGGCCAGGAACTGACCGTCCGGCCGCGGCGGGACCTGGCCAAGGGCGAGACCTTCGAGGTGACCGTGCGCTACTCCGGCAGCCCCCGCACGATCACCGACCCGGACGAGTCCGAGGAGGGCTGGCTGCGCACCGAGGACGGAGCGCTGGCCCTCGGCGAGCCCACCGGCTCCATGGCCTGGTTCCCCGGCAACCACCATCCCTCCGACAAGGCGTCGTACGACATCGCCGTGACGGTCCCGGAGGAACTGACGGCCGTCTCCAACGGGGAGCCGAAGGGCGAGCGGACGGCGGACGGCCGCAGGACCTTCACCTGGCACACCGCCGAGCCGATGGCGAGCTACGCGGCGACGGTCGCGATCGGCCGGTACACGGTCACCCGCTCCACCACCGAGAACGGCCTGCCGGTGTATGTCGCGGTCGACCCGACGCAGGTGTCCGCGAGCCGCGCGGTGCTGGCCCGGATCCCCGAGGTGACGGAGTGGGCGCAGGACAACTTCGGCCCGTACCCGTTCTCCTCCACCGGCGCGATCGTCGACCGCCCGGAGGACTCCGGCTACGCCCTGGAGACCCAGAACCGTCCCGTCCACCCCGGCGCCCCGGACACCGAGACCCTCGTCCACGAGATCGCCCACCAGTGGTTCGGTGACTCGGTCACGCCCAGGACCTGGCAGGACATGTGGCTCAACGAGGGCTTCGCGACCTACGCCGAGTGGCTGTGGACGGAGGACGAGGGCGGCGACACGGCGGAGGAGACCTTCACCGCTCTCTACGACGACGGCGAGGAGGACTACCCGGACCTGTGGGCGTTCCCGCCCGCGAAGCCCACGGACGCCGCGCAGATCTCCGGCGACCCCGTCTACCAGCGCGGCGCGATGGTGATCCACCTCATCCGCCGGACGGTCGGCGACGACGCCTTCTACGACCTCGTCCAGGGCTGGACCGCCGCCCACCGCCACGGCACCGCCGGCACCGACGACTTCACCGCGTACGTGGAACAGCAGGCGCCGGACGAGGACTTCACCGAGATCTGGGACGACTGGCTGTACGGGAAGGGGAAGCCGGAGCAGCCGTGAAGGTGCCGGAGCAGCCGTGAAGGCGGGCGGGCCGTGCGCGGGCTCAGTTCTCCTCGCCGGCCTCGTACGCGTCCAGCAGGCGGGCGAGTTCCGGCGGCCACACCGGCTCGGGGGCGGTGCGCAGCGCGTCGCGGGACCACCAGCGCCCGCCGAGGATGCCGTCCGCGGCGTGGGCGGCGGCGAGGCGCTGCCCGTCCGGGTCCCGGCGTGGGCCCCGCGTGACGTAGATGTGCTCGTGCTGGTGGACGGGTGTGCCCGCGTGGGTGACGTCGTGCTCCCAGGTGCACAGGAGCGGGCCGGGGGCGAGGTCGTCCCATCCCGTTTCCTCCCGCAGCTCCCGCAGGGCGCCCTCGGCCGGGGTCTCGTCCGCCTCCAGGCCACCGCCGGGCAGCGCCCAGTGGACGCCGGTCTCGACGTTGTCGTACCGGAAGAGGAAGACGGCGCCGTCGGGGGCGAGGACGGCGACCCGGGCGGCGCGGCGGGGCGTGCGCAGCGGTTTGCGCAGGACGGCGCAGGGGCGGCCGAGCTGCCGATCCCGCCGGCGGTCGACGACCTCGTAGCCCAGGGCGGTCCAGAAGGCCAGGCCCTCGGGGTTGGCGTCGAGGACGGCGAGACGCACGGCCGTACGGCCCTCACGGCGAAACCGCTCCTCGACCCGCTCGACGATCCGCCGCCCGTACCCCCGGCCGTGCTCGCGCGCGTCGACCATCAGCAGACCGATCCACGGGTCGGGGTCGGCGGGGTCGGGATGGCGGCCGAGGGTGATCACGACCCCGACGAGCCGCCCCTCGGAGCGGGCGAGCAGCACCTCCACCTCCGGGTTCGCCGCCTCCTCCGCGAGCGCCACCGCCACCTGCTCGGGCCGGATGTCGTCCGGGTCCGGGAAGTCGCCGCTGAGCGCCTGGAACTCGCGGTTGGAGGCGTACAGGGCGGTGAGTTCGGTCAGCAGGGGGGCCGGGAGGTCGTGGCCGGGGGTGAGGGGCAGGGCGTCGAGGATCACGCGGGCAACCTACCGCCGGCACGCCGGAGCCCCCGGGCCTTTTCGGGCCGGGGGCTCCGCGCGGTGTGCGGGGTCGCTCAGACGTTCACGCCGAAGTCCTGGGCGATGCCGACCAGACCCGAGGCGTACCCCTGGCCGACCGCGCGGAACTTCCACTCCGCGCCGTTGCGGTAGAGCTCGCCGAAGACCATCGCCGTCTCCGTCGCCGCGTCCTCCGAGAGGTCGTAGCGGGCGATCTCGGCGCCGCCGGCCTGGTTGATGATGCGGATGTAGGCGTTGCGGACCTGGCCGAAGTTCTGCGAGCGGTTCTCCGCGTCGTAGATGGAGACCGGGAAGACGATCTTGTCGATGTCGGCGGGGAGGCCCGCCAGGTTGACGTTGATCGCCTCGTCGTCGCCCGCGCCCTCACCGGTGCGGTTGTCGCCGGTGTGGACGATGGTGCTGTCGGGTGTCTGCTTGTTGTTGAAGAAGACGAAGTGGGCGTCGGAGTAGACCTTGCCCTGGGTGTTGACCGCGATCGCGGAGGCGTCGAGGTCGAAGTCCGTGCCGGTGGTGGTGCGGACGTCCCAGCCGAGGCCCACGGTGACGGCGGTCAGGCCCGGAGCCTCCTTGGTGAGCGAGACGTTGCCACCCTTGGACAGGCTTACAGCCATGGTTTGGGACCCTTCCCTCGGTTCCGGTACGGCAGAAAGCTACAGCTACCGGTATGAACGCCGAGAGGGGTACACAAGGTTCCAGGTCGCTTTGCTTTCTTTACCCGGGAAATTTCGGGTGACGTGGCCCGGTCAGCCGCGCGACCATGAGGGGCATGTCCGGTCCCTATCTCATCCGCGGCTCCGTCTCGCTCCCCGAGGCCGAGCTGATGTGGCGTTTCTCGCGGTCCTCGGGACCGGGCGGGCAGCACGTCAACACCAGTGACTCCCAGGTGGAACTGCGGTTCGACCTGGCCGGCACCGAGGCGCTGCCCGAGGTGTGGAAGGCGCGGGCGCTGGAGCGGCTGGCCGGCCGTCTGACCGACGGCGTCGTCAGTGTCCGTGCCTCCGAGCACCGCTCCCAGTGGCGCAACCGCGAGGCCGCCGCCGTACGCCTCGCCGCCCTGCTCGCGGAGGCCACCGCGCCCCCGCCCAAGCCGCGCCGGCCGACCCGCATCCCCCGGGGGATCAACGAGCGGCGGCTGCGGGAGAAGAAGCAGCGGTCCGAGACCAAGCGGGGCAGGACCGGGCGGGACTGGGCCTGAGGCCCGCACCGCGGCACGGGGTCACTGGGCCACTGGGCCGCCGTCACCTCGCACACCGCTCGCACCGATGTGACATTGGACGGCAGAGCCCGGACCGGACCGAGGAGACGACGCCCCATGGCACAGCCCGTCCCGGAAGCGAGTACGACGACCGTCACGGCCACCGCCTCGCGGCGCCCCTCCCTCGTCCAGCAGGTCGAGCTCCGGGCCGGTGACATCCACCTTTCCGGGCTGCTCGCCCTTCCCCCGGACGCCCCGCCCCGCGCGGTCGTCGTCGCCCTGCACGGCAGCGGCATGGCCGCCGGGTACTTCCACGGTCAGGCCGACGCCTCCACCTCGCTGCTCTCCCTCGCCGCCGGCGCCGGCTACGCCGCCCTCGCCCTGGACCGTCCCGGCTACGGCGCCTCCGCGCGCCGTCTGCCGCACGGCCTGTGCCTCACCGAGCAGGCCCGGTGCGTGCGGGCGGCCCTGCGCACCTACGCCGCCCGGTGGGCCACGGGGGCCGGGTTCCTCCTGGTGGGTCACTCGCTGGGCGGCAAGGTGGCGCTGACCACGGCGGCGACGGCACGGCGGGCCGAGCGGCTGCTCGGCGTGGACGTCTCCGGGGTGGGCGCCCGCTGGGCCGTGCCGCCCGACCGGGTGGCCGCCCTGCGGCACCGCCCCGACCACCGTCTGCACTGGGGGCCGCTCACGCTCTATCCGCCGGACACCTTCCGGCTGGCGCGCGGTTTCGTCGCGCCCGTCCCGGCGCGGGAGGCCGACGAGATCCCCGACTGGCCCGGCCGGTACGCGGAGGTGGCCCGCCGGATCCGCGTCCCGGTGCGTTTCACCTTCGCCGAGTACGAGCGGCTGTGGGCCTGGGACCCCCCGGCCCTGCGGGAGCTGACCAGCTCGCTCGCCGCACCCCTGGTCCGCGTCGACCACGAGCCGGACGCCGGGCACAACATCAGCCTCGGCCACACCGCCCGCCGCCACCATCTGCGCCTGCTGGACTTCCTGGAGGAGTGCCGCGTCCAGTCCGGGAGCGCGGGCTGAGGACCGGGCCTCACGCCAGTGCCGGCACCCCCACCACCTGGCCCCCGCTCAGCTCCCCGTTCCTGCGGAAGCCCAGTCCCCGGTAGAAGCCCTCGGGGCCGTGCCCGCCCTCGTGCCAGGTGACGAAGAGCTTCTTGCCGCCCCGCCGGCGGATCTCGTCCGCGACCGATTGCACGGCGAAACGACCGTATCCCCGCCCCTGCTCCCCGGCCGCGATGTTCAGGCGCCACAGGCCGGAGCGGATCACGGTGCCGTCGAGCTTCCAGTCGATGTCGAAAAAGGCCATGAGGAAGCCGACGGGGCGGTCACCGTCCATGATCAGCCGGGGCCAGGCGACATCCGGGTGCACATAGGCCTCGGCGAGCGACTTCACAACGGGTGCGACTGCGAATTCCTGATCGGGCCGGACCTTGACGGCGAGAGCCGCGTCCACATTCGCTGGGGTGATTTCTTCGAGCCTGAGAGAAGCCCCGGACGACATCGTCATCCCGGCAAAGCAAGAGTGCCCGCCGACAGTCGCAACTGAATTCCCGTTCAGCCCAACTGCCGGTACCGTCCCCGGAAATAGACCAGCGGGCCGCCCTGCGCACTCGGCATCCTCGCCCGCATCACCCGGCCGATCACCAGTGTGTGGTCGCCCGCCTCCACCCGCTGCTCGGTCCGGCACTCCAGGGTGCCCAGCGCACCGCCCACCAGGGGCGCGCCGGTCACCTCGCCGCGGACGTACGGGATGTCCTCGAAGAGCAGGCGGTCGCTGAGCCGGCCCTTCATCGCGAAGCGGCCCGCGATGTGCCGCTGGCTCTCGGAGAGCACCGACACCGCCCACAGGGGCTGCTCGTCGAGCAGGTCGTCCATGCGGGAGCCCGTGCGCAGGCTGACCAGCACCAGGGGCGGTTCCAGGGAGACCGACAGGAACGCCGTCGCCGTCATGCCGGCGTACTCGCCCTCCGGCGCCCCGGGGTCGTCCGGGTCCAGCGGCGGCTCCTGCGCGGTCACCAGGACCACCCCGCCGGCCAGCCGGGACATGACCGCGCGGAACTCGTCGTTGCTCACCCCCACAGCATGCCCGGAGGCGGCGGAGGGGGCGGGGGCGGGATGAGTCTTCACTACGTCGGGAGCCACGCCCGGAACGCTAGTCCCGGTCCGGGGGGCGCCGCATCGGACCTCGGTCCGAGTAGGGTCGTAGGTCCGTGGACCGACCACGGAGCGAGTGGGAACAATTCCCGTGCGTAGCGCGCTTCTGTGTGTGGGCTGTGTTCAGTAAACACACAGGGAAAACGCAGAAACTCCACTCAAATGTTCACGTTCATCTGTGACTTGAGTCACAAGACGCATTAATTGTTGACCCTGTGTACCGAGTGGGCAGCGCGCTGTGATTCAGTGGCGGAGGTGTCACTAGGACATACGCAACGACTGGAACGACAGAAACGAACGTTACGCCGAAGACAACCCTTGATTCGCTGCGAAGTCTCGGGGGGAGGGCGAAGCATGGAGACCGAGTCGGAGCCGTACGTCCGTCTTGCGTCCCTGCGACAGCTGCACCAGGTCATGGCCGACATGAACACGGCCCGAAGCCTGGCCGACACACTGCAGACCGTCGCCGATGGTGTGGTCAGCGCGCTGGGCTACGAGCTCGCGTGCGTCAACCTCGTGCGCCCCGACGGGGATCTCGTGGTGGCCGCCTTCTCCGGGAACCCGGCCGCCGAGGCCCTCATCACCGGCCGGGTCGGCTCGCGCGCGTCCTGGGAGCGGCGCCTGAACATGGGCGAGACCTGGGGCGACCTGGTCTTCATACCCCACACCGAGGGCTGGATCCTCGACGACGACGACGTCCCGCAGTGGTACACCGACGGCCCCGCTCCCCGCTTCGAGGACGAGTGGCACCCCTCGGACCGGCTCTTCGCCCCCATGTACACACCGGCCCCGCCCGGCAGCGGCGGAACGTGCGGCGAACTGATCGGCGTCCTGTCCGTGGACCGGCCGCGCAACGGCAGGCGCCCGGGCGCGTGGGGGCGCGAGGCGCTCCAGATGTACGCCTTCCAGGCCGCCATCGCCATTAGCAACGCGCGTCTACGTGCGAACATGCAGCGCGCACTGGTCCGGCTCGAACGCGAGCAGCAGGCCCTGCGCGCCAGTGAGGAATCCTTCCGCCAGGCATTCGAGTACGCCCCCTCCGGCATGGCGATCGCCGAGATGGGCGGCGACCAGCACGGGCGGATCCTGCGCACCAACGACGCCCTGTGCCGCCTCCTCGGGCGCCCCGCCTCCGCGATGCGCCGCTACTCGTTCTCCGACCTCGTCCACCCCGAGGACATAGGCACCCTGCTCCGTACGTCGGCGGAGGGCGGGCGCGCCGAGCTGCGCCTCGGCCGCCGGGACGGCACCTACGTCTGGGTGTCCCTGCGCAACTCCGTCGTCGCCGACGCCGCCGACGGTCCCCGCTTCCTCCTCACCCATGTCGAGGACATCGAGGAGCGCAAGCGCCGCGAGCTCCAGCTCGCCCACCGCGCCTCGCACGACTCCCTCACCGGACTGCCGAACTCGGCGGAGCTGCGCTCACGCCTGTCCGCCCGCATCTGCGGCCGCCCCCAGTCGACGCACCCCGCCGTCGTCGACGCCATGGACCAGACCTACGGCCACCCCGCCTTCGACGCGAACGGTCACGGCTTCGACTACCGGCCCGCCGGCGCGGAGGCGTACGACGCCTACGACCACCATGTGCACACCGTCGCCCCCGAGGACGGCAGCCGGGACGACGGCACCAAGGGGCTCGCGGTCCTCTTCTGCGACCTCGACGGCTTCAAGTCGATCAACGACCGGTTCGGGCACAACGCGGGCGACGCGGTCCTCATCGAGGTCGCCCGGCGCCTCTCGCGGGCCGTCCGCGACGGTGACACGGTCGCCCGGCTCGGCGGTGACGAGTTCGTCATCCTCGCCGACGGGCTCGGCCGCGCCGACGCCGCCGACCTCGCCGTACGCCTGCGCAACGAGATCATCCAGCCGATCCGTGCCGAGGGCCGGGCCGTCCGGGTGGGCGCCAGCTTCGGCATCGGCTGGGCGCACTGCGGGATGACGGCCGACGAAGTCCTGAAGTCGGCTGACGAACGGATGTACGTCGAGAAACGATCTCGTCCCAAACAGCACAGACGTGCGGGGTGAATCCCGCGTCGAATCCCAGGTCAGTGGCCTGGGAGCCGAGCTGATGCGATCCGGGTCACCCGTTTGGGGCACCTGGACCGGGTAGGCTCGCCATTCTCACCTTGCATCGCATCAGCCCCGCACCTGTTGAGGAGTACGAAGGGATGACGCCCGGCAACAACGGCGCGAGTACGCCCGAGGACGACGACCCGTTCGGCTACCTCTACGCCGACGGCCAGGCCAACGGCGCCCAGCCGCCCTCCGGCGGTGGCTACGGCTACCCCAACTCCGTCAGCAGAGTGCGTGCGGTCGGCGAGCGCCAGTACGGGCAGCCGCAGCAGCAGACCGCGCAGTACGGGCAGTACGGCCAGCCGCCGGCGGCGTCCCCGCAGAGCGCCCACGGCCAGCCGAACGCGCACTACGCGGCCCCCGAGAGCCTCCCCGGCGGAGCCCCCACCGGCAGGCAGCCGGCCCAGAACGGCGGCCGCGGCCGGGGCCCGAACACCAAGGGCCTCCTCATCGGCGCCGTCGCGGTCGTCGCGGCGGTCGTGATCGGCATCGCGGTGGCCATGGCCAACGGCGACTCCGGCGCCGACGACAACAAGGCGAGCGACCAGGTCTCCGCCTCGGCCTCGGCCTCCCCGAGCGTCTCGCCCAGCGAGTCCTCCACCAGTGAGGCGAGCGCGGAGAATCTGCCGACGATCGACGCGAAGGCCCTGAAGCTCGGCGGCGGCGCCTCGCTGGCCTCCGACGTCGAGGGCGCCGAGGCGGACGGCGGCATCTACGTCAACAACCTGAACAACACGGGTTCGTCGGTGACCTGGACGGTCAACGGCATTCCCGAGACCGGCGCTTACACCCTCTTCACGCACTACAGCGTGCCGGGCCAGGACCAGTCCATGACGCTCACCGTCAACGGCAAGGTCTTCGGATCCAAGCTGAACCTGGGCAACTTCGCGAAGGCCAAGGACGGCGACTTCGCCAAGGGCTGGACGAAGACCTACTCCTGGCCCACGCTCACCAAGGGCACGAACACGATCTCGATCTCCTGCGAGAACGGCGACAAGTGCAACGTGCTCCTGGACCAGCTGTGGCTGAAGGAAGGGCAGGTCAAGGACTGATCAGGCCGCGGTGGCTTCTCCGGTCACCGTGATGTGTTCGACCAGTTGTTCGTATGTGGGCCGGTCGAACTCGCCGGCCGCTCGGGTCAGGACCGTCGCGGCGGACAGGGCGACCGCTCGGGCCAGGCGGTCCGGCCAGGGGAGGCCTTCCACCAGGGCCGAGAGCAGGCCCGCCGAGACCGAGTCGCCGGCGCCCGTGGGGTTGCCGTGCACCCGGGCCGGCGGGGCGGCCCGCCAGCGGCCCTCCGGAGTCGCCGCGACCAGGCCCTCGGGCCCGAGCGAGGCCACCACGGCCTGTGCCCCGCGCCGCCGGGCGTCCTGAGTCGCCCTCAGCGGCTCGTGGGAGCCGGTGAGTTCGGCCAGTTCGTCGGCGTTCGGCTTGACGAGGTCCGGGCGGGCGGCGACCCCGCGGCGCAGCGGCTCACCGCTCGTGTCCAGCAGCACGGGGACGCCCGCGGCCCGGGCCGTGCGGACCAGGCCCGCGTACGCCCCCACCGGCACCCCCGGCGGCAGACTCCCGCACAGGGCCACCGCGTCGGCGTCCGCGACCAGATCCTCGTACGCCTCCTGGAAGGCGGACCACTCGGCCGGGGTGACGAGCGGGCCGGGCTCGTCGAGCCGGGTGGTGTCACCGGCGCGGGTGTCGACGACGGCGACGGTGCGGCGGGTGGTGCCGCGGACGGGCAGGAGCGCGTCGCCGATCGCCGAGGGGAGCAGGTCCCGTACGACCCGGCCGGTCGCCCCGCCGGCGAAACCGGTGACCGTCACCTCGTGTCCGAGGGCGGCCAGGACGCGGGCGACGTTCAGCCCCTTGCCGCCGGGGCGTTCCGTCACGTCCGTCACCCGGTGGGAGGTGTGCGGGCGCAGGGCCGGGACGCGGTAGGTGATGTCGAGAGCGGTGTTCAGCGTGACCGTGAGGATCACCTGTGCCGACCTCCCCCGAGTGATGCGACCGTGTGCGACTGGTTCCGGAGGCCTGATCATGCCAAAAGGACGGCGACCGGCCCAGTCCTCGGGTCGGCCACCGTCCCTGTGCGGGGGGATGTTTCAGGCCAGTTGGGGATCCACCACCCAATCCCCCTTGCGCATCACTCCCTTGACGTCGAAGTCCGCGTCCAGCAGGACCAGGTCGGCGTCCTTGCCGGGGTCCAGGGAGCCGACCCGGTCGTCCATGCCCAGCAGGCGGGCCGGGTTGGCGGACAGGGCGGCGACGACGTCCCCGACCGGGAGCCGGTCGATCGTCACCGCCCGCTTGAAGGCGCGGTCCAGGGTCAGGGTCGAGCCCGCGATCGAACCGCCCTCCACCAGGCGCGCCACTCCTTCGCTGACCTCGACCTCCAGCGGGCCGAGCATGTAGTGGCCGTCGCCGATGCCGGCCGCGTCCATCGCGTCCGTGATGAACGCGACCCGGCTCGCGCCCGCGTGACGGAACGCCAGTTCCAAGGCGGCGGGGTGCAGATGGGTGCCGTCGTTGATGAGCTCCACCGTGACCCGCTCGTCCTCCAGGAGCGCGGCGATCGGGCCGGGGGAGCGGTGGCCGAGGACGGGCATCGCGTTGAAGAGGTGGGTGGCGACCGTCGCTCCGGCCTCGATGGCCTGAACCGTCTGCTCGTAGGTGGCATCCGTGTGGCCCACCGCGGCGATCACGCCGTGCTCGGCCAGCAGCCGTACGGAGTCCAGGCCGCCGGGGAGTTCCGTCGCCAGGGTGACCATCCGCGCCCGGCCGCGCGCGGCGTCGATCAGCTTGCGCACCTGTGCCGGGTCCGGGTCGCGCAGCAGTTCCTCGGAGTGCGCGCCCTTGCGGCACGGCGAGATGAACGGGCCCTCGAAGTGGATGCCGGCCAGGTCGCCCTGTTCGGCGAGCTCGCTCAGCAGCCCGGCCTGGCGGACCAGGACGTCCATGTCGTCGGTGACGGTGGAGGCGACGAGGGTGGTGGTGCCGTGGGTGCGGTGGGTGCGGACGGCCTTCAGCACGTCCTCCGCCGTGCCGCTGGAGAAGGAGGCTCCGCCGCCGCCGTGGTTGTGGATGTCGACGAAGCCGGGGACCAGCCAGTGGCCGGACACGTCGATCAGACGGGCGTTCTCCGGGGCGGCGCCGGCGATGCGGGTGCCGTCGACGACGACCTGTCCGTCGGGCACGGTGGCGGTGGGGAGGACCACGTGGGCGCCGGAGAGGACGACGGGCGCCCTGCCGGTCGCGGGCCGCGGGTGACGGGTGGCTGGTTGCGCCCCGCGGCGGTGCCGCACATCGGCGCTGTCCCGCGCCCCTAGGGGGGTGGCCATTAGGGAGTTACCTCCATGCGGTCGGTGGTGGTGAGGAGATCCCAGGCCAGGAGGCCGGCACCCAGGCACCCGGCGCTGTCGCCCAGGGCCGCCGGAACGATCTCCGGCAGTTTCTGGAAGGTGATCCGCCGCCGGACGGCGTCCCGCAGTGGTGTGAACAAGGTTTCCCCCGCCTCCGCGAGGCCGCCACCGATGACGAGGGTGCGCGGGTCCAGCAGGGTGAGGGCGGTGACGAGGCCGTCGGCGAGGGCGTCGACGGCCCGCTGCCAGACCAGGACGGCGTCCGGGTCGCCGGCCGCGACGGCCTTCGCGCAGCCGGCCGCGTCCGCCTCCGGGTCCGCGCAGGCCGCCGCCCACGCCTCGCTCACCGCCGCCGCCGACGCGTACCGCTCCAGACAGCCGTGCTGCCCGCACGGACACGGGGTCCCGCCGGGCCGTACGACGACATGGCCGATCTCGCCCGCGAAGCCGTGTGCGCCGGCCTCGACCCGGCCGTCGACCCCGATCGCGCCCGCGATGCCGGTGCCGAGCGCCACGAACAGGAAGCGGTCCGCTCCCCGGCCCGCGCCGACGCGGCCCTCGGCGAGTCCGCCGGTGCGGACGTCGTGGCCCAGCGCGACGGGGGTGCCGAGCCGCGCGGTGAGCAGGTCGCGCAGGGGTACGTCGCGCCAGCCCAGGTTGGCCGCGTAGGCGGCGACGCCGCGTGCCTCGTCGACGATGCCGGGCACGGCGACGCCCGCGGCGGCCGCGGGTTCGCCGAGGTGTCCGACGCCGTGGGCGCGCAGGTCGGCGGCGAAGTCGAGGATGGCCGCGACCACCGCGTCGGGCCCGCGCTCACGGCCGGTGGGCCTGCGGTCCTGGTGCAGGAGGGTGCCGTCCGCCCCGACCAGCGCGGCCTTCATCCCGGTGCCGCCCACGTCGAGGGCGATGACATGTCTCACGGGGACAGTGTGGCCCGAGGACCCGCAAGAGGTCTAGTCCACTTACCGGCCTTGGGGGTAGCGTGCGCCCTCGGAAGGCCCGAAAGAGGTCTAGTCCACCCATGTGGTGTAGACCTTAATCCGGATAACGGTCCATTGGTAGGAACAATCAGTTGTCCACCTGGTGGACAATCACTCTGGGAACCCCGGGAGAAGCGCGGTGCAGCGGGCAGGCAGGTCAGGAACGATCGTCGGGACGATCGCGGGGGTGTCCGCACTGGGCATGACCGTGGTCCTCTCCGGCTGCGGACTCAGCGGGGGCTCCGACGACGTCACCCTGAGACTGGTCGCGGCCGACTACGGCGACAGCGGCGCCAACAGCTCCGAGAAGTACTGGGGCCGGCTCGTCGAGGCGTACGAGAAGGAACACCCCGGCGTCACCGTCGACGTCAGCGTCTACTCCTGGAACGACGTCGACGCCAAGGTCAAGGCCATGGTCGACGCGGGCAGGGCGCCCGACATGGCGCAGATCGGCTCGTACGCCGACTACGCGGCCGCCGACCAGCTGTACAAGGCGGACGACGTGCTCTCCGTCACCACCCAGGCCGACCTCGTCCCGCAGCTGCGCGACGCGGGCAAGGTGCGGGGCACGCAGTACGGCATGCCGTTCGCCTCCTCCACACGGCTGCTGTTCTACAACAAGACCCTCTTCCGCGAGGCCGGGATCACCCCGCCGACCACCTGGGCCGAACTCGCCGAGGACGCCGGGGCGCTCAAGGCGAAGGGCGTGGAGTACCCCTACGCGCTGCCCCTCGGACCCGAGGAGGCGCAGGCCGAGACCCTGCAGTGGCTGCTCAGCGGCGGAGGCGGCTACGCGCAGACCGTCAGCAGCTACAGCATCGACTCCGCCGAGAACGTCGACACGTTCACCTGGCTGAAGGACGAGCTGGTCGGCAAGGGCCTCACCGGCCCCGTGGCGCCGGGCAAGCTCAACCGCGCGGACGCCTTCGCCGCGTTCGCCGACGGTGAGGTCGGCATGCTCAACGGCCACCCGTCCCTGATGAAGATGGCCGCGAAGAAGGGCGTGAAGTTCGGCATGGTGCCGATGCCCGGCGTCGACGGCCCCCGCAAACTCGCCATGGGCGTCGCCGACTGGATGACCGCCTTCAAGCAGAACGGGCACGCCACGGAGGTCGGCGAGTTCCTCGACTTCGTCTACAACGAGGACAACGTGCTCGACTTCTCCCGCGAGTACGACCTGCTGCCGGTCACCACCTCCGCCTCCCAGGTCATGGCCGCCACCGAGGAGGACGCCGAGCTCAGGCCGTTCCTCGAGGAACTCCCGCTCTCCGAGCTCTACCCCGTCGGACGGACCTCCTGGGCGGAGGTCAGCGCGGCGGTCAAGCAGCGGATAGGCAAGGCCGTCGCCCCCTCCGGCAGCCCGGCCACGGTCCTGGGCGACCTGCAGGCGACGGCGATGACCGCGGAGAGCGCCTCCGGCGAGTGACGGCGGTGTCGGTGCCCGGGGGTCGCAACGGGTACGGTGCGGACATGGAGGAACACCTGGCCGCACGGGAGCGGAACATCCTCGCCCTGGAGCGCCGGGGCTTCTCCGGCCCCGGCGCCAAGGAACGAGCCATCCGTGAGGAACTGGACCTCTCCCCGGTCCACTACTACCAACTCCTGAACGCCCTCCTCGACGACCCGCGGGCGCTGGCCCACGACCCGGTGACGGTGAACAGGCTGAGGAGGGTGAGGGAGGCCCGGCGGTCCGGACGCTGAACCGCGCGGGCTGCGCGACCCACCCCCGCCCGCACCGGCCTGCCGCAGCTATCGTCACCGTATGGGCACCCAGGAGACGCACCCCACGGACCCCGCACCCACGACCCCCGCCGGTCGCGAGGCACTCGCCGCGATCCTCGCCCGGCCCTCCCGCACGCTCGTCGCCCTCGACTTCGACGGCACCCTCGCCCCCATCGTCGAGAACCCGGAGGACGCCCGCGCCCACCCGGACACCCTCCCGGCCCTCGCGGCGCTCGCCCCGAAGGTCGCCGCCGTCGCCGTCATCACCGGCCGCCCCGCCGAGGTCGCCGTACGCAACGGCGGGTTCGCCGGGGCCGAGGGACTGGAGCACCTCGCCGTCCTCGGCCACTACGGCGCCGAACGGTGGGAGGCCCGGACGGGCAAGGTCACCGCTCCCGCCCCGCACCCCGGCGTCGCCGCCGTACGGGCGGAGCTGCCGGCCGTCCTGGACACGGCGGCCGGGGCATGGCCGGGCGTCTGGACCGAGGAGAAGGGCGGCCGCGCCGTCGCCGTCCACACCCGCCGCGCCACCGATCCGCAGGCCGCCTTCGACGCCCTCCGCGCTCCCCTCGCCGGCCTCGCCGCGCGCCACGGCCTCATCGTCGAGCCGGGCCGCCTGGTCCTGGAGCTCCGGCCCCCCGGGGTGGACAAGGGCGTCGCCCTGCTCGACCACGTCCGCGAGACCGGCGCCGAGTCCGTCCTCTACGCCGGCGACGACCTGGGCGACCTGCCCGCCTTCGCCGCCGTCGAGCAACTCCGCGCCGGCGGGGTCCCCGGCCTCCTGGTCTGCAGCGGCAGCAGCGAGGTCGGCGAACTGGCCGCCCGCGCGGACCTCGTCGTCGACGGCCCCGCCGGGGTCGTACGGCTGCTGCGGGACCTGGCCGGTCAGCTCCGCTGAAGCCGCTGCAGGGCGGTCAGCTGTTCGAGGAACCACTGGGCCGGAGGGAGCGCGGTCGCGGCCGCCGTCAGGCGTTTGGTGCGCTCGGCACGCTCCTCCGGCTTCATGGACAGGGCCTCGTGGAGGGCGCGGGCCGTCTCCAGGACGTCGTACGGGTTCACGACGATCGCGTCGTCGCCCAGCTCCCAGTACGCCCCCGCCTCCCGTGACAGCACCAGCGCGCAGCCCTCGTCGGAGACGACCGGGACCTCCTTGGCGACGAGGTTCATGCCGTCCCGGATCGGGTTGACCAGCGCCACGTCCGCGAGCCGGTAGGCGGCCAGGGAGCGGGCGAAGTCGTCCTCGAGGTTCAGCAGCACCGGAGTCCAGCCGGGGGTGCCGTACTGCTCGTTGATCTCCTGCGACAGCCGGCTCACCTCCGCCGTGTACTCCCGGTACACCGCCAGGTCCTGGCGCGACGGATACGCGAAGGCGATGTGCACGACCCGTTCGCGCCACTCCGGATGGTCGTCGAGCAGCTGCCGGTACGCCAGCAGGCCGCGCACGATGTTCTTCGACAGCTCGGTGCGGTCCACCCGGACGATGGCCCTGCGCCCCTCGCCGCCGATCTCCGCGCGGAGTGCGGCGATCCGCTCCTCCACGTCCGGCCGGTGCGAGCGTTCGCGCAGGAAGTCGGCGTCGGCGCCCAGACCGTGCACCCCGATCCGCGTACGCCCCGGACCGCCGGCGAACTCCGCGCAGCACGCGGTGAACGCGTCCGCCCAGCGCCGGGTGAGGAAGCCCAGGCGGTCCGCGCCGAGCATCCCCCTCAGCAACTGCTCCCGGATGTCCGAGGGCAGCAGCCCGAAGTAGTCCACCGGGGCCCACGGGGTGTGCGAGAAGTGGCCGATCCGCAGGTCGGGGCGGAGCTCGCGGAGCAGCCCTGGAACCAGGCACAGGTGGTAGTCCTGGACCAGGACCGCGGCGCCGTCCGCCGCCTCCTGCGCCAGCGCCTCCGCGAACGCCCGGTTGTACGCCTCGTACGACGCCCACTGGCGGCGGAACTCCGCGTCGAAGACCGGCTCCAGCGGGGTCTGGTAGAGCAGGTGGTGGATGAACCAGAGGACCGAGTTCGCGATGCCGTTGTAGGCGTCGGCGTGCACGTCGGCCGGAATGGGCAGCATCCGCACGCCCTCCTCGCCGACCCCGCGCCGGACCGCCTCCCGGTCGCCCTCGGACAGCGCCGAGCACACCCAGAGGGCACCCGTGTCGGGCCCGATGGCGGACAGACCGGAGACCAGCCCGCCGCCCCCGCGTTTCGCGTGCAGCGAGCCGTCTTCCTCCACCGTGTAGGAGATGGGGCCGCGGTTGGACGCGACCAGCACCTGAGCACCCCGAGCAGCAGCGTCGTGCGTGGAAGCCATACGCCTCAACCTAGCCCGGTCCGGAAACGCTCAAACGTACGGTCGCCCCCTGTGGGCGGGCCGTATCCAGCCGTATACGGCCCGCCCGCCGGCGTTACGCGACCTTGCGGGTCTGGTATTCGGCGATCTCCGCCATCGGCGGCCGTTCCTCGGTGTCCACCGAGTAGGTGCGGGGCTCGAAGCCGTCGCTGCCGCGCTCGAACTGGGTGAGGGCGGGGCGGACGAGGTGGCCGCGGGCCAGGCGGAGCTGGGCGGTGCGGTAGATCGCCGCCGCCATGCGGCCGAGCGCCTGCCCGTCCTGGTGACGGTGCTTGCGCACCCCGACGTCGACCTGCGCGAGGGCGTCCAGGCCCACCAGGTGCAGGGCATCCACCAGCATGCCCAGCTCGACCCCGTACCCGACGGGGAACGGCAGCTGCTCAAGGAGGCTGCGGCGGGCCGCGTACTCGCCGCCGAGCGGCTGCACGAAACCGGCCAGCTGCGGCCAGTGCATGTTGAGCAGCGGCCGGGCCATGAGTTCGGTCACCCGCCCGCCCTGGCCGGCGGCGCCGCCCAGGGGGCGGTCGTACATGCCCTTGACCAGGTCCACGCCCGGGTCGGTGAGCAGGGGGCCGACGATGCCCGAGACGAAGTCGGAGGAGAACTCCTTCAGGTCGGCGTCGATGAAGCAGACGATGTCCCCGGTCGTGACGAGCAGCGAGCGCCACAGCACCTCGCCCTTGCCGGGCACGGCCGGGAGACGGGGCAGGATCGCGTCGCGGTGCACGACACGCGCGCCCGCCGCGGCCGCGACCTCTGCCGTTCGGTCGGTCGATCCCGAGTCGACGACCACGATCTCGTCGACGAGCGGGACCTGGTGCATGAGGTCGTGACGGATGACCGCGACGATGTCGCCGACCGTCTCCTCCTCGTTCAGCGCGGGCAGGACCACCGACACCGACTGGCCCGAGGCGCGCTTCGCGGCCAGGATCCGGTGGAGCGGGCGATCGGTCACGGACCAGGAGCGGGTGGCCAGCCAGCGCTCGACTTCTTCCAGCACAGTCTGCGGCTCCTCACTGTCGTGATCACACCGGGTGCACGGCAGGTGACCGTGTGATCCATCTCGCGGTTCGGACGACTATCTCAACTGTCCTGGCCTTCGGTTACAGTCTTGAACAACGCGGATGACCATCGCATGTCCGGGGTCGTCCGGCGTTCAGCGTTCAACAACCGAATACCGCTCATCCAGAGGGGCAGAGGGACACGGCCCGATGAAGCCCCGGCAACCCTCCAGCCGGTCTGACCACGTCGTCGTGGTGAGGCTCCCGGCTTGGGAAGGTGCCAAATCCGTCTCACGGCGAGATGCGTCGTGAGGAAGATGAGGAGAAAGGGCCTCCCCTCACATGGCTGCGCAGACTGTTGCCACCGACACCACCGCCTCCCCCGTCGACCTCGGTCCCGCCGCGGCGCTGAGCTGCCGCGAGTGCGGTCACCGCGTCCCGCTCGGCCCGGTCTTCGCCTGCGAGGAGTGTTTCGGCCCGCTCGAGATCGCGTACGACTTCTCCTCCTACGACACGGAGGAGCTCCGCAAGCGCATCGAGGCGGGACCCGCGAACATCTGGCGCTACGCGCCGCTGCTGCCCGTTCCGGCCGACGTGGCGGACAAGCCCAACATCAACCCCGGTTGGACCCAGCTCGTCAAGGCCGACAACCTGGCCCGTGAGCTGGGCATCGACGCCGGCAAGCTGTTCGTCAAGGACGACTCCGGCAACCCGACCCACTCCTTCAAGGACCGGGTCGTCGCCCAGGCCCTGGAGGCCGCCCGCGCCTTCGGCTTCACCACGCTCTCCTGCTCCTCCACCGGCAACCTCGCCGGCGCGGTGGGCGCCGCCGCGGCCCGGGCCGGCTTCCGCTCGTGCGTGTTCATCCCGCACGACCTCGAGCAGGGCAAGGTCGTGATGGCCGCGATCTACGGCGGCGAGCTCGTCGGCATCGAGGGCAACTACGACGACGTCAACCGCTTCTGCTCCGAGCTCATCGGCGACCCGGCGGGCGAGGGCTGGGGCTTCGTCAACGTCAACCTGCGGCCGTACTACGCCGAGGGCTCCAAGACGCTGGCCTACGAGATCGCCGAGCAGCTCGGCTGGCGGCTTCCCGACCAGCTGGTCGTGCCCATCGCCTCCGGATCGCAGCTCACGAAGATCGACAAGGGTCTGCAGGAGCTGATCAGGCTCGGGCTGGTCGAGGACAAGCCGTACAAGATCTTCGGTGCCCAGGCGGAGGGCTGCTCCCCGGTGTCGGCGGCCTTCAAGGCCGGGCACGACGTGGTGCGCCCCCAGAAGCCGAACACCATCGCCAAGTCGCTGGCCATCGGCAACCCGGCCGACGGTCCGTACGTCCTGGACATCGCCCGTCGCACGGGCGGTGCGGTGGAGGACGTGACGGACGAGCAGGTCGTGGACGCGATCAAGCTGCTGGCCCGGACCGAGGGCATCTTCGCGGAGACGGCCGGCGGTGTGACCGTCGGCGTCACGCGCAAGCTCGTCGAGAACGGTCTGCTGGACCCGGCGAAGACCACCGTCGTCCTCAACACCGGCGACGGCCTGAAGACCCTGGACGCGGTGGCCGGCACCGGCCTGACCGCGACCATCCGCCCCAACCTGGACTCTTTCCGAGAGGCTGGCCTCGCATGAGCGTCACCGTCCGCATCCCCACCATCCTGCGCACCTACACGGGCGGTCAGGCCGAGGTGTCCGCCGAGGGCGCGACCCTCGCCGAGGTCATCTCCGACCTGGAGAAGAACCACAACGGCATCGCCGCCCGCGTCCTGGACGACCAGGGCAAGCTGCGCCGGTTCGTCAACGTGTACGTCAACGACGACGACGTCCGCTTCGAGCAGGGGCTGGAGACGGCGACCCCGGACGGGGCCGGCGTGTCGATCATTCCGGCCGTCGCCGGTGGCTGACCCGCGTTCCGTACCCGCCGGTAGTAACCGTCGGTAACAGCGATTACCGAGCGTTCATCGAATTGCCCCCTCCGTGAGAGAAGCGGAGGGGGCAATTCAGTGTGGTTGAGCGCGGTACAGTTGGGGAACCGGGTCGCGAAACCCTGATCCGGAGTCTTTGATTTCTGCCTTACGCCCGACAAGAAGTAGCCAAAGTGCGTGTCTCTTGCGTGGCATTTGCGGCTTTTACGGGGCCCGACTTGCCCCGAATTCTGGCGAATTCTCGCCACATTCCGGATCGCGTGCGTCCAGAATTCTCGTCCGACTGACCTGTTGCAGACGGCAGTTGGACAGATACATTCAGCCGCGGTCGACGCGTTCCGGCGCACGCCCCCAACCAACTGGGGGGTGAGGTCTGACCCGGATCCGCGAAGTGTGGATCTGTGCAAGGGCCAGTAATAGGGGAGTTAGGCATGGCTCAGGGCACCGTCAAGTGGTTCAACGCGGAGAAGGGGTACGGCTTCATCGCGGTCGACGGTGGTGCGGATGTTTTCGTCCACTACAGCGCGATCCAGATGGACGGGTACCGCACCCTGGAAGAGGGCCAGCGGGTCGATTTCGAGATCTCGCAGGGCCAGAAGGGGCCGCAGGCGGACATGGTCCGACTGGCGACCGGCTGAAGCACGCGCCGACTGACAGCGACGTTCTTCTGTTTCATCTTCGAAGGGCTCGTGCCTCCAGGGGTACGGGCCCTTCGGCGTGCCGGGGACCCGGCCCGTGGCTCGGCGGAGCGTGTCCGTATGCGGGAGAGGCGCTTGCGCCCGCCCGTCACCCGACCGCCACCCCTCATCGAGCCCGCTTCGCGGGCGCACCTTGCACTCGGGCATGCCGAGTGCTAATCATTGGCGTTAGCACTCTGAAGGTGAGAGTGACAAAGAAGGACCGGGTCGGTGAGGCCCGCAGGCCAGGTGGGGCAAGGAACCACGGGGCATGCGAGCCGTCCGTCGCGGGCGCGGGCGCGGTCCGAAGGAATCACCCCCAGTCCTGGAGGGACCACTTCACATGGCCAAGATCATCGCGTTCGACGAGGAGGCGCGGCGCGGCCTCGAGCGCGGCATGAACCAGCTCGCGGACGCCGTCAAGGTGACGCTCGGCCCCAAGGGTCGCAACGTCGTCCTCGAGAAGAAGTGGGGCGCCCCCACGATCACCAACGATGGTGTGTCCATCGCCAAGGAGATCGAGCTCGAGGACCCGTACGAGAAGATCGGCGCCGAGCTGGTCAAGGAAGTCGCGAAGAAGACGGACGACGTAGCCGGTGACGGCACGACGACCGCGACCGTCCTGGCCCAGGCCCTGGTGCGCGAGGGTCTGCGCAACGTGGCCGCCGGCGCCAACCCGATGGCTCTGAAGCGCGGTATCGAGAAGGCCGTCGAGGCCGTCTCCGGTGCCCTGCTGGAGCAGGCGAAGGATGTCGAGACCAAGGAGCAGATCGCTTCCACGGCCTCCATCTCCGCCGCCGACACCCAGATCGGCGAGCTCATCGCCGAGGCCATGGACAAGGTCGGCAAGGAAGGCGTCATCACCGTCGAGGAGTCCCAGACCTTCGGTCTGGAGCTGGAGCTCACCGAGGGTATGCGCTTCGACAAGGGCTACATCTCGGCGTACTTCGCCACCGACATGGAGCGTATGGAGGCCGTCCTCGACGACCCGTACATCCTGATCGCGAACTCCAAGATCGCGAACGTCAAGGACCTGCTCCCGCTCCTGGAGAAGGTCATGCAGTCGGGCAAGCCGCTGCTGATCATCGCCGAGGACGTCGAGGGCGAGGCCCTGTCGACCCTGGTCGTCAACAAGATCCGCGGCACCTTCAAGTCCGTCGCGGTCAAGGCCCCGGGCTTCGGCGACCGCCGCAAGGCGATGCTGAACGACATCGCCATCCTCACCGGCGGCGAGGTCATCTCCGAGGAGGTCGGTCTCAAGCTCGAGAACACGACCCTCGACCTGCTGGGCAAGGCCCGCAAGGTCGTCATCACCAAGGACGAGACCACCATCGTCGACGGTGCCGGCTCCTCGGACCAGGTCGCGGGCCGCGTGAACCAGATCCGCGCCGAGATCGAGAACAGCGACTCGGACTACGACCGCGAGAAGCTGCAGGAGCGCCTGGCGAAGCTCGCCGGCGGTGTCGCGGTCATCAAGGCCGGTGCCGCCACCGAGGTGGAGCTCAAGGAGCGCAAGCACCGCATCGAGGACGCCGTCCGCAACGCGAAGGCCGCCGTCGAGGAGGGCATCGTCGCCGGTGGTGGCGTGGCGCTCATCCAGGCGTCCAGCGTCTTCGAGAAGCTGGACCTGGAGGGTGACGAGGCGACCGGCGCCAACGCCGTGCGCATCGCGCTCGAGGCCCCGCTGAAGCAGATCGCCGTCAACGCCGGCCTCGAGGGCGGCGTCGTGGTGGAGAAGGTCCGCAACCTCACCCCGGGCCACGGCCTCAACGCCGCGACCGGCGAGTACGTCGACCTGGTCAAGGAAGGCATCATCGACCCGGCCAAGGTGACGCGCTCCGCGCTGCAGAACGCCGCGTCGATCGCCGCGCTCTTCCTCACCACCGAGGCCGTCATCGCCGACAAGCCGGAGAAGGCCGCGGCCCCGGCCGGCGGCGGCATGCCGGGCGGTGACATGGACTTCTGATCGGCCTCTGGTTGATCTGCGTCCTTACCGAGGGCGGTACCCCCAGCTCCGACTGGGGGTACCGCCCTCGGGCGTTTCAGTCGGTGTAGTCCTTGAGTTCCTCGGTGTCGAGGGTGACGCCGACCGGAGCCGGAAGCGGCACGGTGGCACCCCAGTGGTAGGAGTCCGACTGCCGGTAGCGGCCGTCCTTGGGCTCGCTGAACACGACGAGCGTGTGGTTGTCGCGGTCGATGAGGAGGTAGACGGGGATCTCGGCCCCGGCGTAGCCGACAGGCTTGTCGATGCGGTCGCGCTTGTCGGTGTCCCGGTCATGGGAGGTGATCTCGACCGCCATCAGGATGCCGTCGGCTGCGGACCAGTCAGTGCGCCCCCTGAAGTGGCCCTTCGGCGCGAGGGCACCGTCCGTGCGGGCCCGGCCCTTGCGGTATGCCTCGGCCTTGACGCCGGATTCGGGGTAGAGGCGCAGATCAGGGCGATGTTGCATGCACTGCTCCTGAAGCCAGACGAAGATCTCGCCGTGGTTGCCGTCCGGCATCGCCTTGACTACTACCTTTCCGTTGACGTATTCGAGCCGCACGGTCTCGGGCGCGGATGCGGCCAGCTCCTCGAACTCCTCGACGTCGAGCGGCCCGTGCCGGACGCAGAGCTTTCCGCCGAGAAACTCCAGTCGGTTCCGGATGTCCCTCGGGGCCCTCTCGACGAGTTCCTCGAAGTCCTCGACGGACATCTGCGGGCGGTCTTCGGTGTCAGGGGTCATGGCGTCGCCTCCTTCCTTCCATCGTGCCCCGCTGTGATGTCGTCGGACGGTAGGAGCGGTCGTACGGGTGCCCTTTCCCGTGTCGGTGGAGCCATTGCCGCACGGATCCCGGCCGCGCGGGCGTGAACGGCCGCGGCGGGGAGGGGCGCGTGGGGACGCGCGGGCGCGTGTCCGCCCCGGCAGCCACGGCACACGCCCCCGGGGAGCGCTTCGGGACGACCGGGCACCCCGCACTCCGCGCACTCCAGGACCCGGCGGGGCGGTGGCGGCGGCGGTGGCGGCGGCGGTGGTGGCGGGAGCTTGTCCGTCAGACGGCGGTGGAGGAGGGCGGCCGGGCTGTGAACGGGGGTGGGCAGGCCCGCGGTGAGGGCGGCGAGGACCGTCTCCTCGGTGGCCCCGCGCGCGAACCACTCCTCCACCAGCGGCGCGAGGCGCGCGCATTCGGCTGCGGACAGGGACAGGACGGGGGCCGTACGGCCGAGAGCGCGAGGAGGATGTGGGCGCGGGAACGGGCCGGGCGGCGGCCCGGGTCCGGTGGCTGTTCCGGCTGCGGCACGTCGCCTCGTACGAAGGCCGCCCACCAGTCGTCGTCACGTGCCGTACGGGACCACCACGATCGGGTGATCCAGCGTGAGCCGCCGTCGTCGGCCCTCACCCGCTCCCGACCCCGCCTCAGATGCCCTGCCGCCTGGATCCTGTTGAGCGCGGTCCGCAGCGCGCACTGCCCGTACGGCAGCGTCCTGGCCAGCGTCTTCACGGAGATGTCGGCACCGTCGGGGAGCCGGTCGACGTACGCGGCGACGGCGGCCTCGCGGCGCGGGAGGTGCGTGAAGTCGTGCGCGGTGCGCCGGAGTTGATCCGGTGCGGAGCGCTTTCCGTAACCCGGATTGGCCATCGGGTGCGGAGAAGCGTGCGCGGGCAGGGAGGCGGCACTAAGCTTGGCGTCAGCCACGGGATCGTCTCTCCGATCTCGTTGGTCAAGCCCCCGCAGGTGTTGCTAGCACCTGTCGGGGGCTGTTTGCGTTATGCGCACCGTAGACGTCCGTGACTGTCCGTCGCGGCTCTGTCGCCGAACGTCAACTTCAAGGGTGGGCGGGTGGGTTGAGACCCACTACCCATTCCCTGCAAAGAGGGCTCGGGCTGGACGCTCGAGCTTCGGGAGGGGGCCGAGCCGTTCAGCGGCTGATGTGTGCGACGAACGCCGTCCAGGCCTGCGGCCGGAACCCGAGCTTCGGGCCGTGCGGTGCCTTGGAGTCGCGGACGGGGACGAGGGTGGGGTGGCCGAGGGCGACCTCCAGGCAGTTGCCGCCGTCGCCGCCGCTGTAGCTGGACTTGCGCCAGGCGCTCAGGTCGTTGTCACGCGTCATGCTCGCAATCCTGCGCCACCGATTCCAGGAGGACCAGTGACTCCTGCGGGGAAAGTGCCGCCGCCTGGAGAAGGTTGAACATCAGAGTGTGTCGGGCCACCGTGGCCGGGTCGTCCAGCAGCCTTCCCATGTCCGGCGCCTCCACGAAGGAGAGCGGGGGCGCGTCCTCGAACTCCATGAGCTTCAGCGAGCCGTGCATCGACGCGTGCTCCCCGGCGCGGAACGGCAGCACCTGGACGATGATCCGGTGACTGCGGGCCAGGCCTGCCACGTGACGGACGGCCTCCGCCATGACCGCGCCCCCGCCGACCGGCCGGCGGATCACCGCTTCGTCGAGGATCGCCCACAACAACGGGGTTGTTGGATCGTCGAGGAGGCGCGCGCGTTCGAGTCGGGTGACCACCAGGGCATCGATCTCGGCGTCCGGAGCCGTCGGCTTGTACGCGCGGCAGACGGCTTCGGCGTACGCCCTCGTCTGCAGCAAGTCCGGGATCAGGAGCTGTGAGTACTCCCTGATCGCCGTAGCCATCGCCTCCGCCTCCGCCGCCTCCGCGAAGTGGTCCGGGTACTTCGACTTGGCCAGGGCCCTGCAGTTGCGCTCGAAGAAGCCGTTCGTGTTCAGGATCTCGTCTATCTGGACGGCGTATTCGAGGTGCAGGCGTCGCGTCCCGGCCTCCAGCTGGCCGATGAACGAACCGCTCACGAAGAGGGGCTCGCCCAGTTCGGCCTGGCTCAGGCCGGCCTTCTCCCTGGCGTGTCGCAGTTCCGCGCCCAGCAGGGCGCGCGGCGACGACGACGGATCGAGGTCCTTCGGTCCTGGCATGGCAACTCCCTGTCACACAAGCGGGATTGTTGGTGCGCCGTCTCTGTCCAGGTTAGAGGGGTGGCGGCCACGCTGTGTGGGTAATGGAAACACTCAGCGTGGAGGGAAAGGTGCGATGGAGATGACTATGGGTGACCGGCCCGCGCGGACGGCCCAGGAGGCCCTGGACCAGTTGCGGGAGGCCCTGCGCGAGGCGGGGATCGGGTTGCCGTCCCTGCGGATCGATCCGGTCTCGGCCGCGCAGGGGCACCCGTTCGCGCTGATCGACCTGGGCCGCTGCAACCTGGGCGTCGCCTCGCAGCTCGCGGCGGCGCTGAGGCGGACGGGCGGTGACGCCGAATGACGTACGCACTCGACGCCAGGACCGGGCGGATCGGCGAGGTCATGGGGCAGGTGGGCGGCCGGGTGCAGCTGCGGCCCGTGGGCGGCGGCCGGGAGTGGGACTGCCGGCCGGAGGACCTCGGCGAGGTGTCGTCCGACGACCTGCTGCGGGAGCGGGTGCGGTCGCTGAACCGGGGTGCCCGGCTCTCAGGCGTAGTGGGAGCCGACGGCCGGCTGGCCCGTGTAGTTGGGGCCGGCCGCGGGGTCGGCGCCGACGTAGGTGAAGGGGAGGCGGACGGTCCGGCCGCCCCGGAGGGTGAGCAGGTGGTGCCGTGAGTCGTAGGTGAATCCGGCTGCCCGCAGCGCGGACACGGCCGGACGCCCCGCCGCCGAGCCGTCGGCACGCCGGATCGAGTCCGGGTCGAAGTGGGCGAGCAGGAGGCCGTCCCCGGCCAGCCAGGAGGCGGCCCTGGTGAGGAGGCCGAGCTGGTCGCCCACGTAGTGCAGGCCGTGGACGCAGGTGATGAGGTCGTACGTCCGGGTCGGCGTCCAGGCCGAGACCGAGGCGACGACCTCCTCCAGGGCGGGCGGGGCCGGCCGGGGGACCAGGGGACCCACCAGGTCCACGGCGGTGAGGACCGCGTCGGCGGGCAGGGCCGGGGCCGCCTCCCGCAGGGCGCGGCCCTCCCCGCTGCACAGGTCCAGCCAGGCCGGTGCGCCGGGGCGGTCCGCCAGCCAGGCGAGGGGGTCGACGCCCAGCTCGCGGGCGTAGCTGTTCACGCCGGTGAGGCCGCGTTCGCGGTTCATGGTGTTGTTGGCGACCACGGAGGACCGCTCCAGCTCGGTCACGGAGACCAGCGCCCGCTGTGTCATACGGTCCCGCCCGGGGAGGCGGGGACCAGGACGGTGAGCTCCCGGCCGTGGCCGACCACCAGCCGGCCGTCCGCCGTGGCCAGGACGGCGTGGACGGGGGCGGGGAAGGTGAGGGCGGAGGCGGTCCCGGCGCCGGTCGTCAGGTCGTGGACCGAGAGGGTCTCGGTGCCGTCGGCGGTGATCAGACGGGTGCGGCCGTCGAGCACCGTCGCCGTCGTGCCGCGTATCGCTCCGGCGGGTGCGGGCAGCGGCTCGCCGAGCTGTCGGTGCGTGCGCAGGCTCCAGACGCGGATCGTCGCGTCCCGGCCCGCGGTGACCGCCACGGGGTGTCCGTCCACCACCGTGGTGGTCACCGAGGTCACCCAGTCGGTGTGGCCGGTGAGGGGCTCGCCGATCTGCCGGCCGGTGGTCAGGTCCCACAGCCGCACGGTCTTGTCCCAGCTGCCGGTGACCGCGACCGCGCGCCCGTCCGCAGCCGCGGTGGCCAGGGCGGTGATGCGGCTGGTGTGGCCGGTGAGGGGCTGACCCAGGGGCTCGCCGGTGGTGAGGTCCCACACCCGCGCGGTGCCGTCCGAGCCGCCGGTCACCGCGACGCCGCGCCCGTCGACCCGTGCGGTGGCCAGGGCCAGGATCCGGCCGCTGGGCAGGGCGACGGGGTCACCGGTCGCCCGGCCGGAGACCGGGTCCCAGCGGTGCAGCGTGGCGTCCGGGGCGGCGGTCACCACGACGGGGGAGCCGTCGGCCTCGGCCGCCGCCAGCAGGGCGGCCTCGGTGGCGACCGGTTCGCCGATCGGTGATCCGGTGGCCGCGTCCCAGGTGCGGACCGTTCCGTCCGCGCCCGCGGTGACGACGACGGGCCTGCCGCGGAGGGTGGTCGCGGCCACGGCCACGATCGCCGCGTCGTGCCCGCCGGGGGCGGGGAGCGGCGGGCCGTCGGTCTCCGCGAGATCCCAGACGCGCAGGGTGTGGTCGGCGCCGGCGGTGACGGCGACGGGCCGCCCGTCCACGACCGCCGTCGCCACGTCCCACACCTGAGCGGTGTGCCCGTCCAGCGGCTCGCCGACGGGGGTGCCGGTGGCCACGTCCCACACGCGCACGGTCCGGTCCAGGCCGGCGGTCACGGCCCGCACCTGTCCGCCGTCCGTCGTCATCGCCGCGGCCGCCCTGATCCGGTCCGTGTGTCCAGCGAGCCGTTCGCCCAGCGGCACGTCCGTGACCGCGTCGCGCAACCGCACGGCGTGGTCCGCGTCGGCGGTGAGCCGTATCGCCCGTCCCGCCACGAGCACCGGTGCCGGGAGAGCCGTCCCGCCGGGGTCCGTGGCCGCCGCGCCGGTCGGGTCCAGGGCGGCAGCGGGATGGACGAGCTGCCAGGTCCAGTCCTGTTGCCCGTCGACGTCCCGGGGCCGGCGGATCCGCTGCCCGCGCAGGGCGGCGGTCGTCACCGCCCACCCGTCCCCGTCGCTCCCGCAGGTCTCGCCCCGCGCGCTGCGGTCCCACAGCCGCAGCGCGCCGTCGGGCTGCCGGACCAGGCCGAACGGCCGTCCGTCCACCTCCGCGACCTGGGAGCCGGGGACCACCTCACCGGACCGCCGTCCGCAGGCGGCGGCCAGTTCGCCGACCACGGCCACCGCCGTCTCCCCGTCGAGGAAGCCGGCCAGTCCGACGGCGTGGAACGCGACGGCGACCAGTCGTCCGCCGACCACGAGCGCCGCACCTTCCGTCGACCCGTCCGCCGGGCTGTCCGTCGACCCTTCCGCCGGTCTCCCCGACGGGCCGTCCGCCGGGCTCGCAGGCCCCGGCTCGCCGAGCATCTGTCCGGCCAGGTTCCAGGTCCTCACCGCACCCTCGGCCTCGGCGCGCACGGCGACCGGCTCGTCATGGCGGCCGACGACGATCCGGGCCGGCAGCGCCGAGCCGATCTCGCCACCCGTGGCCACGCTCCACAGCCGCAGGGTCCGGTCGCCCTCGAGGGTCAGCAGCACCGCGCCGAGGCCGTCGAGCTCCGCCGTCTCCACGACGCGGACGCACTCACCGGCCGGGAGTCCCTTCGCCGGGTCGAGCAGGAGCACGCGCTTCTGGCGGCCGAGCCGCTCCAGCAGCAGGGCGACCGTACGGCCGTCCACCGCGGCCGTGGCGATGTGCTCCACCTCGGCGGTCGTCGAGGTCCACGCATCCGCGCGGCAGACCAGAGGGGTGTGGAGCTGCCGGCCGGTGGCCAGGTCCCAGGTGCGTACCGTGTGGTCCCTGCTGCCCGTCACGGCCACCGCGCGGCCGTCGACGACGGCGGTGGCGACGGCCGTCACCCAGCCCTCGTGACCGGTCAGCGTCCGCAGCAGGCGCGGATCCTCCGGTGTGCCGCCCGTTCCCCATACCGCCGCCCACGTCGCATCAGCCATGTCCAGAACGCTAACCGGCCCCACTGACAACGTTCCCGCCCTCTGGGCGTGTCCGGGATCACAGGCATCACCGGGCGGGGCCCGGAATGGTGCGGACGCCGGAGGAGTTCTCGTACAGAAGCGCTTGATGCATGTGCACATACCAGCCGGTTTCGCCTACCGCCGTCACTTCACGAGGAGCCCACGTGAGCCTCACCCAGCCCGCTCCCTCCCGCGCCGCCGAGATCCTGTCCCGGCCGGTCTCCCTCAACGGCCTGACCGTCCCGAACCGCATCGCGATGGCGCCCATGACGCGCATGTTCTCGCCGGGCGGCATCCCCGGTGAGGACGTGGTGTCGTACTACGCGCGGCGTGCCGCCGCCGGTGTCGGGCTCATCGTCACCGAGGGGACGTACGTCGGACACGCGTCGGCCGGACAGAGCGACCGGGTGCCCCGGTTCCACGGCGAGGAGCAGCTCGCCGGATGGGCGAAGGTCGCCGAGGCCGTGCACGCGGCGGGCGGGACGATCGTGCCCCAGCTCTGGCACATCGGGATGGTGCGCAAGCAGGGTGAGCCGCCGTACGCGGACGCCCCGGCCGTCGGCCCCTCCGGCCTGCGGATCGACGGCACCGAGGGCACCGGCAAGGCGATGACCCAGAGCGACCTGGACGACGTCGTCGGCGCGTTCGCCGAGGCCGCGGCCGCCGCCGAGCGCATCGGCTTCGACGGCGTCGAGATCCACGGCGCCCACGGCTACCTCGTCGACCAGTTCCTGTGGGCGGGCACCAACCGCCGCACCGACGCCTACGGCGGCGACCCGGTCGCCCGGACGAAGTTCGGCGCCGAGATCGTCGCGGCCGTCCGCGCGGCCGTCTCGCCGGAGTTCCCGGTCATCTTCCGGTACTCGCAGTGGAAGCAGGAGGCGTACGACGCCCGGCTCGCCGAGACCCCGGAGGAGCTGGAGGCCATCCTCACGCCGCTCGCCGCCGCCGGCGTCGACGCCTTCCACGCCTCCACCCGCCGTTACTGGCTCCCGGAGTTCGACGGCTCCGACCTCAACCTCGCGGGCTGGACGAAGAAGCTCACCGGGAAGCCCGCCATCACCGTCGGCTCGGTCGGCCTGGACGGCGACTTCATCAAGGGCTTCATGGGCGAGGGCTCCGAGGTCAAGGGCATCGACGACCTCCTCGACCGCCTGGAGCGCGACGAGTTCGACCTGGTGGCCGTCGGCCGTGCGCTGCTGCAGGACCCCGAGTGGGCCGCGAAGGTCCTCGCCGGTCGCACCGACGAGCTGAAGCCGTACGACGCCGCCGCGCTGAAGACCCTCAGCTGAGCGCCAACGCGCGGGTATGGTCCGGGAGATGAGGATCCTTCATCTCTCGGACACCCACATCGAACCGGCCGGCGCCCTTGCCGGCCGTGGTGCCGACGCGACCGCCTCCCTGCGGCTGATGCTCGCCGAGCTCCGTCACCAGCGGGACGTGGACGCGGTCGTCGTGACCGGCGACCTCGCCGACGACGGATCGGCGGAGGCGTACACGACGGTGCGCGAGCTGATCGGCGGCTTCGCGGGCTCGCTCGGCGCGCCCGTCTTCTACACCACCGGCAACCACGACGAGCGCGGCGCCTTCGCCGAGGTGCTGGGCAGCGGGCACCCGGAGGCGTCCCGTGAACTGCCCGGCGCCGAGCGGGCCGCCGTCAGCACCGTGGGCGGATGGCGGTTCGTCACCCTCGACTCGCTGGTGCCGGGGGAGGTGTACGGCCGTCTGGGCGCGGGCCAGCTGGACTGGCTGCGGGAGGTGCTGAGCACCCCGGCCGGGCACGGGACGGTCCTCGCCCTCCACCACCCCCCGATCAGTCACCCCGTCTCGGCCACCCAGCAGGTCTTCGGTCTGCGCGACGCCGGTGGGCTGGCGGAGGCGATCCGGGGGAGTGACGTACGGGTGGTGCTGGCCGGGCACTTCCATCTCCAGCTCTGCGGTTTCCTGGCGTCGGTGCCGGTGTGGGTGACGCCCGGGGTCGTCAACCGCGTCGACCTGACCACCGCGCCCGGCACGGAGAGGGCCGTGCGCGGGGCGTCGGCGTCGCTGGTGGAGCTGGGCGGGGAGGGCGGGCCGCTGTTCCACACCTTCCACGCGCGGGATCCGCGGGCCCACGAGACGGTCTACGAACTGGACGAGGAGCGGACCCGGGAGCTCATCGAGCGGCGCGGCTGACCACCCGCGGGCCCGGGGCGCCCCAGGAGGCGCGGACGCCGGATTTCACTTGCTTAACTCAATCAATCTGCATAAGCTTGCTTGAGTCAAGCAGTTCTACTCCTCGTGCATCCGACGGAGCCCTGTCATGTCCGACGCCCTTGCCCGACCCGCCGCGCCGGGGACCACCGCCCCGCCGAGGCCGAACGCCGTGGTGGCGGTGCTGGCCCTGGCCGGGATCGTGGTCTCGCTGATGCAGACCCTGGTCATCCCGATCGTCCCCGAGCTGCCGAGGCTGCTCGACGCGCCGGCCTCCGACACCGCCTGGGCGGTCACCGCCACCCTGCTCGCCGCGGCCGTGGCCACCCCGGTCGTGGGCCGGCTCGGGGACATGGCCGGCAAGCGGCGGATGCTGGTGGCCAGCATCCTGATGCTGATCTCCGGCTCGGTGGTCTGCGCCCTCGCCGACTCCCTGGTCCCGATGATCGCCGGCCGCGCCCTGCAGGGCCTCGCGGCGGCCGTGGTGCCGCTGGGCATCAGCATCCTGCGGGACGTCGTCCCCGCCGAGAGGCTCGCCGGCTCGACGGCGGTGATGAGCGCCTCCCTGGGCGTCGGCGGTGCGCTCGGTCTGCCCGCCGCCGCGTTCATCGCGGACAACTGGGACTGGCACATCCTGTTCTGGACCTCCGCCGCCCTCGGCGTGGCCTCCCTCCTCCTCGTCCTGGTGGCCGTCCCCGAGTCGGGGACCCGCACCGGCGGCCGCTTCGACCTCGTCGGCTCGCTCGGCCTCTCGGCCGGACTGGTCGCCCTGCTGCTCGCCGTGTCCAAGGGCGCCGACTGGGGCTGGACCTCCGGCACCGCCCTGGGCCTCGCGGCCGCCGCCGTCGTGATCCTGCCGGCCTGGGGCTGGTGGGAGCTGAGGGCGAAGCAGCCGCTGGTCGACCTGCGCACCACCGCGAAGAAGCAGGTCCTGTTCACCAACCTCGCCTCGATCGCCCTCGGCTTCTCGATGTTCGCGATGTCCCTGGTCCTGCCCCAGCTCCTCCAGCTGCCGGAGCAGACCGGCTACGGCCTGGGCAGGTCGATGCTCATCGTCGGCCTGGTACTGGCCCCGCAGGGCCTGGTGATGATGGCCATGTCCGCCGTGTCCGCCGCGCTCACCAGGGCCAAGGGCCCCAAGGTCACCCTGATGGCGGGCGCGCTGATCGTCGCCGCCGGCTACGCGCTGAACATCGTGCTCATGAGCGAGGTCTGGCACCTCGTCCTGGTGTCCTGCGTCATCGGCGCCGGCGTCGGCTTCACCTACGGCGCCATGCCCGCCCTGATCATGGGCGCGGTGAACCCCTCCCAGACGGGCGCCGCGAACAGCCTCAACACCCTGATGCGGTCCCTGGGCACCTCCTTCGCCAGCGCCGTCGCCGGCGTCGTCCTCGCCCGGATGACCACCGACTTCGGCGGCTACGCCCTCCCCTCGGAGAACGGCTTCAAGATCGTCATGGCCCTCGGCGCCGGAGCGGCCCTCGTCGCCTTCCTCCTCGCCGGCTTCGTCCCCGAGCGCGGGGCCGCCGCGCGGCACCCGGTGGCGGAGGGGGCCGAGGAGGCCGCCCCGGTCCAGACGTGAGCACCAACCGGCCTGCTGGAGGCGGCTGTCACCCACACGAGGGGTGACGGCCGTCTTCGGCACTTTCCCCGGGCACCGCCCGTTCCACGAACAGCCAGCGAATACAGGAGTGATCGATGACGACAGCCGAGGCAGCCCTCGTCGTGCGCACCACCGCCGGAGCCGTACGCGGCCGCCGCGAGGACGGTTTGACGGTCTTCCGGGGGATCCCGTTCGCCGCGCCCCCGGTGGGAGAGGCCCGCTTCCAGGCCCCGCGCCCGCCCCGGGCGTGGGACGGCGTCCGCGACGCCCAGGCCTTCGGCCCGCCGCCCCCGCAGGAGGCCGGCATCCAGGGGCGCACGGGCGTGCTCGACGCCGCCACGGGCGACGACTGGCTGACGGTGAACGTCTGGACCCCGGACCCCGACGACCAGGCCCGCCGCCCGGTCATGGTGTGGATATACGGCGGCGCGTACAAGCTGGGCCACTCCGGCAGCCCGGGCTACGACGCCCGGCACCTCGCCCGCGCCGGTGACCTGGTCGTCGTCACCCTCAACTACCGCGTAGGCGTGGAAGGGTTCGCGCGGGTCGAGGGGGCGCCCGCGAACCGGGGGCTGCTCGACCAGGTGGCCGCGCTGGAGTGGGTGCGGGACAACATCGCGGCGTTCGGCGGGGATCCCGGGCGGGTCACGGTGTTCGGCGAGTCGGCGGGTGCCGGTTCGGTGGCGGCGCTGCTGGCGATGCCCGTCGCGCGGGGCCTGTTCGGGCGGGCGATCGCGCAGAGCGTGCCCGGCACGTTCTTCTCCGACGAACTGGCCCGCGACCTCGCGTCCGCCATCGCCGCGGAGGCGGGCCTGCGCCCGACGGCCGCCGACCTGGCGGCGGTGGACCCGCGCAGGCTGCCCGAGGCCGGGGCGGCGCTGGGCGCGAAGATGGCGCAGCGCGTGGACCGCTGGGGCCGGGTGGCGCCGACGGTCACGCCCTTCTCCCCGGTGGTGGACGGCGAGGTGCTGCCGACGACCCCCTGGCGGGCGCTGACGGAGGGCGTGGGGCGGGACATCGACCTCCTGGTCGGCCACAACGCCCAGGAGTTCCGCCTGTTCCTGGCCCTGGGAGGCACCCTCGGCAGGATCACCGACGAGCAGGCGGCCGGTGTCCTGCGCCTGTTCTCCCCGGGCGGCGAGGACGCGTACCGCACGGCCTACCCGGACGCGGACGCCGGCGAGCTGTTCGAACGGGTGCAGTCGGACTGGCTGTTCCACATACCCTCCCTGCACCTGGCGGAGGCCCAGGTGGCGGGCGGCGGCAGGGCCCATGTCTACGAACTGACCTGGCAGGCACCGGGCATGGGCGGCACTCTGGGTGCCTGTCACGGCCTGGACATCCCGCTGCTGTTCGGCACGTACGACGCGGATCTGGGGAACCTGCTGTTCGCGGGAGTGGAGGTGACGGCGGAGGCGCGCGCGCTGACCTCCCAGTTCCAGACGTCCTGGGCGTCCTTCGCGCGGACCGGCGACCCGGGCTGGCCGGCGTACGACACGGACGGACGGCTGGTGCGGGTCCTGGACGTGGAGCCGAGGACGACCGCCTACCCGGAGGAGACGTCCCGCCGCCTCTGGGAGGGCTACGACTTCGCGCCGCTGCCGTTGCTCGGCGAGGGCTAGGGCCACGGCTCCGGGGAGGGCCGGGGAGGCCGTGGGCCGTGGGCCGTGGGTCAGAGATTGCCGAGGGGTTCGATGTCGACCTTCACCGGGGTGCCCCAGATCCGCAGCACCTCGTAGTCGGTGAACTCGTGCACGAGCCGGTAGGCCATGGCCGGCCGGGACCCGCGGCGCAGGGCGGCGAGATACAGCTCGGCCTCGCGCCGGTCCCGCCGGGGCGTACCGCACAGCTGCCACTCCTGGCCGTTCCACAGCTCCGCCAGCCAGCGCTGCTGGGGCTGGGGCCGGTCGCCCCGGGTGCCGTAGCGGGAGGGGGCGGTGGAGGAGGGCGCGGTCTGCGGGGCCGGGCCGTTGTACTCGGCCCGCCGTGCCGCCCGCCGCCGCGTCTCGCACAGCAGGCACAGATCAGGGGCGGCCTCGTCGACGGGCCCCTGCGGATGTTCGGCGCACCGGGTGGTGGGCGCGGCAGTGGCCACGCTCTCGTCCAGCAGCTCCAGGGCCCGCCGCAGATCGGCCTTGACCTCGTGCAGCCGTGCGTCGGGCGTGTCGGCGGTCAGGGCTTCACCGTGCTCCCCGAGCAGCCGGAGGGCACGACCGAGAGCGGTGAGCTGGGCGTGGTTCATGGCACCCAGGGTAGGGCGGGTGCCCGCCGACGTCGGCTCTCGGCCAACCTGGGACTGCGGCCTGTGAGTGTTGACAATTTTGCTGACGATCAGGGGAGAGGGGTGGTAGCAAGGGGCGTCGGTAAGAGCCGCCTAGTGAAGAGACGGAAGTGAAGCGAGTGAAGCGCAGAACTGTGGTCATGGGACTCACCGGCGCTGCCGCCGTGCCCGCGGTCGGGTTCGCCACCGGCGCCCGGGCGGCGAGCGGGAGCGTCAGGCAGGCGGCCGCCGGCTCCGCCCTGGTCTTCGACCCGTCCGCCTACACCGAGCAGACCATCGCCATCACCGACACGACCGGCACCGTCCACAGCGTGACGTACCGGTTCTTCAAGGTCGCCAGCTATGTGGCCGCTCCGGTCGACGCCGCCTACCAGTCCCTCAACGTCAGCGTCCCGGTCGCGATCGACGGCGCCGCCGTGGACGCCTCCGACGCGCCCGTCCTGCTCGCCAACGCCGTCGGCGGTTACATGCCGTCGTCCGTGGCGAACGCCACCGGCATCAACGCGTCCGGCATGGGCGGCGGCACCAGCCGGCAGGCCCTCGCGCTCGCCGCCGGCTACGTCGTCGTCGAGCCCGGCGCCCGGGGCCGTACCCTCGTCGACGCGAACGGCACCTACTACGGCACCGCGCCCGCCGCGATCGTCGACCTCAAGGCGGCGGTGCGGTACCTGAAGGCCAACAAGGGCCGGGTGCCCGGGAACGTGGACCGGATCGTCTCCTCCGGCGTCAGCGCCGGCGGCGCCCTCTCCGCCCTCCTCGGCGCCTCCGGCGACAGTCCGCTGTACCACCCCTACCTGGAGGAGATCGGCGCGGCCGACGCCAGCGACGCCATCTTCGCCAGCGGCGACTGGTGCCCGATCACCGACCTCGAGCACGCCGACGCCGCCTACGAGTGGAACTGGGGCACCAACCCCCTCGCCTCGGGCGCGAGCGTCGACCCGGCGGTCTCCGCCGACCTGAGGGCCCAGTACACCGAGTACCTCGCGGCCCTCAGACTGCGCGCCAGGGGCTACGGGACCCTCACCGCCCGCAACCTGGACACGTACATCCTGGAGACGTTCCTCCAGCCGTCCGCCACCACGTACCTCGCGGCCCTGCCGGACGCGGCCCGCGCCGCCTACCTCGCCGCGTACCCCTTCATCACCTGGTCCGCCGGCAAGGCCGCCTTCACCTGGGCCGACTTCCTCACCCATGTCGGCGCGCGCAAGAAGAACGCCCCCTCCTTCGACGCGTTCGACCTGTCCACGCCCGAGTGCAACCTCTTCGGCACCGGCACCACCAGGGCCCGCCACTTCACGCTCTACAGCCTCCGCCACGGGGCCGGGGACAGCGCACGCCTGGACGCCGACATCCCCGCCAGGCTGCACCTGATGAACCCGATGTACCACCTCGTCGACAAGGTCAACCCGCACCGCGCCCGGCACTGGTGGATCCGCGTCGGCACCAAGGACTCCGACACCTCCCTGTCCGTGGTCGCCAACCTCGCCACCCGCCTCACCGAGCTCGGCGACGACGTCGACACCGCCTACTACTGGGACGCCGGCCACGGCGCCGACCAGGACCCGGGCGCCTTCATCAGCTGGATCGGAAAGGTGACGGGCCACCGGGCCGGGCGCGCCTGAAACCAGCCTCCCGCACCGCCGGCGCCGGGCCCGCCCCGCGCGGCCCGCCGCCGGTGCGCCGACGGCCGCCGCGCGGCGGCCGGGTCAGTCTGCGGCAGGACCGACCCGGCCCCGGAAGCCGAAGGCGTAGGTCGCCGCGAAGCCGGTCGCGTAGCCCGTCAGCAGGCCGCCGGCGTAGATCGCCGCTGTCACGCCCAGCCCCCTGTTGCCCGCCAGCAGGGGGAACAGGGCCCAGCCGGACGGGCCGATGGCGGTGGCGCCCACCCGGTCGCCGAGCATCGCGAAGAAGCCGATGAACGCCCCGCCCGCCGCCCCGCCCGCGCAGGCCGTCAGGAAGGGGCGGCCCAACGGCAGCGAGACGCCGTAGATCAGGGGTTCGCCGACGCCGAGCAGACCCGCCGGGAGCGCCGATCTGATCGTCGTGCGGAGGGATGTGCCGAGGGAGGTGTCGTGGCGCAGGCGGACGTACACCGCGACCGCCGCGCCGACCTGGCCCGCGCCCGCCATCGCCAGCACCGGCAGCAGCACGGTGTAGCCCTGCTGCTCGATGAGGGTGGTGTGCAGGGGGATGAGGGCCTGGTGCAGGCCGAGCATCACCAGGGGGAGGAAGAGGGCGCCCAGAACCAGGCCCGCGACGGCGCCCGTCGTCGCCAGCAGCCAGGTCGCCGCCGTGCCGATCGCCTGGGAGACCGCGCCGGCCGCGTACATGATCCCGTACAGCGTGGCCAGGCCCGCGACGAGGACGGTCAGGGCGGGGGTGAGGAGGACGTCGAGGGCGTCCGGGACCCTGCCCCGGCACCACCGCTCGACACGGGTCGCCAGCAGGGCCGCGGCCAGCGCGCCGAGCACTCCGCCCTGGCCGGGGGAGAGGGGCACCCCGAACGCCGTCACCTTCGCGACCCCCGGGTACACGACGATCGCCGCGACCGCGCCGCCCAGGACCGGCGTCCCGCCGAACTCCTTGGCCGTGTTGTACCCGACGAACACGGCGATCAGCGCCATGAAGGCGGAGGCGACGGCGGCCAGGGCGGGGGTCAGGCCGGGCAGCCACCCGGCGTTGACCAGCAGGCCGCCCACGCCGGCGAGGATGCCGCAGCCGACGAGCGCGGGGATGAGCGGGACGAAGACGGCCGCCAGCCGGCGCAGCGCGGTCTTGAACGGGGTCGCGTTGCGCCGCCGCCGCTCCTCCCGCAGCGCCTCCCCGCGCGCGGCGAGGCGCCGCGCGGCCGTCAGCCCCTCGAACTCCTCCGTCACCCTCGTCACCACACCCGGTCCCAGCACCACCTGGTACGTGCCGTCGTCCACGACGACCCCGAGCACGCCGGGCAGTGCCCGCAGCGCCCGCTCGTCCGCCCGGACCGGGTCGGCCAGGCCGAGCCGCAGCCGGGTCATGCAGTGGGCGACGGAGGTGACGTTCGCGGGGCCGCCGACCAGCGGGAGGATCGCGGCGGCGAGGTCGTGGGCGCTGTCCTTGGAGGTGTGCACCCACCGAGCGTGCGGCTCAGCCGGCCGCCGCGGCCAGCGCGGCACGCAGATGACCGCCGGACTCCTCCAGAAGGCGGGCGGCCGCCGGCCCGTCCACGCCGGCCAGCAGCACCAGGATCGCGTGCTTGACCTCGCCGCCGGTGGCCGCGAGAGCCGCCTCGATCTCCTGGTCGCCGGCCCCGGTCGCCAGCGCGACGATCCGCCGTGAACGGGCGCGCAGCTTCTCGTTCGAGGCGCGGACGTCGACCATCAGGTTCCCGTACGTCTTGCCCAGCCGGATCATCGTGATCGTCGACACCATGTTGAGCACCAGCTTCTGCGCGGTGCCCGCCTTCAGACGGGTGGACCCGGTGAGCAGTTCCGGGCCGACCACGACCTCGATCCCGTGCTCGGCGGCGGCCGCCAGGGCGCTGCCCGCGTTGCAGGCCAGTCCGACGGTGAGCGCGCCGCGCGAGCGGGCGTACTCCACCGCGCCGATCGCGTAGGGGGTGCGGCCGGAGGCGGAGACGCCGATCACCGTGTCGTCGGCGGTCAGGCCGAGGCCGGCCAGGTCCGCCTCGGCCAGCTCCCGCGAGTCCTCGGCACCCTCCACGGACGTCACCATCGCCGCCGGGCCGCCCGCGAGGAGCCCGACGACCTGACCGGGGGCGGTGTTGAAGGTGGGCGGGCACTCGGAGGCGTCGAGCACACCGAGGCGTCCGGCCGTCCCGGCGCCGGCGTAGACCAACCGCCCGCCGCGGCCCATGCGTTCCGCGACGGCGTCGACGACGGCGGCGATCCGCGGCAACTGCGCCCCGACGGCGGCTGGTACGCCGGCGTCCTCGCCGTTCATGAGCCGGGCGAGGTCGAGGGTGGAAAGCCGGTCGATGTCGGCGAGGTCTGGGCGGAAGGCCTCGGTGGTGAGCGACGCGAGCTGGCTGAGGAGGTCACGGGAGGTCATCGGGAGGGCTCTTTCCAGGGCGGATCCGGTGCGGCAACCTAGCGGTGGCGATGCGCCAGCGCCTCGTAGGACGCGGCCAGCGCCGGCCCCGCCGACGCGTACGTCCGCTGGGCCACCCCCACGAACAGACAGTCCACCACCAGCAGCTGCCCCGTGCGCGACGACATCGCCGCCGGCCGCAGCTCGCTCTCCCGTGCGGTGGACGTGGTCAGCACATGATCCGCGTACTGGGTCACCGAGCTCCGCGGCCTGCCGGTGATGGCCACCGTCGTGGCCCCCCGCTCGAACGCCACCCGCAGCGGCTCGACGACGTCCCCGGTGGACCCGGAGTGCGTGATCGCCACGGCGACGTCCCCGGCCCGCAGCTGCACGGCGTTCGTCACCGCGAGGTGGGTGTCGCTGTGCGCATGGGCCAGCAGCCCGATCCGCAGCAGCTTCTGCGTGAGGTCCTGGGCGACCAGCCCGGACGCGCCGACGCCGTACACGTCGATGCGCCGTGCGGCGGCCGCCGCGCCGACCGCCGCCTCCAGCTGAGCGGTGTCCAGTCCTGCGGCGGTGTCGGCGAGGGTCTGCTGCTCGTCGTGGGCGAGTTTGGCGACGACGTCCGCCAGCGGGTCGTCGACGGCGATGTCGGTGGTGAGGGCGGGCGCGCGGCCGGACTGCTGCTGGGCGGCGAGCCCGGCGAGGGCGAGGCGCAGGTCGCGGTAGCCGGCGTAGCCGAGGGCGCGGGCGGTGCGCACGACCGTGGCCTCGCTGGTGCCGGTGCGTTCGGCGAGGCCGGTGACGGTGAGGGCGGCGCAGCCCGCCGGGTCGTTCGCGACGGTTTCGGCGACCCGCCGCATGGAGCGCGTCATCGAGGGGGCGAGGGTGCGGACCTTGCCGGCGAGCGCGGCGGGCGCCGGACGGAAGGCTTCCGGAGGGAAGGTTTCCTTCGCTTCCTGGGTCACAGGTGAAAGATATTTTCGGTCCGGGGGTGGGGTCAAGCATGCGCACAATAGGTGCATGGACCCCTCCCGTGCCCCGATCAGCCCCCTGGAACAGGCGTTGCACGCGGCGCGCGCCCTCGTGCTCGCCGATCTGGCCGCGGGCGAGGTGGCCGCGGCGGACGTGGTGTCGATGGTCGAGGACTCGGTCGTCCAGCGGCGCTGGTGGGTCGAACAGTGGCCGGACGGCGCGGAGTTCCTGCCCGGGCTGGTCGCGCAGGACGTGCAGGACGCGCTCCTCGAACGCTACGGCCGCTGGCCGCTGTGCCCGGTCTGCGGCTCCGGCGATCCGCACGCCCTCGATGTCGAGCCCGAGCTGGGCCCCGATCCGCACTGGGTGTGCCACCAGGCGGGCGTGAAGGTCGCGGCGGTGGGGACGCTGGGGTCGGCGACGGGCGGGGCGCCGTCCTCGTGAGGCCGTCGTGACGATCTACATCGATCCCCCGAACTGGCCGGGCCACGGCCGGATGTGGTCCCACCTGGTCAGCGACGTCTCCTACGACGAACTGCACGGGTTCGCCGAGGGGCTGGGGGTGCCGCGGCGGGCCTTCGAGCGCGACCACTACGACATCCCCTCGCACCGGTACGCCGAGGTGGTGGCCGCCGGCGCGGTCGAGGTCAGCAGCCGTGAGGTGGTGCGGCTGCTGCACGGCGCGGGTCTGCGCCGGCGCAAGCGGGCCGGTGCCGGGGACGTCAGTCGGTGAAGACCGGCTCCAGCGTGTGCCACCAGGCGGTCAGGCTCGCCTGGTCCGGGCCGGTGATCTGGACCAGCGCGGGGCGGTCGTAGTAGCTGCAGAGGAAGACGTACTGACCGGTGGTCGACAGGAAGCAGACGACGTCGCCCGCCGCCTGGCCGGTGTTGTTCTCGGACCAGCTGCCGCGCACGTTGACCTGGGCCTCGCAGTCGCCCTCCGGCAGGCCGCCGGCGTAGGTCTGGAAGACGCTGTCCCGGTCGGTCTTCGTCGCGTACATCACCACGCTGGCCTTGCCGGTGCCGGTGACGCCGTACAGGTCGACGGTGGTGACCGTGCAGTACAGGGCGGCCGTGGCGCCCTGCCACACCGTGTGGGAGCAGCTCTCGCGGGACCACTGGTCGGTGTTGAGCGAGTCGCGCAGGTCGTGCTCGGCGGTGGTGAGGCCGTCGTCGGGGCCGCTCCGCGGTGCGGGGCTGGAGTCGGCCGGACCCGGTGTGCCGGCTGGTGGTGGGCCGGACGGTGTGGTGGTGTCCGGGCTCTCGCCGGCCGGTGGGCGGACGGGCACGGCGGGGCTGCTGCCGGTGGTGTCGGGCGGGTCCGGCTGGTCCCCCCGGGACTGCTGGGCCTGCAGATAGAGGCTGATGAGGGCGATCGCCGTGCTGATCACCACGCCGATGATGGTCCAGCGCACCCCCCGCCGGGTGTGCGGGTCCGGCAGCGGCGGGCCGGGCGGCCCCGGTGGCGTGGACGGCCCGTGCTGACTCATGACGCTCCCCCGCTTCCCCCGGCGTACACGGCCCGTGCGCGGTGTGGCCGTGCCGGAAACATCCGCAGTGATTATCCGGAGCGCGTGGGGAGCGGGTCAGGTGAAGGGGCGGAAGATCGCCCCCGGCTACGCCAGGTCCAGGTCAGCCGCGCAGCTCATACGCGTATGCGCCCTCGCCCTCCCAGACCCTGACGAACCCGGCGCGTTCGAGGACGGCCCGGGAAGGTGCGTTGCCGCGTTCGACGGTGGCGAACAGGCGCTGTACGTCGTCCCGGGCCAGCGCCCAGCCGGCCAGCGTGCGCAGCGCCTCGGTGGCGTAGCCGCGGCCCCGGGCGGCCGGCACGAGGTCGTAGCCGATCTCCGTGCGGCCGTCCTCGTCGGGGGCGGAGTGGAAGCCCATGCTGCCGATCGCGCGGCCGTCCTCCCTCCGTACGAGGACGTACAGTCCGAACTCGGGCCGCAGCAGGCCGGCCTCGTGCGCCCTGAACACCATCCCGGCGGCGTCCCGGGTGCCGTCGAACGGCGCGCCGCCGAGCCAGTCGAAGCCGCCGTCGCCGCCCGACCACAGGTCGGCGAGCGTGGTGGGGGAGGCGCCTTCGAGGGTGAGGCGGGGGCCGGGAACGCGGGTCACGAGGTGAGGAGTTCCAGCTCGGCCCGCAGGTTGTAGCGGGCGGTCGGCTCCCACTCGGCCGCCCCGTGGGGAGTCCTGAACAGCCTGGGCAGGTCGAGGAGTTGGCGCAGGATCGCGGCGCGGCCGGCCCGGAAGGCGTCGCTGGGCACGAAGTGGTACTCCTCGCGGACGGCGGCGGTGTAGGCGGCGTACGCGGAGGGCGGCGCGGCGAGGATCGCGAGGTCGGCGTCGCACAGGACCTGGCCGTCGCGGTCGTCGTCGGCGGGGTCGTGGGTGACGGTGAGCCGGACCAGCCGGGCGACCTCGGCGGTCCTCGCCTCCGGCACCCCGGCCTCGGGCAGGGCCCGTTCGGCCAGACGGGCGGAACGCTCCTCGTTCTCGGAGCGGTCGGGGAGGTAGACGGCGTCGTGGAACCAGGCGGCGAGGCGTACGGCGGCCGGGTCGTCCGCGTACTTCTCCAGTACGTCGATGTGGTCGAGGACCGCGGTGAGGTGGGTGAGGGTGTGGTAGCGGCGCTGGGGTTCCTGCCAGCGGGCGAGGAGATCGTCGGCGTAGGGCGCGGGGTCGGGGCCGTCGGCGTCGGGGGTCCGGGCTGCGTCCAGGGCGTGGGTGAAGCGGGTGCGCAGGGCGTCGAGGTCGGCCATGGCCTCATTCTCTCGCGGGCGGGCGTATGGTGGAATTGGACTAGACAAATGGACTAGACCTCTAGGTCTCCGGTTCCCCGGATCTCTGGGGCTTCCTGGATCTCTGGTCCGTCACCCGCAGCCGTCGATGAATGGGGTCCCATGAGCGAGCGTGCAGTGCTGGAGGTGATCGCCCTCGACGCCGAGGACGCGATCGCGGCCCGGGCCGGAGGCGCGGACCGCCTCGAACTGGTCACGGACATGGCTGCGGACGGGCTGACCCCGCCGGTGGCGACCTTCGCCGCCGTCCGCGCCGCCGTCGATCTCCCCCTGGGCGTGATGCTGCGGCTGACGGACGGCTTCGCGGCCCGGGACGTCGACCGGCTCGTACGGGCCGCCCGTGAGCTGCGGGAGGCCGGGGCGGTGGAGTTCGTCCTCGGGTTCCTCGACGCGGACGGGAGCGTCGACCTGGGTGCCGTGGAGCGGATCGTCGCCGTCCTGGACGGCTGCCGCTGGACCTTCCACCGGGCCATCGACCACGCCGCCGACCGGGACGCCCTGCGCAAGCAACTCGCCGACCTGCCCGGCCTCGACACCTACCTCACGGCCGGTTCCGCGGCGGGCGTCGACGAAGGGCTCCCCACCCTTCTCGCCGAGGCCGGGCGGGGCGGGGAGCCGGGGTACGAACAGCGCCTTCTCGTCGGGGGAGGACTGCGGCTCGACCACGTACCGCACCTGCTGGCCGCCGGCCTGAACGCCTTCCACATCGGCGGAGCGGCCAGGCCCGGCGGGTGGGGGGCGGGGGTTTCGGCGGGGGCTGTGGGGGAGTGGCGGAAGGTGCTGGACCGTCGCTGATCAGGCGCACGGCGGGTCGTAGCTCAATTGGGGCATGTACGTGTGCCAGAGGGCGGGGGTCAGCAGGTTTCCCGTGGCCCGGCAGATGTAGTCGACGGCGGCTTGGGCGGTCAGTGGCAGGATGCGCACCGTTTCCTCGCCGTCGCCGATGAAGAGGAAGCGCCCATCCGGGGAGAACGCGACGTCGTTGACGTAGTCCACGACCCCGGTCACGGCCAGTCCGTGGGCCCGGGCGCGGCCACGGTCGTCGACGTCCCACAGGCGCAGTGTCCTGTCGAAGCTGCCACTGACCAGTGTGCGGCCGTCGGGGCTGAAGGCCAGGGTGTAGACGGTGTCCTTGTGGCCGGTGAGGGCCGGCTTCACCGAAGTGGGCCGGGCATGGTCGGTGATGTGCCACAAGCGGATTGTGGCGTCGTTGCCGGAGACCGCGAGAATACGGCTGTCCGGACTGAAGACGACCGTTTGAAGTGGGTCTGCGCTGGCGTGCAGGGGTGCGCCCAGAGAAGCCGGCCGCGCGGGACGGGCGATGTCCCACAGGTGGACGGTGCCTTGGTCAGCCCCGGCAGCGAGGGTGTGGCCGTCCGGGCTGACGGCCAGGCGGTTGATCTGGCCTGCCCGGGCGTCCAACGGCGGCCCGGAGGACGCGGGATGGGACGGATCGGATACGTCCCACAGCCTGACCGTGCCGTCGCTGTTGCCGGCTGCCAGTGTGCGCCCGTCGGGGGTGAACTCGGCGACGAGGAAGTTGTTCCGCGCTTCGTGGAGCGGCTCGCCCAGCTGTTTGGGCCTGGCAGGTACGGTGACATCCCACAGTTTGATGTCCTGCCCGGCAGCGACGGCCAGCGTCTTTCCGTCCGGGCTGAACGCGACCCAGTTGACGTAGGGTGTGTCGCCGCGGATCGATGCGCTGATCAAGTGGGGATCAGCTGGGTTCCTCACGTCCCAGAGGCGGACGCTGTTGTCCTCGGATCCTGAGGCGAGCACCCGCCCATCGGGGCTCACGTCCACTGTGTCGACGTAACTGGTGTGTCCGGTGAGGATGGTGCGCGGGATCGTCCAGAGTCGGACGGTGTGATCGGCGCCTCCACTCGCCAGCATCCTGCCCTTTGGGTCGAAGGCCAGCGCCAATATGTGTCCGGTGTGGCCGTTGAGAGCCTGGCTGAGATCCCGGACGTCGTCCGGAGCCGTCACGTTCTCCAGCCAGATGGTGTTGTCGTCTCCGCCGTAGGCCATGAGCGGGCCACTGCGGGAGAAGGTGACCGTGTTGACGACGTTGTTGCTGAACGGGCTGGTGAGCGGGATCGGTTTGACGGGGTTCCTGACGTTCCAGAGATGAGCCTTCTGGTCGCTCCCGGCCGCGGCCAGAGTGCGGCCGTCGGGGCTGAAGGCGACCCCCTGGGCGGCGCCTTCATGACCGGCGAAGAATGGAATGTCATCCGTCTGACCGACCGCCGACGGATGCCGCCGGTCCGCCACCTTCCACAAGCGCACTCTCGCATCGTCCCCGCCGGACGCCAGCAGTTTGCCGTCCGGGCTGAAAGCCACCCCGTTCACATCTCCGGCGGAGGCGGGAAGCGGTCTGGTGAGGGGATCGAGGTGACTTGGGTCGGTGACGTCCCACAGGTGAACGCGGCCGTCGTGGCCCGCGGTGGCCAGGGCATGTCCTTCCGGGCTGAAGGCGAGGGTCTTCACGGCGCCGGTGCCGGCCCGGACAGCGGTTCCCACGCTGTTCGGGGCGCCGGGACGGCTGACGTCCCAGAGACGGACTGTGCCGTCCCGGCAGGCCGCGGCGAGGAGGTGTCCGCTGGGGCTGAAGGCCAATGCCAGGATCGCGCCTCGAGAGCCACGCAGCGGGTCGCCCAACGCGACCGGCCGGTCCGGACGAGCGGTGCTCCACAGCCGGATCGTGCCGTCGCCGCCCGCGCTGGCCAGCACGCGTCCGTCGGGGCTGAAGTCCACGGCGTTCACCCGGTCTGTGTGACCGGTCAGCGCGGTGGCCAGCGGCATGTTCTGGGCGCTGAGCAGCCGCGTCTCCGTCGCGGGAGCTGGTTCCATTCGGTTTGCGACCAAATCCAGTTGGGCGGCCAGCGACGGATCGGACTCGCGTATTTGATCGGCCTTGGCGATGATCTCGCCGAGGATGGCGGTGTTGCGCTCGTGCTGTGCCGTGTTGCGCTGTTGGAAGGCGATGACGGCGGAGAGCGCGGCCAGCACCGTCAGCACTGTCAGTCCGGCGACGACACTTTGGCGGATTCGCCGCGCCCGGTGCCGCTGCCGCAGTGACGCGGCCAGAAACGCGGACACGGCTGGGACGAGTTCGCCAGTGTCCTCGTCGTCGGCCAGAGCGCGGGCCTCGTCCAGTCTGTGGCCCCGGTAGAGAAGTGCGGGGTCGCGTCCGGCCTCTTGCCAGGCAGCGGCCGCGTCGTCCAACCGCTGGCGGGCCATGTACTGCGCACGATGGGCACCGATCCACTCCCGCAGACGCGGCCAGGCCCGCAGCAGCACCTCATGAGTGATGGTGACCGTGTCCTGCTCCCGGGTCAGTAGCCGCCCCTGGGTGAACGTCTCGATGACCTCGGCGGCTTCGCGGGAACGCGAGCAGTGGCCCAGGAGCTCGGCGTACCGAACCGGGCGACGTGTGTCGTGGGTTCCGTCACCGAACTTGACCAGCCGCAGGAACACCTGCTGCGCGGTCTGCTGCGCCTGAAGATCAAGCTGGTCGAAGCAGCGGTCCGCCTCGACCGTGATGCTGTGCGCTATGCCACCGGTCGACTCGTAGCCGTCCACGGTGAGGATGTGACCCGCCCTGCACAGCCAGGTGGCCCGCAATGCGTGCGCGAGGAGGGGCAGCCGTCCGATCTCGTAGGCATCCGCTTCGTCCGCTTCCCCGGCACTGGCACTCGGCCCAGGCGCACCGAGGTCGCGCAACAGGACCTGCACGAGACCCGGTTCAATGTCCAGCCCGGCCACGCGGGCGGGGTGGAGGATCGCCTCACGCACGCCGGCGCGGGACAACGGCCCGACCATCACCTGGTTGCGTTCCACGGCGTCGAGCAGGCCGGGGTGGGCGGCGCACTGGGTGTAGAAATCGGACCGCAAACCGAAGACGACCAGCCCTACGGGTGGTTCGCCGCCCGGGCCCACGACCGTCATGCCCAGGACCGCGTCGAGGAAGCTCCTGCGCTCCTGTTCGTCAGTGCACAGCGTGAACAGTTCCTCCAATTGGTCGACGATCAGGAGCAGGGGCCGCCGCGGAACGGTACCGTCGTCGGCCACCGCGAGTGCGCGGCGAAGTGCGGCCGGCTGCCAGACGGGAGTGTCGGGGACCGTGTCCGGCGATTCCCTCCCCCGACTCGTCACCTCCGACAGGCGGGTGCCCAGGGCAGCCAGCGGATGCGACGTCGGGGTCATCCACAGGCATGGCCAGCCCGCCGACCCTGGCAGAGCACCCCGTGCGACACCCGCCAGAAGCCCCGCTCTGAGCAGTGAGGACTTCCCAGCTCCGGAGGGTGCGACCACGACGAGCGCTCCGCCCACCGCCAGGCATACGTCCAGACGGACCAGAAGTTTGGCCACCAGTGTGTCCCGGCCGAAGAACCACTGGGCCTGTTCAGCGCTGAAGGGAGCCAGACCGGGATACGGGCACTCCTGGGAGATCTCGGCTGTGCGCACCCGACGAGCCGAGCGCAGACCGTCCTCGTAGTGCAGGTGCAGGTCCCGTTCCGACAGGTAGATGTCGCGGTGCGCCTGGTAGATCCTGGCGCGGTCCGACGCGTGCGCCTCCAGCCGTAGTTCCTCTCCCCGTGTCGGCAGTCCGTCGGCGGGTGTCATGGCTCGTGGATGTGCTGGTCGTGCCCGGCCTGGTAGACCCGGCCGTGTCCTGAGGCCTCGGCCCGGAAATTGTGCGATCCGGTTCGGGGCCCACCGTCGGGGGAGAGCAGCGGAGTGATCTCCTTGTCGATCAACTGCCGCAACTCGTCCGCCAGCGCGGGTTCGTCCTGCAACAGTGCGGTCAGCCGGGACCCCCAGGCTTCGACCAGATGGGACTCCGCCGCGTTATTCCCCGCTCGGCGGGCCGCCAGGGCGCGGCTTCGACACTCGACGAGCGCCGCGTCCACCCGCCCCGCCTGCTGCGGGCGGACGCGACGCCACCAGGTGACGAGGATTGTGCGTGCCTGCTGCCATGCGTCTGTGACCATGACCCCTACCAACGCTGTGGCTGCCGACGAGATGAACGCGTCCATTGCCATCGACCCCGCGATCCCTACTTGCGGCAATTGTACCAATTAGGGCGTTTTTGGGGCACGTTCGTTGAAGGGTGAAGGAACATTCTGGGTGAGCTCGGGGGGTAGTGGGGCTGTGTGGGTGATGGTGAGGCCTGAGACCGCTCGGGTGAGGGCGACGTAGAGGCGGCGCAGGCCGGTGCGCTCGTCCGGTTCGCCGTCGACCACCGCCCGGGGTTCGTCGAGGACGACGTAGTCGTACTCCAGGCCCTTGGCGAGGGACGCCGGGACCAGGGTCAGCCGGGTCTCGGCGGTGGTCTCCTCGCCGGGGTGGAGGTACGGGACGCCCGCCGCCGTCAGCGCCTCCGCCAGCGCGGGGACGCGGGCGTCGGCGGCGATCAGGCCGGTCGAGCCCTCGTTGCGGAGCAACTCCTCGCAGGCGGCCACGACTTCGGCGGTGTCCGTGACCGTGCGCAGAGCGAAGAAGCCGGGGTTCTCACGGACCGACGCGACCGGCGTGAGGCCGGGAGCGATGTGCGGGAGCAGCCGGGAGGCGTACGTGATGACGTCCGTGGGGACGCGGAAACCGGCCGTCAGCTCCTCGATCACGCCGTCCGCCTTGCCCAGGTGGGCCAGGGCCTCGGCCCAACTTCTCGTCGCCCAGGGCGTGGTGCCCTGCGCCAGATCGCCGAGGACCGTCGCCGAGCCGGTGGAGCAGCGGCGGCCGACGGCCCGGTACTGCATGGGGGAGAGGTCCTGCGCCTCGTCCAGGACCACGTGTCCGAGCGAGTGGGTGCGCTCCACGATGTCCGTCGTCTCGTCGATCAGCACCGCGTCCGCCGCCGACCACCGGGCGGACTTCACGCTCCGCACGGGTTTCGCCCACAGGATCGTCTTCTGCTCGTCCTCGTCGAGGATCCCGTCCGCGTGGACGGCGAGGAACTCCGCGTCGGTGAGCAGCCGCAGGACGAGCTTCGCCGGGTCGACGGGCGGCCAGATCTCCTTCACCGCCGCCTTGACCGCGCCGTTGCGGGCCACCGCGTCCTGCACCCGGTCGTCCGGGGCCTCGCCGGACCGCTCCATCTGCACCAGCACGGCGTGCGCGATGCGCTGCGGCAGCGCGTCGCGGGCGGCGCCGTAACGGATGTCCCGGTCGAGCAACTCGCGGACGATGTCCTGCAGTTCGTACGCGGGCACGCGCCAGCGGCGGGAGCCGCGCACGACGACGACCGGCTCGGTGGGCATCCGCACCTGCGCGTAGACGGCCCTCCTCAGCACCTCCGCCATCCTCGCGTCGCCCTTGACGACCGCGGCGGCCGCGTCGTCCGTACCGCGCACCTCGACGTGGGCGACCAGGTCGTCGACCGTCGCCTGGCGGACCGTCAGCTCGCCGAGCGCGGGCAGGACCTGCTCGATGTAGTGGAGGAAGGATCTGTTCGGGCCGATGACGAGGGTGCCGGTGCGGGCCAGCCGCTCCCGGTGGGCGTAGAGGAGGTACGCGACCCGGTGCAGGCCGACGGCCGTCTTCCCGGTGCCCGGGCCCCCCTGCACACAGACCGTCCCGCCCAGCCCGGACCGTACGATCTCGTCCTGCTCCGGCTGGATGGTCGCCACGATGTCGCGCATCGGGCCGACGCGCGGGCGCTCGATCTCCCGCTGGAGGAGCTTGCTGGTGGTGGCCGCCTCGGCGGGGTCGGAGAGGTGCTCGTCCTCGTACGCCGTGAGGTCGCCGCCCGTGTAACCGAAGCGGCGGCGCAGCCCGACGTCCATCGGGTCCTTCTTCGACGCCCGGTAGAACGGCTGCGAGACCGGCGCACGCCAGTCGATCACCATCGGGTCGCCCTCGGCGTCGTGCACATGCCGCCGCCCGATGTAGAAGCGCTCCCCCTCCGCGCCCTCCGCCCGATCGGCTCCCGGAGCGTGCAGGTAGTCGAGCCGGCCGAAGAACAGCGGGGTGTCGCTGAGATCGGCGAGCGCCTTGATGCGCTCCCCGATCTGGCGCTCCAGGATCTGGGCGTTCACCCAGTTCGCGGTGACGTCGCTGATGTCGAGCGCTTCGACGTCCTCCCGCATGGCCCGCAGGGCGGCCCGGGAGGAGGCGAGGTGGGCGCGTTCGCGGCCGAGGGGGTCGACCGGGGTGTCGTGGGCGGACGTGGACAAGGCGGTGCCTCCGAACCGGCGGAAAGGGGGTGACGAGAAGCCGTCCGGTTTCCGTCCGGACGGCGGCACTCCGTGAGGGGAGGCGGGCAAGAGCGGAGATTTTAGGGGAGCGGGGGAGGGGGAGGCGAATGGTTTTCCTCCTCCCGGAGGAGGCCGCAGCCCCCGGGGGGTACCCGAGTGGTACCCAAAGGGGGGACCTGGGACCGATGCCCCCTTTATGTCCCGGATCCCATCATGGAGACATGAGCACAGCGACCCTCACACCAGCCCCCGGTCGCCCGTCCGGAGCGACCCCCCTCTCCAGCGCCCCCCGCCACCCCTTCGGCGACGCCCTCCACGCGGTCAGGGTCTTCGTGGGCGCGGCCTTCGACGTGATCATCCTCGGTGAGTACGGCGAGGAGGCCGGAGTCCGCCGCCGGCGGTGACCGGTCAGCTCTCCGCCAGCAGCTCGTCCGCGTCCATGATCCGGTAGGCGTACCCCTGTTCCGCCAGGAACCGCTGCCGGTGGGCGGCGAAGTCCTGGTCGATGGTGTCGCGGGCGACGACCGAGTAGAAGTGGGCCTGATGACCGTCCGCCTTGGGGCGGAGCACCCGGCCCAGCCGCTGGGCCTCCTCCTGGCGGGAGCCGAAGGTGCCCGACACCTGGATGGCGACCGTCGCCTCGGGCAGGTCGATCGAGAAGTTCGCGACCTTCGACACGACCAGCACGCTGATCTCGCCCTCCCGGAAGGCGTCGAAGAGCTTCTCGCGCTGGGCGTTGGAGGTCTCGCCCTTGATGACCGGCGCCCCCAGGTGCTCGCCCAGCTCGTCCAGCTGGTCGATGTACTGGCCGATGACGAGGATCTGCTGACCCGCGAAGCGCCGCACGATCGCCTCCGTCACCTTCCGCTTCGTCGCGGTCGTCGCACAGAAGCGGTACTTCTCCTCCGTCTCGGCGGTCGCGTACGCCAGCCGCTCGGAGTCGGTGAGGTTCACCCGGACCTCGACGCAGTCCGCGGGCGCGATGTACCCCTGCGCCTCGATCTCCTTCCACGGCGCGTCGAACCGCTTGGGACCGATCAGCGAGAACACGTCCGACTCACGGCCGTCCTCCCGGACCAGGGTGGCCGTCAGGCCGAGCCGGCGACGGGCCTGGAGGTCGGCGGTGAACTTGAAGACCGGCGCCGGGAGCAGGTGCACCTCGTCGTAGACGATCAGGCCCCAGTCCCGGGAGTCGAACAGCTCCAGGTGCGGGTAGACGCCCTTCCGCCTGGTCGTCAGCACCTGGTACGTGGCGATGGTGACCGGGCGGATCTCCTTCCTCGTCCCGCTGTACTCGCCGATCTCGTCCTCGGTCAGCGAGGTCCGCTTCACCAGCTCGTGCTTCCACTGCCGCGCCGAGACCGTGTTCGTGACGAGGATCAGGGTCGTGGACTTCGCCTGGGCCATCGACCCGGCGCCGACCAGCGTCTTCCCCGCCCCGCAGGGCAGGACGACGACCCCGCTCCCGCCGTGCCAGAAGTTCTCCACGGCCTGCTTCTGGTAGGGCCTGAGCGCCCAGCCGTCCTCGGCCAGCTCGATCGGGTGCGCCTCGCCGTCCACGTACCCGGCGAGGTCCTCGGCCGGCCAGCCCAGCTTCAGCAGGGTCTGCTTGATCTGTCCCCGTTCCGAGGGGTGCACCACGACCGTGTCCGGGTCGATCCGGGCACCGACCAGCGGAATGATCCGCTTGGAGCGCAGGATCTCCTCCAGCACCGGCCGGTCCGTGGTGGTGAGCACCAGCCCGTGGGCCGGGTGCTTGCTGAGCGTCAGCCGGCCGTAGCGGTCCATTGTCTCGGCGATGTCGACGAGCAGCGCGTGCGGCACCGGGTAGCGGCTGTACTGCACGAGCGCGTCCACCACCTGCTCGGCGTCGTGCCCGGCCGCGCGCGCGTTCCACAGGCCCAGCGGGGACACCCGGTAGGTGTGGATGTGCTCGGGGGCCCGCTCCAGCTCGGCGAACGGCGCGATGGCCCGACGGCAGTCGTCGGCCTGCTCGTGGTCGACTTCCAGGAGCAGGGTCTTGTCCGACTGGACGATCAGCGGTCCGTTCACGTGGTACGCACATCCTTTCCGAGGCGGCCAAACGTCCAGTGTGCCCCATCCCGCGTGCAACCCCGAGCCCGTTCCGGCGGTCTTGTCGGGGGGAAGCCGCGCAGCGCGCGCGGCTCGGTGAGGAGCTCGCGGTGACTTCCGTACGCATCTGGGGACCCGGCGTCGGCGCCGTGGTGGTGCTGGTGGCGACCGGGGCCTGGGCACGCGGTTCGACCGGCGTGGACGCCGGTCTGTGGGACGCCGTACGGCCCGCGATCGAGGACCGGCTCGTGGCGCAGGCCGAGGGGGACGGGTACGGCGGGAGCGAGCCCGCCCTGAAGGCGCGGTGGTTCTGCCGGGCGGAGGCGGTGGACCTGCGGGAGGACGACGGCCGGGTGCGGGCGGGCGTCGACACCCTGTGCGTGGAGTACGGGGTGCGCGACGGCGCCCTGCAGGAGTGCGGTGGCGCGCACTTCCCGCAGGTGATGCGGCTGGAGCGGGACGGCGACAACGGCGGCGGCTACCGCGTCGTCTCCCAGGAGGAGCCCCCGGACGGCGCCGGCCGGGCCGGCTGGGAGCAGGAGAACTTCGGCGTCCTCGCGGACATCCGGCTCGACGACGCCACGGACCCGGCCGACCTGGAGACCGCGGCCCGCGCCCACTTCGGCCTGCCCGCGGACACGCCCGTCGGAGACTGCTGACACCCCTGCCGGGGACTGCTGACACCCCTGCCGGGGACTGCCGGCGCCCTCGCCGGGGACTGCCGGCGCCTCCGCGGGGGGGCCTTCGCCGGGGACGCTAGTCGTCCGCCAGTTCCGCCACGCCCGTGATCCGGTGCAGCGGGTACGTCCGCACCTCGTCCGCCGTGTGGTCGTACGCCGTCACGAAGCCGCCCTCGACCCGCACCGGCGCGACGACCCGCTGGCTGGCGGCGCCCTCGGCGTTGACGTACCCGATCCACAGGGCCTCGCCGGTGAGGACGGCGGCCTGCATGGTGGCGAGGGTCTCGGCGGAGCTGGTGCGGGGGAGTTCGCCGGGGGCGAGCGGGGCCGTGGACTGTGAGGGCTTGCGGGGGGCCGTCGAGGCCAGGTCGCCCGCCCTGATGGCGCGGACCGCCGCCGTCAGCAGCGTGGCGTCGGGCACCGGCGGGCCGTCCGGCACCGGCTCGGGGGCCGTGCGGGGCGGGGTGCGGTGGGCGTGGGCGCGGGTGATCAGGACATCGCCCTCGGCGGACTCGGCGGCGGGGGCGTACCCCATCGCGCGCAGGCCCTCCAGGAGCGTCCCGGGGTCCGCCTGGGCCGCCAGCACGGTCGGCGCGAGGCGGCGCAGCCGCAGGGCACCGGCCCGCTTGTCGGCGAGGATCTCGTTCAGGACGGTGTCGTCGTCGCAGCGGACGTACGACGAGGCCGCGCCCACCCGCAGATGACCGTGCCTCCTCGCCACGTCGTCGATCAGATAGGCGAGCGGCTGCGGCACCGGCGTACGCGAGTGCTCGGCGAGGAAGGCGTGCAGGTCGGAGGCGCTCCGGCCGGCGTCCAGGGCTCGGCGTACGGAGCCCGGCGTGAAGCGGTAGACGGTCGCGCCGCCCTTGGACTCCACGTCGGCGAGGACGTCCAGCACATCGGCGAGCGGGCGCCGCAGCGGGCCGGGGGCCACCGCCGTCAGGTCCGCCTGCAGCAGCACGTGGTCCAGGGGCTCGGGGAGGAGCGGGGCGAGGAGGCGGGCGGCGGCCGCGGCGGCGGCCGCCTGCTCGGGCGGGGAGAGGGGGGCGAGCGGGGCGCTCGTGCGGTGGTGGTGGACCGGCAGCTTGTCGCCCGGGCCCTCCGGCTCCCTGCGGGGGCGTCTGTCCGCGGCCGGCGCCCCGATCAGCGCCCGGCCCTGCGCCGAGAGCGCCCCCCGCCCGGTCACGCCCAGCAGCTCGGCCTCCGTCAGCGTCCAGCGGGCCAGCCGCGACCGCAGATCGTCGGCGCCCTGAGAGGCCTGAGAGATTTGAGAGGCCTGGGTGGTGCCAGGGGGGTTCTGAGCGCCGTGAGTGCCATGAGCGGCCTGCGTGCCCGGGGTGCCCGGGGTGCTCTGGGCCGTCGGAGTGCCCTGCGGTCCCCGCAGCGGCCGCTCCCAGCGCAGCCGGGCCAGCACCGCCTCCGCGTCCGGCGCGGCACCCTCCGGCAGTCCGGCCAGCAGCGCCAGCACCCGGTGCCGTACCTCCGGCGCGGCCGAGCGGTCCAGCCCCGGGCCGAGCGCCGACAGCGCCCGCTCCTTGGCGTCCCGTCCGCCGACCACCCCGGACGTCCGCGTCGCCGTCAGCCACGCCTCGGCGAGGTGCGCCCACCGCTCGGCGGCGGGACGCTCCAGCCACTCGTCGTACGCGGGGGTCGGCGCGTACCGCTCGTCGGCCTCGCCGTCGGAGGCGATCAGACCGGCCGCGTACGCCAGCTCCACCCAGAACGCCGCGACCGGCTCCGGAAGGTCGAGGGCGACGGCGGTCCGCTTCAGGTCCCGCACGCTCAGCCCGCCGGCCCGCAGGACGGCCGGACCGCCCTCGTCCCACTCCTTCAGCAGCTCCTCCACCGTCGCCAGCGCGGTGTACGCCTGGCCCGCCGCCGTCGCGTCCACGACCTGGGGAGGATGCGTGGCGGCCGGCTCCACGGCGGGCGGCAGCGGCTCGGGCGTACGGTGCGCGCGGCCCGCCCGCAGATGCAGGGCGACCTCGCGGGGCAGGACGACCGTGCCGGGCGCCGTCGGCAGCAGCAGCCCGCGGTCGAGCAGCCAGCGCAGCCGGGGCGCCGGGTCATGGGTCACCTGGCCGTACGGCGGCCCCCACACCAGCCGCTCCAGGACGTCGAAGGACTCGGCCGGCGCCTCGGAGAGCAGCTTCTTCATCCGCCTGCGGTGGGTGAAGAGCGAGGTCAGCGCCTCCACCGCGGACACGGAGTCATGCGTGGACGGCAGCCCGGCCGTCGCCACGATCTCCTGGATCCGCCCGGGCGACATCCCCGCCGTCGCCTCCCGCACACTCGGCCCCAGACCCGTCGGCGACGGATGCTGCGGCGACGGCGCGAGCAGCTCACGGGCGGTGCGGACGAGACGGAGACGGTCGTCGGCACCCCACACCAGGGCCTGCTCGCGCAGGGCTGCCAGGGCCGCGGGCAGCGCGGCCGACACGTCCGGGTCGCGCGCGTCCCCGGCCATCAGGCCGAGCAGTTCGTCGTAGGACGCCGGGTCCCCGGCCACCGCCAGCGCCTCCGCCGTCTGCAGCGCGAACCGGTCGAGGCGCTCCAGCGCCCGTACGACGGAGGCACGGGTGCCGGCGCGGGTGGCGAGCTGGGTGAGGTCGGTGGGGACCGGGGTGATGAGATCGGGGCGGCTGCGCAGGAGGGCGGCCAGGGAGGCGTCGTCCCTGGCGCGGAGCGCTTCCGCGAGGGACCGGGGGGCCGGGTGGTCCTCGGTGCTCATCTTGCCCACGGTAGCGGGTCGCCTCCGGCGCTTGAGCCGACGTGGTGCGGGTGGGCGGGGGTGACCGTCCCTGGGGCCTGCCGCCGCCGGACCCCCGCTTCGGCCCTGAACGGGCCTCGTCCTGAAGCGCGGGACGGGCTGATCGGCGCCGGGCTGGGCTGAAGGGTCACGCTTGCGCGATAGCGTCTCCTCCGTGGGGATCGAGAGCGACCAGGTCGTCTACGAGTATCTGAGCCGCGTCGGGGACATCGCCCAGCAACGGCAGTTGTCGTCGGCCACGCGCATGCGGCTGGTGTCCGAGCTGCGCAACGAGATCGACCGGCGCCGGGCCAGGGCTCCCATCGACTCGCCCGCCGCCGTCCGGCGCATCATCGACCGCCTCGGCAGTCCGGACGACGTCGTCGCCGCCGCGGCCGACGACGGGGGCGGTGCGCCACAGGCGCCGGCGCCCTCCGTGCCCGTACAGCGGGCCGACGACGAACCGCCGCGGCCGAAGGGCCTGCGGCGGCGGGTGCCCCGGCCCCGCCCGGGCACGCCCGCCGCCTCGTCGCCCTCGCCCGCGTCCCCGTCCTCGTCCCCGTCCTCCGGCGTGCCGTTCCCGGCGCAGCGGACCGGGGCGCGCGGGCTCGCCGACGAGGTGGGGGCGCCCGACTGGTGGCGGCGCGAGCCCGATGCGTTCGGGGCGGGCGATGAGGTGCCCGGGTTCGTCGGCGGGGTCGAGATCCCGGACATGCTGAAGCCGCCGCCGCGGGAGAAGGAGCCGGAACCCGAGGAGGAGGCGGCGGCCAGGGCGCAGGAACCGCCGGGCGCCGAGGCGGAGGTCCCCGCCGGTCGCCGCCGGTTCCTGCCCTCCCTGCCTGCCGGCGGCTGGAGCAACCCCCTTCTCCTGCTCGCCGCCGGTGCCCTCGTCGCCGGCGCGGTGCTCGGGAACCTGCTCCTGCTGATCGTCGGGTGGGCCGTCGTCTACGCCTCGCGCCGGCTGACCGAGCGGGAGACCAAGCTGGCGGTCGTGTGGCTGCCGGGGCTGTCCGTCGCGGCCGGGCTGGTGTGGCTGTGGGGGCGCGGCGAGGGCCGCTGGGGCGAGCCCATCGCCCAGGGGCACATGAGCGACGCGCTCGCCGACACCTGGCCGTGGGTGGTCCGGGGCGCGGCCGTGGCCTCGGCGCTGTTCCTCGTGTGGCGGTCGCAGCGGCAGAGGTAGGGGCGGCGGCCGCAGCGGGGAGGGGGCGCCGAACCGGCAGAATGTCCCCCATGACCGCCACCTCCGCCGCGCTCACCGTCGGCTTCGACCTCGACATGACCCTCATCGACTCCCGGCCCGGCATCCGCGCCTGCTGGGTCGAACTGTCCGAGCGGACCGGGACGTACGTCGACGCCGACCTGGTGGTCACGCGGCTGGGACCGCCGCTGCAGGCGGAGATGGCGAACTGGTTCGCGGCGGACGAGATACCGGCGATGTCGGACCTCTACCGCCGGCTCTATCCCGAGTACGCCATCACCGGGACCCTCGCGATGCCCGGCGCGCGGGAGGCGATCGCCGCCGTGCAGGCGGCCGGCGGGCGGGCCGTCGTCGTCACCGCCAAGTGGGAGCCCAACGCCAAGCTGCACATGCGGCACCTGGGCATGGCGCCCGACGCCGTGATCGGCGACCTGTGGGCGGAACAGAAGGCGGACGCCCTGCGCGAGCACGGCGCGTCCGTGTACGTCGGCGACCATGTGGGGGACGTGCGCGGCGCCCGGCGCGCCGAGGCGCTCGCGGTCGCGGTGGCCACGGGTCCGTGCAGCACGGCGGAGCTGACCGAGGCCGGGGCGGACGTCGTGCTGGACGATCTGACGCAGTTCGGGGAGTGGTTCGCGGACTACGAGGGCCGGGCCCCGGCCCGCGCCTGACGCCGGCCCGCCGCGACCGACCGCAGCACACCCGCGCCCGCGATCAGGAACCCGACGCCCATGAGCATGCTCAGTCCGAACATGTACGTCGGAAAAGGCCTCGTACCGAGAAACAGCGGGGCGACCGTGACGAGGGTGGCCACGGCGCCGACGAAGAACACGAGGGCGCCGGCACGGATCAGTCGGTCACCGGGAGCGGCGGAATTCGTTTGGGTTTTGTCACGCACCCGACCAGGGTAGTTCCCAGCGCGAAGGAACAACCGGGCGACGTCTTGTCACCCGCACGAAGAGCATTAGCCTTGGTACCGGCGGGTCATGGTCGACCCGCCCCAGTGCTATCAAGAGCCGTTCCACAGCTGTTTTTTTCAGAAGCAAGTTTCCGACGAGTACGAGGACGAGGACAGACGTGCCTACCGGCAAGGTCAAGTGGTTCAACAGCGAGAAGGGCTTCGGCTTTCTCTCCCGCGACGACGGCGGTGACGTCTTCGTCCATTCCTCGGTCCTCCCCGCCGGAGTCGAGACACTGAAGCCGGGCCAGCGAGTGGAGTTCGGCGTCGTCGCCGGGCAGCGCGGTGACCAGGCACTCTCCGTCGTCCTCCTCGACCCGACGCCCTCGGTCGCGGCGGCGCAGCGCAAGAAGCCGGACGAACTGGCCTCCATCGTGCAGGATCTGACGACCCTCCTCGAGAACATCACGCCGATGCTCGAGAAGGGCCGCTACCCCGAGAAGACCTCCGGCAAGAAGATCGCCGGGCTGCTGCGGGCGGTCGCCGACCAGCTCGACGTCTGACGCTCAGGGGAAGCTGAGCGCTTCCGGTCCGAGGGGCGGCACCAGCCCCTCGGCCGCCGCGCGCGTGAGAAGTCCCCTGACCGCCGCGTACCCGGCCTCGCCCAGGTCCGCCGTGAACTCGTTGACGTACAGGCCGATGTGCTGGTCGGCGACGGACGGGTCCATCTCCTGGGCGTGTTCCATGACGTAGGGGCGGGAGACCTCGGGGGCGTCCCAGGCGGCGCGTACGGAGGTGCGGATCGCGTCGGCCAGCCCGGTCAGGGTCCTCGCGCCCAGTGAGCGCTTGGCGATGATCGCGCCCAACGGGATGGGCAGGCCCGTCGTGGACTCCCAGTGCTCGCCCATGTCCGCGAGCCGGTGCAGCCCGTAGTCCTGGTACGTGAAACGCGCCTCGTGGATGACGAGCCCCGCGTCGACCTTGCCGTCCCGCACCGCCGGCATGATCTCGTGGAACGGCATGACGACGATCTCGCCGACCCCGCCGGGGACCGTGTCCGCCGCCCAGAGCCGGAACAGCAGGTACGCCGTGGACCGCTCGCTCGGTACGGCGACCGTGCGCCCGGTGAGGTCGAGCCCCTCCTCCCTCGTCAGCACCAGCGGGCCGCAGCCCCGGCCCAGCGCACCCCCGCACGGCAGCAGCGCGTACTCGCCGAGGACGTACGGCAGCACGGCGTACGACACCTTCAGTACGTCGAACTCGCCTCGCTCGGCCATGCCGTTGGTGAGGTCGATGTCCGCGAACGTCACGTCGAGCGCGGGCGCGCCCGGCACGCGGCCGTGGGCCAGGGCGTCGAAGACGAAGGTGTCGTTCGGGCAGGGGGAGTACGCGATCCGCAGCGGCTGTTCACTGGTGGTCATGCCGGTTCCAACTCTCCAGGACGGGTGCGAGCTTCCCGAACGCCGTCGTCAGCGCGGCCAGCGCGTCGCCGATGCGCCAGGCGGCACGGTCACGGGGGCCCACCGGGTTGGAGACCGCGCGGATCTCCAGACAGGCCGCGCCGTGCGCGTCGGCCGCCTCGGCGACCCCGAAGCCCTCCATGGCCTCGGCCAGGGCCCGGGGGTGGCGCTCGCGCAGGATCGCGGCCCGGGCGGCGGTGCCGGTGACCGTGGAGACGGTCAGGACGGTGCCGGTACGGGCACCGGTGGCGTCCGCGGCCTCCCGCACCAGGGACCTGGGCGGGATGTGGGTGACCCTGCCGAAGCCCAGCTCGGTGACCGGCAGGAACCCGCCGGGGCTGTCCGGGCTCTCCGCGCCCAGGTCGGCGACGGTGATCCGGTCGGCGACGACCAGGGAGCCGACGGGGGCCGCGGGAAGGAACCCGCCCCCGATCCCGGCCGAGACGACCAGGCCGTAGGGCGTGCCCCGGAGCCTGGCGGCGGTCAGCGCGGCCGCCACGGACGCGGCGGCCGGGGCCGGGCCGACCCCGGCGGCGAGCAGGTCGAAGGTCCCGCCGGTGCGGTACAGGGCCACACCGGGCCCGTACACCTCCCGGCCGGGCTCCGGGAACGCCCGTGCCACCGCGTCCCGTTCTGCGGGGACCGCGGTGGCCACGAGGATGCGGGCGGCGGACGTGACTAGTCGTCCTTCTTCAGCTTGAACGACCACAGACCGGTCGCGGCCTGGCTGTCCTTCTTGCCGTCGCCGGCCTTGATGGTGACCAGGGTCGAGTCGCCCTGGGCGCCGTACTGGGCGTTGAAGAACACGCTGCCCGGGATGGTGCGGTAGGTCTTGTCGCTGTCCTCGGTGAGCGGCTGACCGTTCATCAGGATCGTCCAGCGCTTGTCCGCGACTTCGGGGTCGACGCCGAAGCGGACGGTCTCGTCCGGGTCCACGTCGATGGACTTGATGTCCTTGTCGGCCAGGCACTTCGTGAGCGCGGCGGCGGTGAGGGTCTTGCCCTCGCCGCCGCAGGTGGCCTCGGAGCTGACCGAGCTGCGGCCGACGGTGAGCGTGGACAGCGGCGTCGGCTGGTCGCAGGCCGACAGGACGAGCAGTCCGGCGGAAACGGCGCCGGCGGCGGCGACGGCGCGGCGGCGTCGCACAACGCGGTGCACAGAAGCGGCTGCGCCGCGGGGCATCGAGGTCATGGGGCGAAGGCTATCGGGCACGGTCGGCGCTCTCTCTACGTGGGGGGCGGCGTGGCTGTGTGTTACGCCACGGCGTTACGCCACGCGAGGTTTCGCGGGTCCTCCGTGACGGGCCGAGCTGAGCAGCCCGCGGACGGTGGTCAGCCAGCCGAGCGCGATGACCCCGGCGGCCAGGCACAGGCCCGCCGTGCCGTTCAGCGGCATCACGATGCCGATGGCGCCGCCCAGCACCCAGGACATCTGCAGCATGGTCTCCGAGCGTGCGAACGCCGAGGTGCGCACCAGCTCGGGCACGTCCCGCTGGATCAGCGCGTCCAGCGACAGCTTGGCCAGCGCCTGGGAGAACCCGGCGCACGCGGCCAGGCACATCACCAGGACCGCACCGAAGAAGACCGCCGCCGTGATCGCCACGCCCAGCACGAACGCGAGCACCGTCACGATGATGATCTCCGGCGCCCGTGACCGCAGCCACGACCCCACCGTCGTACCGAGCGCGTTGCCCACGCCTGCCGCGACGGCCACCATGCCCAGCGAAACGGCCGCGCTGGACCCCGTCAGCGGGTGCTCCCGCAGCAGGAAGGCGAGGAAGAAGGTCAGGAAACCGGACAGCCAGCGCAGCGCGGCGTTGGCGCCGAGGGCGTGCGTGACGGCGATGCCGACGGTCCTCAGGCCGGGGCGTTTGACCGGCTGCCGGTGCGGCCCGTGCAGATGCTGCTCGTCCGCCGCCAGCAGCGCCACGTCCTCGCCCTTGGCCGAGTCGACCTTCGGGGGGAGGGAGAAGGACAGGAACATGCCCGCGATGAAGATCACGAATGCGCCGTAGAGCGGCCATCGCTCCCCGAGCGCGTGCAGCCCGGCCCCCACGGGAGCCGCCACCCCGGTGGCGAGGAGCCCGCCGAGGGTGACGCGCGAGTTGGCCTTCACGAGGGAGAAGCGGGGCGGCAGGAGACGCGGGACCACGGCGCTCCGTACGACGCCGTACGCCTTCGACGCGACCAGGACGCCCAGGGCGGCCGGGTAGAGCTGGAGACTGCCGGTGGCGACCGCCCCGGCGATGATCAGCGCGAGCAGGGCACGGGCGAGCATCGACCCGGCCATGGCGGCCCGGCGGCCGTGCGGGAGCCTGTCGAGGAGGGGGCCGATCACCGGGGCGAGGACCGTGAAGGGCGCCATGGTGATGGCGAGGTAGAGCGCGACGCGGCCACGGGCCTCGTCGGTGGGCACCGAGAAGAAGACGGTCGAGGCGAGGGCGATGGTGATCATCACGTCCCCGGCGCCGTTCACGGCGTGCAGCTCGATCAGCTTGCCGAGGCCGGACTCGCCGGCGCCGTGCGCGTGCGTGGCCTTCCTGATGCCGCGGGCGGTGCCGGTGAAGGGCAGGTGCAGGGCACGCCCGATCGCGCGGACGGACCCGCCTACCCGGCCCGAACCGCCGATCCGGCTCCTCCCCTTGGACCCCCTCGTCCCACCGGTCCCGGTGGCACCTTGGGGTGCTTTCGCGGCTGCCACTCCGTCATAGTGCCCCGAGAAAGGCGTGCGTAGTGCGGTCACCGCGCGGATGGAGGGGATCCGGTGATCGGATGGAGGGGGTCCGGCGCGGGGAAACCTCCCGTCGGTGTAGGCCGAGCGTCCGGGAACAGGTAGCGTGCGTAGCGCGCCGTGGCGATTGTTCTCGGCCGCGCGCCTCCCGGCCATCCCGCAGAATGGATGACAGCAGGTGCGCCCGAGCGCGATCGGGCGCGGACGTCGACGCGGTCCTGCGGTCCGCTCCGTCCGCACCCGCCGCCTTCAGGCCGGCGCACCCGAGAGACGGCGTAGGAGAGAAGCGATACCTGTGAGCGCAGCGACCACGCGAAGCCGCACCCCCGACCGCCTGTGCGCCGAGGCCGTCGACCTCGCCCGCGCCGCAGCCGAGGAGGCCGCCGCGCCCGGCGTGGTCGGCGAGCACGCCGGAGTGCTGGCCGAGGGTGACCGGGTCGTCACGCACTACTTCGAGTGCAAGGAGCTGGGCTACCGCGGCTGGCGCTGGGCGGTGACGGTGGCGCGGGCCTCCCGCGCGAAGATCGTCACGCTGGACGAGGTGGTGCTCCTGCCCGGCCCGGACGCGGTCCTGGCCCCCGAGTGGGTCCCGTGGAGCGAGCGCCTGCGCCCCGGCGACATGGGCCCGGGCGATCTGCTGCCCACCGACGCCGAGGACCTGCGCCTGGAGCCCGGCTACTCGGGCGGGGAGGAACCGCCGCCGAACGCGCCCGTCTCGCACGAGATGGCGGAGCTGGTGGAGGCGGAGGACGCGGAGGTGACGGCGGCCCCGCCGGCCGCCCTGCCCACGATCCCGACACGGGGCTCGATCGCGGCGGTGGCGGAGGAACTGGGCCTGCGCCGCGCCCGGGTCCTCTCCCGCTACGGCCTGCACACCGCCGCCGACCGCTGGGAGGAGGCCTTCGGGGCCAAGACCCCCATGGCCCAGGCGGCCCCCGCGACCTGCGTCAGCTGCGGCTTCCTCCAGCCCATCGGCGGCTCCCTCGGCCAGGCCTTCGGCGTCTGCGCCAACGAGTTCTCCCCGGCGGACGGCCGGGTGGTCTCGCTGGCGTACGGCTGCGGCGGCCACTCGGAGGCCGCGGTCATGCCGAAGCCCCCGCAGCCGGCCCCGCCGGTGATCGACGAGACGAGGGTGGACCCGTTCCCCCTGCGCCCGGCGGCGGACTCCGGCTCGGTCCCGGCCGTCTCCGACGAGGACGTGGCGGAGCTGGGGCACTCGTAGGGCCTGTCGCGACGGTGGCGTCGTGGCCCGCCGTGGGGCGGCCGTGCGGCGTCGTGGGGGCCTTTCCGCGTGAGCGGAGCGGAGCCGGGCGTGGGGGGCGCGTGCTCTGGGGGTGTCGTTCGGAATCCGGGCGGTGGGCTCCGGCCTGGTCTCGGGCCGTCTCCGGCGGGGACGTGGCGGAGCTGGGGCACTCGTAGGGTCTGTCGCGGCGGTGGTGTCGTGGCCCGTGGGGCGGCTGCGCGGCGTCGTGGGGGAGCGTGCCTCGGGGGCCGACCGGAAGGCCGCGTGCCGGGTGACCCGGGGTTGCGGGCGGTGCGGCGGGAGCGCGGACGCCGGGCGGGCCGGCCGGCTTCGTCGCGGTACCTTCTTGGTCACGTCGATGAGGAGAGCCAACGTGAGCAAGTTCGTGCGGCCGGCGGCCGAAGGCGCGGACCCCTTCGGGACCGCCCGCCTCAGGCGGGGCGTGCTCGACGCCTGGGCCACCAGTCCGGCCCGTTTCCGCGAGGACGCCAACGCCGAGGAGGATCTCGTCCTCGGCGGCTACCGTGACCGCCTCGTCGTGGAGCTCGCCCAGAACGCGGCCGACGCCGCGGCGAGGGCGGGCGTCCCCGGACGGCTGCGTCTCACCCTCCGGGACGGCGTCCTCGTCGCCGCCAACACCGGCGCCCCGCTGGACGCGGCCGGTGTCGAGTCCCTCGCCACCCTGCGCGCCTCCGCCAAGCGCGACGCCCCGCAGGCCGCCGTGGGCCGCTTCGGCGTCGGCTTCGCCGCCGTCCTCGCCGTCACCGACGAGCCCGCCGTCGTCGGCCGGCACGGCGGCGTCCGCTGGTCCCTGCCGGAGGCCCGCGAGCTGGCCTCCGAGACCGCCCGCCACAGCCCCGGCCTCGGCGACGAGATCCGGCGCCGTGACGGGCACGTACCGCTGCTGCGCCTGCCGTTCGCCGCCCAGGGCACCGCCCCGGACCCGTACGACACCGCCGTCATCCTCCCCCTGCGCGACACCGCCGCCGCCGACCTGGCCGAGCGTCTCCTCACCGCCGTCGACGACGCCCTCCTGCTCGCCCTGCCGGGCCTGGACGAAGTCGTGATCGAGATCGGTGACGGCACCCCGCGCACCCTGCGCCGCTCCACCGAGGGCGCCTTCACCGTCGTGGAGGACTCCCTCACCGGCACCACCCGCTGGCGTACCACCGCCGCGCACGGCCCCCTCACGCCCGACCTCCTCGCCGACCGCCCGGTCGAGGAGCGGCTGCGGCCGCACTGGTCGGTCACCTGGGCCGTCCCCGTGGACGAGCACGGCGCTCCCGCGCGGCCCCGCACCAGCCCCGTCATGCACGCCCCCACCCCCAGCGACGAGCCCCTCGGCGTCCCCGCCCTGCTCATCGGCTCCTTCCCGCTCGACACCACCCGCCGGCACGCCGCGCCCGGCCCGCTGACCGACCACCTCGTGCAGCGCGCCGCGGACACCTACACCGAACTCCTCGCCGGCTGGCGGCCCGTGACCCCCGGCGCCATCGACCTCGTGCCCGGCCCGCTCGGCAAGGGCGAGCTGGACGGGGCCCTGCGCCGGGCCGTCCTCGACCGTCTGCCCCGGACCGCCTTCCTGCCGCCCGCCGCCGAGCCCGTCGAGGACGAGGACGACCTCCCCGAGGCTCTGCGCCCCCGGGACGCCGAGGTCGTCGAGGGCGCGGGCGCCGACACCGTACAGGTCCTCGCCGAGGTGCTGCCGACCCTGCTGCCCGCCGGTCTGGAGCGCCGCGTGGAGCTGCGCACCCTGGGGGTCGCCCGCATCCCGCTCGCCGACGCGATCGACCGCCTCGCCGGCCTGGAGAAGGACCCGCAGTGGTGGTACCGGCTCTACGACAGCCTCGCCGGCGTCGACCCGGACCGGCTCTCCGGGCTGCCCGTGCCCCTGGCCGACGGCCGTACGACCATCGGCCCCCGCCAGGTCCTGCTGCCCACCGCGGACGCGGCGAGCGCCGACCCGGACGTCCTCGCCCGCCTCGGCCTCAAGGTCGCCCACCCGGACGCCGCGCACCCCCTCCTGGAGAAGCTCGGCGCCCTGCCGGCCACGCCCCGGGCCGTGCTCACCACCCCGCAGGTGCGGGCCGCGGTGGCCGCGTCCCTGGACGACGACGGCGGCGCCTGGGACGACCGGGACACCCCGGACGCCGAGGAGCTCGCCGACACCGTCCTCGCCCTCGTCCGGGACGCGGGCCTCGAACCCGGCGACGAGCCCTGGCTGGGCGCCCTCGCCCTGCCCGACGAGGACGGGGAACTGGTCCCGGCGGGCGAACTCGTCCTGCCCGGCAGCCCGTTCGCGTCGGTGATCCGCGAGGACGAACTGGCCGCGGTGGACGGGGAGCTGGCGCAGAAGTGGGGCGAGGGACCGCTCGCCGCGGTCGGCGTGCTGGCCGGCTTCGCGCTCGTCCGGGCCACGGACGTGGTCCTCGACCCCGACGAACTGGAGCCGCGCGAGGGCGACTTCGCCGAGCCGGACGACGCGGGCCTGCTGGACGCGGTGGACGTGTGGTGCGAGGACATCCTCGACCGCTTCCCCGACTCGCCGGTCCCGCCGGTCGCGACCGAACTCGTCGCCGTCCGCGACCTCGACCTCGTCGACGACGACCGCTGGCCGCAGGCCCTCGCCCTGCTCGCCCAGCCGCCCCTGCGCGACGCCCTCACCCAGCCGGTGCGGATCCTGCTGCCCGACGGCACCCACGAGGTCGTACGGCCCTACACGGCCTGGTGGCTGCGCGGCCACCCGGTCCTCGACGGCCGCCGCCCGGCCGGCCTGCTGGCCGCCGGCGGCGACCCCCTCCTGCACGGCCTGTACGACGAGGCCGACGCCACCGGCTTCGACGACGAGCAGGTCCTGCGGGCCCTGGGCGTACGGACGTCGGTGGCGGCGCTGCTGGACGAGCCGGGCGGCGCGGCCGAACTCCTGGACCGCCTCGCGGACCCCGACCGGCCCGTCGGGGCCGCCCAACTGCACGGGCTCTACAGCGCGCTGGCCGAGCTGGACCCGGAGCAGGTGACCCTGCCGGACGAGCTGCGGGCGGTGGTCGACGGGCGCGTGGAGGTCGTGGACGCGGCCGACGCGGTGGTCGTCGACTCACCCGACCTGCTCCCCTTCACGCAGGGGGTCCCCCTGCTCCCCGTACGGCCGTCCCGGGCCGCCGAGCTGGCCGACCTGTTCCAGGTGCGGCGGCTGAGCGAGTCGGTGACCGGCGAGGTCGACTCGCGGGGCACCGAGCACGACGTCCCCGACGCGGTACGAGTCCTGCTGGGCCCGCGCACCCCGGACACCTACGTCGAGCACGACGAACTCGTCGTCGACGGCGTGGAGATCGACTGGCGCCTGACCGAGGACCGCGTCCTGCACGCCGCGACCCTGGAGGGCGTCGCGGCGGGCCTCGCCTGGGCGGCGCGCCAGTGGCCCCGCCGGTTCGAGGTGGCGGCCCTGCTGGAGGACCCGTCCCGCACGGGGGAACTGGCGCGGGACCGCTGGTTCGACTGACGTCGCACGGGCGAGCGGGGGCCGTCCCGCCGGACGGCCCCCGCTCGTTTCGTCAGTCCGCCTCGGGTTCCAGGAAGTACTCGTACTTCTCCAGATCGAGCGTGATACCGGTCAGCCGCCGGAACCGCTCGGCGTGCTCCTGCCGCAGCGGATACACGTCGGCCAGCCGCTCGGCCGGCATCCCCAGCAGTGCACCGAAGGCTTCCGCACCGGCTGCGGTGACGTCGGTGGACGAGTCGGGAGACTCCTCGTCCTTGAGGTAGCGGGTGATCAGGAATCGCACGGATTTCGTCTTTCGATCGGTTCCAGGGGACCGCCCCACCGGAGGGATTCCGGTGGGGCGGTCCCCTCGGGTTCAGCCCTGGATGTGCGCGTACATCGCTTCGTATCGCGTGTACATGCGGCCCAGCTCTCGCGGGTTGCTCCGTACGTCCAGGAATTCGAGGACGAGCGAGAACAGATGCTCCACGGCCTGGGCGTGCTGCTCCGGGGTCAGGTGGTCCGGGTGCTTCCAGCCCTGCAGCTTCATGCCGGGGAAGAGGTCCAGGAGGACGGGCTGGTGCCACTGGAGGCCGTTGCACTCGTCCCGGCGCACGACCAGCCACTCCCGGAAGCCGCGCAGCAGCCCGCCCGACCTGCCGAGATCGGTACCCGTGAGGAACATGGCGGTCGGGTAGTAGGTGCCGTTCAGACCGAACCCTTCGGGCGTGTCACGGATCGCCTCGATGAACGCCTTGTCGTCCACTTGTCTCCTAGAACCCTCATGTCGATCCGGGAGGGTCCGCCCCACCGAGTTGCCAGGGCAGAGCGGCCTCAGTCAGGGACTGAACGGTCAGTCCTCGACCCACGCGTACGTAGATTTCGCGCCGGTCCAGGAGACCGGCTTCCCGCTCCGGATCGCGGGTGATCGTGCCGCCGCCGTTCTCGAATGTGTAGCTCAGTGGTCCCACCTCAGCCTGATGTCCTCATCCGGATACAGCTCCCGCAGGTGCTTGATCCGGGCTTCGACCGCCGACCTGAACCATCGAAGTCGTCGATGTTCGTGATCTTGTTGCCCGTCACGGGGTCGAAGACGTCGTACTCATTCTCCCCTTCGAGGCAGCCCTTCCCGGCTCCCTTCGTCGCCACGGCCTTCGCGAAGGGAGGCCGAGGACGACATCGCCGCCGTGGCGAGCGACGGCTCGCTGCACCTCTGCCCGGGCAAGACGGACGGGACCTTCGACAAGGCCCGCTCGATGTGGCCGGACAAGACCTGGAGCGGCATGCGCGTCGTCCTCGGCGGTGACTTCGACGGCGACGGCAAGGCCGACCTCGCCGCCGTGACGACCGCGGGTGACCTGCGTCTGTACACGGGCGACGGCAAGGGCGCGCTCGCGGCCGGCAAGTCCATGTGGCCGAAGGTCTAGCCGTACCGTCCGCGCGCGGGAGGGCCGGTGGCGGACGGGTCGTCAGAAAATCTTCCTTACTTCGTACAACCATTAACATCCGTCACGGATCTGATCCGACGAGCCAACAGGCTCCACGATCACTCGGGCCCTGTCCGAAGACGAGCCGCAGGGAACGCCTACGGCAGGGTCCTCATCTCCACCGGGGGATTGCATGCGCATCCGTGCCACCCTGGCCGCCGTCACCGGCGCCCTGGCCCTCTCCGCTGTCGTCGTGCCGGCCGCGCAGGCCGACACGTCCGGCAAGGCCGAGTCTCTCGCCGCGGTTCAGGCCCTCCACCAGGCCGCCTCGGCCAGGACCACGTTCACCGGTGAGACCGCCGACGCGGACGAGCCGTACCCGCTGGCCGTCACCTTCTCCAGCGTGAAGATCAACAGCGGCAAGCCGATCGTCGCCGGCACCACCAACAAGGTCACCGTTCCCGTGACCTACAAGGTCACCCACCCCGAGGACCTCGACCTCAACGCGGACGAGGTCTGGATGGACGTCTTCATCTACCGGGGTGCGTTCGACGACCCGTCGGCCCGCACCCTGGTCGGGGACAACTGGCCCACCTGCAGCACGGTGACGACGACCGTCGCCAGCTGCAAGGGCACCATCGACATCCTCCCGGGCGAGGAGCTGGCCAACGCCGACGCCACCACCTGGAAGGCGGCCGGCTACGTCATCGACTGGAACGACCAGGACCCGTTCGCCGAGGACATCGACATCACGAAGGTCGGTTACGCCGAGCAGGACGCCCTCGCCACCACCAAGCTCCAGCGCTACTCCAAGCTCACCGTCAACGCCTCCCCGGAGCCGGTGAAGAAGGGCGCGACCATCACGGTCACGGGCAAGCTGTCCCGCGCCAACTGGGACGACAACCAGTACCACGGCTACGCGGGCCAGTCGGTGAAGCTGCAGTACCGCAAGAAGGGCAGCACCACCTACACCACCCTGAAGACCGTCACCACCAGCTCCACCGGCACCCTGAAGAGCACGGTCAAGGCGTCGGCGGACGGCTACTTCCGCTACAGCTTCGCGGGCACCTCGACCACCCCGGCGGTCACCACCGCGGGTGACTACGTCGACGTGCGATAACACCCGGGGCAAGGTCCCGAGCACGGTCTGAGGAGAGGGGAAGCTTCTTCCCCTCTCCTTACCCTTTTCCGTACAACTCCCCCCGTGCGTCACGGATCTCACTCAACGAGTCAACAGACTCCGAGATCACTTCTCTCCTCATGGGGAACGCACATGCGCATACGCGCCCTCGTCCTCGCCGCCTCCGGCGCCGTGGCCCTCTCCGCCCTCGCCGTGCCGACCGCGCAGGCCGCTCCGGCAGGCCCCGCCGTCACCTTCTCGAACGTCAAGGTCAACAGCGGCAAGAACATCGTGGTCGGCTCCACGACGCAGGTCACGGTCACGGCGACCTACACGGTGACCAAGCCCGCGAGCCTGGACCCGGCCTCCCTCGGCACCGCGCCGGTCCTGTACCGCGGCGCCACCGTCGGGCTGGAGTCCGACGACCTCATCGGCGGCGACGACGCCGGCACCTGCACCACGTCCTCCTCGACGGTCCTGAAGTGCACCGCCAAGATCCAGTTCCGCCCGGCGTCCTCCGACGAGGACCTCGACCTCGTCAACAGCGAGGCCGGCAGCTGGAAGCTGGGTGCCGTCGCGGCCAACGAGAGCGGCGGGCTGACCTGGCAGGGCGACCTCGGCACCACCAGGCTCCAGCGCAAGGCCACCCTCACCACCGACGCCTCCCCGGAGCCGGTGAAGAAGGGCAGGACCATCACCGTCACGGGCAGGCTCGCCCGCGCCAACTGGGACACCAACACGTACGCCGGTTACGCCGGCCAGTACGTGAAGCTCCAGTTCAAGAAGGCCGGCACCACCACGTACACCACCCTGAAGAGCATCAAGTCCAGCTCCACCGGCACCCTCAAGACCACGGTCACGGCCTCCGCCGACGGCTCCTTCCGCTACGTCTTCGCCGGCACCACGACGACCGCTCCGGTCAGCTCGGCCGCCGACTTCGTCGACGTCCAGTAAGCAGCGGACGGCTCCTACACGGGGAAACGGCGGTCGACCCACTTCCACAGGAACTCCAGGGCGACCGCCGCCCCCACCGCGATGCCCACGGCCAGCCACGGCATCGCCATCCCCACGAGCCGGAGCGCGAAGAAGTCCTGCAGCCACGGCACCGCCAGCACCAGCAGGAAACCCGCGCCCATCGAGGCCACCAGCAGCACCCGCCACCAGGTGTAGGGCCGGGCGACGATCGCCAGCACCCACATGGAGATCAGGAACAGGGTGAGCGTCGCGGCACTGGTCTCGGCCTCCAGCGCCCCCGCACCGGTGTAGTGATGACGGGCGGCCAGATACGACACGAAGGTGGCCGCGCCCGCCACCACCCCGCCCGGGACCGAGTAGCGCATCACCCGCCGGACGAAGTGCGGCCGCGCCCGCTCCTTGTTGGGGGCGAGGGCGAGGAAGAAGGCCGGGACGCCGATGGTGAGGGTGGACAGCAGGGTCACGTGCCGGGGCAGGAACGGGTACTCGACCTGCCAGCACACCACCAGCAGTGCCAGCAGCACCGAGTAGACCGTCTTCACCAGGAACAGGGTCGCCACCCGCGTGATGTTGCCGATCACCCGCCGGCCCTCCGCCACCACCGACGGCAGCGTGGCGAAGCTGTTGTTCAGCAGCACGATCTGCGCGACCGCCCGGGTGGCCTCCGACCCGGATCCCATCGCCACGCCGATGTCCGCGTCCTTCAGCGCGAGCACGTCGTTGACGCCGTCGCCGGTCATCGCCACCGTGTGCCCCCGGGCCTGCAGCGCCCCGACCATGTCCCGCTTCTGCCGCGGGGTGACCCGCCCGAAGACCGTGCCCGCGTCGAGGGCCGAGGCCATCGCCTCCCGGTCGGCGGGCAGCCGCCGGGCGTCGACCGTACGGCCGTTCAGCCCCAGCTTGGCGGCCACCGCCCCCACCGACACCGCGTTGTCCCCGGAGATCACCTTGGCGTGCACGTTCTGCTCGGCGAAGTAGCGCAGGGTGTCGGCGGCGTCGGAGCGCAGCCGCTGTTCCAGTACGACGAGGGCGACCGGCCCGGCCCCCTTGGCGACATCGGGATCGTCCAGGTCCCGGACGGCCCGCGCGAGCAGCAGCACCCGCAGGCCCCGCTCGTTGAGCCGCCCGGTCTCGGCGAGAGCCGGGTCGCCGTCGTCCAGCAGCACGTCGGGCGCCCCCAGCAGCCAGGTGCTGCTCTCGCCGTTCCCCTCGCTGAAGGTGGCGCCGCTGTACTTGCGGGCGGAGGAAAAGGGCAGGGACTCGGTGCAGCGCCACTCCTCCGCGTCCGGGTAGGCGTCGATGATCGCCCGCAGGGAAGGGTTCGGCCGCGGGTCGCTCTCCCCGAGCGCCCCCAGCACCTGCCGTACGTAGGTCTCGTCGGAACCGTCGAGGGTGCGCAGTTCGCTGACGTCCATGCCGCCCTCGGTGAGCGTGCCGGTCTTGTCCAGGCAGACGGTGTCGACGCGGGCGAGGCCCTCGATGGCGGGCAGCTCCTGCACCAGGCACTGCCGGCGGCCGAGCCGGATCACACCGATGGCGAAGGCCACCGAGGTGAGCAGCACCAGCCCTTCCGGGACCATCGGGACGATCCCGCCGACGGTCCGGGCGATGGACCCCTTGAGGTCGTTGTCCTTCACGAACAGCTGGGTGACGACCAGTCCGAGCGCGGCGGGGATCATCATCCACGTCACGTACTTGAGGATCGTGGAGATGCCGGTGCGCAGCTCGGAGTGGACGAGGGTGAACCGGGAGGCCTCCTCGGCGAGCTGGGCGGCGTAGGCCTCGCGGCCGACCCGCGTGGCCCGGAAGGCGCCGCCGCCCGCGACGACGAAACTGCCCGACATCACCCGGTCGCCCGGCCGTTTCACCACCGGGTCCGCCTCACCCGTCAGCAGTGACTCGTCGATCTCCAGCCCGTCCGCCTCGACGCACACCCCGTCGACGACGGCCTTGTCGCCGGGGCCGATCTCGACGAGGTCGTCCAGGACGAGGTCGGAGGTGGACACCTCGACCGCCTGCCCGTCCCGCCGCACGGTGGGCCGGACCTCCCCGATGACGGCGAGGGAGTCCAGGGTCTGCTTGGCCCGCCACTCCTGGATGATCCCGATCCCGGTGTTGGCGAGGATGACGAAGCCGAAGAGGCCGTCCTGGAAGGGGGCGACGACGAGCACGATCAGCCACAGGACGCCGATGATGGCGTTGAACCGGGTGAAGACGTTCGCCCGGACGATCTCCCCGACGGAGCGGCTGCTGCGTACGGGTACGTCGTTGACCTGACCGCGTGCGACGCGCTCCGCCACCTCGGCGGCGGTGAGTCCGGTGGCCGCCGGCGCGCTGGCGGGTGCGTCGGTATGGGGCATGGAATCGACGGTACGTGCGGATCTGGGGGTGCACCCCCCGAAGACGCCGAACATCCGACCTGGGGAGGAGGGGGAGGACGGGGGTAGTACGCCGGTCGTACGGCTACTCGGCGGGAGCCTGCCCGGACTTCTCCGCCCGCTCGGTCTCCTCCGCCGTCTCGGACCGCTCCGCCCGCTCGCCCTCGGGTGCCGCCGCCCGGGCCCGCTTGATCGCCGCGTCGCGCCGGCGGGTGATCCGGATGCCGAGGAGGCCCAGCGCGCTCCCGGCCAGGCAGGTCCACAGCCACCACAGATGGCCGTGGTCGTCGAACCAGCCGTAGAAGGGGAGCTGTACGAGGAAGAGGACGAACCAGATGATCGTGCCGCCGGTGATGACCGGGACCACGGGCCCCTCCAGGGGCTCGGGCGCCTCATGCTTGGGTGTCCACTTCGCCATGGGGACAGCTTACGAGGTGGTCACATCTACGCGCGGAGATGGCCGATCACAGCGTTATATGTTCATACTGAAACGGTTTGCGTCTGACCACTTCTCTTCGTAGGAACCACCAACAACATGCCCACCTCGGCCCCCGCCAAGGTCCCCGCCCCTGAACAGCCGGGAGCCAGGCCCGCCTACGGCGCACTCGACCGCCACTTCAAGATCTCCGAGCGCGGCAGCACGCTGTCCCGCGAGATCCGCGGCGGTTTCGCCACCTTCTTCGCGATGGCCTACATCATCGTGCTGAACCCGATCATCCTCAGCAGTGCCAAGGACATGTACGGTCACCAGCTCGACAACGGTCAGCTGGTCACCGCCACCTGTGTCACCGCGGCCTTCACCACGCTGCTCATGGGCGTCATCGGCAATGTGCCGATCGCGCTGGCCGCCGGCCTCGGCGTGAACTCGGTGGTCGCGCTCCAGCTCGCGCCCCGCATGTCCTGGCCCGACGCCATGGGCATGGTCGTCCTGGCCGGTTTCGTCGTCATGCTCCTGGTGGCGACCGGTCTGCGGGAGCGCGTCATGAACGCCGTCCCCTTCGGCCTGCGCAAGGCGATCTCGATCGGTATCGGCCTGTTCATCATGCTGATCGGACTGGTCGACTCCGGCTTCGTCTCCCGCATCCCGGACGCCGCCCACACCACCGTCCCGCTCCAGCTCGGCGCCGACGGCCACCTCACCGGCTGGCCGGTCCTGGTGTTCATCCTGGGCGCCCTGCTGACGCTGGCCCTGATCGTCCGCAAGGTGCCCGGCGCGATCCTGATCTCCATCGTCGCGATGACCGTCCTCGCGCTGATCATCAACGCGGTCGCGACCGTCCCGTCCTGGGGCCTGACCACCCCCGAGTGGCCCGGCAACCCCGTGGCCACCCCCGACTTCGGGCTGATCGGCGAGGTCAGCCTCTTCGGCGGCTTCGGCAAGGTCGGCGTGCTGACCGGCGTCCTGTTCGTCTTCACGGTCCTGCTGTCGTGCTTCTTCGACGCGATGGGCACGATCATGGGCGTCTCCGACGAGGCCAGGCTGACCAACGCCCGGGGCGAGATGCCCGGCATCAACAAGGTGCTCTTCGTCGACGGACTCGCCGTCGCCGCCGGCGGCGCCAGCTCCTCCTCCGCCACCACCGCGTTCGTGGAGTCCACGGCCGGTGTCGGCGAGGGCGCCCGCACCGGCTTCGCGAACCTCGTCACGGGCGGCCTCTTCGCCGTCGCGCTGTTCCTCACGCCGGTCGCCACGATGGTCCCGTCCCAGGCCGCCACCCCCGCGCTGCTCGCGGTGGGCTTCCTGATCCTGGCGAACTCGGTCAAGGAGATCGACTGGGCCGACTACACGATCGCCATGCCGGCCTTCATCACGATGGTGATGATGCCGTTCACCTACTCGATCACCAACGGCATCGGCATGGGCTTCATCGCCTTCGTCCTGCTGCGTCTGGCGGCGGGCCGGGGCCGCGAGATCCCGGTCCCGATGTACGTGGTCTCCGCCGTCTTCGGGTTCTACTACCTGATGCCGGCCCTCGGTCTGACCTGACGGCCGTGACCCGGGTCAGGTGAGCCCGTAGAACTTCTCCGTCTCCTCGACGGCGGTCTGGAACCGCTCGTCGAAGTCATCGCGAATGAGCGTCCGGACGACATAGTCCTGGACGCTCATTCCGCGTTTGGCGGCGTGCTGCCGGAGCCGTTCGAGCAGTTCGTGGTCTATCCGCAGGCTGAGCACAGTGGTCCCCATGGGTACGAGGGTCGTGGCACGGTTCGGGGTGGGGTGTGCCGTTCCGCGCTCCTATCACCCGTATGAGTGATAAGGGGGTTCAGTGGCGGGCGTCACGGGCATCCGGGACGCGTTCCAGTGGTCTTTAGCGAGAGTAATGAGTTAAGTTAAAGAACATGCCTGACCTGACCCATGGCGACGACGCAGCCGCCGTGAACTCGCTCCGCTCCGCCGTGATGCGGTTGTCCCGCCGGCTCAAGCACCAGCGGGTCGACGAGTCGCTGAGCCCCACCGAGATGTCGGTGCTCGGCACCCTGTCCCTCTGCGGCAGCGCCACCCCGGGCGAGCTCGCCCGCAAGGAGCACGTCCAGCCGCCCTCGATGACCCGCATCGTGGCACTGCTGGAGGCCAAGGGCCTGGTCCGGCTGGAGCCGCACCCCGAGGACCGGCGCCAGAAGGTCGTCACCAGGACCGAGCAGGCCGAGGCCATGCTCGAGGAGAGCCGCCGCAAGCGGAACGCCTTCCTGGCCACCCTGGTGGACGGCCTCGACGAGGACGAGTGGGCGAAACTGCGCGCCGCCGCCCCCGTGCTGGAGAAGCTCGCACACCTGTAAGCGTTTCACGAGGAGGCGAACCCCTTTGAGTACGGGATCCGGAGCAGACTCCGCCCCCGCACCGACCACCCACGACTCTCCCCCCGGCCCGTCCGGGGGTGCCCGCCCGTCCTCCATGTTCAGCTCCCTGAAGGTCAGGAACTACCGCCTGTTCTTCGCCGGCCAGGTCGTCTCCAACATCGGCACCTGGATGCAGCGCATCGCCCAGGACTGGCTGGTCCTCAGCCTCACCGGCTCCGCCACGGCCGTCGGCGTCACGACGGCCCTGCAGTTCCTGCCGATGCTCTTCTTCGGCCTCTACGGCGGCGTCCTCGTCGACCGCCTGCCCAAGCGCCGCGCGCTGCTCGTCACCCAGTCCGCGATGGCCGTCACCGGCGTCGTGCTGGCCGCGCTCACCCTCTCCGGACACGTCCAGGTCTGGCACGTCTACCTGGTCGCCTTCGCCGTCGGCCTCGCCACGGTCGTCGACAACCCGGCCCGTCAGTCCTTCGTCTCCGAGATGGTCGGCCCGGACCAGCTGCAGAACGCGGTCAGCCTGAACTCCGCGAACTTCCAGTCCGCCCGCCTCGTCGGCCCCGCCGTCGCCGGCGTGATGATCACCGGCGTGGGCACCGGCTGGGCGTTCCTCTTCAACGGCCTGTCCTTCGTCGCGCCCATCGCGGGCCTGCTGCTGATGCGGGCGCGGGAACTGCACGTCGTCGAGCGCGCTCCGCGCGGCAAGGGCCAGCTGCGGGAGGGACTGCACTACGTGGCCGGCCGCCCCGACCTGATCTGGACCATCGTCCTGGTCGGGTTCGTCGGCACCTTCGGCTTCAACTTCCCCGTCTACCTCTCCGCCTTCGCCGACGACGTCTTCCACGCCGGCGCCGGCTCCTACAGCCTCTTCAACACGCTGATGGCGGTCGGCTCCCTGGCCGGCGCCCTGCTCGCCGCCCGGCGCGGCACGGCCCGGATGCGGGTCCTGATCGCGGCGGCGGTGGCCTTCGGCGCGGTGGAGATCGTCGCCGCGGGAGCCCCCTCGCTGTGGCTCTTCGCCCTCCTCATGGCCCCGATCGGCATGTTCGGCATGACCGTCAACGTCACCGCCAACACCAGCATCCAGATGGGCACCGACCCGGCCATGCGCGGCCGCGTCATGGCCCTCTACATGATGGTCTTCCTCGGCGGCTCCCCGGTCGGCGCGCCGATCGCGGGCTGGATCACCGACGCGTACGGCGTCCGCGCCGGCCTCGCGGTGGGCGGCGCGATCGCCGCGGCGGCCGCCGTCACCATCGGCCTGATCCTGGCCCGCGTCGGCGACCTGCGCCTGTCGGTGGGCTGGAACCACGGGCATCCACGGGTGCGGTTCGTGCCGCGGGAGCGACGGGAGGAGCTGACCGCGGCGGTCTGACCGCCCCGGTCGGTCGCGGGGGTCCGGACGCGGTGGTCAGTCGCGGGGGAACTCGTCGGTCTTGAGAACCAGGCCGACGACGGTGCCGCTGAGGTCGATGTCGTCGCCGAAGTCGATCTTCGTCCGTGTGACGTGGTCGCCTTCTTTGGGATGGGTGTAGAGGTAGCACCGGCCCTTGTAGGGGTCCGCGATGAGGTAGACCGGGACCTCGGCGGTGGCGTAGGCGAGCTTCTTCGGCCCGTAGGCGTTCGCTGCCGTGTCCTTGGAGACGACCGCCACGAACTCGACGTCCTGGTAGCGCCAGCGTCCCTGGCCGTCCCTCACCGAGCGGTCGGCCATGGCCGCCATGCCGCACGCGAAACCGTTCAGGTGACCAGGGAAGTCGATGCGCAGGTCGGACGCGAGCCGCTTGCGGGGATACCTGCACCGCAACTGCTCGAAGACGGCCGAGATGATCTCCCAGTGATTCTGCCGTTGCGGTGACATGAAGACGTTTCCCCCGACGATCTCAACCTTCGTTCCCTCGGGGATGGGCATCTTCTCGAGCCACTCGAACATGACGTCCAGGGACAGCTCGCCGCTTTCCTCGGCCATCGTGATCCTGTCCTCGGTGACGGTCGTCGTGGCGCTCCTCCCCGGCGGCCCCATGGACGAGTACCGCCGCGCAGTACGACGATACGCACGGTGACATGCGACGCCCGGCAGACTGGCGGCATGAGACTCTTCGCCGCCGTGCTCCCGCCGGACGATGCCGCCGACGAACTCGCCGCCCACGTCGCCCGGTTGCGGGGGCTGCCCGGCGCGGACGGCCTGCGCTGGACCGGCCGCCCCGGCTGGCACTTCACGCTCGCCTTCTACGGCGAGGCCGACGACGGGGTGGTACCGGACCTGTCGGCCCGGCTGGAGCGGGCGGCACACCGGAGCGCCCCCTTCGAGCTGTCCCTGCGGGGCGGGGGACAGTTCGGGCACGGGCGGGCGCTGTGGGCGGGGGCGGGCGGGGACCTGCGGGCCCTGGGGCTCCTCGCCGGCCGGGCCGAGGCGGCGGCCCGGAAGGCGGGCCTGGACCTGGGCGAGCACCGCCGCTACAAGGCGCACCTCACCCTCGCCCGCAGCCGCGACGCGGTGGACGCACGGCCGTACGTCGAGGCCCTGCACGCCTTCGAGGGCCGTACCTGGACGGTGCGGGAGCTGGTGCTGGTCCGCAGCAACCTGCCGAGGTCCGGGGTGCCGGGGGAGCAGCCCCGCTACGAGCCGGTCGGGCGCTGGGCACTCGGCGCAGCCGGTTAGGCTCGGTGTGTGGACCCGAAGACCAGGAACCGGATCATGGCCGGTGCGCTCGTGCTGATGTTCGTCGTCGTGGCCCTGGCTGCCGCGCTCGGTAAGTAGACCGGGCGGGAGCGCCGGGGAACCGCGCGTGCGCCGGGTCGCGGCGGGTCGCGTGGTTCCCCGCGCACCTGAGAGCTGCGGTCACCCTGCTACCAGGCGAAGGCCTCCGGGGACGGGCCCGGGCCCGGGAAGATCTCGTCCAGGCCGGTCAGCAGGTCCTCGGAGAGCTCCAGCCCGACGGCGCGGACCGCGGAGTCGAGCTGTTCCGCCGTGCGCGGGCCGACGATCGGGCCGGTCACGCCCGGCCGGGTGAGCAGCCAGGCCAGCGCCGCCTCGCCGGGTTCCACGCCGTGCTTCTCCAGGAGGTCCTCGTACGCCTGGATCCGGGCACGTGCGGCGGGGTCGGCGAGGGTGTCGGCGGCCCGCCCCGACGCCCGGCGGCCGCCCTCGGCCTCCTTCTTGATGACCCCGCCCAGCAGCCCGCCGTGCAGCGGCGACCACGGGATGACCCCGAGCCCGTACTCCTGGGCGGCCGGGATGACCTCCATCTCGGCGCGGCGCTCGGCGAGGTTGTACAGGCACTGCTCGCTGACCAGGCCGATCGTGCCGCCGCGCCGGGCGGCGGCCTCGTTGGCCTGGGCGATCTTGTAGCCGGGGAAGTTCGAGGACCCGGCGTAGAGGATCTTCCCCTGCTGCACCAGGACGTCGATGGCCTGCCAGATCTCCTCGAAGGGAGTGCTGCGGTCGACGTGGTGGAACTGGTACAGGTCGATGTGGTCGGTCTGCAGCCGCTTCAGCGAGGCGTCGACGGCCCGCCGGATGTTGAGCGCGGAGAGCTTGTCGTGGTTGGGCCAGGCGTCGCCGTCGGCGGTCATGTTGCCGTACACCTTGGTGGCGAGGACGACCTTGTCGCGCCGCTCGCCGCCCTTCGCGAACCAGTTCCCGATGATCGTCTCGGTACGGCCCTTGTTCTCGCCCCAGCCGTACACGTTCGCGGTGTCGAAGAAGTTGATGCCCGCGTCCAGCGCCGCGTCCATGATCGCGTGGGAGTCGGCTTCGTCGGTCTGCGGGCCGAAGTTCATGGTGCCGAGGACGAGTCGGCTGACCTTGAGTCCGGTACGTCCGAGCTGCGTGTACTTCATGAAGCACAAGCCAACGGCTTGGAGTGCGCTCCAGGCAAGGGGAACCGGTCAGTCGCAGGGGAAGCCGTCGGTCTTCAGGGTGAGGTCGACGACGGTACCCGCCAGGTGGACGTCGCCGCCGAAGTCGACCCTCGTGCTGGTGACGTAGCGACCGTCCTTGGGGTCCGTGTAGACGAAGCACCGGCCCTGGTAGGGATCCGCGATGAGGTAGACGGGGACCTCGGCGACCGCGTAGGCGGTCTTCTTCGGGCCGTAGTCGTTGGCGGCCGTGCCCTGGGAGATGACCTCGGCGACGAACTCGACGTCCTCGTGACGCCAGCGGTACAACGATACGCACGGTCACCGGGACACGAGGGGACGCGGGCATGTGCCAGACGTCAGGCCGCGTACTCCCCGCCCAGCCCCCACCCCTGGTGCATCGCCTCCGCGAAGGCCGCCGCCAGCCGGTGCTCGCCGGCGGCGTTCGGGTGGGTGCCGTCGTAGGTGTCGGTGTGGATGTCCCAGGCCTCCGGGACCGAGGCCATGAGGATCGGGGAGGCCGGCTCGTCGAGGTCCGCGGCGGTCTTCGCGAGCAGCTCGTTGAACAGGGCGACCTGGGTGGCGAAGGGCGGGTCGTTGGCGGCGCGGACGTTCGGGATCACCGGGAGCCAGACCATGCGGATCCGCGGGTTGGCCGTGCGGGCCTCGGCCACGAAGGCCCGTGCGTTCTCGTCGGTCTGTTCCGCGTTGGTGTAGAAGCCGAGGTCGATCAGGCCCAGGGAGACGAGCAGTACGTCCGCCCGTGACCCGCGGACGGCATCGCCGATCAGCGGGACCATGTGCAGCCAGCCCTCGCCCCAGCCGGCCAGGTGGGCGCGGGGGAAGCCGGGGTCGGCGTACGCGTACGACGTCGGGGCGTCCGTGGTCTTGTCGTAGAGCGTCTCGCGGGGACCGACCAGGGTGAACGGACCGCCGTAGGTGGCGCACAGGTGCTGCCACAGACGGTAGCGCCACGTGTGTTCGCCCGAGCTGCCGATCGTCATCGAGTCGCCTACGGGCATGAACCTGAGCATCCGCTCATGATGGGGGATCGGGGACGATCACAGGAGCCGACGGGGTGTGAGGCTGGCCACGGCCGCCGCCCTCGTCGGGAACGCCCGGGCGGGATGGCAGGCTTGAGTGCATGCGCCGACCCTTCGCCCGCCGTGCCGGAGCCGCCCGCCGTGCCGGAGCCGCCCGCCGTGCCGGAGTCACCAGCCGAGCCGGAGCCCTCCTCGCCGTGACCCTCCTCGTGGGCGCCTTCGCCGTGCCCGCCTCCGCCGCCGAGGGCAAGGGCGACCAGGGGTTCACCATCGAGGACCCGCGCATCACCGAGTCCAGCGGCCTCGCCGCCTCACGCCAGCACCCCGGCATCTACTGGACGCACAACGACAGCGACGACGGCCCCTACCTCTACGCCGTCGACAGCGCGACCGGGAAGACGGTCGCCCGGCTCACCCTCACCGGCGTCGGCACCCCGCGTGACGTCGAGGCCGTCTCCATCGGCCCCGACAACCAGATCTACGTCGGTGACATCGGCGACAACCTCGGCGGCGGCTGGCAGTACGTCTGGGTCTACCGGCTGCCCGAGCCGAAGACGCTCACCGACCGGACCGTCCGCGCCACGCAGTACGTCGTCACGTACGAGGACGGCGCCCGCGACGCCGAGTCGCTCGTGGTGCACCCCAGGACCGGGCGGGTGTACATCATCGACAAGAACGAGGACGGCGGGCACCTGTACGAGGGCCCGGCGACCCTCTCCACCCAGGGGAAGAACGTCTTCAGGCGCACCGCCGCCGTCGACCTGTGGGCCACCGACGCCGCCTTCTCCCCGGACGGCAGCCGGCTCGCCGTGCGCGGCTACTTCGGCGGCATCTCCTACGACTGGAACGACGGCGACATCAAACGCGAGGGCCGGCTCGACGTGCCCCTGCAACGGCAGGGGGAGTCGCTCAGCTACTCCGCCGACGGCAGCAAGCTCATGTACGGCAGTGAGGGATCCGGGAGTTCCGTGGTGGCGGAGGACGCGCCCGCCGGCAGCGGCTCCAAGTCGCCCTCCGGGGGAGCAAGTTCCGAGGGCTCCTCGTCCGAGGGGTCCGGGTCCTCGGCGGCCGCGGGCAACGTCAAGCTCGGTGCCCTCGCCCTGGCCGCCGTCGCCGCCGCCGTCTTCGGCTTCCGCCGGCTGCTGCGCCGCAACTGATCCCTCCGGGGCGGTCCGGGCCGGGCGGGGCGCCGTCCGGCCCGGACCGTGAGGCCGTGTCACCCGTCCGCCCCGTCGCGCGCGACAGGCGCCCGGTCGCCCGGTCAGGCTGAGGTGTCTCGCGGGACGGGGGCGGCCTCGAAGACGCGGTCCCGCTCTCACCGATGGGAGACCCGATGCGCGGTCATGCCATACGTGCCGCAAGAAAGCTGTGCCCCCTCGTCGCCGCCCTGGGACTGGCGGTCCCCCTGGCACTCACCACCGCCGAGGCGGCGGAGGCGGCTCAGGCGGGCCAGGTGAGCTCGGCGGGCCCGGCGGGCCACGTGAGCGCGGCGGCCCAGGCGGGTCACATGAGCCAGGCGGGCCAGGTGGTCCCGCCGGCCCTGGTGGGCACGGCGGTCCCGGCGGCCCTGGTGGGCCAGGTGACCCCGGTGCACAAGGTGGCCCAGGTGGCCCCCGCCCCGGTGGGCAAGGCGGGCCAGGCGGCCGAGGCAGTGCAGGTGGGCCAGGTGACCCCGGCGGCTGCGGTGATCCCGGCGGCTGCGGCGACCCCGGCGGCCCAGGCGGCCATGGCGGCTCAGCCGGGCCTGGTGGGCAAGGCGGGCCTGGTGGGCGAGGCGGCCCAGGCGGGCCAGTTCGTGCACTGGCGTTCCGAGCGGGTGCCGCTGAGCGGCCAGATCACCGGCGACTCGGAGCAGATCGACGTCACCGGCGCGATCGACGTCACCGTCGTCACCACGACGAGGCCGGGCGGCGGCGGCACGGCACGGATCATCAGCTCGCTGAACCACACCACGGGCGTCGGGCAGACGACCGGCACGACGTATCTGTTCGTCGGCGCGGACGTCGACAGGGTCTCGTACCCGCCCGGCCCGATCACCCCCCTGACCGTCTTCCCGACCTTCCTGGAGATCGCCCTGTTCGTGCCGCCCCACCCGATCGTCCCGCCGCACCCGATCTCGCCGGTGCGGGTCACCGCGGACGTCTCGGGGACCGGGGAGATCGACGACATCGACGCCGAGCTGTACGAGCCCGCGCCCTGACGCCCCGGGCGGCGGCACCGCCACGGTGCCGCCGCCTCCGCTCTCCTCTGCCGCCCTCCTTGACGCGCTCATGGCATCTCAGTTTCCTGGAGGGTGCGCGGTGTATGGGAGCGCTCCCATGTTCCGGGCCCGCGCCGCCCCCGAGAGGAAGCAACGCCATGTTCCGCAACCTCCGCAGAGCGCTGTGCGCCGCCGTCGCGGCCCTGCTGCTCCCCCTGGCGGCGGGCGCGCAGTCCGCCCACGCGGCCGGCGCCGCCGCGACTGACGCCGCCGCGGCCGACGCCGGTGCCGGCTACTGGCACACCAGCGGCCGCCAGATCCTCGACGCCGCCGGGCAGCCGGTCCGGATCGCCGGGATCAACTGGTTCGGCTTCGAGACCGGCAACTACGTCGTCCACGGTCTCTGGTCCCGCGACTACAAGAGCATGATCGACCAGATGAAGTCGCTGGGCTACAACACGATCCGCATCCCGTACAGCGACGACATCTTCAAGAGCTCGACCGTCCCCAACAGCATCGACTTCAGCGGCGGGAAGAACGCCGACCTGCAAGGGCTCAGCCCGCTGGGGGTGCTGGACAAGCTCGTCTCGTACGCCGGCCAGGACGGCCTGAAGGTCATCCTCGACCGGCACCGCCCGGACGCGGGCGGGCAGTCGGCGCTCTGGTACACCTCGGCCGTGCCGGAGTCGACCTGGATCACCAACCTCAAGGCACTGGCGGCCCGTTACCGCGGCCAGGACACGGTCGTGGGCATCGACCTGCACAACGAGCCGCACGACCCGGCCTGCTGGGGCTGCGGCGACACGGCCACGGACTGGCGGCTGGCGGCGCAGCGGGCCGGCAACGCCGTCCTGTCGGTCAACCCCGATCTGCTGATCTTCGTCGAGGGCGTGCAGACCTTCAACGGCGTCTCCGGCTGGTGGGGCGGCAACCTCATGGGCGTCGCGCAGTACCCGGTGCGGCTGGACGTGCCCGACCGGGTGGTGTACTCGGCCCACGACTACGCCACGAGCGTGGCCCAGCAGAGCTGGTTCAGCGACCCGTCCTTCCCCGCCAACATGCCGGGGATCTGGGACAAGTACTGGGGCTACATCTTCAAGCAGAACATCGCGCCCGTGTGGGTGGGCGAGTTCGGTACGACCCTGCAGGCGACGGTCGACCAGCAGTGGCTGGCCGCGCTGGTGAGCTATCTGCGCCCGACCTCGGCGTACGGCGCCGACTCCTTCCACTGGACCTTCTGGTCCTGGAACCCCAACTCCGGTGACACGGGCGGGATCCTCAAGGACGACTGGCAGACCGTGGACACGGTGAAGGACGGGTACCTGGCGAGCGTCAAGGCGCCGGGCTTCCCCGGCACCGGCTCCGGCGGCGGAGGGGGCGGAGGCGGGAGCACGGCCGCCTGCTCGGCCTCCTACACCGTCAGCAGCGACTGGGGCAGCGGCTTCAACGCCGAGGTGAAGGTGACCAACACCGGGACGACCGCGATCAGTTCATGGAAGGTCACCTGGACCTGGAGCGGCTCGCAGCGGATCACCAGCGTCTGGAACGCCGCGTACACGCAGTCCGGCGGGGCCGTGACGGCCGTGAACGCCTCCCACAACGGCGCCGTGCCGGCGGGCGGTTCGGCGAGCTTCGGCTTCGGTGCCGCGCCGGGCGGCGGATCGGCACCGAGTGTGAGCTGCACGGCGGCGTGAACGAAGGGCGCCCGGCGTTCCGGACGCCGGGCACCCTGCCTCGGTGGCCCTTCGCCGCACGGCTCCGTGGTGAGCGCGCCGGCTCGGCGGAGTGTGCCGGCTCGGCGGTGTGTGGTGGCCTTTCGGTCCCTGTCGGGGCCCTGTGGATCAAATCACTTCCAAATCTTCCGTCCAGAACCTTCATCCGGGCGTGCTTCTCCGGAAGGATCCGGCCAGGATCGTGATCCTTCCGGTCCTGCCCAACCCCCCATGGTGTGAAGGAACTTCATGAGAAGAAGCACAGCCGTGCTCTGTGGTGCCACCGTCGTCCTCGCCGGGTCGCTCACCGCCGTCCCGGCGGAGGCCGCCTCGTCGCAGTCCGCCCAGGCGGCGAGGGTCACCTGGAAGAAGTGCGCCACCGAGGACTACCCGACCCTGCAGTGCGCGTCGGTGAAGGTGCCGCTCGACTACGCCAAGCCGCAGGGCCGGAAGATAACCCTGGCCCTGTCCCGCGTTCCGCACACCGCGCGGAAGTACCAGGGCCCCCTGCTGGTCAACCCCGGTGGCCCCGGGGGCAGCGGGCTGAGCCTCGCCGGGTTCGTCGCGTCCTCGCTGCCCAAGACGGTCGCCGCCCAGTACGACGTCATCGGCTTCGACCCGCGCGGCGTGGGCAAGAGCAAGCCCGCCCTCGACTGCAAGCCGGGCTACTTCAACCCGGTCCGCCCGGATTCCGTGCCCAGCACCTCCGCGATCGAGAAGGCCAACCTCTCGCGCGCCAAGTCCTTCGCCAAGGCCTGCGGTACCAAGTACGCGGACGTCCTGCCGTACATCAACACGGTCAGCGCCGTGAAGGACATGGACCAGATCCGCAAGGCGCTCGGCGCCAAGAAGATCAACTACTTCGGTTACTCGTACGGCACCTACCTGGGCCAGGTCTACGCCAAGCTCTTCCCGACCCGGGTGCGCCGTCTGGTGCTGGACTCGATCGTCGACCCGAACGGGGTCTGGTACGACGCCAACATCTCCCAGGACTACGCCTTCGACGCCCGCCACAAGGCGCTGATGGCGTGGATCGCCAAATACGACAGCACGTACAAGCTGGGCACCGACCCGGCCGCCATCGAGGCGAAGTGGTACGCGATGCGGGCGGAGCTCGCCAAGAAGCCGGCCGGCGGCAAGGTGGGCGCCTCCGAGCTGGAGGACACCTTCATCCCCGGCGGGTACTACAACGGCTACTGGCCCACCCTCGCCTCGGCGTTCGCCGCCTACGTGAACGACAAGAACGCCGCCCCGCTGGTCAAGGCCTACGAGGGCATCGCGGCCATCGACGCCTCCGGCGACAACGGCTACAGCGTCTACACCGCCGTGCAGTGCCGTGACGTCTCCTGGCCGCGCGACTGGAAGCAGTGGCGCAAGGACAACTGGGCCGTGTACTCCAAGGCCCCGTTCATGGCCTGGAACAACGCCTGGTACAACGCGCCGTGCGCCTACTGGCCCACGAAGACGCTGAAGCCGGTGAGCGTCGCCAACAGCAAGCTCCCGCCGGTCCTGCTGTTCCAGGCGACGGACGACGCGGCCACCCCGTACCAGGGCGGTGTCACCGCCCACCGTCTGCTCAAGCACTCCAGCCTGGTGGTCGAGCAGGGCGGCGGCAACCACGGCATCACGCTGAGCGGCAACACCTGCCTGGACAAGTACCTGGCGAAGTACCTCACCGACGGCACGGTGCCGCGCGGCAGCGGCGTTGCCGACGCCGTCTGCCAGAAGACCGCCGACCCCAAGCCGGCGAGCACGGCGAACTCCGCCCTGGCCTCGAACGAGGCGGCCGGCGCGGCGCCCGCCGACGCCCTGCACGGGCTGGTCGGTATCCGCGGCTGAGTGACGGACCGCCGCCGAGCCGGCGGATGAGGCACGCCCGGTGCTCGCCGGGCGTGCCGAGGGGCGCCCGCGGTGATCCGCCGGGCGCCCCTCGTCACCGTACAGACGCTGTGGTCAGAGCTTCTCGATCACGTAGTCGACGCACTTCGTGAGCGCCTCGACGTCCGCCGGGTCGATCGCCGGGAACATCGCGACCCGCAGCTGGTTGCGGCCGAGCTTGCGGTAGGGCTCGGTGTCGACGATGCCGTTGGCGCGCAGGGCCTTGGCGATCGCGGCGGCGTCGATCTCGTCCGAGAAGTCGATCGTGCCGATGACCTGGGAGCGCTTGGCCGGGTCGGTGACGAACGGGGTGGCGTGCTTCGACTCCTCGGCCCAGCTGTACAGGCGGGTCGAGGAGTCCTTCGTACGGGCCGTGGACCAGGCGAGGCCGCCCTGGCCGTTGATCCACTCCAGCTGCTCGTTCAGCAGGAAGAGGGTGGCGAGGGCCGGGGTGTTGTACGTCTGGTTCTTGCGCGAGTTGTCGATCGCGGTCGGGAGCGAGAAGAACTCCGGGATGTGACGGCCCGACGCGTGGATCCGCTCGGCGCGCTCGATCGCGGCCGGGGAGAACACGCCGATCCACAGACCGCCGTCGGAGGCGAAGGACTTCTGCGGGGCGAAGTAGTAGACGTCCGTCTCGGTGATGTCGACCGGGAGGCCGCCGGCGCCGGAGGTGGCGTCCACCAGGACCAGCGCGCCTTCGTCGGCGCCCTCGACGCGCCTGAGCGGGGCGGCGACACCGGTGGAGGTCTCGTTGTGGGTGAAGGCGTAGACGTCGACGCCGGCCTCGGCCCGCGGCTCGGGGTGCGTGCCCGGGTCGGAGGAGACGACGGTGGGCTCGGCCAGCCAGGGGGCGAGCTTGGCGGCCTTCGCGAACTTCGAGGAGAACTCACCGAACGTGAGGTGCTGCGACTTGTTCTCGATCAGGCCGTGGGTCGCCACGTCCCAGAACGCGGTGGAACCGCCGTTGCCGAGGACGACCTCGTAGCCCTCGGGCAGGGAGAACAGCTCGGAGATGCCCTCGCGCACCCTGCCGACCAGGTTCTTGACGGGAGCCTGCCGGTGAGAGGTGCCGAGGAGGGAGGTTCCGGTCGCGGCGAGGGCGTCCAGCGCCTCCGTCCGCACCTTGGAGGGACCCGCGCCGAAACGTCCGTCCGCGGGCTTGATGTCAGAGGGAATCTGGATCTCAGCCACGCAGGGAGGTTAGCCGGTGGAGGAAACCTCGGCGAAACCTCGTCCGTCGGCTGAGACGGCGTTTCGCTGGGCGGACCGTTTCTTCAGGGCGGCCCCGCCGGAGGCGTGAAGGCGCGTACGCATGCTGGTTTGCTGAAGACATGACGGATCTTGAGGCCGAGCTGCGCAAGGCCGTCCGGGGTGACGTCGGCTTCGACGTCACCTCCCGGGCGCTGGTCACCATGGACGCGTCGAACTACCGCCGCGTCCCCCTCGGCGTCGTCGCCCCCCGGGACGCCGACGACGTGAGCGCCGCCCTGGAGGTCTGCCGGGCGCACGGGGTGCCGGTCGTCGCCCGGGGCGGGGGCACGTCGATCGCGGGACAGGCGACGGGCACGGGCGTGGTGCTGGACTTCACCCGGTACATGAACCGGTTGGTCGCCCTGGACCCGGAGGCGCGCACGGCCGTCGTACAGCCCGGGCTCGTCCTGGACCGCCTCCAGGAGGCCGCCGCCCCCCACGGCCTGCGCTTCGGCCCCGACCCGTCCACGCACAGCCGCTGCACGCTCGGCGGGATGATCGGCAACAACTCGTGCGGCTCGCACTCGGTGGCGTGGGGGACGACCGCGGACAGTGTGCGCGAGCTGCGGGTCGTCACCGCGCGCGGACGGCGGCTGCGGCTCGGGCAGGGGTGGGCCGGGGCGCCGGAGGGGCTGCGGGAGCTCGTCGAGGGGGATCTGGCGCTGCTGCGGACCGGCTTCCCCGAACTGCCCCGCCGTATCTCGGGCTATGCGCTGGACGCGCTGCTGCCCGAGAAGGGCGTCGACGTGGCCCGCTCCTTCTGCGGCTCGGAGGGCACGCTGGGCGTGCTGACGGAGGCGGTCGTCCGGCTCGTCGAGGCCCCCCGCGCGCGTGCGCTCGCCGTGCTCGGCTACGGCGACGAGAGCGGCGCGGCCGAGGCGGCGGCCGGACTGGCGGCGGCGGGGGCGGCCCGTGCGGGCGGAGCCGGCAGCGGGAGCGGGCCGCTGACGGTGGAGGGCATGGCGGCGGACCTGGTGCCGGCCGGGGCGGCGGCCGGGCTGCCCCGGGGCGGGGCCTGGCTGTTCGTGGAGACGGGCGGGGAGACGGAGAGCGAGGCACACGCGCGGGCGCGGGCGGTCGTGCGGTCGGCCCCGGACGCCGTGGACTCCCTGATCGTCACGGACCCGGCCGGGCAGCGCGCCCTGTGGCGCATCCGCGAGGACGCGAGCGGAACGGCGACCCGCATGCCGGACGGCTCCGAGGCCTGGCCCGGCTGGGAGGACTGCGCGGTACCGCCGGCCCGGCTCGGCGCCTACCTGCGGGACTTCCGGGCGCTGCTCGCCTCGCACGGCCTGCGCGGGACGCCGTACGGCCACTTCGGCGACGGCTGCGTCCACGTCCGGATCGACTTCGACCTGCTGACGGAGCCGGGCATCGGCCGCTTCCGCCGCTTCTCGGAGGAGCTCGCCGACCTGGTGGTCGCCCACGGCGGCTCGCTGTCCGGGGAGCACGGCGACGGACAGGCGCGGGCCGAGCTGCTGCCGAGGATGTACGGGGAGCCGATGGTCGCCCTGTTCGGGCGGGCGAAGCGTGTGTGGGATCCCGACGACCTGCTCAACCCCGGCATGCTGGTGCGCCCCGCGCCCCTGGACACCGGTCTGCGCTTCTCGGTGCTTCCCCGCGAGCCCGTCCCGGTGGCCTTCGGCTACCCCTCCGACGGCGGCGACTTCTCGGCGGCCGTCCGCCGCTGCGTGGGCGTCGCCAAGTGCCGTACGACGACGGCGAGCGGGCCCGCCGTGATGTGCCCGTCGTTCCGCGCGACGGGCGAGGAGGCGCACTCCACACGCGGGCGTGCCCGCCTGCTGCACGAGATGCTCGCCGGTGAGGTGGTCACCGGCGGCTGGCGCTCGCCGGAGGTGCGGGACGCGCTGGACCTGTGCCTGTCCTGCAAGGGCTGCCGGTCGGACTGCCCGGTCGGGGTCGACATGGCCACGTACAAGGCCGAGTTCCTGCACCACCACTACGCGGGCCGGCGCCGCCCCGCCGCCCACTACGCGATGGGCCGGCTCCCCCTGTGGCTGCGCTGGCGTCCCGCACGCGCGCGACGGGGCTCGTGAACGCCCTCGCGCGGGTGCGGCCCCTGGCGTGGGCGGTGAAGCGGGCCGGCGGGATCGCGGGGGAGCGGGCGATCCCCCGGCTGGCCGGGGAGACGTTCAGCCGCTGGTGGCGGCGGCGGCCCGCGCGCGCCGCCGGCGGGGGTGAGCCGGTCGTCCTGTGGCCCGACACGTTCACCGAGCATCTCTCGCCCTCCGTCGGCCGGGCGGCCGTACGGGTGCTGGAGGCGGCCGGGCTGCGGGTGGTGTTGCCGCCGACCCTGCGGATGCGCGGGCGGCCGGTGGGCGACGGGCGGACGAGGAGCGCGGCGGCGCTGCTGACCGCCCGCCGGGACCGGGTCTGCTGCGGGCTGACGTACGTCTCCACCGGCCAGCTCGACCACGCGCGCGCGGTGCTGCGCCGGACCCTGGACCTGATGGAACCGGTGCTGGAGACGGCCGCACCGGTCGTCGTCCTGGAGCCGAGCTGTGCCGCCGCCCTGCGCACCGACCTGCCCGGGCTGCTGCCCGACGACCCGCGCGCGCAGCGGCTCGCGGGGCGGGTGCTGACCTTCGCGGAGACGCTGGAGCGGCACGCCCCGGACTGGGTCCCGCCGCGCCTGGACCGTCCCGTGGCCGGCCAGACGCACTGTCACCAGCACGCGGTGCTCGGCGACGCGCCCGACCGGCGGCTGCGCGAGGCCGCCGGTCTCACCGGGGAGCTCAGCGGCGGCTGCTGCGGCCTCGCGGGCGACTTCGGCTTCGGGAAAGGGCACTTCGAGGTGTCGGTGGCGTGCGCGGAGGAGCAGCTGCTGCCCGCCGTGCGGAGCGCTCCGCCGGACTCGGCCGTGCTCGCGGACGGCTTCTCCTGCCGCACACAGCTGGAGCAGCTGGCGGGGGTGCGGGGGCGCCACCTGGCGGAGGTGCTGGCGGACGGGCTGGGGGAAGCGCCGGCGGACGGGGCGGTGGACGGGCTGGAGGACGGGCCGGCGGGGGAGCGGGGATGACGCCCGGGTGAGGGCGGGCCGGTGCCCGGCCGGCCCGGCTTCCCCGGCGGCCCGGCTTCCCCGGGCTGCCCGGGTTCCACGGCTCACTCAAGCAATTGCCAGCTACTCCAAGGGTATTCACAGCGCTCCTTTGCTCTTTTTGCCGTTCGCGGAGATGAGAAGCGTGTAAGTTTCTCGATGTCGGGAGCCGGACGCGGAAAGCCCGAGACGACGAAAGCACAGCGCAATCCCCGCAAGGAGTTGGAATGAGCTTCAAGAAGCTTGCCCCGCTGCCCCCCAAGCCCAAGTCGAAGCAGCTCCCGCCTCCGCCGAAGCCGAAGGCGAAGAAGAAGCATCAGCCCCAGCCGCCGGTTCCCCGCCAGGACGGCTGATCCCTCGCTGAAATGCTGAAAAGGGGCCGATGGTGCACCGTCGGCCCCTTCGCTCTTGAAAAGGGGGAGAGTCGAAGCGAAAGGGAGTGGTTGCGAAATGGACGGCGAACTCGAGAACGAAGATTCCGGGTACGAATCCGAATACGACACCCCCACCATTCCCGCCCGGACCGCGTTCCGTCGTTTCTGGCCGCTGGCCAAGGGACTCAGAAAATGGCTGATGATCGTCTGGGTGTGCACGATCCTCGCCGCGCTCGCCGAGACCGAGGCCATCCTGCTCTTCGGCGACCTCACCGACAACGCCCTCCGGGAGGGCTCGCTCGCCGCGTTCTGGACACCCGCCGTGAAATGGCTGGGGGTCGCCGTGGCCGGTGCGGTCGTCGCCTACGCCGGCAACTCCCTGGCCGCCTGGGCGACCGAACGCTTCGTGATGCGGCTGCGCGAGCACGTCTTCGACCATGTGCAGCAGTTGCCTCCGCACTTCTTCCAGCGCCACCGCCAGGGCGACCTGCTGTCCCGGCTGACGAGTGACGTCGAGGCCATCGAGACGATGGTGGTCTCGGGCCTGGTCGGCGCCGCCTCGGCGGCCTTCAGCGCGTTGTTCTACGCGGCCGCCGCCTTCTGGCTGCGCTGGGACCTGGCCGCCGCCACCTTCGTCCTCGCCCCCCTCTTCTGGCTGGCCGCCCGCCGCTTCTCCGGCTCCATCAAGGACGTCTCCCGGGAGGGCCGGGTCGCCGACGGCGCGATCACCTCGGTGGTCGAGGAGTCCCTCGGCAACATCGTGCTGACGCAGGCGTACGACCGGCGGGACGCCGAGCGCCGCAGGCTCGGCGAGGAGGCGAGCTCCTGGTTCCGCGCGTCCGTCCGCTCGACCCGTCTGAACGAGGCCTACGAGCAGCTCGTGCAGGTCATCGAGACGGTGTGCGTCCTCGCGGTGATCGGCATCGGCGCCTGGGAGATCTCCACCGGGCGGATGACCCTCGGCCAGCTGCTCGCCTTCGCGGCCTTCCTCGGCTACCTGTACCCGCCGGTGCGGGGGCTCGCCCAGCTGGGCCTGACGATCACGGCGGCGACGGCGGGGGCGGAGCGGCTGATCGAGATCCTGGACGTACGGCCGTCGGTGACGGACCCCCGGCGCGGCGTCGAGGCCCCCGGCCGCCCGGACGGCACGGTCGAGGTGCGGGACGTCTCCTTCCGCTACCCCGGCGCGGACCGTACGGCCCTGGAGGGACTGACCTTCACCGTCCGCCCGGGCGAGCTGGTGATCATCACCGGGCCGAGCGGCGCCGGCAAGTCCACGGTGTCGAAGCTGCTGCTGCGGTTCTACGATCCCGACGCGGGCGAGGTGCTGCTGGACGGCGTGCCCGTGCGGGACTTCCCGCTGGCGCGGCTGCGGGAGTACGTGACCCTGCTGCCGCAGGAGACGCTCGTCCTGCACGACACCGTCCGCGCGAACATCGCCTGCGGGCGGCCCGGCGCGAGCGACCAGGCGATCGAGGAGGCGGCGCGGGCGGCCGACGCCCACGACTTCGTCGTCAAGCTGCCCGAGGGCTACGACACGAAGATCGACCCGGGCTCGGCGCGGCTGTCCGGCGGCCAGCTCCAGCGCCTCGCGATCGCCCGGGCGATCCTGCGGGACGCACCGGTCCTGGTCCTCGACGAGCCGACGACGGGGCTGGACTCGATCGCGGCCCGGCGGATCGTGAAGCCCCTGCGGCGCCTGATGGCCGGCCGTACGACCATCATGATCACGCACGACCTGAACCTCGCTCCCGACGCCGACCGCATCCTGGTCGTCGACGCCGGACGGATCGTGGAAACGGGCCGGCACGAGGAACTGCTGGCGAGGGGCGGCGCCTACGCCCGTCTGCACCGCTCCCAGAACAACGCGGTGATGGACACGGGCGAACTGCGGCTGCCGCTGTTCGTGGAACCGCCCGCGCCCGTGGCGTACGCGCCGGGACACGGCGACGCGAACGGGTACGGCGACGCGAACGGGTACGGCGGGACGTACGGGTACGGCGAGGGGTACGGCCACGGGTACGTGGACGGGTACGGGTACGCGCCCGACGCGCAGCCCTGGGCGGCCCACCCGGACTACGAGGCTCAGGGAGCCCACGGAAGTTACGGTGCCGTCCCCACGACCCTCGCCGACGGCCGCCCTCTGTTCCGTGACGAGACGTACTGGGCGTCCGGCATCTGACGTCTCACAGCCCGAGACAGAGGCATAACGGGTTCACACACCTGACGAGGTCCATTACTGTGGACTCGAAAGTTCACCGTGATGGACGAACGAACCCCTGGACCGCCCGTGACCACCCCAGAAGCCGCCACCGCAGCCCCCGTCGCCACCTCCGCCCCGCAGGGCGCCTCCGGCCGCTTCGGCTCCCTCGGCCCCGTCGGCCTGGTGCTCGCCGGAGGTGTTTCGGTGCAGTTCGGGGGCGCGCTGGCGGTGACGCTGATGCCGAGGGCCGGGGCGCTGGGCGTCGTGGCGCTGCGGTTGCTCGTGGCGGCGGTCGTCCTGCTCGTCGTCTGCCGCCCCCGGCTGCGCGGCCACTCCCGGACGGACTGGGGGACGGTGATCGTCTTCGGCGTCTCCATGGCCGCGATGAACGGCCTCTTCTACCAGGCCGTCGCCCGCATCCCGCTGGGTCTGGCGGTGACGCTGGAGGTGCTCGGCCCGCTGACCCTGTCGGTTCTCGCCTCGCGCCGTGCGCTGAACCTGGTCTGGGCCGCCCTGGCGCTCACGGGCGTCTTCCTGCTCGGCGGCGGAGGCTTCGGGGATCTCGACCCGTCGGGGGTCGCCTTCGCGCTGGGCGCCGGCGCCATGTGGGCGGCGTACATCGTCTTCAGCGCCCGCACGGGCCGCCGCTTCCCCCAGGCCGACGGGCTCGCCCTGGCCATGGCGGTCGGCGCGCTGCTCTTCCTTCCCCTGGGCCTCGCGGAGTCGGGGGCGAAGCTGGCCGACCCGGTGACGCTGGGCCTGGGGGCGGCGGTGGCGATGCTCTCCTCCGTCCTCCCGTACACCCTCGAACTCCTCGCCCTGCGCCGCCTGCCCGCCTCCACCTTCGCGATCCTCATGAGCCTCGAACCGGCCCTCGCCGCCACCGCCGGCTTCCTGATCCTCGGACAGACGCTGTCGCTGCTGGAGGCGGCCGCGATCGGCCTGGTGATCGCGGCGAGCATGGGCGCCGTGCGGACCCAGGTCGGCCGGAGAAAGCCGGCACCCCCGGCCGCCTGACCGACACCCTCCACCCCGGCCCGCCCGCCCGATCCACCATCCCCCGCCACGGGCCGCCCTGCCCCCGCCACGGGCCGCCCTGCCGGTCGCCCCTCCGGGCTGGCTCCCGGTCGCCCCGCCGGGCCGGCCTGCCCGTCGCCCCTCGGGTCGGCTGCCGGTCGCCCTTCAGGGGCGACCCGCGCCCTTCCGGGCCGGTCGCCTCTCCCGGCGGGCTACCTGTCGCCTCTCCGGGCTGGTTGCGCGCGCCCTTCCATGCCGGTCGCCCCGCTGGTCGGCCGCGCTGTCACCCTGTAGCGCGGCCGACCGTCGGCTCCGGGCCGGTCGCTCGTCGCTCCGCAGGCCGCCCACCCTCCCGGCCGGTCGCCCGTCACCTCTCAAGGTCAGCTGCCCTGTCGGCCCTCCGGCCGACTGCTCTTTCAGTCCACCGGGCTGGTCGCACCGCAGCCCTCCAGACCGTCTGCGCACGGCGTGCAGTCGTCCGCCCGGGCGTGCGAGGGGCTGGCCGCCCGGGCCTGTGTGGCCTGGGCAGGGTGGTGCTGCGCGCCTGACGGCGCACTTGTCGCCCTGCTGGGCCCGCTGTCCTGTCGACCTTTCAAGCCAGTCGTCCGTCGCATCTCAAGGTCGGCTGGCCCGTCGCCCGCTCGGAGAGCCGGCTCGTCGCCCGGCGCCTGCAAGCCGGTCGCCCGTCGCCCTCCCGACCGGTCGTCCGTCGCCTCCCACGGCTGGGTTCCTCGTCGGCATCCAGGCCTGCTGCCCTCCCCGCTGCCCCGCCGCCCGCCAGCCCCACCAGTCGCAAGCCGCCCGCGCTGTGAGCTCGCCCCCGCTTCCCGGGTCGTGGAGCGGGCCCGGAAATTCATGCAAGCTTGCTTGATTGTTTCTGGGGGGCCTGCCATGCTCCACCCCATGGCCGACCCGACGCCCGTGCTCGACGATCTGCGTGCCGAAAGCGACGAACTCGACTGTCTCGTGGCCGAGTTGACGCCCGAGCAGTGGAGGCTGCCGACCCCTGCGCCCGGCTGGACCGTCGCCCACCAGATCGCGCACCTCGCCTGGACCGACCGCTCCTCCCTGCTCGCCGTGACCGATCAGGACGCCTTCGCCCGTGAGGTCGAGAACGCGCTGGCCGCACCCGGGGACTTCGTGGACAACGGCGCCGAAGACGGGGCCGGGAAGCCGCCCGCGCAGCTGCTCGCGGACTGGCGGGCCGGGCGCGAGGCGCTGCAGGACGCCCTGCGCGCGGCACCCCCCGGGGCGCGGTTCCCCTGGTACGGCCCGCCCATGGCCGCCGCCTCCATGGCCACCGCGCGTCTCATGGAGACCTGGGCCCACAGCCGGGACGTGGCCGACGCGCTGGGCGTGGTGCCCGCGCCCACCGGCCGGCTGCGGCACATCGCCCGCCTCGGCGTCCGCACCCGCGACTTCGCCTTCAACGTGCACGGACTGCCCGCGCCCTTCGAGGAGTTCCGGGTGGAACTCACCGGCCCCTCCGGCGAGTCGTGGACGTACGGTCCCGGGGACGCCACGGACCGCGTCACCGGCCCCGCCCTCGACTTCTGCCTCCTCGTCACCCAGCGCGCCCATCGCGCCGACCTCGCCCTGGAGGCCGTCGGCCCGGACGCCGACCGCTGGCTGGACATCGCCCAGGCCTTCGCGGGCCCGCCCGGCACCGGCCGCGCTCCCAGGGAGGCCGCCGAGTGACCGCGCTGCGCATCGGCAACGCCTCCGGCTTCTACGGCGACCGCTTCGACGCGATGCGCGAGATGCTCACCGGCGGCGAACTCGACGTCCTCACGGGTGACTACCTCGCCGAACTCACCATGCTGATCCTCGGCCGGGACCGGCTGAAGGACCCGTCCGCCGGGTACGCCCGCACGTTCCTGAAGCAGCTGGAGGAGTGCCTGGGACTCGCCCGGGAGCGGGGCGTGCGGATCGTCACCAACGCCGGCGGGCTCAACCCGGCCGGTCTCGCCGACGCCGTCCGGAAGCTGGCGGACCGGCTCGGTGTCCCCGTACGCGTCGCGCACGTCGAGGGCGACGACCTCACCGGCCGCCACCCCGGCAGCCTCACCGCCCACGCCTACCTCGGCGGCTTCGGCATCGCCGCCTGCCTGCAGGAAGGCGCCGACGTCGTCGTCACCGGGCGGGTGACGGACGCGGCCCTGGTCACCGGGCCCGCCGCCGCGCGTTTCGGCTGGGGGCCGAGCGAGTACGACCGGCTCGCGGGAGCCGTCGTCGCCGGGCACGTGCTGGAGTGCGGGGCGCAGGCCACCGGCGGCAACTACGCCTTCTTCCGGGAGGGCGCCCGGGACGTCCGCCGGCCCGGCTTTCCGCTCGCCGAGCTGTACGAGGACGGCAGCTGCGTCATCACGAAACACCCCGGGACGGGCGGCTTCGTCGACGTCGGCACGGTCACCGCTCAGCTGCTGTACGAGACGGGCGCCGCCCGGTACGCCGGGCCCGACGTCACCGCCCGGCTGGACACCGTACGGCTCGCTCAGGACGGACCCGACCGGGTGCGGATCACGGGAGTGCGCGGGGAGGCTCCACCGCCCACCCTCAAGGTCGGGCGCAGCCGGCTCGGCGGCTTCCGCAACGAGGTCGTCTTCGTGCTCACCGGCCTCGACATCGAGGCCAAGGCGGAGCTGGTGCGCGGCCAGATGACGGAAGCGCTCGCCAAGTCACCTCCGTCCGAGGTCCGTTGGGAACTCGTGCGGACCGACCGACCCGACGCCGACCGCGAGGAGGAAGCCGCCGCCCTGCTCCGGCTCGTGGTGCGCGATGCCGAAGAGGGCGTGGTGGGACGGGCGTTGAGCGCGGCGGCCGTGGAACTGGCGCTGGCGAGCTACCCCGGCTTCCACGTCCTCGCCCCGCCGGGCAAGGGATCCCCCTACGGCGTCTTCGAGGCCGCGTACCTCCCCCAGGGCGAGGTCGAGCACCTGGCCGTGCTCGACGACGGGCGCCGCATCCCGGTGGCGCCGGCCGCCGGCACCCGCGTGCTCGACGAGGTGCCGCAGCCGCCCCTGCCCCCGGCCCTGCCGCCGGGACCCGTGCGCAGAGCCCCCCTCGGGCTGGTCGCCGGGGCCCGCAGCGGGGACAAGGGCGGGGACGCCAACGTCGGGGTCTGGGTCCGTACGGACGAGGCGTGGCGGTGGCTCGCGCACACCCTGACCGTGGAGCGGTTCCGCCTGCTCGTCCCGGAGAGCCGCGAGCTGACCGTGACCCGGCACATGCTGCCCCACCTGCGCGCCCTGAACTTCGTCGTCGAGGGCATCCTCGGCGCCGGGGTCGCCGCCCAGCACCGCTTCGACCCGCAGGCCAAGGCGCTCGGCGAATGGCTGCGCTCCCGTCACCTGGACATCCCGGAGGCCCTGCTTTGACGGTCATCACCTCCGCCCTCGACACCCGGGGACCGGACTACCGCGCCGCACGCGAGGCCATGCTCGCCAAGCTCGCCGACCTGGACGCCGAGCATGCGAAGGCCCTCGCCGGCGGCGGTCCGAAGTACGTCGAACGGCACCGGGGGCGCGGCAAGCTGCTCGCCCGCGAGCGCATCGAGCTGCTCCTCGACCCGGACACCCCCTTCCTGGAGCTGTCGCCGCTGGCCGCCTGGGGGAGCGACTACACGGTCGGCGCCTCGCTCGTCACCGGGATCGGGGTCGTGGCGGGCGTGGAGTGCCTGATCACCGCCAACGACCCGACCGTGCGCGGCGGCGCCAGCAACCCCTGGTCGCTGAAGAAGGCCCTGCGGGCGAACGACATCGCCTTCGCCAACCGGCTGCCCTGCATCAGCCTGGTCGAGTCGGGCGGCGCCGACCTGCCCTCGCAGAAGGAGATCTTCATCCCCGGAGGCGCCATCTTCCGGGACCTGACACGGCTGTCGGCGGCCGGCATCCCGACCGTCGCCGTCGTCTTCGGCAACTCCACGGCGGGCGGCGCCTACGTCCCCGGCATGTCCGACCACGTGATCATGGTCAAGGAGCGGGCTAAGGTCTTCCTGGGCGGGCCGCCCCTGGTGAAGATGGCCACCGGTGAGGAGAGCGACGACGAGTCGCTCGGCGGCGCGGAGATGCACGCGCGCGTGTCCGGTCTCGCCGACTACTTCGCCGTCGACGAGGCGGACGCGCTGCGCCAGGCCCGCCGGGTGGTCGCCCGTCTCAACCACCGCAAGGCCCACCCGGACCCGGGGCCGGCCGCGCCCCCCGAGTACGACGAGGAGGAGCTCCTCGGGATCGTCCCGGGCGATCTGAAGACGCCGTTCGACCCGCGCGAGGTGATCGCCAGGCTCGTCGACGGCTCCGACTTCGACGAGTTCAAGCCCCTCTACGGCACCAGCCTGGCGACCGGATGGGCCACCCTGCACGGCTACCCGGTCGGCATCCTGGCCAACGCCCAGGGCGTCCTGTTCAGCGCGGAGTCCCAGAAGGCCGCCCAGTTCATCCAGCTCGCCAACCAGCGCGACATCCCCCTGCTCTTCCTGCACAACACCACCGGCTACATGGTCGGCAGGGAGTACGAGCAGGGCGGCATCATCAAACACGGCGCGATGATGATCAACGCGGTGAGCAACAGCCGCGTGCCGCATCTGTCGGTGCTGATGGGCGCCTCGTACGGGGCCGGGCACTACGGCATGTGCGGGCGCGCCTACGACCCCCGCTTCCTGTTCGCCTGGCCGAGCGCCAAGTCGGCCGTGATGGGGCCCCAGCAACTGGCCGGCGTGCTCTCGATCGTCGCCCGGCAGTCCGCGGTCGCCAAGGGACAGCCCTACGACGAGGACGCCGACGCCGCCCTGCGCGCCCTGGTGGAGCAGCAGATCGAGTCCGAGTCGCTGCCGATGTTCCTGTCCGGGCGGCTGTACGACGACGGCGTCATCGACCCGCGCGACACCCGCACGGTCCTCGGGCTGTGTCTGTCCGCCATCCACACCGCGCCGTACGAGGGTGCGCGCGGCGGCTTCGGCGTCTTCCGGATGTGAGGGATCACGTGATCGGTACTCTGCTCGTCGCCAACCGGGGCGAGATCGCCTGCCGGATCTTCCGCACCTGCCGTGAGCTGGGAATCCGGACGGTCGCCGTGCACTCGGACGCCGACGCCGACGCCCTCCACACGCGCGTGGCCGACACGGCGGTACGGCTGCCGGGCGCGGCGCCCGCGGACACCTATCTGCGCGCCGACCTGGTGGTGAAGGCCGCCGTCGCCGCGGGCGCGGACGCCGTGCACCCCGGCTACGGCTTCCTCTCCGAGAACGCCGGCTTCGCCCGCGCCGTCCAGGACGCCGGGCTGGTCTGGATCGGGCCACCGCCGGAGGCCGTCGAGGCCATGGCCTCCAAGACCCGCGCCAAGGAGCTCATGGGGCTCGCGCCGCTGCCCGCGGACGCGGTGACGGAAGCGGATCTGCCGGTTCTGGTGAAGGCCGCGGCCGGCGGCGGCGGGCGCGGGATGCGCGTCGTGCGCCGTCCGGAGGACCTGAAGGCCGCGCTGGACGGCGCGCGCGCCGAGGCCGCGAGCGCCTTCGGCGACGGCGAGGTCTTCGTCGAGCCCTACCTGGAGCACGGCCGCCACGTCGAGGTCCAGATCCTCGCCGACACCCACGGCACGGTGTGGCCGCTCGGCACCCGCGACTGCTCCCTCCAGCGCCGCCACCAGAAGGTCGTCGAGGAGGCACCGGCGCCCGCGCTGTCCGGCCGGCTCCAGGACGAACTGCGCACGCTGGCCGTGCGCGCGGCACGCTCCGTCGCCTACGTCGGCGCGGGCACCGTCGAGTTCCTCGTCGCCGACGGCCGCGCGCACTTCCTGGAGATGAACACCCGCCTCCAGGTCGAACACCCCGTCACCGAGGCCGTCTTCGGCCTGGACCTGGTCGCCGAGCAGATCCGTGTGGCGGAGGGCGCCGCCCTCGCCCCCGAGCCGCCGCCCGCGCGGGGCCACGCAATCGAGGCCCGCCTCTACGCCGAGGACCCCGCGGCCGACTGGACCCCGCAGACCGGCACCCTGCACCGCCTGACCGTCCCGGAGGGCGTCCGGCTGGACACCGGCTACGCCGACGGCGACGAGATCGGCGTCCACTACGACCCCATGCTCGCGAAGGTCGTCGCCCACGCCCCCACCCGCGCCGAGGCGATCCGCACCCTCGCCGGGGCCCTGGAACGCGCCACCGTGCACGGCCCGGTCACCAACCGCGACCTGCTGGTCCGCTCCCTGCGCCACGAGGAGTTCACCTCCGCCCGCATGGACACCGGCTTCTACGACCGCCACCTGACCGAACTCACCGCCGCCGCCCCCGACCCGTACGCCCCGCTCGCCGCGGCCCTCGCGGACGCGACGCGCACCGGCTCCCGCCTGGGCCTCGGCGGCTGGCGCAACCTCCCGTCACAGCCGCACACGAAGCGGTACGCGGTCGCGGGCGAGGAGACCGAGGTCGGGTACACGTACGGGCGGAGCGGCCTGACGGCCGAGGGCGTCCAGGTCGTGCACGCCGGTCCCGCCCTGGTCGTCCTGGAGATCGACGGCGTACGGCGCCGCTTCGAGGTCGCCCGCTACGGCGACCAGGTCCACGTCAACACCACGACCCTCACCGCCCTGCCCCGCTTCCCCGACCCCGAGGCCCAGCACGCCCCGGGCTCCCTGCTGGCCCCGATGCCCGGCACGGTCGTCAAGCTCGCGGACGGTCTCATCACCGGATCGAGTGTCCGCGCCGGTGAACCGCTGCTCTGGCTCGAAGCGATGAAGATGCAACACGTCATTTCGGCCCCGGCGGCGGGCACCCTCACGGAGCTGCACGTGAGGCAAGGACAGCAAGTGGAGGTCGGCACCCTCCTGGCCGTGGTGGAGAGCAGCCGACGGCAGGGGCTCGGAGCCGCATCGACAGGCGGCTCCGCCGCCTGAGCGCGACCAGCCAGGACGAACCCGCACCCGAAGGAGCCACAGTGACCTCTCTCATCGAATCCGACGAGCACAAGCAACTCCGGCAGGCGGTCGCGTCCTTCGCCAGGACGCACACCGACACCGAGGGCCTCTGGCAAGCCGCGGCCAAACTCGGCTACATCGGCGTCAACCTCCCGGAAGCCTACGGAGGAGGCGGCGGCGGCATCACCGAACTCTCCCTGGTCCTCGAAGAGATGGGCGCGGCCGGCAACCCCCTGCTCATGATGATCGTCTCCCCCGCCATCTGCGGCACGGTGATCACCCGCTTCGGCACCGAGGCCCAGAAACAGGAGTGGCTCCCCGCACTGGCGGACGGCTCCCGCATGATGGCCTTCGGGATCACCGAGCCGGACGCCGGCTCCAACAGCCACCGCATCACCACCACCGCCCGCCGCGACGGCACGGACTGGCTGCTCACCGGCCGCAAGGTCTTCGTCTCCGGTGTCGACATCGCCGACGCCACCCTCATCGTCGGCCGCACCGAGGACGCCCGCACCGGCCGCCTCAAGCCCTGCCTGTTCATCGTCCCGCGCGACGCCGAAGGCTTCTCCCGCCGGCCCATCGACATGGAACTGCACGGCGCGGAGAAGCAGTTCGAGCTGGTCCTGGACGACGTACGGCTGCCCGCCGAGGCACTCGTCGGCGACGAGGACGCGGGCCTGCTGCAACTGTTCGCCGGCCTGAACCCCGAGCGGATCATGACGGCCGCCTTCGCGATCGGCATGGGCCGCCAGGCCCTCACGAAGGCCATCGCGTACGCGCGCGAACGCACCGTCTGGAAGGCCCCCATCGGCGCCCACCAGGCCATCGCCCACCCCCTCGCCCAGTCGCACATCGAGCTCGAACTGGCCCGCCTGATGATGCAGAAGGCGGCCCACCTGTACGACGCGGGGGACGACGCGGGCGCCGGCGAGGCCGCCAACATGGCCAAATACGCCGCGGGGGAAGCCTGCGTGCGGGCCGTAGACCAAGCGGTGCAGACCCTCGGGGGCAACGGCCTCACGAGCGAGTTCGGGATCGCCCGGTTGATCACGGCCTCGCGCGTGGCGCGTATCGCCCCCGTGAGCCGGGAGATGATTCTCAACTACGTCTCCCACCAGACCCTGGGCCTGCCCAAGTCGTACTAGGCCAACGCCTTGGAGGAACCGATGTTCCGCAGCGAGTACGCAGACGTCCCACCCGTCGACCTGCCCATCCACGACGCCGTCCTCGGCCACGCGGACGAGTTCGGCGAGCAGCCCGCGCTGATCGACGGCACGGACGGCACCACGCTCACGTACGAACAGGTGGACCGGTTCCACCGGCGCGTCGCCGCCGCCCTCGCCGAGGCCGGCGTCCGCAAGGGCGACGTCCTCGCCCTCCACAGCCCCAACACCGTCGCCTTCCCGCTCGCCTTCTACGCGGCCACCCGCGCGGGCGCCTCCGTCACCACCGTCCACCCGCTCGCCACCGCCGAGGAGTTCGCCAAGCAGCTCGCCGACGCCAAGGCCCGCTGGATCGTCACCGTCTCACCGTTCCTGCAGACCGCCCTGCGGGCCGCGGAACTCGCGGGCGGCGTCCAGGAGATCTTCGTCTGCGACAGCGCCCCCGGGCACCGCTCCCTGATCGACATGCTCGCCTCGGCCGCCCCCGAGCCACAGGTGCACATCGACCCCGCCCAGGACGTGGCCGCCCTGCCGTACTCCTCCGGCACCACCGGCGTCCCCAAGGGCGTGATGCTCACCCACCGGCAGATCGCCACCAACCTCGCCCAGCTCGACCCCGCGATCACGGCCGGCCCCGGCGACCGCATCCTCGCCGTCCTGCCCTTCTTCCACATCTACGGCCTCACCGCCCTGATGAACGCACCCCTGCGCCAGGGCGCCACCGTCGTCGTCCTGCCCCGCTTCGACCTGGAGACCTTCCTCGCGGCCATCCAGACCCACCGCATCACCGGCCTCTACGTGGCCCCGCCGATCGTCCTCGCCCTCGCCAAACACCCGGCGGTCGCCCAGTACGACCTGTCGTCCCTGAAGTACGTCATCAGCGCGGCCGCCCCCCTGGACGCCGACCTCGCCGCCGCCTGCGCCGACCGCCTGAACCTGCCCCCCGTCGGCCAGGCCTACGGCATGACGGAACTCTCCCCGGGCACCCACGTCGTCCCCCTGGACGCCATGCGCGACGCCCCCGCCGGCACCGTCGGCAAACTCGTCGCCGGCACCGAGATGCGCATCGTCTCCCTCGCCGACCCCGGCAAGGACCTCGGCGTGGGAGAGGAGGGCGAGATCCTCATCCGCGGACCCCAGGTCATGAAGGGCTACCTCGGCCGCCCCGACGCCACCGCCGCCATGATCGACGACGACGGCTGGCTGCACACCGGCGACGTCGGCCGCGTCGACGACGACGGCTGGCTCTTCGTCGTCGACCGCGTCAAGGAACTCATCAAGTACAAGGGCTTCCAGGTCGCCCCCGCCGAACTCGAGGCCCTGCTGCTCACCCACCCGGCCGTCGCCGACGCGGCCGTCATCGGCGCCCACGACGCCGACGGCAACGAAGTCCCGCACGCCTTCGTCGTCCGCCAGCCCAGCGCCCCCGACCTCTCCGAAGGAGAGATCGCCATGTACGTCGCCGAACGCGTCGCCCCCTACAAACGCGTCCGCCACGTCACCTTCGTCGACGCCGTCCCCCGGGCGGCCTCCGGGAAGATCCTCCGCCGCCGGCTGAGGGAGACCCCATGACCCTCATCGGCCGGACCCGCACCCGGGGCATCGAAACCCTCAGCCTCGACGCGGCCGACACCCGCAACGCCCTCTCGGCGGCCCTCGTCGGGCAACTGGCCGACGCGCTCACCGACTGCGCCAAGGACACCGACGTCCGCGCGGTCCTGCTCACCCACACCGGCGGCACCTTCTGCGCGGGCGCCGACCTGCGCGACCCACCCGGCCCCGACGCCTTCGTCGGCCTGCTGCGGCAGATCGTGGAGCTGCCCAAACCGGTCCTCGCCCGCGTCACCGGCCACGTCCGCGCCGGCGGCCTCGGCCTCCTGGCCGCCTGCGACATCACCGCCGCCTCCACCGACTCCACCTTCGCCTTCACCGAGGTGCGGATCGGCGTGGCACCCGCCGTCATCTCCCTCCCGCTCCTCCCACGCACCGACCCCCGCGCCCTGGCCCGCTACTACCTCACCGGCGAACGCTTCCTCGCCCCCGAAGCGGCCCGCATCGGCCTGCTGACCGCCACCGGCGAGGACGCCGACGCCGTCCTCGCCCCCGTCCTCGACGGACTGCGCCGATCCGCCCCCCAGGGCCTGGCCGAGACGAAACGGCTGCTCACGGCTAGGGTGCTGGAGACATTCGACCGGGACGCGGCCGACCTCACCGCGCTCTCGGCCCGGCTGTTCTCCTCCGCCCAGGCGCGCGAGGGCATGACCGCCTTCCTAGAACGACGGGATCCCGCATGGGTGCTGTGACCTCGGTCGACCGTGTCCCCGGCGACCGCGCCCCCAAGCAGGACCGCAGCCGGGCCACCCGGCAGCGGCTCCTGGAAGCCGCCGTGGCCTGCCTCGCCGAACACGGCTGGGCGGGCTCCACGGTCTCCGTCGTCGCCGAACGCGCGGGCGTCTCCCGGGGCGCGGCCCAGCACCACTTCCCCACCCGCGAAGACCTCTTCACCGCGGCCGTCGAATACGTCGCCGAGGAACGCTCCACCGCACTGCGCGCCCTCTTCCCCGAAGGACCCGCCGAACGCCACGCGGTCGTCTCCGCCCTCGTCGACCTCTACACCGGCCCCCTCTTCAGGGCCGCCCTCCACCTGTGGGTCGCCGCCTCCAACGAAGAACCGCTGCGCCCCCGCGTCACCGAACTGGAAGCCCGCGTGGGCCGCGAGACCCACCGCATAGCCGTGGAACTCCTCGGCGCCGACGAATCCGTCCCCGGCGCACGCGAGACCGTCCAGGGCCTCCTCGACATGGCCCGCGGCCTCGGCCTCGCCAACCTCCTCACCGACGACGCCGGCCGCCGCGAGCGGGTCGTGGCCCAGTGGGCCGGGCTGCTGGACACCGTGCTGGACGCGGGGCGGGACTGACGAGGACCACCGCGCCACGGTCCCTCACGGATTGAGCCGCTCCACCCGCCAGCCCCCGTCCGCCTGCGCGACGTACCGCAGCCGGTCGTGCAGCCGGTTCTCCCGGCCCTGCCAGAACTCCACCGACTCCGGCGCCACCCGGAAACCGCCCCAGTGCGGCGGCACCGGCACCTGCTCACCCTCCGGATAACGCGCCACCAGCTCGGCATAGGAGGCATCCAGCTCGGCGCGCCCCGCGACGACCGCCGACTGGGCACTGGCCCAGGCACCGAGCTGCGAGCCGTGCGGCCGGGTACGGAAGTACGCCGCCGTCTCGTCCCGCCCCGTACGCCGGGCCACGCCCCGCACGACGACCTGGCGCGCCATCGGATGCCACGGGAACAGCAGCGACACATACGGGTTCTCGGCGAGATCCCGGGCCTTGCGGGAGTCGTAGTTGGTGTAGAAGACGAAACCCCGCTCGTCGAACTGCTTCAGCAGCACCGTGCGGGAACTGGGCCGGCCCTCCGCGTCCGCGGTGGAGACCACCATGGCGTTCGGCTCGAAGAGATGGGCCTCGATGGCCGCATCCTTGAACCAGCGGGCGAACTGCTCCACGGGCGTGGCGGCCAGATCGGCCTCGTCGAGCCCCTCCGCACGGTACTGCTTGCGCATGGCCGCGGGATCGGGCACAGGGCCGGAGTAGACGTCGTCTGCGTCGGTCACATGGTCATCCTGCCGCATGGAAGCACTCCGCGTGAGAGGTGGCACTCAGTGCCGCAGCCCCTCCCCAACGGTGACACCCGGGGATATGGTGCAGATGCCACCCCAGGCCCTTCCCGGTTGGGTGACGGCCCACCGCACCGGGCATCAGTGGGGTGACCGCCCACGACCGCGAGTCCGCACACCGAACCGCACAGGACCGCGGATCCACCGGCGCCATGCGTCGCACACATCACGAGGAGCCGCCCGATGTCCGACTTCGTACCCGGACTCGAAGGAGTCGTCGCGTTCGAGACGGAGATCGCCGAACCGGACAAGGAAGGCGGCGCCCTGCGATACCGGGGCGTCGACATCGAGGACCTGGTCGGCCACGTCTCGTTCGGCAACGTCTGGGGCCTGCTCGTCGACGGCGCCTTCAACCCCGGCCTGCCGCCCGCCGAGCCCTTCCCCATCCCCGTCCACTCCGGCGACATCCGCGTCGACGTCCAGTCCGCACTCGCCATGCTCGCACCCGTCTGGGGCCTCAAACCGCTCCTCGACATCGATGCCGAGCAGGCCCGCGACGACCTCGCCCGCGCCGCCGTGATGGCCCTCTCCTACGTCGCCCAGTCCGCTCGCGGCCAGGGCCGGCCCATGGTCCCGCAGCGCGAGATCGACAAGGCCCACTCCGTCGTCGAACGCTTCATGATCCGCTGGCGCGGCGAACCCGACCCCAAGCACGTGGCGGCGGTCGACGCCTACTGGACCTCGGCGGCCGAGCACGGCATGAACGCCTCCACCTTCACCGCCCGCGTCATCGCCTCCACCGGCGCCGACGTCGCCGCCGCGCTCTCCGGAGCCGTGGGAGCAATGTCCGGCCCCCTCCACGGCGGCGCCCCCTCCCGCGTCCTCGGCATGATCGAGGAGATCGAGCGCACCGGCGACGCCGAGGCCTACGTCAAGCAGGCCCTCGACAAGGGCGAACGCCTCATGGGCTTCGGCCACCGCGTCTACCGCGCCGAGGACCCCCGCGCCCGCGTCCTGCGCCGCACCGCCCGCGAACTGGGCGCCCCCCGCTTCGAGATCGCCGAAGCCCTCGAGAAGGCCGCCCTCGCCGAACTCCACGCCCGCCGCCCCGACCGCGTCCTCGCGACGAACGTCGAGTTCTGGGCCGCCATCGTCCTCGACTTCGCCGAGGTCCCGGCCCACATGTTCACCTCGATGTTCACCTGCGCCCGCACCGCCGGCTGGTCGGCCCACATCCTCGAACAGAAGCGCACCGGCCGCCTCGTCCGCCCCTCCGCCCGCTACATCGGCCCCGGCTCGCGGGGCCCGCAGGAGATCGAGGGGTACGAGGACATCGCGCACTAGGGAGAACGAGGGGCGCGGGAACGCAGGCGACCCGCGAGTCTGGTCCTCCTCCAGGAGGGGGCCGGCCGGACGTACCGGCGACTCGCGGGTCGGGTGACTGCGTGGGATTGGCCGGCTGCGTGCAACGCGCGCACGCCGGTCCGGCACCGCACTGAGTGTGGTGGCGAGCCGCTAGCCCGCAGCCACCTCTTCCGTCCGGTATCCATACATCTGCCGAACCACCTCCTTTCCGAAGTACCAGCCACCTTAAGAAGTCGTCCCCGGTCGCTCAAGTGTTTTTCCGGGATGCCGGCGCCGGGCGGAGTCGGTGCGGCATGTCCCAGCCCTCGGCGAGCCGTGACGGGTGGACATTGCGGCCGCCGCCGAAGAACTCGCAGAACTTCATGATCAGCGGGTCCCAGCCCAGCGGGTCCATGTAGTGGGTCCCGGGGATCAGCAGGTCCTCCTCGACATGGGTGCGCAGGACCTCGACCTGAAAGGCGGTGGCGTAGGGCGTGGGGCTGCCGAAGGGGTGGGCCGCGACGAGCCGGCATTCCAGCTGGACGGGGCATTGCGCGATCCGGGGCGGGCGGACCAGCTCGGACGCCTGCCGGGTGAGCCCGGCGGCGGCGAACTTGTCGGGCTCGTACCGGTAGCCCTGCGCCGCCTTGTGGCGGGGGACGGTGGCCTTCCCCGTGGTGAGCGCGATCCGGTCCACGGCGTCGACCATCGCCGACGAGGGCAGGTTGAGGACGCACTCGCGCTCGCGGAGCAGGTTCGCCGCGGTCTGGCTGCTGTCGCCGAGGCCGAGCATGCAGTCCTGGCCGAGCCACCACGCGGACGACATGGGCGCCAGGTTCGCGGTGCCGTCCTCGTTGAGCGAACTGATCAGCACGACCGGAGTGCCGAAGTACAGGACCTTGAGCCCGGGGACGACGTGCATGCGCAGGCCTTTCGCAGGAGGGGCGGACGGACCCGCGGTCGGGTGTGCGGGCCACCGGCCACGTTGCCCGAGGCGGACGGGCGCCGCTGGCGGCGATCGGACGTCACGTTCGGGTCGCCGGCGTGGCCGTGAGCGTCGTCAGCAGCCCGCTCACCAGGGGGTTCCCGTCGTCCGTGCGCCAGGCGGCGGCGACGGTCGTACGCGCCGCGGACGGCTCCAGGGGGCGGTGCGCGATGCCCTCCAGGGCGATGCGGCGGATGCCCGCGGGGGCGAGGGAGACGCCCAGACCGGATTCCACGAGGGCGCAGACCGTGAGCCACTCGACGGCTTCCTGGGTGATGCGCGGGGTGAAGCCGGCCGTGGCGCACAGGGCGGTGATGCGGTCGTGGAGGCCGGGGCCTGCCTCGCGGGGGAGGAGGACGAAGGGGGCGTCGGCGAGCTCGGCGAGGGGGACCGTCGTCCTCGCGGCCAGGGGGTGGGCGGCCGGGAGGACGGCCACGAAGGGTTCCGTGCGGAGCGTGCGGAAGGACAGGCCGGGGTGGTGGGCCGGGGGTTCGCGCAGGAGGCCCACGTCGATTCCGCCGTCGCGCAGGGCGGTCAGCTGGGGGGCCGTCGTCATCTCGCGGAGGTCGAGGTGGACGCCGGGGAGGCGGTCGCGGTGGGCGCGCAGGAGGTCCGGCAGGACGGTCAGGGCGAGGGAGGCGGCGAATCCGACGCGCAGCCGGCCGGTGCGGCCGTCTCCGGCGGCCCGGGCGGCGGCGAGACCGTCGGACAGGCCGGTGAGGGTGCGCCGGGCGGCGGGGAGGAGTTCCCGCCCGGCGGGGGTGAGGGTGACGCCGGCGGGGGAGCGGTCGAAGAGGGCGTGTCCGACCCGGTCCTCCAGCCGGCGGATCTGCTGGCTCAGCGGTGGCTGGGCGATGCCGAGGCGGGCGGCGGCCCGGCCGAAGTGCAGTTCCTCGGCGAGGACCGTGAAGGCGTGCAGCTGGGCGAGGGGCGGCAGGTGCGCGGGCTCCGGGGGCTTCATATCTCCAGAGATATCAAAGGGGCGGCGTACGGCTATTGGACGTATGTCCGCGGCTCCTTCTACCGTTCCGGCCATGACAGAGCGGCGTGTGATTCTCAGCGGCTCCACGTTCGAGGAGCAGATCGGCTATGCCCGGGCCGTGGTCGACGGGGACCGGGTGTACGTGTCCGGGACCACCGGGTACGACTACGCGTCCATGACCCTCCCGGACGATGTCGTCGAACAGGCCGAACAGTGTGTGCGGAACATCGGGGCGGCGCTCGCGGAGGCGGGGTGCGACGTCGCGGACGTGGTGCGGGTGCGGTACCTGCTGCCGCGGCGGGAGGACTTCGAGCCCTGCTGGCCGGTGCTGCGGCGGGCGTTCGGCGGGGCGCGGCCCGCGGCGACCATGATGGTGTGCGGGCTGGCCGATCCCCGGATGAGGATCGAGATCGAGGTGGACGCCCGGCGTGGCTCGGGAAGGGCGGAAACACGTTGACGCGCGCGTGGCGAAACGGTTCGCTGCTGCCGTGACTGATCTTCGTGTCGAGCAGGCCGTGGGCGACGCCGCGCTGGAGCAGTGGCGGCACGTCCACAATGTGATCGTGCCGCCGGCCGCGCTGTCCCTCGACGAGGTGCGGGCGCGTGCGGGGCGCAACCGGCTGGAGAACGCGTACGCCGGTGACGTCCTGGTCGGCTGTGCGACGGTGCGGCCGCCGCGGGCTGAGGACGCGGTGGTGACGGTCATCGCGCGGGTGCTGCCCGCGTTCCGGCGGCGGGGGTACGGGACGGCGCTCTACGAGCACGTCCTCGCGCAGGCGCGGGCGCTGGGTGCCCGGGCGGTCGAGACGTGTGTGCTGGCCGTCAACGAGGACGGGTTGCGGTTCGCCCGCGCGCGGGGGTTCGCCGAGGTCGAGCGGTATGTGCTGGACGGGGAGACGGCGGAATGGGTCGACCTGCGGCTGATGCCTGTGCCGGCCTGACGGCGGCCGTACAACGATTCCCCTGCAATCTTGCGGGAACCGTATGTGGGCTGCGTCACGTTCGAGTTGAATGAGGGCAAGTGAGCGAACCTGCAGGGGGTCCAGGTGAGTGCTTCCCGGCGTAGTGGGACCACCGACGAGCTGGGGCCGGAGGAGCCCGAGCGGCCGGACGGTTCTGACGGTCCCGAGGGCTCCGACGGCCCCGACGGCGCGGATCTTCTTGCCGCGCTGCTCGACGGCATGGACGCGGCGCTGTGCGCCTTCGACGCCGACGGGGTCGTCACCCACTGGAACCGGGAGGCCGAGCGCATCCTCGGCTGGAGCGTGGCGGAGGCCGTCGGCCGGCAGGGCTTCGCGGGCTGGGCGGTGCGTGAGGCGGACGCGGAGGAGGTCGAGAGCCGGCTGATGGCCGCGATGCACGCGCCGGGCCGTCAGGTGCACGAGTTCGCGCTGCTGACCAAGAACGGGGGCCGGGTGCTGGTGCGGACCCAGTCCGCCGCCGTCCCGGGGCCCGACGGCAAGCCTGCGGGCCTGTACTGCGCCTTCAGCGAGGTGCACGCGCAGATCGACCTGGAGCGTTCCATCGCCCTGAGCGAGGCCCTCTTCGACGACGCGTCCTGGGGTGTGGTCCTGGTCGACGCCGATCTGCGTCCCGCCGTGGTGAACGCGCATGCGGCCCGCGCCCTGGGGACGGGGCGTACGGCGGTGCTGGGACGTCCGCTGGGCGAGCTGCTGACCCGGGGCGCGGAGGAGCTGGAGAACGCGCTGACGCACGTCCTCGCGGAGGGGGCCCCGCCGGCCCCCGCGGAGATGTGGGTGGGGGTGCGCACCCCGGAGGGGGAGCGGCGGCGCTGCTGGCGCAGTGGCTTTCTGCGGCTGGCCTCGCCGCTCGCGGAGGAGCCGGTGCCGCTGGGGGTCGGCTGGCTGTTCCAGGACGTCACGGAGGCCAAGCAGGGCGAGCAGGAGGCGGCCCTGCTGCGGTTCCGCACCAATCAGCTGCACCGGGCCGCCCGTGCGGCGGCCGAGTGCGAGGATCCCGCCGAGGCGGCCACCGTCCATCTGGACTTCGCGCTCGCCGGGTTCGCCGACCATGCCCTGATCGACCGGGTCGCGGGTGGCGCGGCGGCCGACGGTGAGCCGGCGGGCGGGCCGCTGCGGCTGGTCCGGGTGGCGGCCACCCCGTCCGGCGGTCCCGGCCCCAGCGCGCTGACCGGGCACGCCGGTCTGCCCGTCCGTTACGGCGAGGGCCATCCGGCGCTGCAGTGCGTCGCGCGGGCGGGTTCGGTGCGGGCCGGTGCGGGGAGCGTGGCGGCGGAGGAGGCGCGGGAGTGGGCGCGGGCGCGGCAGTGGCCGGAGGACACCGTGCACGCGTTGTGCGCGGTGCTGCGCAGCCGGGGCCGCACGCTGGGTGTGGTGACGTTCCTGCGCGGTGCCGGCCGCAGTCCCTTCGAGCGTTCCGACGCGACGTATGCCGAGGACGTCGCCGGGCGCATGGCGGCGGCGCTGGATCTGGCCGACCTGCTGGAGCGGGACGAGGACGCCTGACGCGGGACCCGCGGGTCCCCGGTCAGCGCCGGTAGAAGATCCGGTCGCCGTACTCCTCCATCACGCGCCCGTTCCAGTCGTGGCCGCCGTCGACGTTGCCGGAGCGCAGCAGCGGGGGCTCGATGCCGCGGTCGGCGAGGGAGCCTGCCGCAGTGGCCATGACGGCCTGGAGGAGGGCGGAGGTGACGACCGTGGAGGCGGGGGCGAAGGGCGCCGGGACGCTGTCGAGGGTGAGCTCGGCGTCGCCGACGGCGATCTTCGAGTCCAGTACGACGTCGCAGTGGTCCTTGAGGAAGGTGCCCGAGGCGTGCCGGGGCTTCGTCTGCGCGGCGTACGCCACCGAGGTCACGCCGATGACCTTCACGCCGAGGTCGCGCGCGTGGAGGGCCATCTCCACGGGCAGGGCGTTGCGGCCGGACAGCGAGATGATCACCAGGGCGTCGCCCGCGCGGATCGGGGAGGTGTCGAGGACGGCGCTCGCGAGGCCGTCGACGCGTTCCAGGGCGGATCCCAGGGTGGCGGGCACGACGTCGACGCCGACGGCACCGGGGACGGCGAGGAGGTTCATCAGGGCGAGGCCGCCCGCGCGGTAGACGATGTCCTGGGCGGCGAGCGAGGAGTGGCCGGCGCCGAAGGCGAAGAGGCGGCCGCCGGCGGCCACGGTGTCGGCGAGGAGGGTGCCGGCGGCCTCCACGGCCTCGGTCTCCTCGTCGCGGACCCGCCGGAGCAGGCCGATCGCGGCGTCGAAGAACCGGGCGGCGAGCTGGTGGTCGCTGCGGTCGCTCATCCGAGGGGGCTCCTTCGCCGTGGCCGGAGGTGTCCGTGTCGCGGATCACCGTGCGGTCTGGACCAGTGCGGTGTCAATACGGCCGACCGCGGGGCCGCGAGGGGTGGCGCAACCCCCTCGTTTCCATGGCGCGGCACGGTTGTCGGTGGTATCCGGCAGAATTGGAGCCAGGGCCAGCGCACGCGCCGGAGAGCCGTCGAGCCTTCGGCAGATCCAATCGAGGGGCACACGAATGTCCGGACTGATCGACACCACGGAGATGTATCTCCGCACCATCCTCGAGCTGGAGGAGGAAGGTGTGGTCCCCATGCGCGCCCGTATCGCCGAGCGGCTCGACCAGAGCGGGCCGACGGTGAGCCAGACGGTGGCGCGGATGGAGCGCGACGGTCTGGTCGCGGTGGCCAGTGACCGCCACCTGGAGCTGACGGACGAGGGCCGCCGACTGGCCACCCGCGTGATGCGCAAGCACCGCCTGGCCGAGTGTCTGCTCGTCGATGTGATCGGCCTGGAGTGGGAGCAGGTGCACGCCGAGGCGTGTCGCTGGGAGCACGTGATGAGCGAGGCCGTGGAGCGCCGCGTCCTGGAGCTGCTGCGTCACCCCACCGAGTCGCCGTACGGCAACCCGATTCCCGGTCTGGAGGAGCTGGGCGAGAAGGACGGCGCCGATCCGTTCCTGGACGAGGGCATGGTCTCGCTGGCCGAGCTCGCGCCGGGTCTGGAGGGCAAGACGGTCGTGGTGCGCCGGATCGGCGAGCCGATCCAGACGGACGCCCAGCTGATGTACACGCTGCGGCGGGCGGGCGTGCAGCCCGGTTCGGTGGTGAGCGTGACGGAGTCGGCGGGCGGTGTGCTGGTCGGCAGCGGCGGTGAGGCCGCGGAGCTGGAGTCGGATGTGGCGTCCCACGTGTTCGTCGCCAAGCGCTGAGCTCCGCCGGGCGCCGAGCTCCGCCGGGCACCGGGCGGTGTCGGCCGCCGGCCTCGCCGTAAAGGCTGAGCGATGTTCAACTCCTGGGAGCCATGGGGAAGTTGTGGCGCCCTGTCGATCTTGTCGAATCGCAGATTCCCTGTGTCGAACGGCAGCGCGTCGGCGCTTCCCGTGCCACGCTGTCGCATGAGGCATATGACCTTGAGGGGGCGGGGATGGTGTGCCGCAGAGCAGTGGAGAGCCCCGGTGCCGTGTGGCACCGGGGCCTGTCCTCCCCTGTCACGACCCGGAGCCCCGAGCTCTCAGGGTCGTTCCCGTCGGACCGGTTTCCCCGAGCGGTCCGCCTCCCGTTGAAGATCTCCCCTCGGCGACGGCGATCATTCCTTGAGGGGGGTCACTCGAACGAGGGGTGTTGGTCGCGGAGAGTGCGTTTCTCGAAAGGGCATTCGATAGCCTGCGGGTGAGAGACGACAGCACTGAGGCATCGGCAGCACAGCGGTACGACGGCTAGGGGGGTGCCAGGATCCATGGCGCGACGCATCGACGTGACCGGGGCGGGCGGTGTACGCCTGGCGGCCTGGGAGTTCGGCGACCCTCCCAAGGGCGACCCGCCCAGGAGCGGGACGGACGCCGTGATCCCGGCCCAGTCCACCGGCGGGCTGGACGGGCTCGCCCCGCCCGGCTCCGGGCCCGAGCGGACCTCCGGCGTCCTCTTACTGCACGGGCTGATGGGCCGGGCCTCGCACTGGGCCTCCACCGCCCGCTGGCTCTCCGAGCGGCATCGCGCGGTCGCCCTCGACCAGCGCGGCCACGGACAGAGCGAGAAGCCCCCCGAGGCCGCCTTCACCCGCGAGGCGTACGTCGAGGACGCGGAGGCCGCCCTCGAACAGCTCGGCCTGGCCCCGGCGGTCCTCATCGGCCACGCCATGGGAGCCCTCACCGCCTGGCAGCTCGCCGCGAAACGCCCCGACCTGGTGCGCGGGGTGGTCATCTGCGACATGCGGGCCTCCGCGCTCGGCTCGGCCTCGCAGCGTGAGTGGGCCGACTGGTTCAAGTCCTGGCCCCTCCCCTTCGCCACCCTCGCCGACGTCCGCAAGTGGTTCGGCGAGGACGACCCCTGGGTGGAGCGCCCGAACCCCTCCCGGGGCGCGTTCTACGCCGAGGTGATGCAGGAGTCCCCCGACGGCTGGCGCCCCGTCTTCGAACCCGAGCAGATGCTGAAGTCCCGCGAGACCTGGGTCTACGACGCCCACTGGGAGGAGCTGACCCAGGTTCGCTGCCCCGCCCTCGTCGTCCGCGGCCTCGACGGCGAGCTGGGGCGGGCCGAGGCCCAGGAGATGGTGCGGGTGCTGCCGCTCGGCGAGTACGCGGAGGTGGCCGACGCGGGACACCTCGTGCACTACGACCAGCCCGCGGGATGGCGTGCGGCGATCGAGCCGTTCCTCGACGGGGTGCTCGCGCAGTAGGGGCGGGCGCCTCCTCGTGGGACGGCTCGCCCGCCGGCGCCGTACGCCGGAGGTCGCCTCAGCCCTTGCTCACCGCCGTCAGGATCTCCGGCAGGCGCTCCGCCACCCTCGGGGCCGCCAGGCGCAGCCCCAGCAGGGTGAGCGCCGTGCCGTACGCCGCGCCCCCCGGCAGCAGCAGCCAACTCCAGGCGTCGCCGTCCGCGCTGACGTTCAGCCAGATCGTCAGCGCGATCACGGGGGCGCACAGCAGAGCGGCGGAGACCATCCCGCCGACGACCGAGATCCAGGCGAGCCCGGTCTGGCCGGGGGCGACGTTCTTGTAGCCCTCCTGCGGTATCGAGTAGGGGAAGCGGGCCGACGTCCAGGCGCCGGTCGTCAGCATCGCGCCGAGCAGCGCCAGCGACAGCCCCAGCACCTCCGGCAGCTTCGGCCAGTCCCCGAGCAGCGCGGTGGTCACCACGGTCACCAGCGTCGCGTACGGCAGGGCGATCACCAGCAGTGCGAGCGCACGCGCGCGCAGTTCGACGTAGGCGTCCCGGGACGAGGAGATCGTCATCGCGACCATCCAGAACGCCGAGGTGTCCTGCCCGAACTGGTTGTACATCTGGATGCCGAGCATCCCGGCGGCGAAGCAGGCGAAGTAGGGCGAGCCGGTGCCCTGCAGCGCGTTGAACACGGGCACGATCAGCCCGATCGCCAGCGACGTCACCCAGGCCGCCTTCGTCTTGGGGTCGCGCCAGACGTAGCGCAGGCCGCGTTCCATGACGGTGCCGGTGCGTCCGCCCGGCAGCAGCCGCGTCCACCCCGCCGCGCCGCGCCGCTCCCGCGTGTCCCGCTCGGCGGACCGCAGGGTCGATCCGTCCGGCGAGGTCATCAGCCGGGTCAGACTCCGCGCCCACACGCCGACGAGCCCCGCCAGCGCCCCGGCGCTGAGCGCGAGCTGCGCGGCTGCGGCGGCGTACGCCCCCTCGCTCACCGAGTCCACCGCGCCCACCGCCGAGGCCGGCGGCAGCCACCGCAGCACGTCCGCCACCGGATCGAGCTGCCCGAGCCCGCTCGTGCCCAGCCGCTGTGCCCCGAAGTTGACGACCTGCGCGCCCACCGCGATGACCAGCCCGCTCAGCACCGCCAGATCGCGCCCGCGCCGACTGGTCAGCAGCCGCACATGGGCGGTGGCGACGGCCCGCGCGAGCGCCACGCACACGAGCAGCCCCAGGACGACGCCGATCACCGCGACGACGTACGCCGCCGTCCCGTGGGCCACCGCGACCACCGACCCCACCAGCATCAGCACGGTGAACAGCGGCCCGATCCCCACCAGCGAGGCCGCCAGCAGCGCCCTCACCAGCGGCCGGGGCCGCAGCGGCAGCATCACCAGCCGGGTCGGATCAAGCGTCTCGTCCCCGCCGGGGAAGAACAGCGGCATCACCGCCCACCCCAGCCCCAGCACGGCCACCAGCGGCACCACGACCGACTCGGCGTGCGCGTGCCCCCGCAGCGCGATCAGCCCGGTCAGCTGCAGCGCCGCGAACAGCAGCGTGAACCCCGCCGAGGCGGCGTACGCGGCCCGCCGCCCGCCGGACTGCCGGAGCCCGTTCCGCAGCAGCGAGAGCTTCAGCCGTACGACGACGGAGACGAGCCCCGGCGCCGAGGTCACCCCGCTCACCGGGCCGTCCCGCCGCCCAGCCAGTCGAGATCCGACCCCGCGTCCCGCCCCTGCGCGCCGACGAGTTCCAGGAACGCCCGCTGCAGCGAGGGAGCCGGCCCGCGCACCTCCTCCAGCGGCCCGTGGGCCCGGATGCGCCCCGCCGCCATCACGGCCACCCAGTCGCACAGCGACTCGACGAGTTCCATCACATGGGAGGAGAAGACGACGGTGGCGCCGGAGGCGGTGTACCGCTCCAGCACCTCGCGGATGGTCTGCGCGGAGACGGGATCGACGCCTTCGAACGGCTCGTCGAGGAAGAGGATCTCGGGATTGTGGAGGAGCGCGGAGGCGAGCCCGATCTTCTTCCGCATACCGGTCGAGTAGTCGACGACGAGCTTGTGCTGGGCCCCGGCGAGATCGAGGACGTCGAGCAACTGCGTGGCCCGCCGGTCGACCTCGGCACCGGGCAGTCCGCGCAACCGCCCGCTGTACCCGAGCAGTTCCCGCCCGGAGAGGCGCTCGAACAGCCGCAGCCCCTCCGGCAGCACCCCGATCCGCGCCTTCACCTCGACGGGGTCGCGCCACACGTCATGCCCCACCACCTCGACGGACCCCTGATCGGGCCGCAGCAGCCCCGTCACCATGGAGAGGGTCGTGGTCTTCCCGGCTCCGTTGGGCCCCACGAGCCCGATGAACTTCCCGGCGGGCAGATCGAGATCGATCCCGGCAACGGCCACCTGCTGCCCGAACCGCTTCCAGAGATCGCGTACGCGCACGGACGTCATGACCGAACCCTACGGCGGGGAAGGGGCCCCCGCGGGGCTACCGGTCCCGCCCGCACGCATAGGCGAGCGGTGAGATCAACTCCTCCGCGTCCGGCAGCCACCGGTTCGCGGCGGTGGGCCGGCAGGCCCACTGCACGGCACCCCGGGAGCCGAACCGCGTGGGCGGCGCGGCGACATACGCCCCCTCGCCCAGCGTCACGAGATCGAGAGCGGCCGGCGACCAGCCCAGCTTGCGCACCAGTTCGGGCACCTTCGCCGACGCGCCCGGCAGCACGAAGAACCGCATCCGCCGGTCCGGCGTCAAGGTCACCGGCCCGAGCGTCAGTTCCATCCGTTCCATCCGCGCCAGCGCGAGGAACCCGGCCGTCTCCGGGACGGAGATCGCGTCGAACGAGCGCCCGGTGGGCAGCAGGATCGACGCGGCCGGCTGCTTCTGCCACATCCGACGCGCGACGGTCGCACTGCCCGTCGCCTGTGCCGCCCAGTCCGGCCGCGCGGGATGCGCCCCGGGCGCCGTGCACACCGCGTCGCCGCAGGAGCAGTGCTGCACCCCGCCGACGGCTTCGAGCCAGGTGCCGGGGACGACGTCCCAGTGACGTTCCTCGGCGTAGCGAACAGCGGTCTCGAGCAGCGATTCCCCGCGCTGCTTCGGGATGTGAGTGGCTTCGGCGCCCGCGATGGTCTCTTCCACGATGAGCACAACTCTAGCCGTCACCGGGGGTTACGCCCGCCCCTGTGCGCGGGGGAGGAGCATCGATTCGGCGTTCGGGGCGCACGGGTGCACGGACGGGGGCGCGCGGCTGGAACGGGCGCGGGAGCGGGTAGCCAGGGAGGGGGCGGGCTTCCGCCGGTAACCCGGCAATACTCGGCAATCCGCACATGCCTCGCATTTTCGCTCTGTTCCCGGGGCATCGATCTTCTCGGCCGGAACTCTTCGGTGCGGAACTCCACAGGGGGTAGTGCCCATGGCCGCAAGGCCGCTAGTCGCGCGGCAGCCGAACGAACGGCTGCAGGCGCTCATCCAGGAGGCGGGGTGCTCGAACGCCGGGCTCGCCCGCCGCGTCAACATGTGCGGTGCCGAGCACGGTCTCGACCTGCGCTACGACAAGACGTCGGTGGCCCGCTGGCTGCGCGGGCAGCAGCCGCGCGGACGCGCCCCGGCGATCATCGCCGAGGCACTGGGCCGCAAGCTCGGCCGCACGGTCACGATCGACGAGATCGGCATGGCCAACGGCAAGAACCTCGCCTCGGGTGTGGGTCTCCAGTTCTCGCCGACGGTGCTGGGGGCCATCGAGCAGGTCTGCGAGCTGTGGCGCAGCGACGTGGGCCGGCGCGACTTCCTCTCCGGTTCGTCCGTCGCCGCATCGGCGCTGGTCGAGCCCAGCCGGGACTGGCTGATCTCCTCGCCCGACGCCCAGGTGGCGCGTTCGGCGGGGCCGCGGGTGGGCCCGTCCGACGTGGCGGCGGTGAAGGCGATGACCCAGGCGCTGGTCGACCTGGACCACCAGTACGGCAGCGGGCACGTCCGCCCGGTCGTCGTGCACTACCTCAACAGCGTCGTCTCGGGGCTGCTGGCCGGCTCCTACCGGGAGGCGGTGGGCCGTGAACTCTTCGCCGCCGTCGCCCGGTTGACGGAGCTCGCCGGGTACATGGCCGTCGACACCGGCCAACCGGGCCTGGCCCAGCGCTACTACATCCAGGCGCTGCGTCTCGCGCAGGCGGCGGGCGACCGCGGCTACGGCGGGTACGTCCTCGCCGCGTCCATGAGCCATCTCGCCGCCCAGCTCGGAAACCCGCGCGAGATCGCCCAGTTGGCGCGGGCGGCGCAGGAGGGCGCACGGGGGCGTGTGACCCCGCGCGCGGAGGCGATGTTCCTCGCGGCGGAGGCGCGCGGCCACGCCCTGATGGGCGACGTGCGGGCGGCGCAACTGGCGTCCGGGCGGGCCGTGTCCGCGCTGGAGACCGCCGATCCGTCCTCGGGTGACGATCCGGCGTGGATCGCGCACTTCGACGAGGCCTATCTGGCCGACGAGTTGGCGCACTGCCACCGCGACCTGGGCCACGCCGAGGCGGCGGCGCGGTGCGCCGAGCAGTCCCTGGCCGGGCATCCGGAGAGCCGGGCGCGGCGCAGGGCCATCGGGTACGTCCTGCTCGCCACCGCACAGGTGCAGCAGCGCGAGATCGAACAGGCCTGTCACACGGGGCTCAAGGCGGTCGAACTCCTGGAGACACTGCGCTCCAACCGGGGCGCGGAGTACCTGGACGATCTCCAGCAGCGGCTGGAGCCGTACCAGGAGGAGCCGGTGGTAAGGGAGTTCGGGGCGCGGCTGGAGCTGCAGGCCGCCGCGTGAACGGACGGGGCGCCGCTGCGTGAACGCACGGGGAACGGGACGGATCCCGTACGCGCGCCACGCCACCGCGCACGGCGCTCCGGAGGTGTTGCGGACGTCACTGGGAGGGAGGTCACGTCCTGAGCTGCGTGGCACGGGGTTCCGGGGACCCGGTAGCGTGAGCCGACGATTCCGCAAGTCCCCCATTCGTAGGAGTCCCGGTGACGCAGAGTGGACAGGGCGAGGAGCCCTCGGCGCGGCCCGCGCGCGAAGGCATCGTGCTGCCCTCGGACGGTGGCGAGCCGCTGCTCCCGGGCATGACGACGAGCGGCTCCCGGCCGGACCCGCAGCAGCCGAACCCCCAGTCCGGTCCGTACGGGGCTCAGACGTACGGGCAGCAGGCACCGGCCGGCGGGCAGACCTGGGGAGGGCCGTGGGGCCCCGGCCAGCAGCCGCGGTCCCAGCAGCCGGACCAGGGCGGCTGGCCGCTGCCGCCCGACCAGCGGCAGCAGCAGTGGAGCACCTCGCAGCCGGACGCGTGGGGGGCGGGCCCGCTCCCGCCCGAGGGCGCCCCGTCGGCGGCGCCCCCGCAGCCGTCGTACGGCCAGGACGGGCAGGCCCACGCGCCGCAGCCGTCGTACGGGCAGGACGGGCAGGCCCACGCGCCGCAGCCGTCGTACGGGCAGGACGGGCAGGCCCACGCGCCGCAGCCGTCGTACGGCCAGGGCGCGCCCGGTGTGCCGCTGCCGCCGGCCGTCGACGAGGGGGCCACCCAGTACATACCGCCGGTCCAGGCCGCGCCGGTCGACGACGGCCGCACCCAGTACCTGCCGCCGGTCGCCGCCTCCGGCCCCGCGCCGGGCGGTGTCGACGAGGGGGCCACGCAGTACATCCCGCCGGTCGGGCCGGGCGCGCTGCCGCCCGAGTCGCCGGCCGAGTCGACGCACTTCCTGGGCACCGGCGGACACCACCACCCGGGCCCGGGCGCCTCGCACGCCGACGCCGAGGCCACCCAGTACATCCCGCCCGTGCCCGCGCAGGGCTACCCGGAGTCCGGGGACAGACAGCCGCCGTCGGGGTTCGAGAACCTCTTCCGCGGCGGCCCGGCCGGTGACGGCCCGGCCGGCGCCACGCAGCAGCTGCCGCGCTTCTCCGAGCCGGAGCCCCCGGGCTACACAGGTGCCCCGCAGGGTTACGGCGCGGGACCCGCCGCGCGCGCCCAGCAGCCGTCCTACGCGCCCCCGGCGCGTGACGACGACCACGGGGGCCGCGGCGGCCGTACCGGCTCACGGATCCCGCTGTTCGCGGCGATCGGTGTCGCGCTCGCCGTCGTCGGCATCGGCGCGGGAGCGCTGCTCGCCGGCGGAGGCGAGGACGACGACCAGGGCGACGGCAACACGACCGTCGCCGCGTCCGCGCCCGCGACGGAGGGCTCGGCCTCCGCCGACGCGGCCGAGCAGCAGGCGGTCGCCCTGGACAAGCTGCTCGCGGACAGCGGCAGCAGCCGGGCCAGCGTGATCGCCGCGGTGGCGAACGTGAAGGCCTGCGACAACCTCGCCCAGGCCGCCTCGGACCTGCGGGCGGCGGCCGGGCAGCGCACCGAGCTGGTGACGAAGCTGTCCGGGCTCGCCGTCGACAAGCTGCCGGACCACGCCGCGCTCACCAGCGCCCTCACCAAGGCGTGGCAGGCCTCCGCGGCCGCCGACAACCACTACGCGGCCTGGGCCGACGAGGTCGCCGGCAACAAGAAGAAGGCCTGCAGGAAGGGCACGGCCCGCACCACCGCCTCCACGCAGCAGGGCAACCGCGAGAGCGGCACCGCCAGCGCCCAGAAGACGCAGGCGGCCCAGCTGTGGAACGCGATCGCCAAAACCTACGGCCTGACACAGCGCCAGCCCACCCAGCTGTGAGCCGCGCGGCCCCGGGGGTGACCGGGGCGGCGGGACCTTCTAGTCCAGGTCCGCGTCCGCCATGGTGTCCGTCACGTCGACGAAGCCCTTCCGGGCGGCCACCAGCCGGCCCTGCCGCACCTGCTGCACGGTCACGTCGGCGTTGACGAGCCGGGGGAGGCCGATGGCGGCGAGCGGGTTGGTGAACTTCCACAGCAGGGTGGGGGTGAGCCCGTCGGTGGTGAACTTCCGGCCGCTCAGGGCCTCGCGCACCGTGTTGGCGCTCACCTCGCCGTCGCCCAGCGACTCCAGGGCCTGCCGCAGGACGTCGTAGGCGATCCAGGTGGTCTGCACGCCGGTGTCGGCGGGGTCGATGCTGGTGTCGGTGAACGCCGACTCGCTGATCACCTTCTTCATGCCGTCCCACCGCTTGTCGCCCGCCACCGGGTACCAGCCGGTGACGTACGCCCCCTCGTACGGCCCGGACCGGCCGCCGCTGGCGTCGACGAGGGTCTGGTCGACGCTGCCCAGCACGGTGCCGGTGCGCACGGCCGGGTAGTCCGCGCGGCTGCGGCGGAAGGAGTCCATGAAGGTGCTGTTGCGGTCGCCCAGCGCGGGCACCACGCAGCCCCTCCCGTTGCCGGCCGTTCCCTTCGTGGCCGCCTTCAGCGCGTCCTCGGCCTGCCCGGAGTACTCGGTCGCGTCCTCCGCCGCGCGCTGGTCGGCGGACTTGCCGTGGCCGCCCGCCTTCAGGCCCGCGTCGAGCATCGGGGGCAGGACGTCGCCCGCGATGGTGTCGGGGCGGACCAGCGCGACGGGCCCGGCGCAGGTGTCGGCCAGCACCTTGCCCAGGCCGGCGAGGAGGGCGGGCTGGCCGCCGTTGACGGGGTAGGACAGCGGGCTGGTGAACTCGGCGTTGGTGACGCCGTAGCCGCCGACGTAGGGGATGCCGGCGCCTTCCAGGTGCGGGAAGAAGGCGTCGGAGTGCTGGCTGTAGGAGCCGACGACGGCGACCGCGTGCTCCTTGACCGCGCGCCGGGCGCAGGCCGCCGCGGACACCGCGTCGTTGTGGTCGTTGCAGGTCAGGACGGTGAGCTTACGGCCGTTGATACCGCCCTCGGCGTTGATCCAGCGGGCGTAGGCACGGGCGAAGGCGGGCATGCCGGGCTTGTTCGTCGCGGCGGTGCCCGCGGGCGCCCAGGTCATCACGACGATCGAGTCGTCCCCGGAGCCCCCCGTGACACCGGGGACGACCCCGCATCCGGCGGTCAGTGACGCACAGGCCGCCAGGGCGCCCGCCGCGAGGGCGGAGGCTCTGACGGAGCCCGACTTGCGGAGGAACCCGGGGAGGAAGGTGCTTCGCGTGGAGGTGCGTCGGCTGCCGCTCATGGACACGCACGATTCCGTCACATCCCTAACCCGGGAGTGACCCTCGGTCAACGGGCGGTGACGTGAGGGTGAATTACAGGGGTCCGTGAGGTCCCTGTGACGGGAAAACGTACGATCGATGACCGTGCAAGGTTCGGAGAACTCTTCCCGTCGCGGCCGTCGCTCGTTCACCATGGGCGGCATGCCACTCAACGACATGCCGTGGTGGCGCTGGCGCAGCAATGTGCGCTCCGCGCTGCACATGCTCTCCGACCCGGTCTTCCAGCAGAACGTCTGGCTGGCCGGCCTCGACGGATACGGCGACGTCACCGACGCCGTCTACCGTCTGGTCGAGGACACCTGGCTGGACAACTGGTCCGCCGAGAAGTACGTCGGCACGATCTTCCGTGACTCGCAGGAGGCGGCCCTCGTCGACACCGCCGTGCTGCGCGTCCTGCGGATCATGCACCAGGTCGGCCCGGACGCGCCCGTCTCCGCCTACATGGAGCACGCCGGCTGGCCCGAGGCCGTGCACGCGGCGCGGGACGCGCATGTGCGCATGGCGGTGGCCGACGGCGAGGACCCGGACGCGCCGCCGCGCACGCTGGAAGTCCTGCGGATCATGACGCGCTCGGCCTGACGGTCCGGCGCGCTCGGCCCGATGCCCCCGCGGGTCCGCCCTGCGGACGGAGTTCCGCCCGCTCGGCAGGGACGTGAGACCCTGTGGGGCATGAGTGAGCAGTCCGCCCGAGCCGCGGCGACCCCCGCCGACCAGTACGTCCTCACCCTCTCCTGCCCGGACAAGCAGGGCATCGTGCACGCCGTGTCGAGCTACCTGTTCATGACCGGCTGCAACATCGAGGACAGCCAGCAGTTCGGCGACCACGACACCGGACTGTTCTTCATGCGCGTCCACTTCTCGGCCGAGTCGCCGCAGACCGTGGACAAGCTGCGCGCGAGCTTCGCGGCGATCGGCGACTCCTTCCACATGGACTGGCAGATCAACCGGGCCGACGAGAAGATGCGCATCGTCCTCATGGTCAGCAAGTTCGGGCACTGCCTGAACGACCTGCTCTTCCGCGCCAGCATCGGCGCGCTGCCGGTGGAGATCGCGGCGGTGGTGTCCAACCACACCGACTTCGCCGAGCTGGTGGGCTCGTACGACATTCCCTTCCACCACATCCCGGTGACGAAGGAGACGAAGGCCGAGGCCGAGGGCAAGCTCCTGGAGATCGTGCGGGAGAACGACGTCGAGCTGGTCGTCCTGGCGCGGTACATGCAGGTGCTCTCCGACGACCTGTGCAAGCAGCTCAGCGGGCGGATCATCAACATCCACCACTCCTTCCTGCCGAGCTTCAAGGGCGCGAAGCCGTACCACCAGGCGCATGCGCGGGGCGTGAAGCTGATCGGCGCGACGGCGCACTATGTGACCGCCGACCTCGACGAGGGGCCGATCATCGAGCAGGAGGTCGAGCGGGTGGGGCACGACGCCACCCCGGACCAGCTGGTCGCGGTCGGGCGGGACGTGGAGTGCCAGGCGCTGGCGCGGGCCGTGAAGTGGCACGCGGAGCGGCGCATTCTCCTCAACGGGCGCCGGACGGTCGTGTTCGCCTAGCGAGGCGGAGGGTTCCGTTCCGGGGGCGGGGGCGGGCGGTCCGTGGCCGTTCGCACCCGCCCACGCACCGCACCCGGCCCCTACATCCGGCTCAACGACGCCGCGGCGAACAGCACGTCCCTGATCGCCTCCCGGTCGCCCAGCTGCCCGGCCGCCGCCTCCTCCGGCGGCACATGGCCCGCGGCCAGCCGGCAGAACTCGACGTCGTCCAGCGCCACATGGGCCACCTCGTGCTCGGCGGAGCCCACCGCTCCGGGGGAGTCCAGGGGGATCAGCCACTGGCCGCCGCCGTCCCCCTCGATCTCCAGGCGCAGACTGCGGCCGGGGCTGCCGGCGCTCACCAGACGGCGGGCGCCCGGCGCGGGGGCGGCCAGCCCCGCGCGCCGGCGCGCGGCGAGCACCTGCGGCAGCATCCGCGCGGCCAGGTCGATCATGCCGTGCAGATGCCGGGGCGCGGGCGGCGCGTACGGATAGTCGACCGCGTCCGCGATGTCCTCCGCGTGCACCCAGCACTCGAACGCCCGGTCCAGCATCGCGTCCCGCAGGGGCAGCTCGAAGTCGCCGTACGAGATCGGCAGGGTGCCGGGGCCGGTGCCGGTGAAGGAGACCGTGCGCACGAGCGCGTGGGTCTGTTCGCGCCAGGGGCCGCGCACCGAGCGGGTGGGCGGGAAGTGCGAGGCCTCCCAGAACGCCTCGGTGCGCTCGGCGGGGGTGCGGAGGCGGTCGGCGGCCTTGTCGTCGTCGCCCGTGCCCAGCGGGTCATCCAGACCGAGCGCCGCCGCGATCAATCCGTCCACCGCGAGGAGATGGGCGATGACCCCGGCGACGGTGGTCCGGCGGGTGGCCGCCCCCTCGCCGCGGAACCAGCGCAGGCGCACGGGCGCGTGCCACTCGGCGTCCCCGAAGTCCTGGAGCAGGGCGTCCAGTCGCGCGGTCTCGGCGTCGTACGAGGCCGCCCACGCCGGTACCGGGATGCGCGGCGGGCGGCGCTCCAGGCAGGCCTCCAGGACGCGGGTGCGCAGACCGGGGTCGAGGTCGAGGCTCTCCGGGCGCTGGAGCAGCCCGACCGCCTCGCGCAGCCGCCGGGCCTCGTCCGCGCAGGGGCCGCAGCCGCCGAGGTGGTCCTCGACGGCCGCGGTCTCCTCGGCCGAGCAGGCGGCCAGTGCCCACGCGCCCAGCAGGGACTTCAGCACAGGGTGCTCGAGGCGGAGCGGTTCCGCCGCGGCGAGCGCCTCCAGCGCGGGCAGCGGCAGCCCGGTGTCCTCGACGGAGGCGCGCGGGAAGGGGATGCGGGGCCGGGGGTCGGGAGCGGGCGACGGGGGCACGCCGGGGCCGTCCGCGCCGCCGCCGTCCCGGCCGTGGTCCTCGCGGTCGGCGGTGCCGCCGGAGCCGTCCACCGTGCCCTGGTCCTCCTCGTGCGCCATCTCCGGTGACCCGTTCCGCTGTTTTTCGCCTTCCTTGTTCTCCTCGTCTCCGTCGTCGAACGCCTCGGACCGGCCTGTGCCGCTCACGCCGCACCCCCGTACTCGGGCGGGGCCCCGGGGGACGGGGCGTCGTGGGCCGTGGACAGCAGTTGCAGGCCGAGGCGGAGCCGGCGGCGGGCCTCGTCCTCGGTGACACCGAGGTCGGCGGCGGTCTGGCGGTAGTCGCGGCGCTGGAAATAGGCCAGCTCCAGGGCGGCGCGCAGCGGGGCGGGCATGGCCTGGACGATGTAGTCGGCGCGGGCGGCGACCGAGGCGTGGCGCACCTTCAGCTCCAGTTCCTCGGTGGAGCCGGGGCCGCCCTCGGCCAGCGCGGCGGTCTCGGTGGCGCGCAGCCGCTGCACGGCGAGGCGGTGGGTCAGTGCGGCGATCCAGGTGCGCAGGGGGCTCTGCCGGGGGTCGTAGGCGTCGGGGTGCTGCCAGACGTGGGCGAAGACCTCGCGGGTCACGCGGTCGGCCGCGTGTTCGTCTCCGAGCACGCGGTGGGCGAGGCCGTGCACGAGCGAAGCGAACCGGTCGTAGAGCTCACCCAGGGCGGCCGCCTCACCGCGCGCGAGTCGCTGCTGCATCCTGCGGTCCCAGCGGGGCGGTGCGTCCTTCTTCGCCATGCGGCCCCCTCACCGTGCCCGTGCCTCTGCCCAGCATGTGTCCACCGTCACCTCGAATGTAGTCGGCACGTACGACAACGCACGCCCCTTTGTTCCAATGTGCGCCCCTGAGCGGCCGGGCGGTGGTATTGGGCCGTGCCTACCCGGGCTCCTCCCGGCCAAGCCGGATCAAGTGCGACACATCTCTGACTGATGTGGATCGAACAGGACCGGATATGACGAAAACAAGCCTCTTCCTCTTGTTTTCTGTTTTTCCGTCGGCGTTTCGGGGCACGGCCGCTGGGCAGCCGCGCTGCAAGGAAGCGAAGGGACGGCTTCCGTTTACGGCGAGCGAAAGGCGTGGTGGTGGCCTTCAAGGTGACCGGCGGCGAGCGGGGCGGTTGGGCCGTGCTCCATGTGTCGGGCGAGCTGGACCTGATGACGTCGCCGGTGCTGCGTCAGCGGGTGCACGACGAGGTGGCCGAGGGCCGCCACAGTCTCGTCCTGGACCTCTCCGAGGTGTATTTCTGCGACTCCAGCGGCGTCGGAGTGCTCATCGCCGCCCGCCGTCTCATCCGGTCCTGCCGGGGCCGCCTGCGCCTGATCCTGCCCGCGCGCGGGGCTGCGGACGACTCCCACGTCAACCGCGTCCTGGGCGCGCTCGGCGTCCGGCGCCTCTTCGACGTGTACGGCGACCTCGCGGAGGCCGTCGCCGAGGACGGCCCGGAACCGCTGTCGGCGTGAGGCACGGGGCGGACTCAGGGCAGTTCGAGTGTGTCCTTCGCGGCGGACACGAAAGCCCTGATCTGCTCCCGGGTGTCGTCCCGGAGCGCGTCGAAGGCCTCCCGGTCCGCCGCCTTGTGCACCAGGTCGATCTCCAGAAGGGCCTGCCACGCCCGCTGCACGAGCGCCTCGTCCGGCGACAGCATCTGCACCCGGAACAGCGCCTCCTGGGCCACGGACCGCAGCTGGTAGCCCGCCATCCGGTTCTCCGTGACCTCCTCGGGGGAGCCGCCCTCGCGCTCGCGGAACCAGCGGTGCACCAGAGCGCGCCGGTAGTTCACCAGTGCCCCGGCGTACGAGCCGTAGGCGTCCATGCGCTCCTGGCGCAGCTTCTCGTCGCGGGTGAACCGCTCGGTGCGCTCCACCGTCCGCAACTGGAACCGCTGGGTCAGGCCCGCACCCAGCAGGGTCCCCAGCACCGCTATGACACTCGCCGCCACTGCCTCCACGCCGGACAGTCGATCACACCGTGGCCGTGCCACAACGCTGTACCGAAATTCCCCCGGACTTGGCACAGACGACATCCTTCGGCTGCCGGAACGCCGCCGTCGTCGTACGCTCCCTGCCACGAGCATCCCCACAAGAGAACGTAAGGCGGCCCGAGGAGACATGGTCACCAGCGAGTACGAACGCAGGATCGCCGACCGGTTCGCCGCCTTCGACCAGGACGGCAACGGCTACATCGACCGGGCGGACTTCGGCGCGGCCGCCAAGGCGCTGCTCGCCGAGTTCGGCACGGCGGCCCGCTCCGACAAGGGACAGGCGCTGTACGCCGGCGCGGAGGCCTTCTGGCAGGGCATGGCGGGCATCGCGGACCGGGACGGCGACCAGCGCATCACCCGGGACGAGTTCGTCGGCGGCGCGGTCAAGCGCCTGCACGACAACCCCGACCGCTTCGCCGAGATCGCCCGCCCCTTCCTGCACGCCGCCCTGGCCGTCGCGGACGGCGACGGGGACGGCCTGGCCGCGGTCGAGGACACCGCGCGCGTGCTGCGGGTCCTGGGCGTCCCGACGGAGCTCGCCCGCAGCATCGCCGCCGCCCTCGACGCCGACGGGGACGGCAGGGTCGGCGAGACGGACGTCGTCCCGGCCTTCGCCCGCCACTTCACCGTGCCCGAGTAGCCGTCACGCCGGCGGCCGCGCGTACCGCTCCCGCAGCTTGTACTTCAGCACCTTCCGCAGCGTCTCGTTGCGCGGAAGGGCGTCCACCACCTCCAGTTGCTCCGGCAGCTTGTGCACCGACAGCCCCGCCGCGCGCAGGTACGACGTCACCGCCTCCAGGGTGGGCTCCCCGGCTCCCGGCGCCCGTTCCACCACCGCGCACACCCGTTCCCCGCGCTCGGCGTCCGGCAGCCCGATCACCGCCACGTCCCCGACTTGCGGATGGGCGGCGAGCAGATCCTCGATCTCCTTCGCCGACACGTTCTCGCCCTTGCGGATGATCACGTCCTTCAGCCGGCCGGTGAGGACCAGGTGTCCGGAGGCGGTCAGGTACCCCAGGTCGCCGGTGCGCAGAAAGCCCTCCTCGTCGAAGGCCTCCGCCGTCTGCGCCGGATCCAGGTAGCCCTGGCACACGGCCTCCCCGCGCAGCCGCACCTCCCCGCCCTCCGCGATCCGTATCTCCATCCCGCGCGGTGGCCGCCCCTCCGTCGTCGCGAGGTTCTCGGCGGTGTCGTCCGGCGATCCCATGGTGATCATCGGGACCTCGGTCATGCCGTAGCCGTGGGTGAGCTGCACGCCCATCTCGCGGGTCACGGCGTGATAGACCTCCGGCGGCTTGGGCGCCCCGCCGCCCGCGAGCAGCCGCAGCGAGGGAATCACCCTCACCCCCGGCCGCTTGCGCTGCTCCGCGAGGAACATCGAGTAGAACGCCGTCGACCCGCCCGCCACCGTCACCCCGTGCCGCCGGTACCCCTCCAGCGCGTCCGGCAGCGCGAACTGCTCGAACATCACCGCCGGGAAGCCGTACAGCAACAGCATCACCGTGTAGTCGGGGCCGGCGATATGGGCGTACGGGAACGCCATCGACCCCACGTCGTCCGCGGTCAGGCACAGCGCGTGGGCGAGGCAGGAGCCGCCCGCGATGAGGGAACGGTCGGTGTGCAGCACGCCCTTGGGGTCGGAGGTCGTGCCCGAGGTCCAGTAGATCCAGCGGACCGAGGTGCCCTCGGCGGGCGGCGGGGGCAGTACGCGCGGGTCGCCCTCGGGGAGGCCGTCGTACGCCTCGAAGACGCCCTTGGCGCCCAGCCGCCGTGCCATCGCGCCGAAGTCGAAGCCCCGCCACACGCCCGGCACCGCGAAGAACTCCGCCCGGGACTCGCGCAGCGCGAAGCCGACCTCGCGGTCCCGGTAGAAGGGGATGACCGGCGACTGCACCGCGCCCAGGCGGGCCAGCGCGAAGGACAGCACGGCCGTCTCCAGGCGGGTGGGCAGCTGCCAGGCGACGACCGTGCCGGGGCGCACCCCCCTGTCGTACAGCCCGGCCGCCACGCGTTCGGCACGCGCGCGCAGCTCGCCGAAGGTCAGGCGGCGGTCGTCCTGGAGCAGGACCGGGCGGTCCGGGGTGAGGGCGGCGCGGCGGGCGAGGAGCTCCCAGAGGGTGCGGGACGCGCTCAGCTCATGGGCGATGTCGTTCACGGCGGCCCCCTGCCGGTGGCTGACGGATGTGGGACATACAACTGACGGACAGTCAGATCGTGGGCAGAGCGTAGGGCCGGTCGGCTTGTCGGTCCATAGTCGCGGGACTAGCCTTCCAGGGGAGCGTTATCTGACGGACCATCAGAAACGGTGGCTCACGAACCCCAGGCCGGAGGGGACCCATGACGGAACTGCCCCGCATCATCAGCGTCGACGACCACGTGATCGAGCCCGCGCACCTCTTCGCGACCTGGCTGCCGCGCAAGTACCGCGACCGCGGGCCGCAGCCGCTCACCGCCGGGATCGGCGAGCTGGCCTACGTCGGCGGGAAGTACCAGATCACCATGGACCCCGCCGGCCCGCCCACCGACTGGTGGATCTACGAGGACCTGAAGTTCCCGTACAAACGCAACATCGCCGCCGTCGGCTTCGACCGGGACGAGATGACCCTGGAGGGGATCACCCGGGAGGAGATGCGGCGGGGATGCTGGGACCCCAGGGCGCGGCTCGCGGACATGGACCTCAACCACGTCGAGGCGTCCCTGTGCTTCCCCTCCTTCCCCCGCTTCTGCGGACAGACCTTCGCCGAGGCGCACGACAAGGAGGTCGCGCTGGCCTGTGTGCGCGCCTACAACGACTGGATGGTCGAGGAGTGGTGCGGGGACAGCGGAGGGCGGCTCATCCCGCTCTGCCTGATCCCGCTGTGGGACATCGGCCTTGCGGTCGCGGAGATCCGGCGCAACGCCGCCCGCGGGGTGCGCGCGGTCACCTTCTCCGAGATCCCCACCCACCTGGGCCTGCCGTCCATCCACTCCGGCTACTGGGACCCGTTCTTCGCGGTCTGCGAGGAGACCGGGACGGTCGTCAACATGCACATCGGGAGCAGCTCGCAGATGCCCGCCGCCTCACCCGACGCGCCCCCCGCCGTCCAGGCGTCCCTGTCCTTCAACAACGCCATGGCGTCGATGATGGACTACCTCTTCAGCGGGGTCCTGGTGAAGTTCCCGGCGCTGAAACTGGCCTACTCGGAAGGCCAGATGGGCTGGATCCCGTACGCCCTGGAGCGCGCCGACGACGTCTGGGAGGAGCACCGGGCCTGGGGCGGGGTCCGGGACCTGATCCCCGAGCCGCCGTCGACCTACTACTACCGGCAGATCTACTGCTGCTTCTTCCGCGACAAGCACGGGGTGGCGTCGCTGGACGTGGTCGGCCGCGACAACGCCACCTTCGAGACCGACTACCCGCATGTCGACTCGACCTTCCCGCACACCAAGGAGGTGGCCCTCGACCACGTCAAGGGCCTCGACGACGAGACGGTCTACAAGCTGATGCGGGGCAACGCGATCCGCATGCTGGACCTGGACTTCGACCGCGGTCTCGGCCGGGCCCTCGACCGGGATCCGGCCGCCTGATGGACCTCTCGGACACCCCCGAGGACGCCGAGTTCCGCGCCCGGCTGCGGGACTGGCTCCGCAGGACGCTGCCCGCGCTCCCGCCGAAGCCGTCCCCCGACGACTGGCCGGGGCGCCGCGCCTTCGACCTCGGCTGGCAGCGGATGCTGTACGACGCCGGGTACGCGCACGTGCACTGGGACTCCTCGCCGACCGTACGGCTCATCTTCCTCGAGGAGACGGAGAGGGCCGGCGCTCCCTACGTGGGGGCCGGCTTCGTCGGACTGCTGCACGCCGGTCCGACGATCGCCGCCGAGGGTACGGACGCCCAGCGGGAGCGCTGGCTGCCGCCGATCCTGCGCGGCGAGGAGGTCTGGTGCCAGGGCTTCAGCGAGCCGGACGCCGGCTCCGACCTCGCGTCGCTGCGCACGCGCGCGTGGCGCGACGGGGACCACTACGTGGTCAGCGGGTCCAAGATCTGGACCTCCCACGCCGAAGTCGCCGACTGGTGCGAGCTGTTGGTCAGGACGGATCCGACGGCCGCGAAACACCGGGGCATCACCTGGCTGGCGATGCCCATGGACGCCCCGGGGATCACCGTACGGCCGCTGCGGACGCTCGCCGGGTCCGCCGAGTTCGCCGAGGTGTTCCTGGACGAGGTCAGGGTGCCGGTCGCCCACCGGGTCGGGGAGGAGAACGACGGCTGGCGGGTGACGATGGTGACCCTCTCCTTCGAGCGCGGCACGGCGTTCGCGGGCGAGGTCGTCGCCTGCCGGCGTGTGCTCGGCGAAGTGGCCCGGGAGGCCCGGCGCGGCGGCCACTGGGACGATCCGGCGCTGCGGCGTCGGCTCGGCCGTCTGGAGGCGGAGTTCCGGGCGCTGTGGCGGCTGACGCAGTGGAACGTGAGCCGGGCCTCGGGCGGCGGGACACCCGGAGTCGGGGGTTCGGTCTTCAAACTGAGGTACTCGCACGCCCGCCAGGAGCTGTACGACACCGCCGCCGAGGTCCTGGGCGACGCGGCCCTCGATCTCGGCCGGCCCTGGGTGCTCGACCGGCTGTCCTCGCTGTCGTACACCATCGCGGCCGGGACCTCGCAGATCCAGCGGAACATCGTGGCGGAACGGATCCTGGGGCTGCCGAAGGGGCGGTGAGATCTGCGTGCGGTTCCAACTGACCGACGACCAGCAGGCCTTGAAGCGGGGGATGCGGGAGCTGCTCGCCCGGCGCTTCGGCCGGGACGCGCTGCGGGCGGCCGTGGAGCGGCCCGGCCTCGACCGGGCGCTGTGGCGGGAGCTGGGCGCGGCGGGCTTCTTCGCGCTCCGGCTGCCGGAGGCGGACGGCGGGGTCGGACTCGGTCTGCCCGAGGCCGTGTTGGTGTTCGAGGAGGCGGGCCGTGCGCTGCTGCCGGGCCCCCTGGTGGCCACCCATCTCGCGGCGGGCGGCGTGCCCGGCGCGGCCGAGGGGGAGACCGTCGTCACGGCCGTCGACGGCGGCGGCCTCGTGGAGTGGCTGGCGGAGGCGGACGTGATCCACGGGGACGCCTCGGACGCCGTGGCGCTGCGGTCGGTGGACCCGCTGACGCCCCTGCACCGGGTGCCGGGCCGTCCGGCGGCCGACCCGGGTGCCGACCCGGTGGCGGTTCTCCTCACCGCCGCCGAGCAGCTCGGCACCGCCACGCGCGCGTGCGAGCTGGCCGTGCAACACGCGCGGGCGCGGGAGCAGTTCGGGCAGCCGATCGGCGCCTTCCAGGCCGTCAAGCATCTGTGCGCGGAGCTGCTGGTGCGGGTCGAGGTGGCCCGTGCCGCGGTCTACGCGGCCGCCGTCACCGCCGATCCGGCCGACATCGCCGCCGCCCGGCTGCTCGCCGACGAGGCAGCCGTGCGCGGCGCCCGCGACTGTCTCCAGGTGCACGGCGGCATGGGGTTCACCTGGGAGGCGGACGTCCACCTGCTGCTGAAGCGGGCCTGGGTGCGCACCCGGCGTGCGGGGGGCGGCACGGAGAGTGAGGAGCTGCTCGCGGCGGAACTGCCTGCCGCGGAGGGCCGGTGACGCGACTGCCTGCGACGACGGTCCGGCGCGGACCGGACTGCCGTACGGATGTCGCGGATTGTGGCATACCGGAATCACGGAGCGTTGATATCGGGTTGTGTCCGATGCGTGACCCGTCACGGCCCGGAGTCGGCGGGAGGCTCCGGTACCTTCTGTGGGATGCGAGTGGTTCCGAGCACGAGCCATGCCGGTGGTGCCCCTGGGGCGGCGCCCGAACCGGCGGTGCGTGCCGCTGCTCGCAGGGCGGACGGGCTTCGGGCCCCCGCCTGTTCGACTCCCCGGCGTGGGCCTCGCACAGTATGCCGCACGAGTACTCCTTCGCGCTGGAATATGCCCGAAGCGCTTGTTGAGGTGACTGTACGTCAACCAAGCTGTCTCGTAAGGGATTCACGTTCCGTCACGCTGCCTCTGGCTGTTGTTCTGGCCATGCAGAAAATGGCTACGATCGTGGCCCCCGTCGTCATGGTGCACACGCGGCTCGCGTGGCTCGCGTGGCGCACGGCCATGTGTCCGCCGGTTCGGATGGTGTGAGCGGTGCAGGTGCTTCAAGTGCAGCTGGAGATCCGGCCCGACCCCGCAGAGGTGGGGCGCGCCCGCAGGTGGGCCCGTTCGCGCCTCGCCGGGTCCGGCATAGGGGACGACGAGCCGCTCGCGGAGACGTTGATCCTGCTCGTCTCCGAACTGGTGACCAACGCCGTGGTGCACACCGGCTGTCCGGCCGTGGTGCGGCTGTCCCTGCCGGGCGGCGGGCCGGACGCGGTGGACGGGGCGGCCACCGTCCGTCTGGAGGTGGCGGACGGAAGCGACCGCGCCCCCGTCCCCCGGTGTGTGGGCGACGACGCCACGGGCGGCCGGGGCCTGGCCCTGGTCGACTGTCTCGCGGACCGCTGGGGCTGGAGCGTGGAGGGCGGCGGCAAGCGCATCTGGTGCGAACTGGACCGCTGCGAGGGGCGGCCCGCCGAGGACGCGGCGGAGTGCGCGAGCGCGCTGGGCGGCGGCAGCGGCAACGGCGACCGGAACGGCAGTGGTGCCGGCAGGGGCGCGGACCTCGGGAGCGCGGGCGGCCGGGAGGGCACGGTCTTCCCCGGGCCGGTGTACCCGACGCCTCCGGTGTACCCGACGCCTCCGGTGCGCCCGGAGCCGGCGTATGAGGGGTTCGCGTTCCAGGTCGTGTGACGTGAAAATGCGTCAGGGTGCGGTGCACGGGCGCAGAAAGCGCTGTCGTGCCCGGCTGGAGCGGCCTCGGTGCGCCCTGATGTGCTTCCGTGCGCGCCCGCTGCAAATGGGGCGTAAGTAATAAATCCCCGTTCGGGTGTTGACGCGGCGTGTCCGTTTGATCACGCTTGTGGTCAGCGATTCGCCGTGAGGGGACGACGAGGGTTTCGGGGACGACAGCCCTCGCCGAGTGTGGGTCGTGACGCGGCGCGGGGTCCCTCAGGGCCGGAGGGGAGCCGGGGAGAGCGCGCCGATTCGGATGGCGGCGTGCGGTGCCGTGCTCGGGGCGGGCAGCGGCGCGCCGCCATCCGGCGTCTCGCGGACGCGGGGTCGCGGGGAGGGGGGTTCGGAGGCCGGTTCAGAGAACGGCCACGGGAGCCACCGGGGTTCCGGTGCCCCCGACGAACGGCTCGGGCATCGCCGACAGCAGGAACGCGTAACGCCCCGCTTGTCCACAGGCTGTGGACAACTCTTCGAGATTCCAGTTCTGGCCCTGCAGCATCCCCATCTCCACGAGGTCGAGGGCATGCACGGGCAGCCACAGGCCCTCGATCTCCGGCGGGAAGATCTCGAAGGTCAGGGTGTCGTTCGCCACGGCGGCCACATCGCGCGCGTGGAACCACTCCGGGGTGCGGACCGACAGCCCCGGCGAGGGGAAGCCGTACCCCTGCTTGTCGCCCGCCAGGTAGAGCTGGATCTGCCCGGTCCGCACCAGCACGACGTCACCGGCGCGCACGCGCGTACCGGCCAGCTCCTCCGCCGCGTCCAGGTCCTCCGGGGTCACCGCGTGGCCGCCCTCCAGCCGGTCGACACCGCGCGCGCGTGCCACGTCCAGGAGCACGCCCCGCGAGACGACGTGCCGCGCCTTGTCGATCCCGCTGAACTCCGCGCCGCCGTGGGCGGTGATGGTGGCGGCCGGGCGGCCGTTGTAGAGCTTTCCCGAGTGCGAGACGTGCGTCAGCGCGTCCCAGTGGGTGGCCGCCTGCAGGCCCATCGTCACGGCGTCGTCGCTGCACGCCACCGTGCCGGGGCCGAAGATCTCCTGGTTGATCTGCACCATGGTGTGCAGCGGGTTGACCCGCCCCGGGATCAGTCCGCTCTGCACGCCGTCCTCGCGCAGCGGGAGGGCCAGCGGGACCCGGCGGCCCGTGCGGACCTCGGCGGCCGCGGCCCGTACGACCTCGTCGCTGATCAGGTTCAGCGTGCCGATCTCGTCGGCGGTGCCCCAGCGCCCCCAGTTGTTGACGCGCTTGGCGATGTCGTGGAACTCCTCCGGCAGTGCCATCCGGTGCCTCCCCGGGGCTTGTCCTCGCCCGTCCGGCGGGACATAAAATCTAACGGACCGTCAGATACGTTCTTCAGGGCATCTAACCGTCCGTCGGAAACCGCGGGAAGGGGCTGGGCGTGGGGAACTTCTTGGCCGGCAAGGTCGTCGCCGTCACGGGGGCGGGACGAGGCATCGGACGGGCGGTGGCGCTCGCGGCGGCCGCCGAGGGCGCGCGGGTCGTCGTCAACGACTACGGGGTGGGCGTGGACGGCGCGGCGCCCACGAGCGAGGTCGCCGAGGCCGTCGTCAAGGAGATCGGGGCGGCGGGCGGAGAGGCCGTGGCGGTCGCCGACGACATCTCCACGATGGCGGGCGGGCAGCGGGTCGTGGACACCGCCCTGGAGGCTTACGGACGCCTCGACGGGGTCGTCTGCGTGGCCGGGATCCTGCGCGAGCGGATGCTGTTCAACATGTCCGAGGAGGAGTGGGACCCGGTCGTCGCCACCCACCTCAAGGGGACCTTCACGGTCTTCAGGGCGGCTTCGGCGGTGATGCGGGCGCAGCGGTCCGGCACCCTCATCGGCTTCACCAGCGGCAATCACCAGGGGTCGGTGTCGCAGGCCAACTACAGCGCGGCCAAGGGCGGGATCATCTCGCTCGTGCGCAGCGCGGCGCTCGGGCTGCACAAGTACGGGGTGACCGCGAACGCGGTGGCGCCCGTGGCCCGTACCCGGATGTCGGCGGGGGTGCCGACGGAGCTGACGGAGATCGGGGAGCCGGAGGACGTGGCCGCCATGGTGATGTTCCTTTTGTCGGACCGCGCGTCCGAGCTGGGGATAACCGGGCAGGTCTACACGGTCGCCGGTGCGAAGATCGCGGTGTGGGCGCAGCCCCGTGAGTTGCGGGCCGCGTATGCCGAGGGCGGGTCCTGGACGCCGTCGCGCATCGCGGAGGCGCTGCCGGGGACGGTGGGGGTGGATCCCATGCCGATGCTCGAGCGGTTGGAGGAGATGCGGCGGGCCGCGGCGGACGGGAGCCGGCCGAACGCCTGACCCACCGGGGGACGGCCGGGCGGCGGCAGCGGCTTCGTCGCGGCTGGTCGCGCGGTTCCCGCACCCCCGCGGTCCGCACGCGTCCGGGGCGGAGAGGAGACCACCGTGGACTTCGGGTTCACTGCACAGGACGAGGCGTTCCGGGCGGAAGCCCGGGCGTGGCTGACGTCGCACGCCGGAAAGGCACCGGACCGGCGCGGCTGGGAGCGCACCCTGGGTGCCGCGGGGTGGATCGGGATCGGCTGGTCCGAGGGCGGGTACGGCAACCGCACCGCCACCCTCACCCAGCAGGTCGCCTGGGCCGAGGAGTACGCCCGCTCGGCCGCCCCGCCCCGCTCCGGGCACATCGGGGAGAACCTCCTCGCGCCCACCCTGCTGGCGCACGGCACGGCCGAGCAGAAGGCCCGCTTCCTGCCCCCGATCGCCGCCGGTGCCGAACTGTGGTGCCAGGGCTACAGCGAACCGGGTGCCGGCTCCGACCTCGCCGGAGTCCGTACGCGGGCCGAACTCGCCCCCGACGGACGGACGTACCGTGTCACCGGCCAGAAGATCTGGACCTCCCTCGCGCACGAGGCCGACTGGTGCTTCGTCCTCGCCCGCACCGACCCCCGGTCGGCGCGCCACCACGGGCTGACGTTCCTCCTCGTCCCCATGGACCAGCCGGGCCGGATCGAGGTCCGGCCCATCCGGCAGATGACCGGCACCAGCGACTTCAACGAGGTCTTCTTCGACGGGGCGCACGCGCGCGTGGAGCATGTCGTCGGCGCCGTGGGTGAGGGCTGGCGGGTCGCGATGAGCCTCCTCGGCTTCGAGCGCGGGGTGTCCACGCTCGCCCAGCAGATCGGCTTCGCCGAGGAGTTGGGGCGGGTGATCCGCACCGCCGTGGAGACGGGCGCGGCCGACGACCCCGTCGTGCGCGACCGGCTGGTGGGACTGTGGGCGGAGCTGCGGACCATGCGGTGGAACGCGCTGCGGACGCTGGGCGGTTCCGGCGGACCGGGGGCGCCCAGTGTGGCCAAGCTGCTGTGGGCGGGCTGGCATCAGCGGCTCGGGGAGCTCGCGGTGCAGGTGCGGGGCGCGGCGGCGAGCGCGGGCCCGTCGGACTGGACGCCCGCGACGCCGTACGAACTCGACGACGCACAGCACCTGTTCCTGTTCTCCCGGGCCGACACCATCTACGGCGGCTCGGACCAGATCCAGCGCACGATCATCGCCGAGCGCGTGCTCGGCCTGCCCAGACAGCCCAGGTGACAGGGGAGTGGTGGCGTGATGCGAGGCGTGCTGTTCGACGGGAAGCGGGCGGAGGTCGTCGACGATCTCGACGTACGCGATCCGGGCCCGGGCGAGGTGCTCGTGGCGATCTCGGCGGCCGGGCTGTGCCACAGCGACCTGTCGGTGATCGACGGGACGATCCCCTTCCCGGCGCCGGTGGTGCTGGGGCACGAGGGGGCGGGGGTGGTGGAGGCCGTCGGGGCCGGGGTCACCCATGTCGTGCCGGGGGACCACGTCGCGCTGTCCACGCTCGCCAGCTGCGGCACCTGCGCCGAGTGCGACCGGGGGCGCCCCACGATGTGCCGGCAGGCGATCGGGCGCCCGCAGAAGCCCTTCCTGCGCGCGGGCCGTGCCGTGTACCAGTTCGCCTCCAACTCGGCCTTCGCCGAGCGGACGGTCGTGAAGGCCGTCCAGGCGGTGCGGATACCCGAGGACGTCCCGCTGCCGTCCGCCGCGCTGATCGGGTGCGGGGTGCTGACCGGCGTGGGCGCCGTGCTCAACCGCGCGCGCGTGGGGTACGGCGAGAGCGTCGTCGTCATCGGGACGGGCGGCATCGGGCTCAACGTCCTGCAGGGCGCGCGGATCGCGGGCGCGCTGCGGATCGTCGCCGTCGACGCCAACCCGGCCAAGGAGGCGGTGGCGCGGCGGTTCGGGGCCACCGACTTCCTGACGTCCACGGAGGGCGTCCGGGACGTGCTGCCGACGGGGGCGGACCACGTCTTCGAATGCGTGGGCAGGGTGGAGCTGATCCGCGCGGCCGTCGACCTGCTGGACCGGCACGGCCAGGCGGTGCTGCTGGGGGTGCCGCCGGCGACGGCGGAGGCCTCCTTCCTCGTCTCCTCCCTCTTCCTGGACAAGTCCATCCTGGGCTGCCGCTACGGCGCCTCCCGCCCCCAGCGGGACATCGCCCTGTACGCCGGCCTGTACCGCGAGGGCCGCCTGCTCCTCGACGAACTCATCACCCGGACCTACCCGGTCGAGGACTTCGAGAAGGCGGCGGCGGACGCGGAGGCAGGGAGAGTGGCCCGCGCCGTACTGACGTTCTGACGGTCCCTGCCCTTGACGGTGGGGTGAGGGGCGGTGGGTCGGGTGGTCAGGGCAGGGTGTGGACTCCGCCGGGGTGCTCGGTCCTGTCGGCGGCCGTCACGTCGGTTCCGGTGCGGAAGGTGCGGCGATACGCCGTCGGGGTGACCCCGAGGGCCGCCTGCAGGTGCTGCCGCATCGACTGGGCGGTGCCGAAACCGGCGTCCCGGGCGACCTGGTCGACGGACAGACCGGTGGACTCCAGCAGGTGCCGGGCCCGTTCGACGCGCTGCTGGGTGAGCCACTGGCCCGGACTGACACCGGTCTCCTCGCGGAAGCGGCGGGTGAACGTCCGTACGGACATGGCCTCCTGTGCGGCCATGTCCCGCAGCTGGATCGGCTCGTGCAGGCGGCCGAGCGCCCACGCCCGCGCGGTGGTCGTGCCGGTCTGCTGCGGGTCGGGCACGGGACGCTCGATGTACTGCGCCTGCCCGCCGTCGCGGTGCGGGGGGACCACCGTACGGCGGGCGACCTCGTTGGCGACGGCGGTGCCGTGGTCGCGGCGGACCATGTGCAGGCACAGGTCGATGCCGGCGGCGACGCCGGCGGAGGTGAGGACGTCGCCGTCGTCGATGAAGAGGACGTCCGGGTCGACGTCGATCTTCGGGAAGAGCCGCTGGAAGTGCTCGGCTTCGGCCCAGTGGGTGGTCGCGGGGCGGCCGTCGAGGTGGCCGGCGGCGGCGAGGACGTACACGCCGGTGCAGATGGAGGCGAGGCGGGTGCCGGGGCGGATGTGCGCGAGCGCGGCGGCGAGCTCCTCGGTGAGCACGCCCTCCTCGAAGACGGGGCCGAGTTCGTAGGACGCGGGGATCACGACGGTGTCGGCGGTGGCGAGGATCTCCGGGCCGTGCGCGACCGTGATCGCGAAGTCGGCGTCCGTCCCGACCGGTCCCGGCGGCCGCACCGAGCAGGTCAGGACCTCGTAGAGAGGCCGGCCCCGGGCGTCCTTGGGGCGGCCGAAGATCCGGTGCGGGATGCCGAGCTCGAAGGGGAGCAGGCCGTCGAGCGCGAGGACGACGACGCGGTGCGGGCGGTGCTCACTGCCGGGGCTCATGGCCCGATCCTAGCGAATGCTGTCCCTCGGGCCACTCGTGAGCGGAGTCGCCGACACCGCACTCTTTATGGCGTGACCCAGACAAGCGAGGCTCCCGCAGCCATTGAGGACAAGAAGCCCACCCGCCGCCGGCGCGTCCACCGCGCCTGGTTCGTCGCCGCCGTCACCTTCGTCACGATCATCGGCGCGGCCGCCTTCCGCTCGCTGCCCGGCCTGCTCATCGACCCGCTGCACCAGGAGTTCGGCTGGTCGCGCGCCACGATCGGCGCGGCGGTCTCGATCAACCTGGCCCTGTACGGGCTCACCGCGCCCTTCGCCGCCGCCCTCATGGACCGGTTCGGCATCCGCCGGGTCGTGGCCGTCGCCCTGACGGTGATCGCGCTCGGCTCGGGCCTGACGGTGTGGATGACGGCGGCCTGGCAGCTGCTGCTGTGCTGGGGCCTCCTGGTCGGCCTCGGCTCGGGCTCGATGGCGCTCGCCTTCGCGGCGACGGTCACCAACCGCTGGTTCACCGAGCGCCGCGGCTTCGTCAGCGGCATCCTCACCGCGGCCTCCGCCTCCGGCCAGCTGATCTTCCTGCCGGTGCTGTCCTGGATGGTGACCCGCCACGACTGGCGCCCGGCGGCGGTGACGGTCGCGCTCGCCGCCCTCGCCGTGGTCCCGTTCGTCTGGATCCTGCTGCGCGACCATCCGGCGGACGTCGGCCAGAAGCCCTACGGTGCCCAGGAGTTCGTACCGAAGCCGGCCCCGGTGCAGGGAGCCGCGCGCCGGACGGTGCGGGTGTTGCTCTCGGCGATGCGCACGGGCCCGTTCTGGCTGCTCGCGGGCACCTTCGCGATCTGCGGCGCCTCCACGAACGGACTGGTCCAGACCCACTTCGTGCCGGCGGCCCACGACCACGGCATGCCGGTCACGGCGGCCGCCTCGCTGCTGGCGGTCATCGGGGTGTTCGACGTGGTCGGCACGGTCGCCTCCGGCTGGTTCACGGACCGCTTCTCACCGCGCCGGCTGCTGGCGGTGTACTACGCGCTGCGGGGCGTCTCGCTCCTGTTCCTCCCGATGCTGCTGGCGCCCTCGGTCCATCCCCCGATGATCTTCTTCATCGTCTTCTACGGCCTCGACTGGGTGGCCACCGTCCCGCCCACCCTCGCCCTGTGCCGCGAGCAGTACGGCGACGACAGCGCCATCGTCTTCGGCTGGGTGCTGGCCTCCCATCAGGTGGGCGCGGCCCTGGTCGCCTTCCTCGGCGGCGTCGCCCGGGACACCTTCGGCTCCTACGACGTGGTCTGGTACGCGTCCGGGGCGCTGTGCGCGGCGGCGGCCCTGATGGCGCTGGTGATCCGGCGCCGGCCGCCGGTACCGGCACCGATGCCGGCGGTGGCCTGAACGAGCGGCCGGCGCGCACGCGTCGCCGGCACCGGTCAGAGGAACCGGCCCTGGTGGAACAGCAGGGGCGGCTCGTCCCCGGCCGGCGTTCCCAGGGCGTCCACCCGTCCCACGACGATGAGGTGGTCGCCGCCCGTGTGCACCGCGTGGATCGTGCAGTCGATCCACGCGAGCGTGCCGGCGAGACGGGGAGAGGCGGAGACCGGTGCCTCGTCGTGGTCGACACCCGCGAACTTGTCCGTGCCGCTCCTCGCGAAGGAACGGCACAGGGCGGCCTGGCCCGCGCTCAGCACGTTGACGCAGAACACGCCCGCCCGGGCGATGCGCGGCCAGGTCGTGGAGGTACGGCCGACCATGAAGGCGACCAGGGGCGGGTCGAGGGAGAGGGACGAGAAGGACTGGCAGGCGAAGCCGGCGGGGGCGTCGCCGGGAGCCTCGCCGGGTGCCGTGATCACGGTCACGCCGGACGCGAAGTTCCCCAGCACCCGCCGGAACTCGCCCGGATCCACCGGCGCCCGTTCGTCCTCGCGGACGCAGCGCAGTTCGGGGCGGGGCAGCGGCTCGACCGGCCCGGCCCGCAGATAACGGACGGCGGCGGCCGCCATCCCCGCGTGTCCCATCATGTCCTCATTGAAGCTGACGGGGTGTCAGATAGGAAGGGGTGCGGCGGTGTGAGGCCCCGTGACGTGCGCGCGTACCCTGCCGCCTGGGGGTGGTGACATGCGCACGAAGAGAGACCCGGCGAGCGGCCGGGGGACGGGCCCGGAGACGGGCCCGGAGAAGCGCCCGGAGAAGGGCCCTGAGACGGGCCAGGGGAAGGGGCCGAAGCGAGCCGACGGCAGGGTCGCGACGGCGGTCGCGGTCGGCGCGGCGCAGCTTCCGGCGGCGTGGGCGCTCTGGTGGGAACACGATCTGGCCACCGACCCGTACGGCCGCTCCCCCAGTTCCCTCGCGCTGCTCTTCGTGTTCCTCTTCGCGCCCGTGTACCTGCCGGTGCTGGGCCTGCTGCACGCCTGGACCCAGACCCTGCCGGGTGCCGCCCTCGCCGGGCTCACGCACGGCCGGCTCCGGTGGCCGCGCTGGGTACGGCATCTGGCCGCCACGGTGCTGGTCGGGGCCGGATGGGGCGCGGTGGCCGCCGTCCTGTGGGGCCTGCCGTTCGGTACCACGGTCCTCGTCCTCGCGGCGCTCGCCGTCCTGCCCGTCCTCGCGACGGCCTACGTGCGGCGGCGGTCGTGGGGTGCCTGGAGTGTCTGGTGGCGCGCGGCCGCCGGTTCGGCCGCCCTGTTCGTCCTCGCCTTCACGGCCGGGACGCTGGCCACCGCCGCGGGACTGATCGAGGAGTACGAGCCTCCCCGGCTGGCGGCCGACGAGGTCGCCGGTGTCTGGCGCGGCGGGAGCGGATCGGAGCTGAGGCTGGCGCAGGGTGGGCGGGCCGAGGTGGTCCGGATGCCGGCGGAGGCCGGGTTCGGGGAGAAGCCCGTGACGTGCGACGGCACCGGCACCTGGGTCTTCGAGGAGGGGCCGGGGGCGTGGGACGGCGTCGTCGTGCGCCTCGATTCGGGCAGCGGCACCGGCAGTACCTGCGGGGACGAGGTGACCTGGTCGGTGGGCGGGACCGACCGCGCGCCCGAACTGTTCAGGTTCCTCGGGGACCCGGACGCGCAGGATCTGCGGATTCTCGAGCCGGCCGGCGGCTGACCGTCACCGGCCCCTGAACTCGGCCGCCCGCCGCTCCACGAAGCTCGCCACTCCTTCCTTCGCGTCGGCCGTCGTCATGTTGATCTCCTGGGCGGCGGCCTCGGCGGCGAAGGCCGTGCTGCGGTCGGCGTCGAGGGAGGCGTTGACCAGCTGTTTGGTGAGGGCCAGGGCGCGGGTGGGGCCGTGGGCCAGGCGGTCCGCCCACGCACGGGCCGTCTTCTCCAGCTCACCGTCCGGGACCACCCGGTTGACCAGGCCGAGGCGTTCGGCGTCCGGCGCGGTGAGCGCGTCGCCGAGGAACATCAGCTCCTTGGCGCGCCGGGGACCGATCAGGCGGGGGAGGAGGTAGGCGCCGCCCCCGTCGGGGACCAGGCCGCGGCGGACGAACACCTCGATGAACCGCGCCGACTCGGCGGCCAGGACCAGATCGCAGGCGAACGCCAGGTGCGCGCCGAGACCCGCCGCCGTGCCGTTCACCGCCGCTATCACCGGCTTCTCGCAGTCCAGGACGGCGGCGATCAGGCGCTGGGCGCCCTCCCGCAGGGTGCGGGCCACGTCGCCGGCCACCCGGTCGCCCGTCGGCGCCCCGCCCCGCAGATCCGCTCCCGCGCAGAAACCGCGGCCGGTGCCGGTGAGGACGACGGCCCGGACGGCGGGGTCGGCGGAGGCCTCGGAGAAAAGTCGGATCAGGCGTTCTCGCTGGTCAGGGGTGAGGGCGTTGAGGGTTTCGGGGCGGTTGAGGATGACGGTCGAGACGTGATGGTCAGTGGCGTGCCGTATCCATGACTCAGGGGATGTTTCCGGCTCACCGGTGGTTCCGGTCACTCGGGGCGTTCCGGCAGTCATCGACTCACGGGGGGAATCGGGCATGTTCGTCTCATGCATCTCAGCGACACACCGCCAACGCGTCCAGCGCCACCGCTCCCTGCCCCCAGGGCAGCACCACCAGCGGGTTGATGTCGAGCTCGGCCAGGTCCCCGCCCAGCTCCAGCGCCATGCGCTGGACCCGAAGGACCACCTCGACGAGAGCGTCCACATCGGCGGGAGGGCGTCCCCGGACGCCGTCCAGCAGGGCCCTCCCGCGCAGTTCGGCGAGCATGCCGCGGGCCTGGTCCTCCCCGAAGGGGGGCACGCGCACGGCGGCGTCGCGCAGCACCTCCACCAGGACCCCGCCGAGGCCGACCGTCACCGTCGGGCCGAAGAGGTCGTCGTGGGTCATCCCGACCACCATCTCCACTCCCCGCTCGACCATCTGGCAGACCAGGACGCCGTCCAGCGCGACGCCCTCGTAGCGGGCGATGTCGGTCAGTTCACGGTAGGCGTCGCGGACCTGGCTCGCCGAGGTCAGGCCGATCTTCACCAGGCCCAGTTCGGTCTTGTGGGCGATCTGCGCGCCGGACGCCTTCATCACCACCGGGTAGCCGACCAGCCCCGCCGCCCGTACCGCCGCCGCCGCACTGGTCACCAGCTGCTCGCGCGGGACCCGGATGCCGTACGCCCGCAGCAGTTGCTTCGCCGCGTGCTCGCTCAGCTGCCAGCCCGGGCGCATCAGCAGCTGCGCCTTGCGGAAGGACGGGGACGGGGTGCGCGGGGCCTGGTCGAAGGGCGAGCGGTAGTCGCTCACGAAGCGGTGGTGGTCGAGGAAGGAGCGGACCGCCGTGACGCAGTTGCCGAGGGTGCGGAAGGTCGCGACCCGGGAGGACCCCAGCAGCACCTCGCGGTAGGCCGCCTCGGTGCCCACCGGCGAGCCCCACACCACGCACACCAGCTTGTCCGTCTGTTCCGCCGCGTCCACCAGGTCCTGCACCAGACGATCGCTCAGCGGCGGGAAGGGACCCGTGACGGGGCAGATCAGCACCCCCACCTCGGGGTCGTCGAGGATCGCTTCGATGATCTTCCGGCCGCGCCGGTCGCCCACCGGGTGCCCGCCGCTGTCGACCGGGTTGGCGACGCTCAGGTACTCGGGGATCCACTGGTGCAGCTCGGCCTGCTTGGCGGACGAGAGGGCGGGCAGGCGCAGGCCCGCCGCCGTGGCCAGGTCGGCCGCGTGGGCGCCGGTGCCGCCCGAGATCGAGTAGACGACGACACCGTCCGCTCTCGGCGGGCGGGCGCGGGCCAGCAGGGCCGCGGTGTCCTGCAGTTCGTCCAGACCGTCGACGCGGATCACGCCGTACTGCCGCATCGCCGCGTCCACCACCTCGTCCGCGCCGGTCAGCTTGCCGGTGTGGGAGGCGGCGGTGCGGGCGCCGGTCTCGGTGCGGCCCACCTTCACGGCGACCACCGGGACCCCGCGCCGGGCCGCCCGGTCGGCGGCGAGAAGGAAGGCGCGGCCGTCCTTGAGGCCCTCCACGTAGCAGGCGATGGCGCCGACCTCGGGGCGCTCGGCGAAGTAGGACAGGAAGTCGGCGGTCTCCAGGTCGGCCTCGTTGCCGGTCGGCGCCCAGTGCGAGAGCCGGATGCCCAGTTCCTGGAGGGCGAAGACCGGGCGGCCCTGATGGCCGGACTGGGTGATCAGCGCGATGGACGGGCCGGTGAGGTCGTCACGGAACCGCTCGAAGGCGTTGAGGTTGGTGTTGGGCCCCAGCAGGCGCATGCCCGAGCGTTGTACGGCCGCGGTGAGGCGGGCCTGCGCGGCGGCGCCCTCCTCGCCGGTCTCCGCGAATCCGGAGGCGAAGACGACCGCGAACCTGACCTTCGTCTCGGCCAGTTGCTCGATCACGGGCAGCGGCTCGGCGACCAGGAGCACGGCCAGGTCGACCTGGTCCGGCAGCTCGGCGACCGAGGCGGCACAGGGGATGCCGAAGACGGACTCGCGGGTGGGGTGCACGGGGTGCAGCCGCGCCCCCACCCGCTCGGCCCAGTCCACCAGTTGCCGGGTGACACCGGTGTTCGGGCGTCCCTCGGCGTCCGAGGCGCCGACGACCGCCACCGACTCGGGCCGGAAGAACCGGTCCAGATCGGGGATGGTCGCATACAACGGCCGGCCGCTGACGTCGAGGTCGTCGACGTCGGCCGGCCGGCCGTGGACGACGGGTCCGGGCTGCTCACCGCACGCGATGACCCGGGCCCGGCGGGAGTCGGTGGTGAGGGTGCCGTGGGTTGATCCAAGCATCGGTCCGCCCGCTCCTGTGTGACTGCCAAGTAACTGACGCTCTGTCAGATTACATAGCTGACGGGTTGTCAGGAATGGGCGTGCAGCGGGAAAAGGACGGTTACAGGACCGACAGGACCTCCCGCGCCACCCGCTCGCCCGACCGCACCGCGCCGTCCATGAAGCCCATCCAGTGGGTGGAGGTCTCCGTCCCGGCCCAGTGGATGCCGCCCACCGGCCGGCGCAGGGCGGGGCCGTACTGGGTCAGGACGCCGGGCGCGGCGATGGAGACGGGGCCGCCGCGGGTGTAGGCCTCGTTGTTCCAGCGTTGCAGGACGAAGGAGGTGGGGGAGGCCGCTTTCTCGCCGAAGTACGTCACGTAGTCCTTCAGGACGGCCGCCCTGACCTCCGCCTCGCTCGCGGCGTCCAGCGCCCGGGCCTCGTCGGCCTCGATGAAGCCCATCAGCGCGCCGTAGGAGGCGTCGGGCGGGGAGTTGTCGAAGGTGGAGCTGACCACGCCGGTGTCGCTGACGACCTGGCCGTTGAGGCCGTCGGCGCGCCAGAAGGGGGTGTCGTAGATCGCGATCGCCTTGCCGACCGAGGCCATCGGCAGGCGCTGGGTGAGCTGGTCGCGGCCGGCCGGGAGGAGCGGGTCGTAGGTGATGCGGGCGGCGAGCGGCGGGGGTACGGCGACGACGACCTTCCTGGCGGTGACGGTGATGCCGTCGGCCGTCACGACGTACGTGCCGCCCGACCGGGTGATCGTGCGCACCGGGGCGTTCAGCACCACCCGGTCGCCCAGTGTGGCCGCGAGTTTGATCGGTACCAGCTGGGAGCCGCCGACGAAGCGCAGTTCCTGGGCGCCGCCGGCGGTCTCGGTGAGGCGCTCCAGGGTGCCGACGGTGGACTCGTTGCCGGCGGCGGCGATGTAGAAGAGGACGAACAGGAGGGAGAGCTCACGGGGTTCGGCCGAGAAGATCGAGGTGCAGGCCACGTCCAGGAGGAACTTGGCCGACGGGACGACGGCGTTGGCGCGCAGCCAGGTCTCGAAGGTCTGCCGGTCCCATTCCTGGGCCTTCGCGGCGGTCCAGGGGGCGTCCACCGGGATCGTCTTGGCCATGTCGTCCAGCGAGGCCTGCACGATCGCGGCGTTGGCGAGCCCGGCCGCGTCGATCGGCGGGACCGAGCCGAGGATGCCGTCGGTGGCGTACGGGGTCTTCTTGCCGTCCTTGTAGAGGAGGTTGTCGCCGGTGTTGTAGGTGGCGAAGGTCTGCACGCCGAGCGAGTCGGCGAGGGCCTTGATGCGGTCCTGGGTGGGGCCGATGAACTCGCCGCCGCCCTCGGTGACCCCGCCGCCCGCCAGGGACACGTTGAGGACCCGGCCGCCCACGCGGTCGCGGGCCTCCAGGACGGCGACGGTCCGGCCGGCCGCCACCAGGTCGCGGGCCGCGGTGAGGCCGGCGAGACCGGCGCCCACGATCGCGACGTCCACGTCCCGGGTGGCCGCCGCGGACGCCGTACCGGCGGCGGCCGCGGTGAGGGCGGTCGCGCCGGCGGCCACCGCGGCGCCGCGGCCGAGCAGGGAGCGGCGGGAGATGCCGTCGCCGGAGCGGCGGGGGAGTTGTCTTTCACTTGCCACGTGCGTCCTCCGTAGCGAGGGGGCGGAGCGGGAAAGGTGAACAGGGCTCACATTCTGGCTCCGCGCGAGGGCGCGCGACAACGCCCTCGTCACATCTGGCACACGTGTAACAGGCAGTGAAATGAAAGGAGTTGGGGATCTACCGGAGGTGGCGGCCCACGGCCTTCGCGATGCGCTGCGCGTCGATCGACAGTTCGCGCAGGGTGCCGCTGATGGGGGTGGTGAAGCCGGTGAAGTACAGGCCGGGCGCGTTCTTCGGGGTGCGCGGGCCGTGGGCGAGGGGGTGGCCGCGTTCGTCGAGGACGTCGAGGTGGCCGACCAGGCCCTCCAGGGCGCGGACATAGCCGGTGGCGGCGACGACGGCGTCCGGGGAGATCCGGGTGCCGTCGGCGAGGACGACCTTGCCGCCGTCCTCGAAGCCCTCGACGGCGGCCACGATCTCGACCCGGCCCCCTCGGACCGCGTCGATCAGACCGACGTCCTGCACCGGGATCGCGCCCTGTCTGGCCCGGGTGTAGAGCCCGGTGTCGGGACGCGGCAGTCCGTGCGAGGACAGGTCGGGGATGCTCGCCCGGGCCATCACCCGGCAGATCCGGTCGACGAGGGGGACGGGCAGGCGGCGGACGAGGATGCCGCTGTACTGGGCGGGCCAGCCGGCGGTCGAGCGGCGCACGATGTGCGGGACGGTGCGCACCGACAGCCGCACCCGCCCGGCCCCGCTCTCCACCAGGTCGACGGCGATCTCCGCGCCGGTGTTGCCGACGCCGACGACGAGGACGTCACGGCCGGCGTACGGCGTGCCGTTGCGGTAGGCGCAGGCGTGCGCGAGTTCCCCGGTGAACGTGTCGCGGCCGGGCCAGTCGGGCAGGGACGGGGTGTGGTTGTAGCCGGTGGCGACGACGACGGCCGAGCCGGTCAGTTCGCGGCCGCCGGTGGCGTGCAGCAGCCAGCCGGTGCCGTCGGGGGTGCGCTCGATCCGGGAGACCTCGACTCCGGTGACGATCTCCAGCTCATGGACCTCGGCGTACTTCTCCAGGTACCGCACCACGTCGTCGCGGCCGACCCAGCGGCCGAAGCGGCGGGGGATCTTCAGCCCCGGCAGGGCGGAGAGGCGGCGGGTGGTGTGCAGATGCAGCCGGTCGTAATGGCGCTGCCAGGACGCACCGACCCGGTCGGCCTTCTCCACGACGACGGCGCGTATCCCCCGGGCGCGCAGGGCGTACGCGGCGGCGAGTCCGCCGGGGCCGCCGCCGATGACGTAGACGGGGCGGTCGGCGGGGTTCGCGGTGGTGAGGGCGGGCGGTGCGGAGTCTTCCATGAGCGCGAGCGTAATCACGCGCGCGATTGATGGGTCTCGGTCAAGACCGGAATTGGTTGCGGATCGATCACGCTTGGGGGAGAGACGGGTGGGACCGGTGACGTACTTCACCTGGTCGTGGAGAAGACGGGACGGGAGGGCCGGGTCCCGGAAAGGGGGCGACGCCTGGCCCAGGTGCGCTTGGGCCAGGCGTCGCGGGCGGCCGGCGCCGGCAGCTATGACGGGAAGCGGACGCCGCCGCGTCCAGGATGCCTCCCGGGGGGGGGCGCCGGGAGACCGGGGAACCGCTACTTCTTGACCTTGCTCCTGTGGCCGGTCACCTTCGCGATCCATGTGATGAAGTCGCCCGGGTCGGTGTTGGCGCCGTGGCCCTCGTCCCAGTAGTAGAGGTGGTTGACGTCGTCGCCGAGGGTGTGCGCGGCGGCGGCGAGGTTGGCGGAGACCGTGTGCGAGGTGTCCGAGTCGTTGGTGCCGAGCCGGATCCACCAGTGCTTGGTGCGGGCCTGGTTGGGCTTGTCGACGAGGAAGTACATGGGGTTCATCAGCCGCAGCAGTTCCGGGATGTCGCTGTCGAGACGCTTGGCGGTGAGCCCGGTGGTGTCGTTCTTCTGGCCGTACGCCGTGAAGTGGCGGGCCTGGGTCGTGCCCGAGCCGAACTCGTTGTTCTCGCCCGTCGACAGGTCGAAGGCGTCGAACGACGGGGCGCTCTTCTTGCGGGCGCCGACGTGGGTGAGGAAGTCGTCCCAGGAGAAGGTGGCCTTGCCGTTCTTCCAGGTGATGAAGGTGTTGGCGGCGAGATAGGCCGCGCGGTCGGAGTCCGACAGGGCCGCGAGGTAGGTCGTGGCGGACGGCTCCAGGTACTGCCTGACCAGGTACTCGTCGTAATTGCGGGCGGTCAGCCGGGTGCCGTCGAGACCCTTGAGCCGCAGGCCCGCCTGGTACTCGGCGAACTGCGACCGCAGCTCCTTGGACACCGTCTGGTCGGCCTTCGAGCCGGAGCTGAGGGGGTTGGCGCCCCAGTTCCACTCGTAGGCGCCGTCGGCGTGCTCCAGGTCGGTGATCGGGCACCAGGCGCCGGTCGCGAAGATCGCGTCGGAGGCGTCGGCGGCGCCCAGTTCCTTCAGGTACGTGTCGTACAGCTTGCTGTCGCCGGAGGCGCCGAGCAGGGAGGACAGGGCGCCGCCCGCGCTGGTGCCCGCGGAGACGATCCGGTCGGTGTTGCCGGGGATGCGGCCCTTGTTGGACCGGATGTACCGCACGGCCGCCTTGAGATCGACGATCGCGGCGGGGGCGACGCCGTAGTACTCGCCGTCGGAGTTCTTGAGCGTACGGCCGCGGGCGCCCGGCTCGACGACGACGTATCCGGCGGCCAGGGCCAGCAGCTGGTTGGTGTTCAGGGCGCCGCCGGTGTTGTTGGTGTTGCCGTTGGCGTTGGGGGCCGCGGAGGCGTCGGCCGAGGCGCTGGGCGCGGCACTGGCGGAGGCGGTCCCGCCGGGTGCGCCGCCGCCGGGGCCGACGATGCCGCCGGACGCGCCGATCCCGGTGGCGTCGGCCACGGACGAGGGCATGTAACCGCCGACGGAGTTCGCGAACAGGATCGGTGCGTCGCTCGCGTCGACCGCCGTGCCGTCGATCTCGACCGGGACGCTGACGTTCAGGCTCTGGTACTTCTCGTCGACCGGGTTGGCGACGTAGGTGATCGCCTTCCAGAAGTGGTACGTCACCGAGTGCTCGTCGCCGTCGGTGTCCGTGACGGTCGTCGTCAGCTTGCTGTAGGCGTCCGGGTCGAAGACCAGCGAGTCCGAGGAGGCCGAGGACGACGAGGAGCCCTCGGAGGCCCGCGCGTTCAGGGCGATGCCGCCCACCGCCGCCACGCCGGCGGTCGCGCCGATGCCCATGACGACCGACCTGCGCTTGATTGCCCTGTGCTTCACGGTTCGACTCCCTCGCTTCTTCGGGTTGCGTCTGTGAACCTAACGAACTCGTGGACAAAATTGCCAACAATCCGGGGTCATTCATGGAGGACCCACAGCTTCATGGCGGGCGCACAGGGTTCTCTCATCGGAAATACACGGGGTTCCCGGATCCATGGATCTGACGTACCGTCAGATCCATGGATGCGATCTGGCTCGACGGTGCTCAGTGGCTGGCGGTGCTGCGGGTCGGGCTCGGGCTGTGGTGGCTGGAGAGCTGGCGGCACAAGGAGAAGAAGAGCTGGTTCGAGGGCTCCGGCATCGCCTGGGCGGCGGACGTGGCCGCCAAGCACCGCTGGAACGCCGTACGTTCCGGCTTCGAGGTCGTCGTGAAGCCGCGCCCGCGCGTGATGGCGTACGTCGTCGTGTACGCGGAACTGGCCCTGGGACTGGGGCTGATCGCGGGCTTCCTGACCCCGGTCGCGCTGGCCGGCGGGCTGCTGCTCAACCTGGTCTACCTGGTCCTCATGATCCACGACTGGGCCGAGCAGGGGCAGAACGGCATGATGGCGCTGATCTCGGTGGTGGCGCTGGGCGGCATGGCCTGGCAGACGTGGTCGGTGGACAGCGCGCTGGGACTCTTCCCGTGAGCGCCCGCCCCGAGGCCGTCCGGTACGACCTCCCCGAGCCCGTCCGGTACGACCGCCCCGAGGCCGACGCCTTCACGCGCGTGTACTGGGACGCCGCCGCCGGGGGCCGGCTGCTCATCCGGCGCTGCCGGGCCTGCGCACGGGCCCACCACTACCCCCGCGAGTTCTGCCCGCACTGCTGGAGCGAGGACGTGACCTGGGAGGACGCCGGCGGCCGGGCGACCCTCTACACCTGGTCCGTCGTCCACCGCAACGATCTGCCGCCGTTCGGCGAGCGGACTCCGTACGTCGCGGCGGTCGTCGAACTGGCGGAGGGCCCCCGGATGTCCACCGAGCTGGTGGGGGCGGGGGTTCCGGAGGGCCTGTCGGCCGGGATGGCGCTGATGGTGGACTTCCGGGAGGGCGTGCCGGTGTTCCGGAGGGCGTGAAGGGCTCAGGCCCTGCGGGCGAGCAGCCGCACCTCGCGGAACTGCCGCTGGCCGGCCGGCTCGGGCTCGCGGACCACCGGGGCCGTCTCGGCCAGTCCCGACGCCCGCAGGATCCCGGAGAGGCGGTCCGGCTTCCACCGGCAGGCCGTCGCCCCCTTGTGGTCGTAGGCCCGCGTGGGGAAGGAAGGACCGTCGGCGGCCGGGAAGCCGAGCAGCAGGTGGCCGCCGGGGGCCAGGACCCGGTGGAACTCCGCCACCACGGCGGGGAGTCCGTGCGGCGGGGTGGGGATGAGGGAGAAGCGGGAGAGCACACCGCCCGGCTCGCCGTCCGCGATGTCCGGTACGGCCGTCGATCCCCCCTCGAACCGCAGGCCCGGATACGCCTCCCGGGCCGGCGCGATCATCGCGGGGGAGGCGTCGACGCCGAAGGCCTTCGGCCCCAACCCGTCGAGATACGCCGTCACATGGCCGGCCCGCACCCCGGATCCGCGACCGGGCCGCCACCGCCCGCCCGTACGAGCTCGGCGGACGCGCCCAGGATCCCGCGCTCCAGCGGTCTGTCGCGCAGCGAGTCGCCGAACATCTCGCGTAGACGGGGGCGATGGCGTCGTAGGCCTCCCGGGTGGTGCGCAGGGAATCGGCGTCGGCCATGTGCGCACCAGCCCGTCGCCCTCGAGCGGTTCGCGGGACGCCGGAAGTCTGCCTCCCGGCCGTGCTCCGAAGGGGCGGGGCGCGACCGGGGCCGGAGGTGTTGAATGGCCGGATGACCGATGTTCTCGAGGGGTACGGCCTCGCCCTGCGGCGCTGGGACCCGGCGTCCGCCACCGATGCGGACGCATGGCTGCGCGGGCACCTCGACCCCGAATTCCGGCGCTGGAACACCCCGCTGCGCACGATCGTCGACACCGCCGGTGCCCGCGCGTCGCTGGAGGCCAAGGCCGCGGACGTGGACGCCGGGCTCGCCATGACGTTCTGCGTCACCGACGCCGCCGACGGGACGATCCTCGGACAGGTCTCCGTCAACGCGATCGACCGGATCCTGAGCAACGGCGTCATCGGCTACTGGGTACTGCCCGAGGCACGCGGCCGGCACGTGGCCACCCGCTGTCTGCTGCTCGCCGCCCGCTGGGCGTTCGACGAGGTCGGACTGCACCGGCTGGAACTCGGCCACGCCCTCGGCCACGAGGTCTCCTGCCGGGTCGCCGAGCGGTGCGGATTCCTGTACGAGGGGACCCTGCGCGGGGCGATGTGGGAGGCGGATCGCAGGGACGCCTTCCGAGACGTCCACCGCCACGGCCGCCTCGCGACGGACCCGGAGCCGAAGGCGCCGTGAACCGGGCTGGGAGGGCACCGCGGGCCGGGAACGGTGAGAGGCCGCTGTGACCCGGGGGTGCCGGGGGCCGGGCCGGTGCGGGGGTGTCGTGGGCCGGGGTGGTGTGGGGGTGCGGGCCGGGAGTGGTGAGAGGCCGCTGTGACCCGGGGGTGTCGTGGGCCGGGGTGGTGTGGGGGTGCGGGCCGGGAGTGGTGAGAGGCCGCTGTGACCCGGCCGGGAGGGCACCGCGGGCCGGGGCGAGGCACCGTAAATCGGGGGCGCTGTGACCTGCGGCTGCGCGACCATGCGGGCATGCGACCGGACGACTGGCACCTGACCCACGATCTCGACGCCTTCCTCCAGCGCGCCGGTGACTTCCTCACCGCCCGGCCCGCGACGCACACCGTGCTGCTGACCGTGCTCGACGGTCTGCGCCGCGGGGGCGTGCACGCCTACAGCGAGGAGGACCCCCTCTTCGGTGTGCTGGAGACGGACGGCCAGGTCACCGCGGCGCTCCTGCGCACCCCGCCGTACTGGATCAACCTCACGCCCCTCACCGGCGAGCAGTCCGACGCCCTCGCCGCCCGGCTGGCCTCCGCCGGACACCGCCTGCCCGGCGTCTCGGCCGAACGCGACACGGCCGCCGCCTTCGTGGACGCGTGGCAGCGGCACACCGGCGCGGAGGCCTCGCTCCGGTGGCGCCAGCGCCTCTACCGGCTGGGCGAGTCGACCGGGCCCGAGCCCGCCCCCGAGGGCGCCCCGCGGATTGCCGGGCCCGCCGACCGCGCCCAGGTGGCGCGCTGGTTCGAGGAGTTCGGCGCGAGCATCGGCGAGCGCGGCCACCAGGACAGCGGGGCCTGGGCCGACTCCCGTATCGCCCAGGGCGGGGTCATCCTGTGGGAGACACCCGACGGCACCCCCGTCTCCCTGGCCGCCGTCACACCGGAGGTGGCCGGCCAGGTGCGCGTCACGACCGTCTACACCCCGGCCCACCTGCGCGGCCGGGGCTACGCGGGCGCGGCGACCGCCGAGGCCGGCCGCACCGCCCGCGCCTCGGGAGCAGCCGAGGTCCTGCTCTTCACCGACCTGGCGAACCCCACCAGCAACGGCCTCTACCAGCGCATCGGCTACCGCCCGGTGACCGACTTCGCGGTGTACGGCTTCGCGTAGGGGGACGGGGCCCGCCCTGTCCTCTCCCGGGGCAGGGCGGTGAGCCGCCGTGATCCGGGGGAGGAGACAACTCTCGTCCGGCGCCCGTCAGGGCCACAGCAGACCCCGCTCCCAGTCGGACGCCGTGCGCCGGTAGCGCAGGCGGACGTGGCGGCGCCTCTCGTCGCCCTGGAAGAACTCCACCTCGTCCGGGCGCAGCCGGTACAGGGTCCAGGTCGGGGACGGCGCGGTCGGGTTCCTGCGGGCCTCGTCCCAGGCCTCCTGGGAGACCCGCGCCAGTTCCTCCGGCGAGGTCAGGGCCTCGCTCTGGCGGCCCGTCAGCGCGGCGGCCAGGGCGCCCGTCGAGCGGGCGTGCAGGTCGGCCTGGGACTCCTCGGAGGGGGCGGAGGTGACGGGGCCGCGGACGCGGACCTGGCGGCCGAGCCGGGGCCAGTAGAAGGTGAGGGCCGCGTACGGGCGGGCGGCGAGCTGGCGGCCCTTGCGGCTGGTCGCGTGGGTGGCGAAGGCCCAGCCGGTCGCGTCGGCGCCGTGCAGGATGACGATCCGGGCGTCCGGGAGGCCGTCCTCGCCGGCGGTCGCGAGGGTCATGGTGTGCGGCTCACGCTCGCCCGCCGCCACCGCCTCGGCGAACCAGGCCGTGAAGAGGTCCACGGGATCGCCCGGCGCCCGCGCGGTGTCGAAGGGCGGCAGTCCGGTCACCTCCGGGTCCCACACCCGCAGTGACCGCAGCAGCTCATGAAGATCCGTAGCCATGTCCCGAGTATCCGGTCATCCGGTCAGTGCCGGGCGAACTGGACCCCGGTCGCCTGGACGGCGTCGGGCCGCACGGCGATGCCCTCGACGGTCAGCTGCTCGCCGTGGATGTCGGTGAGCCTGATCGCGCTCCCGCATCCGCTGCCCTGCTCGGAGAGGAAGTAGTTGTACTCGGTGCGCGCCAGCCGGACCCAGCCGCCGCTCGTACGGACCTCCAGACGGGCCAGCGGATTGCGGTGGCCGATGGCCTGGATGCCGCACCAGTACTGGCTGGAGCCGGTCTTGTAGCGGATCGAGAGGGTGTTGGAGGTGGCCGGGCTCAGCAGGTTCCAGGTGATGGCGATGCGGCCGGCCGAGAGGGGGGCGAGCTTGGCGAAGGCCTGTTGGCTGAGGTCGAGCTGGCCGGCCTGGCAGGGTGCCGGGCACTCGTTGGTGATGCGGACCGTGAGGGACTTGCCGCCCGCGTGGACGGCCACGTACGCGCCGCACGCCTTCGACGTCTCGTAGTCGGCGGTGTTCATCGCCGCGGTCATGACGTCGGAGGTCGGGCCGTAGGAGCAGGCGCCGTCGCCGTTCCCGACGTCGTAGGAGGTGGCGACGCCCTGGTAGGTGGTTCCGGGACGGATCCGGCCGGCCAGGGACGTGCCGGTGGAGGCGCGGGTCGAGGTGGTGGGCGTGGCCGGGGGACGCCTGGACGCGGAGGCGTCCGGGCCTGCCGAGCCGGTGGACGGTTCGCTCGCCCGGGGAGTCGGGGACGCCGTGGACGGCGTCGGCGACCGCGCCGGCTCCGTCTCCGTCGGGGAGCCGCCGGGCCGGGCGCCCGCCACGGGCGTGACCGCGTGCGGCCCGTCGTGGGATCCGCCGTCGGGGCGGAGGGCCATCACGAGGGAGACGACGAGCGCCACGGCCGCCACGGCGACGGCGGGGGCGAGCGCGGGATGTCGCCGGGGGCGGGAGCGGCGGTGCGAAGGGGGTTCCACAGCTGAGTCCTTCGGTCGGGCGGGGCTCCGGTGCGGGGAGCGTCCGCCTCACCGGTCGCCACCGAGCCCCCGAAGGTTGCCGTGACTGCATACGGCCGCGGGCCCCTCCGGGTTCACCGGCCGTCTCACCGCCCCAGCACCACCGTCCCCGAGGAGCAGAACCACCCGCCCGTGCCGGAGGCCACCCCGAGACGCGGCACCTCCCCGTCCCCCGTGCGCACCTGCCGTGCCCCCGCCTCGCCCCGCAGCTGCCGTACCGCCTCCACCAGCAGGAACAGCCCCCGCATTCCGGGGTGCTGGGCGGACAGCCCGCCGCCGTCGGTGTTCACCGGCAGCTCCCCGCCGATCCGCAGCCGCCCCTTCTCCACGAACGCCCCGCCCTCGCCCTTCGCGCAGAAGCCCAGGTCCTCCAGGGTCACCAGCGTCATGCAGGTGAACGCGTCGTAGATCTCGGCGAAGTCCATCTCCTCCGGCCGCACCCCCGCCCGCTCGAACGCCAGCCGCCCGCTGACCGCCGCCGGGGACACGGTGAAGTCCTCCCACTCCGACAGGCTCGCGTGCGAGACGTGCTCACCGGTGCCGAGGATCCACACCGGGGCGGTGCGGCAGTCCCGTACGTACTCCTCGGCCGCCAGCAGCACCGCCGCGCCGCCGTCCGAGCGGATGCAGCAGTGGAGCTTGGTGAACGGGTCGGCGATCACCGGGCCGGACAGGACGTCGTCGACGGTGATGGGGGCGCGGAACATCGCCTCCGGGTTCAGCGCCGCGTTCGCCCTCGCCTGCACCGCGATCTCCGCCAGCTGCTCGATCGTCGTGCCGTACTGGAGCATGTGGCGGCGGGCGGCCATCGCGTACTTGGCGATCAGGGTGTGGCCGTAGGGCGCCTCGAACTGGAGCGGGCCGCGCGCGCCGAAGGCGAAGGTGCCGGTGCGGCGGCCGGCCCGGATGTCGGCGCGGGCCGTGGAGCCGTAGACCAGCAGCACGGCGTGCGCACGGCCGGCGGCGATCGCGTCGGCCGCGTGCGCGGCCATCACCTCCCAGGTCGAGCCGCCGACGGAGGTGGAGTCGACCCAGGTGGGGCGCAGGCCCAGATAGTCCGCGACCTCGACGGGGGCGAGGGTGCCGAGCCCGGCGGACGCGAAACCGTCCACCCTCGACCGGTCCAGCCCCGCGTCCGCGAGCGCCCGGCGGGCCGCCTGGGCGTGCAGGGCGTAGGGGGTCGCGTCGTCCACCCGGCCGCAGTCGGAGAGCGCGACACCCACCACCGCCACCTTCCGGCTCCCCGCAGTCACGAAGGACCACCTCCCTCTGGGCATCTCACTGTCGGACTCCTAATATGACGGACCGTCAGATCCGGAGGGAAGTGCCATGGACGCCAGCTTCACCGCCGAACAGGACGAGATCCGCCGCACACTGCGGGAACTGCTCCACAAACGCTGCGGCCCCGAGGAACTCAGGGCCGCCCTCGCCGCCCCCACCGGACACGACCCCGCCCTGTGGGCCGCCCTCGCCGAACAGCTCGGGCTGCCCGGCCTCGCCCTCCCGGAGGCCTACGGCGGTGTCGGCTGCCCGCCCACCGACCTCGCCCTCGCCGCCGAGGAGACCGGCCGGGCCCTCGCCCCGACCCCGCTGCTCGCCACCTCCGTCCTGACCGCGCCCCTCGTCCTCGCCCTCGGCACCGACGCCCAGCGGGCCCGTCTGCTCCCCCGCATCACCGACGGCACCCTGACCGCCGCCCTCGCCGTCCCCGCACCCGCCCTCGCCACCGCCCTCGCCCTGACCGGGCCGGGCGGCGGCGACTGGTCCGGCGGGGGCCGCGCCGGAGGCGTGCAGGCCCGGCGGGCCGAGGGCGGCTGGCGGCTGTACGGGGAGGCCGCGCAGGTGCTCGACGGGCACAGCGCCGGGCTGCTGGCCGTCGCCGCGCACACCGGCGGGTTCGTACGGTCGCGGACCCTGCTGTTCCTGGTGGCGGGGGACGCCGCCGGGGTCATGCGCGGGCGGCAGACCGCGCTGGACGCCACCCGGCCGCAGGCCCGGGTCCAGCTGCGGGACGTGCGGGCCGAGCTGCTGGGCCACGAGGACGCGGACGTCTCCGGGGCGCTGGCCCGCACCGGTGACTTCGCCGCCGCCTTCCTCGCCTGCGAGGCCGTCGGGGCCGCCGGCCGGGCGCTGGAGCGGACCGTCGAACACCTCCGGCAGCGGGAGCAGTTCGGACGGCCGATCGGGTCCTTCCAGGCGGTGCAGCACCGGCTGGCCGATGTGTACGTCCGGGTCCAGGCCGCACGGTCCGCCGCCTGTTACGCGGCCTGGGCGACCGGCCGGGGGGAGCGTGTCGGCGGCCTCGCGCTCGCCCAGGCGCTGGAGGCGCTGCGCCTCGCCGCCGCCGAGGGCGTCCAGCTGCACGGCGGCATCGGTTTCACCTGGGAGCACGAGGCGCACCTGTACTTCAAGCGGGCCGCGGGCGACGAGCTGCTGTTCGGGCCCGTGCACCGGCTGCGCGCGCACGCGGCCGACGAGGCCGGGCTGTTCGAGCGTACGGAGGTGACGGTGTGATCGGTCTCCGGGTGGTGCAGAAGGTGTCCTCGACGCGGACCTTCGCGAAGGTCGCCCCGCACGTCGTTCCCGCCCTCGACCGGGCCGTCCACCGGCTCACCCGGGGAAAGGTGCTGCTCAGTGCCCGGATGCTGCCCGGGGTGATCCTCACCTGCACCGGTGCGAGGAGCGGGCGGCCGCGCCGCACGCCACTGGCCTGCATGCCCGCATCCGACGGCCGCGGCTGGATCCTCGTCGGCTCCAACTTCGGCCGCCCGGGTCATCCTGCCTGGACCGCCAACCTCCTCGCCCACCCCGAGGCGGGGATCAGCTGGAAGGGCACCGACATCCCGGTGACCGCGCGGCTGCTGGAGGGGGAGGAGCGGGCGGCGGTCTGGAAGGAACTGCTGGCGTTCTGGCCGCCGTACGCGACGTACCAGGCGCGGGTGGAACGGGAGATCCGGGTCTTCCGGCTCACCCCGAGGAGCTGAGGCCCGCCCCGCCGCACGGCCGCCCTTCGGGCGGCGGCGCGAAGGTGAGGACCGGCCTTAGAACGCCCGCTGGATCAGCAGGAACGCGCCGATGCCCAGCATCGCGGCGCCGGAGGTGCGGGTGACCGCGCGGGCCGCCGCCGGGCGGGCGCCCAGGAGCCTGCGGGCCAGGACGCCGACCGTCAGGTAGACGGCGGCGCAGCACGCCATGTGCAGCAGACCGAGGACGGCCGTCTGGGCGGCGACCGGCAGCCGGTCCTCCCCGGCGGCCAGGAACTGCGGCAGCACGGACAGGTACAGCAGCAGCCCCTTGGGGTTCAGACCGCTGATCGTGGCGCCGCGCAGGAAGCCCCGGCCGTCGGCCGAGGCCTCTCCCGCCACCGGTACGCCGGGGCGGCGCAGCACCCCCCAGCCCAGCCGGACCAGATACGCCGCCCCGGCCGCCGTCAGTCCCGTGAGCAGGGCGGGCGAGCCCGCGACCAGGACCGCCAGGCCCGCCGCCGCCAGTGCGGTGTGCAGGGCGTAGCCGCTCACCAGGCCGCCCACCGCCGCGCCCACCGAGCGGCCGCGCAGCCCGGCGGAGATCACGTACGCCCAGTCGGCGCCCGGTACGCAGACCAGCAGCAGGTCCACGGCGAGGAATGAAAGCAGCGTTCCCGAGTCCATGAAGGGGACATTAGGCGCGATGTGGGCGAAAGTGTTACCGTTCTTTTCCTGAAACGAGGGGGTTCGGGGGAAGATTTTCCCCATGGACGACGTGGACCGGAAAATCCTTGCCGAACTGCAGCAGGACGGGCGGCTGACCGTGACCGAGCTGGCCGCGCGGGTGCGCCTGAGCGTCTCGCCCTGCCACCGGCGGCTGCGGGAGCTGGAGCGGTCCGGGGCGATCAGCGGATACCGGGCCGTGGTGGAGCCGGCGGCCGTCGGGCTGACCTTCGAGGCGCTGGTCTTCGTCTCGATGCGGCAGGAGGACCGGGACACGGTCGCCGAGTTCGAGCGGGCGGTGGGCGAGGTGGAGCACGTGCTGGACGCCCAGCGGCTCTTCGGGGAGCCGGACTACCTGCTGCGGGTGGCCACCGCCGACCTCGCCGCCTTCCAGCGGCTGTACGACGAGCGCCTCGCCACCCTCCCGGGTGTGCAGCGGCTGACCTCGACGCTGGTGATGAAGCACGTGGTGAAGGACCGGCCACTGCCCGCATAGCACGGCAGGCGGTGGCTCACATGAGTGAACCACCGCCTGCCAGACAGGACTTGACCGTGGAGGAAAAGGTGCGCGTTAACTGCGCGGGGGCTACTTCGTCGGCTTCTTGCCGGTGATGCCCAGATGCACCAACAGTGCCAGGTTCGGTTTGAGTTCAGCCTGCTTGACGCCCCACGACTGGAAGCCCTTCTGGTGCGAGGCGACCGCCGCGAGCATCGCGACCAGCGAACCGGCGACCGCGGCCGGGTTCACGTCCTTGTCGACCCTGCCCTTGGCCTGCAACTCGGCGACGGCGTCCGCCAGGGAGTTGTTCACCGAGTTGAGGATCTTCATACGGAGTTTGTAGAAGCGCTTGTCGCCCTCGGCCGCGCCGAGGTCGACGACGCGGAGGATCGCGTCGTTCTTCTTCCAGAAATCCAGGAACCCGTCGACGAGTTCCTGCGCCGTCTGCCAGCCGGCCTTGCCGACCCACGAGCGGCCCTCGAGCAGCTCGGTCAACCCGGCGCCCTCGGCGGCCATTTGCTCGGCGATCTCCAGGACGGCGCCCTCGACGTCCGGGAAGTACTGGTAGAAGGTCGCGGGCGAAGTGCCCGCCTTCCGGGCCACGTCGATGACCTTGACGTCCCGGTACGGAGAGGAGCTGAGCATCTCGCTGAGGCAGTCCAGCAGCTTCTGCCGCGTCGCCTGCCCGCGCCGACCGGCCACGCGGCCGTCGACGGTACGCACTTGTCCTGTCATGTCGTCAGCTTACCGAGGGGTGATCGGAGCGCGATTCGGCCGACTGCAAATGGGGTGCGGGGAGGTCCGGGGAAGGGTGTGCCTGGTCTGCGCGTTGCGTGAACCGCCGTTAGTTTGGCTGCATGGCCGAAAACAGGGCATCGGTGAACATGGAGGGTGGCGCCCGGGGCGTCCCCGAGGGCGTCCCGTGCTGGGTGGACGCGCAGCTTCCCGACGTGGACGCGGGCAGGCGGTTCTACGGCGAGCTCTTCGGATGGACCTTCGAGCAGGCGTACGGCGCCTCCGTGTGGGCCCGGCTGGGCGGGGCGCCCGTCGCCGCGCTCGCCCACAAGACGGACGGCCGGATGCCCACCGTGTGGACGGTCTACTTCTCCACCCCCGACGCCGAGGCCACCGCCCGGCGGATCCTGTCGGCCGGCGGGCAGCTGGTGATGCCCCCCTTCCCGGTCGACGGCCTGGGTACGGCGGCCCTCGCCGCCGACACCGAGGGCGCCGTCTTCGGCCTCTGGCAGCCGGGCAGCCACTCCGGCTTCGGCGTCCGGCACCTCCCCGGCGCCTTCGCCTGGGCGCAGCTGTACGCCCGCGACACCGAGGCCGCCAACACCTTCTACGGCCACCTCTTCCACGACGCCCTCTTCGGCCCCGGCGCGGAACCCGACTTCGGCCGTGCGCCCGTCGCCGACGTCTTCCCGGAGGTGATGCCGCCGCACTTCCTGGTCCACTTCGGCGTCGAGGACTGCGAGGCGGCGCTCGGCGCGGTGGGCCGGCTCGGCGGCCGGGTCCAGGCGGGCCCGTTCTCCGCCTCGTACGGCACGGTGGCCGTCGTCACGGACAATCAGGGGGCGTCGTTCGCGCTGCTCCAGCGTTGAACCACGTACCTGAGTACCTACTGAAGTACCGTCCGACGTGCAGTTTCGTCCGTATATGAGATGAGACACCCCGATTGCCCCCGGGTTCGCAACCGGCCGCTCGGCCAGGAAGAATCTGGGGTGCGTGCCGCCATGGCGGTGCGGTGGTGAGACGCTGCACTTCGGTCGCGTACACATAGTGGGAGACGTGGCCCGTACGGGGAGGTGGCAGGCAAGTGGTGGATCAGCTGACGCAGCACGATCCGCGGCGGATCGGGCCGTTCGAGGTGCTGGGACGGCTGGGTGCCGGCGGCATGGGGCTGGTCTATCTGGCACGCTCGGCGTCGGGCCGGCGCGTGGCGATCAAGACGGTCCGGACCGAACTGGCCGAGGACCAACTCTTCCGCGTGCGGTTCACGCGCGAGGTGGAGGCCGCCCGGGCGGTGTCCGGTTTCTACACGGCCGCGGTCGTCGACGCCGACCCGCGCGCCGCCGTGCCGTGGCTGGCCACCGCGTACGTGCCGGCGCCCTCGCTCGAGGAGATAGTGAACGAGTGCGGGCCGCTGCCGGCCCAGGCCGTGCGCTGGCTGGCGGCGGGCGTCGCGGAGGCGCTCCAGTCGATCCACGGCGCCGGGCTCGTCCATCGTGACCTCAAGCCGTCGAACGTCCTCGTCGTGGAGGACGGCCCCCGGGTGATCGACTTCGGTATCGCGTCCGGTGTCTCGAACACGCGTTTGACGATGACGAACGTGGCCGTCGGCACCCCCGCCTACATGTCCCCGGAGCAGGCGAAGGACTCCCGCAGCGTCACCGGCGCCAGCGACGTCTTCTCGCTCGGCTCGATGCTCGTCTTCGCCGCCACCGGCCATCCGCCCTTCCACGGCGCCAACCCGGTCGAGACGGTCTTCATGCTCCTGCGCGAGGGCCCGGACCTGGAGGGCCTGCCCGACGAGCTGCGCCCGCTCATCGAGTCCTGTATGCAGATGGAGGCCACGGCCCGCCCCAACCCGGCCGACCTCCAGGCCCAGCTCGCCCCCCACCTCTTCGGCTCCGGCTCCGACGACAGCGGTACGGCGTCGGCATGGCTGCCCGAGAAGGCGGTCACGCTCATCGAGACCCGCCGCGGCGGCCGTCCGGCACCCAAGCCGGCCCCGGCGGGCCCGCGCAGCGCCGGGCGGGGTGTCGTGGCCCCGCCGGTGCCGGTGCCGGTGCCGCCCCCGCCGTCCCACGCCCCCGTCGTCCCGGGGCCGGTGCCCGCCGTGGTCGGCGCCCCCGACACCGGCCCGGTCCGGCTGCCGGGCGCGGCCGTGCCGATCGGGCCCGGCCCGCGCGTCGCCGACGTGCGCGCCACCGCCGCCGTGAAGGCACCGTTGCCCGAGCCCGGCCTGGTCGCCGACTGGACCCGGGTGCGCCCCGGCGTCAACGGCGCCGACACCGGCCTCGCGGCCACGCAGCCCGCGCCCCCGGAGACCACCCCGGCGGGCTGGCGTCCCTGGCGCTTCCGCATGTCCAACGACGTGTGGGGCACCCCGGCCGTCTCCGGCGACCTCGTCTACGTCACCTCCTTCGAGGTGCACGCGCTCGACGTGGCGACCGGACGGCGCCGCTTCAAGACCCGGGACGTGGCCTGGTCGATGGCGGTCGCGGACGGCCGCGTGCACGCCTCCGACGGCCCCACGCTGTTCGCCCTGGAGGCCCGTGAGGGCCAGGACCTGTGGCGACTGCAGACGGACGCCTGGGTGTACTCCCTCAAGGCCGACCGGGGCACCGTCGTCACCGCCACGCGCGGCGGCGGCGTCCAGGCCTGGGAGGCCTCCAACGGGCACAAGCTCTGGGAGATCACCGGCTGCCAGACCGACTTCGAGTCCCCCGAGGCGGGCCCCGCCCTGCACGACGGCACGGTCTTCGTCTGGCAGGACGCCCGGCTCAGAGCCCTGGACGCCCGCACGGGCGAGGAGCGCTGGTCGTACCCCATCGGCGACGCGGCCTCCTGCGGCGGCGTCCCGGTCCGGGTCACGCCCGCCCCCGACGGCTACGCGTACCTCTCGGCCGGCACCCGCGTCATCGCCGTCGACGTGGCGAGCGGCATGGTGCGCTGGCACTTCGAGGCCCCGGCGGTGTTCCTCTCCCCGCCGGCCTTCGTCCCCGGCCCGGCCGTCACCGGCGGCGGCGTGTACCTCGCCGACTACCTCGGCACGGTCTACGCCCTCGACGCCGCCGACGGCCGTGACCGCTGGCGCATCGCGACGGAGTCCCGGGCGTCCGTCGACCCGGTGCTGGTCGCCGCCGGGCACGTCCACGTGGGCAGCGGCAAGGGCCTCTACACGCTGGACGCGGTCACCGGCACGCCCAAGTGGCGCTTCCAGGCGGGCGGCGACATCGTGGGCGCCCCGGCGGTCGCGGAGGGCCGTATCCACTTCGGCTCCACGGACCACCTGCTCTACACCCTCAAGGCCGACGACGGGCGGCTGCGCTGGAAGCTGGCCACCGGCGGAGAGATCACCGGCTCCCCGGTGGTGCGGGACGGCGTGGTGTACGCGTGCAGCAAGGACCGCTGTGTGTACGCGCTGGACGCGGAGAAGGGGACCGGGACGGCCCGGACGGCGTGAGCCGGCCCCGGCCGGGCGCCCGGGAGGCCCGGGTCCGGGACGGCCGTCGTACGGGGCTGCACGGAAGGGGCCAGACGGCGGCCGTCGCTGCGGGGAGCGGCCCGTTCGCCGCTCTCACGCCAGACGCTACGCCCCGTGCCGACCGGTCGCCAGGCGGTGACATGGCCGTGACAGCCGTTGTCTAGGCTGGCGGCATGAATCCACGGGGGCACGGAAGGCTCAGGTTCGCGGCGGTGACGGTCCTGGTGGTGCTGGCACTGACCGGTTTCTCCACGGGGAGGGGCCGCGGGCACGGCAGCGGCGACGGCGGGGGCGGCGGCGGGTGCAGCAGCTCCGGCCAGGACCACGACGGGTCCTCGTCGAGCGGTGGTTCCGGCGGATCGCGGTACCACGACTACGACGACGACTACGACGACGACACCAGCGGCTCGGGCGGCTCCTCCGGGGGCTCCTCCGGGAGCACGCAGCCGGCGGAGGTCCAGGACGCCACGACGGTCCTGCTGAGCTGTGCGACGAAAAAGACACCGTACGCGACGGTCCGGGTCGACAACCCGAACGCCGTCGACGCCACCTTCTCCTTCGAGGTCGAGTTCCTGAACGACCAGGCGGACGTGGTCTACCGCAAGCCCATGACGGCGTACGTCTCGGCGGACGGCTCGACGCGCGTACCGGTGAAGGTGGACGACACCTCGCTGTTCTCCCGGTTCGACCACTGCCGGGTCGACCCGTACGCGCCGGCCGTCGACTGACCCGGGCGTACGTCAAGTACCTGGCGTACTTGACGTACCTGACGGCCGGGTGCACTCTGAGGAGGTCGGGACCGAGCGAGGAGGCACGCCATGACCGCGGTGCACTACGAGAGCTACACCCAGGCGCGCGCACACCTGAAGGACCTCCTCGACGCGGCCGACGAGGGGCGCGTGGCGACTGTGCGCCGTGACTCCGGCCGCTCGGCAGTCGTGGACGTGGAGCGGCTGCGCCGCTACCTGTCGCTGGTGTGCCCGTCGAAGGCGGAGGTGGTCGCCGAAGCGAACGGCTGGTCCGTGTTCCTGCCCGGCCTGCCGCTGGCCGCCGACGGGGCAACGTTCGACGAAGCCATAGGGGAGATGGTCCAGGTCCTGCGCGAGTATGCCGAGGACTGGCAGGACAGGCTGCGGGCCGCTCCCAACCACGCGGACAACTGGGGCCTGGTACAGCTGATCGCCCTCAGCGATGACGGGCAGCTGCACGACTGGCTGGTGGGTGCTCCACGGTGACCTGGCCTCAGCCCAACCGTGAGAACCATGACCGTTTCTGTCGCGCTGAGAAGTGGGAACGCGTCCGGGACGCACGCGGGCGCACCGGTACCCATCACGTGACGTACGAACTCACCCTGTTCGACGGCCGGATCCTGCGCACCAGAGTCTCGCACCCGGTGGACCGCACCGTGTACGGAGCGGCGATGTGGGGACACATCCTGCGCGATCAACTGGACGTCACCGAGGACGAGTTCTGGGCCTGCGTACAGCATGGCGAGCTGCCCGGCCGAGGTGCTCCCGAACCGCCCCGCGAGGCTCTTCCAGCTGACCTGGTGCATCTGCTGATCCACCGGGTGGGCGTCGGCGAGGACACCGTGGCGCGGATGACCAAGGACGAGGCGGTTGCCAGACTCCAGACGTACTGGACGGACGGGAGCTGAGCTCCCGCTCTCCTGCGCCGACCGGGCTGCGGGAGCGTCGACCGGGTGATGGATCACGCCGCCCTGCTGGTCTCGGTACAGCCGCTCAGCGAATCCGGGGCCGCGACGTCGACCGTCCCGCGAACAGCTCCGCCTGCCGTTCGCCCGGCAGGTTGCCCAGGGCGATGAGGTGCGGCGCCTGGGCGAAGCCCGCCGTGCGTGCCGTCTCCGTCGCCGACCACAGGGCCCGTACGGTGCCCTGGACGCCGGCCGGCGGGTAGCCGGCTACGACGGCGGCGCAGGCGACGGCGGCCGCCAACGCCGCTCCGGTGTCGGTGAGTTCGGAGACCAGGCCGATGTCGTGGGCCCGTCGGGCGGAGATCCGTTCGGCGGTGCCCGTCAGCATCATCCGCGCGGCCTCCCCGTACGGCATCCGCTGCGCCATCAGGACGGACTCGTAGGCGCTGACCATGCCGTAGGTGGTGTGCGGGTCGAAGAAGACGGCGTCGGTGCCTGCCACGATGAACTCGCATTCGCCGAGGAGGTAGAAGGCGCCTCCGCAGGCCATTCCCTCCACCGCGGCGATCACCGGCTTCCACAGGTCGTTCGCCTTGGGGCCGATGGTGAGGAGGGGATCGTCCTGCATGTAGGGGGAGCCGGGCTGAGGGACGACCGCGTCCCGGTCGATGCCGGTGCTGAACGCCCGCGTCCCCGCCCCGGTGAGGACCACCGCCCGTACGCCGTCGTCGTACCGCAACCCCTGCCAGATCTGCGTGAGCTGCCGGGCCGTGTCGAGGTCGATGGCGTTGAGCTTCTCCGGCCGGTCGAGGGTGACGACGGCGACGCCGGTGTCCTGGTCGACGTCCAGACGCACGCTCACGGCCGCTCCAGGACCCACTGCGGAAGCCCGCGTTCGTCGAAGACGGCCTGCACCCGGGCGCCGATGCGGATCCGGTCGGCGGGGAACGAGTCGAGCCGCGCGCCGGGACGGCTGACGAGGTTCCCGACGAGCCGGATCCGGGGCGCGTCCGCGAGTTCGACGACGATCACGTTGTACGGGGTCTGTGCCGCGTAGTCGGGGAGCAGGGGTGGGTGCGGGACGACGTACGACCAGATGCGGCCCCGTCCGGAGACCCGCCGCCACTCGCTCGCGAAGGACTGGCAGTGCGGGCAGCAGGGGCGGGGCGGGAAGCGGGGTTCGCCGCAGTCGGCGCAGGCCTGGACGCGCAGCTCGCCCTGGGCGGCGTACTGCCAGAAGGGGGCTCCGTCGGGGTCGGTGACGGGGTTCAGCACGGGTCAGCTCCTCAGCAGCAGGGCGGAGGTGGGGACGCCTTCGCCGGCGGTGACGAGGCAGGTGGCGGCGCCCGGGACCTGGGCGGTGCTGGTCCCGCGGAGCTGCTTGACGCCTTCGTTGATGAGGTTGAATCCATGGACGTAGGCCTCGCTGAGCCCGCCCCCGCCGGTGTTGAGGGGCAGCCGCCCGCCGATCTCCAGGGCGCCGCCCTCGGTGAAGGCGCCCCCCTCACCCCGCCCGCAGAACCCGTACCCCTCCAGGGAGAGCGGGACGAGGGGCGTGAACGCGTCGTAGATCTGGGCCACGTCGACGTCGGAGGGGGTGAAGTCGGCGTGCTTCCACAGGTGCCGGGCGGCCGACCAGGCGGGGCCGGTGAGGGGGTCGTCGTTCCAGTAGTTGACCATGCCGTGGTGCTGGGCGGGCAGTCCCTGGGCGGCGGAGTGGACGTAGACGGGCCGCTGCCGGCAGTCTCGCGCCCGCTCCCGGCTCACCACCACGCAGGCCAGCGCGCCGTCCGTCTCCAGGCAGTTGTCGTAGAGGCAGAGGGGTTCGCTGATCCAGCGGGAGGTCATGTACATCTCGCGGGTGAGGGGGCGCTCGTACATGATCGCCGCCGGGTTCTGGTTGGCCCGGTTGCGGCAGGCGAGGGCCACGTTGAACAGGTGGTCGCGGGTCGCGCCGTACTCGTGCAGGTAGCGGCGGGCCAGCATGGCTATCTCGTCGACGGGCCGGAGCAGGCCGAAGGGGCGGGTCCACTGGGCCGGAGTGGGCAGCTGGACGGCGGTGTTCGTCCAGGGCCGGGGGCCGCTGCCCCGCTTCCTCGACCGCCAGGCGACCCCCACGGTCGCCTGCCCGGCGGCGATCGCGGCGGCCAGGTGCGCGACCGTGGCGCACGAACCGCCGCCGCCGAAGCCGACCTTGCTGAAGAAGGTCAGATCCCCGAAGCCGACGGCCTTCGCGAGCTCGACCTCGTCGGTCTCCTCCATGGTGTACGAGGCGAGCGCGTCGACCTCGCCGGGGGAGATCCCGGCGTCGTCGAGCGCGGCGAGGACGGCCCGGCAGGCGAGGGTCCGCTCGTCCTCGGGGAGGTGCTTGGCGAACGGGGTCTGGCCGATGCCGACGACGGCGGTGGCGTCCTTGAGGCCGGTCGCTCCGGGCATGCTGCACGCACCTCCACAGGCGGACAACGCGGCTGACAGGCCGTCAGGTTACCGCTAATCTGACGGGTAGTCAGCCAGTGGGGAGGCCGGGCGTGCGCGGTGACGTGGAGTGGGGGACGATCCCCCGGCTGGTGAGCCGGGCGGCCGAGCGGTACGCCGACACCGAGGCGGTGGTGGAGGGCCGTACGCGCGTCTCGTACGGCGAACTCGGCGCCCGGGTGGAGCGTGCCGCGGCGGCATGCCTGGCGAACGGGGTGCGGGCGGGCGACCGGGTGGCCGTCTGGGCCCCGAACTCCCTCGACTGGATGGTCGCCGCACTGGGCGCGGTGACGGCGGGCGCCGTCCTGGTCCCGCTCAACACCCGTTTCAAGGGCACCGAGGCGGCGGACGTGCTGCGCCGCAGCGGGGCGCGGCTGCTGTTCGTGACGGGGACGTTCCTGGGCACGTCGTACGTGGCGTCGCTGCGGCGGGCTGCCGCGGAGGGGCCCGCGCACGGGCGGGGCCCGCTGCCGGGGCTGCCGGCGCTGGAGCAGGCCGTGGTCCTGTCGGACGACGCCCCGGCGGACTTCCGGACCTGGAAGGACTTCCTCGCGAGCGGCGAGGGGACCGGGGCGCGGGAGGTACGGGAGCGGGCGTCGGCGATCCGCGGGGAATGGCCCTCGGACATCGTCTTCACCTCCGGCACGACCGGCCGTCCCAAGGGCGCGGTCATCACGCACGCGCAGACGCTGCGGGCGTACGAGGTGTGGTCGGACCTGGCGGGTCTGCGGGAGGGCGACCGCTATCTGATCGTCAACCCCTTCTTCCACACCTTCGGCTACAAGGCGGGCGTGATCGCCTGTCTGATGCGGGGCGCGACGATGATCCCCCAGCCGGTGTTCAACGTGGACACGGTCCTGGCGAACGTGGCGTCGGAACGGGTGTCGGTGCTCCCGGGCCCGCCCACGCTGCACCAGTCCCTGCTGGACCACGCCTCACGGGCCGCCTACGACCTGTCCGCCCTGCGGCTGGTGGTGACGGGCGCGGCGGTGGTGCCGCTGCGGCTCGTCGAACGCCTGCGGGGCGAACTGGGCGTGGAGACGGTCCTGACGGCGTACGGCCTCTCGGAGGCGAGCGGTGTCGTCACGATGTGCCGCCGGGGCGACGACCCCACGGTCATCGCCTCCACCTCGGGACGCGCGATCCCCGGCACCGAGGTGCGGGTGGCTGCGCCTCCCGGGCAGCCGGGCGAGATCCTGGTCCGCGGCTTCAACGTCATGCGCGGCTACTACGAGGACGAGGCGGCGACGGCGGAGGTCCTCACCCCCGACGGCTGGCTGCGCACGGGCGACATCGGCGTCCTGGACCCGGCGGGGAACCTGCGCGTCACCGACCGCCTGAAGGACATGTACATCGTCGGCGGCTTCAACGCGTACCCGGCGGAGATAGAGCAACTCCTGGGCCTCCACCCGGACGTCACCGACGTGGCCGTCATCGGCGTCCCGGACGCGCGGCTGGGAGAGGTGGGCAAGGCGTACGTGGTCCGGCGCCCCGGAGCCGTCCTCACCGGCGACGACCTGATCGCCTGGGCACGACGCGAGATGGCGAACTACAAGGTCCCGAGATCGGTGGCCTTCGTCACGGAACTCCCGCGGAACGCGAGCGGGAAGGTGGTGAAGGGGGAACTGCGCGGAAGGGGCTGACCCGAAGGCCGGCCCCCCACACGCCACGGCCGCGACGGCTCCCCCTCCGCGCCGCCGCGGCCGATCCCCGTGAAGGTGGCTCTCGTCAGGCCGTCTCGTCCGAAGCGTGGTTGTCCAGAAGCTTCGCCGTGCCGCCCGACGCGTGGTTGTCCATGGTCGTTATCTCGTCCTCGGCCGTCTCGTCCTTCAGGGCGGTGGCCAGGACACCCTCCTCCACGACGGAGGCGTGGTTGTCCAACGGCTTGATGACGTCGTCGTTCTTCTCGGTCTGGCTCATGATCTCAACTCCGGCGGTTTTCTCTGCTCGAAAGGATGGGAGCGGCCCGCCCGGCGACTCCCCCGAGTGCTGCCGGGCGGGCCATGTTCGGCCGCTCACCCTAACGGGCGGCCCCCTGACGATCCGTCTGCCCCCCGACGCGGCGGATCGATGGATCCAAGACTGCCGAGCCGCGATAAACGAATGATGAACGGCCCCGACGGGCCGCTACACCGCGGCCGCCGGCACCAGCAGCGAACGCACTTCGTCGGCCTCGGCCGAGCCCAGCCGGTCGTAGATGGAAAGGGCCTCCTGCCAGCACGCCTTGGCCCTGTCCTGCTGGCCCATCGCCGACAGCGCCCGGCCCAGGACGGTCAGGACCGTTCCGCGACGCCACTCCCCGCCGATTCCCCGCAGGGCGATCGCCTGCTCGGCGTGACTCGCGGCGAGCGTCGCACGCCGCGCCGCCAGATGCGCCTCGGCGATACGGAAGTGGGTGACGCCTTCCCAGAGCGGCTGGCGGTTGTCATGGAACAGCGCCAGCGCTTGGCTGAGTTGCTCCAGAGCCTCGGACAGACGGCCGGCCTGCGTCAAGGCCATGCCCAGCGCATAGCGGCCGTTGGCCAGTCGGAGCGTCAGGCCCATGCGATCGTAGATGTCGATGCCCTGCTGGGCGAGATCGATGGCATCGGCCGTGCGGCCGGTTGCCAGGTAGATCCGCGAAAGGTTGCAGAGAGCACTCGCTTCGCCGACGTCATTGCCGTCGGACCGGAAGTTGTCGATCGCCTGCAGGAGGTAGCGTTCGCCGTCGGCGTGCCGGTTCTCGTAGAGGGCGATGATTCCGCGATCGTTCGGGGCCCAGCAACTGGGCAGCGGATCGCCGGCCTGTGCGGCCAGTTCCATGGCCTGCCTGGCTTCGTCGTCCGCCTCCTTGAAACGGCCCGCGACGAGATGGGCGTTGGTCAGAGCGGTGCGCGCGCGGCCCTCGGCACGGACGTCCTCCGCGTTTCGAGCCGCCTCCCGCAGGCTCAGTGCCGCCACCTCGTACTCACGCGCGTTGGCACCGGATTCGGCGAGGTCCTTGCTGGCCCAGAGGAGGTCCACCGCTCTCCTCAGCGTCGTGGCGGTGGAGGACTGACGTACGCAGGCCAGGAGGCAGTTGGCTTCTGTGTACAACCAGTCCTGAGCCCGGTGCCGGTCCTCGAAGACCAGCCCCGGGTACTCGGTGGCCGCCAGGTGCTCCACCAGCCGGTCCCCAGGCCGCTCCAGCGCGTACACCCCCGCCGCCGTAGCCAGATAGAAGTCCAGCAGGCGGGACATCGCCGCCTCCCGCTCGCCGGGGGGCTGTTCGTCGCGTTCGGCGCAGGCGCGGGCGTAGAGGCGGACCAGGTCGTGGAAGCGGTAGCGGCCCGGCGCCGCCGACTCCAGCAGGGACGTGTCGACGAGGGACTCCAGGAGGTCCTCGGTGTCCTCCGGCGGCAGGTCCAGGACCGCCGCGGCCGCCGCCAGGGAGATGTCCGGGCCGTCCGCCAGGCCGAGGAGGCGGAACGCGCGGGCCTGGGCCGGCTCCAGCGCGCCGTACCCCAGCTCGAAGGTGGCCTTCACCGCCAGGTCGCCGGCCTGGAGCTCGTCCAGCCGGCGTCGCTCGTCGGCGAGCTTCGCCGCCAGGACGGACACCGTCCAGGTGCGGCGGGCCGCCAGCCGGGACGCCGCGATGCGGATCGCCAGCGGCAGGAAGCCGCACGCCGCCACCACGTCCAGCGCGGCCTCCCGCTCCGAGGCCACCCGCTCCTCGCCCACGATCCGGGTGAACAGGGCGAGCGCCTCGTCGGGCGACATCACGTCCAGGTCGACCAGGTGCGCCCCGGCCAGGTCCACCATCCGCACCCGCGAGGTGACCAGCGCCGCGCAGCCCTCCGCGCCCGGCAGCAGCGGCCGCACCTGGGCGGCGTCCCGCGCGTTGTCCAGCAGGACCAGGACCCGCCGTCCGTCCAGGACCGAGCGGTACAGCGCCGCCCGTTCCTCCAGGGAGTCCGGGATCGCCGACTCGGCGGTGCCGAGGGCGCGCAGGAAGGCGCCCAGGACGGTCTCCGGCTCCGCGGCCCTCGCCCCGGCTCCCTGCAGGTCCACGTACAACTGCCCGTCGGGGAAGGCCGGGCGGGCCTGGTGCGCCACGTGCACGGCGAGGGTCGTCTTGCCCACGCCGCCGATCCCGGCGAGCGCCGACACCGCCATGACCCCGCCGGCGCCGCCGCCTCCGGCTTCCGCCAGCACCTCCCCGAGCTCCTTCACGAAGGCCGCCCGCCCGGTGAAGTCCGGCACCGTCGCGGGGAGTTGCGCGGGCCGCACCCGCACCACCGCCGGTTCCGCGGCCGGCGCGGAGGGTTCGGCGAGTTCCGGGTCGGCCTGGAGGATACGGCGCTGCAGTTCCCGCAGCCCCGGCCGCGGGTCCACCCCCAGCTCCTCCGCCAGCAGCCGCCGCGTGTCCGCGTAGACGGCCAGCGCCTCGGCCTGCCGCCCGCTGCGGTACAGCGCCAGCATCAGCAGTTCACGCAGCCGCTCCCGCAGCGGGTACGCGGCCGTCAGCGCCGTCAGTTCCGAGACCGCCTCGGCGTGGCAGCCCTGCTCCAGGTCCATGTCCAGCCGGGACTCCAGCAGTCCGAGCCGCCACTCCTCCAGGCGGACGCGCTGCGTCTCCGCGTAGGGCCCGGGCACGCCCGCGAGCGCCTCCCCGTCCCACAGACCCAGCGCGCGGTTCAGCACCTCGCGGGCCCGGGTCAGGTCCCCGGCGGTGCGCGCCTTCTCCGCCTCCGCCGCCCACTCCTGCGCCACGGTGAGATCCAGGGCGCCCTCGCGCAGTCCCCGTACGGCGTACCCGCCGGACTCGCTGACCAGTACGCCCGGGTCCAGCACCTTCCGCAGCCGCGAGGCATAGGTCCGCACCGCCGCCAGCGCCTGCGAGGGAGGCTCCTCGCCCCACAGCGCGTCGATCAGCTCACCGGCCGTCGCCGTGCGGCCCTCGCGCAGCAGCAGGGCGGCCAGCAGGGCGCGTTGCTGGGGGGATCCGGTGTTCAGCTGTTCCTCGCCGCGCCGGGCCCGCACCGGGCCGAGCACGTCGAAGCGCAGCGCCGCCGGCTCCCCCGAGGAACCGGGGCGCCTCTGCTCCGGCACGCGCGGGCCGCCGTGTTCTCCACGGTCGTCCATCAGGGCTCCCCTTAGGCATCCGAATGACCCGCTCAGTCTGCCCTGTCCGTGCCGTGACCGTCAGCCTGCCCGGGAGTGCACACATCCCTCACATCCGGTATGCACACATCCCCGCGGAGTCGATCAAGTCCGGCCCGTGCGCACTAGCTGACGACCCGTCAGATCAGCGCTACCGTGCCCCCATGGAGACCTCACCGACGCCCGCGGCACCGCTTCCGCCGATCATCTCCGTCGACGACCACACCGTCGAGCCCCCCACCGTCTGGCAGGACCGCCTGCCCAAGAAACACCTCGACACCGGCCCGCGCATCGTCCGCGCCCCGCTGAAGGAGATGACCTTCCTCGGCGGCCACTTCAAGCCCGTCATGGGGGCCCCGGGCGAGGACGGCCCCCTCGGCGACTGGTGGGTCTACGAGGACCTCAAGCGCCCCCTCACCCGCCTCGACACCGCCGTCGGCTGCAGCCGGGACGAGATCAGGCTGGAGGTCATCACCTACGAGCAGATGCGCCCCGGCTCCTACGACGTCCCCTCCCGCCTCGCCGACATGGACGTCAACCACGTCCAGTCGGCGCTGTGCTTCCCCACCTTCCCGCGCTTTTGCGGCCAGACCTTCACCGAGGCCGCCGACCACGAGCTGGGCCTGCTCTGCGTGCGCGCCTACAACGACTGGATGGTGGAGGAGTGGTGCGGCCCGCAGGCACGGGGCCGGCTGATCCCGCTCACCCTCATCCCCCTCTGGGACGCCGACCTGGCCGCCGCCGAGGTCCGCCGCAACGCCGAACGCGGCGTCCGCGCCGTCGCCTTCTCCGAGATACCCCCGCACCTCGGCCTGCCCTCGGTCCACACCGACTACTGGGACCCGTTCCTCGCCGCCTGCGACGAGACCGGCACCGTCGTCGCCATGCACATCGGCTCCAGCAGCCGTATGCCGTCCACGTCGGCGGACGCCCCGCCGGCCGTCGGCTCGACGATCACCTTCGCCAACTGCTGCTTCTCGATGGTCGACTGGCTGATGAGCGGCAAGTTCGAACGCTTCCCGCACCTCAAGGTGATGTACGCGGAGGGCCAGATCGGCTGGATCCCGTACATCCTGGAGCGCGCCGACGTGGTGTGGGAGGAGAACCGGGGGTGGGGCGGGGTCGCCGACAAGGTCCACCGGCCGCCGTCCGAGCTCTTCGCCGACCACGTCTACGGCTGCTTCTTCGACGACGCCTTCGGCCTGCGCAGCCTGGACTCGATCGGCGTGGGCAACGTCCTCTACGAGACCGACTACCCCCACTCCGACTCCACCTGGCCCAAGTCCCGCGAGGTCGGCGAGGCCCAGATGGGTCATCTGGACCCGGCCGTGGTCGAGCGGATCGTCCGGGGCAACGCCATCGACCTGCTGGGGCTGACACCGGACGGCCTGTGGAGTCCGCGGTGAGTCTCGCGTACGGCATCCAGCTCCCCGTCCAGTCCCAGTCCGCGCTCTACGCCGAACCCTGGGAGGCCGGCGCCGGACCCGCCGACCTTGTCGAGGTCGCCCGCGCCGCCGACCGGGCCGGCTTCGCCTACGTCGCCGCTTGCGACCACGTGGCGATCCCGCGCCGGCTCGCCGGGACCATGAGCACGGTCTGGTACGACCCGGTGGCCACCCTCGCCCATCTCGCGGCCGTGACCGAACGCGTCCGGCTGCTCGCCCATGTCGCCGTCGTCGGGCTGCGCCACCCCCTGATCACCGCCAAGCAGTACGCCACCCTGGACCACCTCAGCGGCGGCCGGCTCGTCCTCGGCGTCGGCGCCGGGCACGTACGGGAGGAGTTCGAGGCGCTCGGGGTCGGCTTCGAGCAGCGGGGCGCCGTCCTGGACGAGACGATCGACGCGCTGCGGGCCGCGCTGGGCGAGGAGGAGTACCCGGAGCATCACGGCAAGCTGTTCGACTTCGAGGGGCTCGGGCAGCGGCCCCGGCCGGCCCAGCCCCGGGTGCCCCTCTGGGTCGGCGGCTCCTCCCCGGCGGCGGTCCGCCGCGCCGCCCTCAAGGGCGACGGCTGGCTCCCCCAGGGCGATCCGAGGGACCGGCTGCCCGCGCAGATCGAGACCATCGCACGGCTCCGGGGCGACGGCGCGCCGTTCACGGTCGGCGCCATCACCGAGCCCCTCCACGTCGGCACGCCCGCCTGGGACGTCGGCCGCCGCACCCTCACCGGACCCCCGGAGGCCCTCGCCGCGTCCCTGCGCGCCTACGGCGCGATGGGCGTGCACCAGATCCAGGTCAGGTTCCGCTGCCGCAGCCGCACCGAACTCGTCGACCAGATCGAGCGGTTCGGATCCGACGTAGGCCCCCTCCTCTGAGAAGACCCGTAAGGAGACCCCATGGGCAAGCTCGACGGACGCGTCGTCCTCGTCACCGGTGCCGCGCGCGGGCAGGGAGAGCAGGAGGCGCGGCTGTTCAGGCGGGAGGGCGCCGAGGTCGTCGTGGCCGACGTGCTCGACGAACAGGGCCGGGCCCTCGCCGAGGAGATCGGCGCGCTCTACGTCCGTCTCGACGTCGGCCGCGAGGAGGAGTGGGCCGCCGCGGTACGGGCCGCCAAGCAGGCGTACGGCCATCTCGACGGGCTGGTGAACAACGCCGGGATCCTGCGCTTCAACGCCCTCGTCGACACCCCCCTCGACGAGTTCATGCAGGTCGTGCAGGTCAACCAGGTCGGCTGCTTCCTGGGCGTGCGGACGGTCGCGCCCGAGCTGTCCGACGGCGGCACCATCGTCAACACCGCCTCCTACACCGGGCTCACCGGCATGGCGGCCGTGGGCTCCTACGCGGCGACCAAGCACGCCGTACTCGGCCTCACCCGCGTCGCCGCCCTGGAGCTGGCGCCCCGCCGGATCCGGGTGAACGCGGTGTGCCCCGGCGCCATCGACACCGCGATGTCCAACCCGGCCCGGCTGGACCCGGACGCCGACCCCGAGGAGACGACCCGCGCCCTCGACTCCCTCTACCGCAAGCTGGTGCCGCTGGGCCGGATCGGCCGCCCGGAGGAGGTGGCCCGGCTGGCGCTGTTCCTCACCTCGGAGGACTCCTCCTACATCACCGGACAGCCCTTCGTGATCGACGGAGGGTGGCTCGCCGGCGTCTCGGTCATCTGATGGACCGTCAGCTATTGACCATCCGTGCGGCCGGTGCCACAGTCTGCGGCAGTCCGCTGAATCTGACGGACCGTCAGTGAACGAATGGACCGCAATCCAGGACCTGGGACGGTGAACCTCCGTGGAATTCGGGCTCTTTGTACAGGGATACGTGGGCAAGCGCGCCGAGACCGACCCCCTCGCCGAGCACAAGGCGCTGATGGAGGAGACCGAGTACGTCATCCAGGCGGACAGGTCCGGCTTCAAGTACGCCTGGGCGTCCGAGCACCACTTCCTGGAGGAGTACTCCCACCTCTCCGCCAACGAGGTGTTCCTCGCCTATCTCGCCCACGCGACGCAGCGGATCCACCTGGGATCGGGGATCTTCAACCCGCTCGCCCAGGTCAACCACCCCGTGAAGGTCGCCGAGAAGGTCGCCATGCTCGACCACCTCAGCGAGAACCGCTTCGAGTTCGGCAGCGGGCGCGGCGCCGGCTCGCACGAGATCCTCGGCTTCCTCCCCGGCATCACCGACATGAACCACACGAAGGAGATCTGGGAGGAGACCATCGCCGAGTTCCCCAAGATGTGGCTCCAGGACGAGTACGCCGGCTTCCAGGGCAAGCACTGGCAGCTCCCGCCGCGCAAGGTCCTGCCGAAGCCGTACGGGAAGTCGCATCCGGCGATGTGGTACGCGGCCGGGTCGCCGCCGTCGTACGAGATGGCGGCGAGGAAGGGCCTCGGCGTGCTGGGCTTCAGCATCCAGAAGGTCTCCGACATGGAGTGGGTGCTGGAGAAGTACAAGACGGCGATCGTCGACGCCGAACCCGTCGGGGACTTCGTCAACGACAACGTGATGGTGACGACGACCGCGATCTGCGCGCCGACGCACGACGAGGCGATCCGCATCGCCGTCAACGGCGGGCTGCACTACCTGCCCTCGCTGGTGTTCCGGTACCACGACACCTTCCCGCGGCCCGAGGGGTTCCCGGTGTGGCCGGAGACGCTGCCGGAGTACACGCCCGAGTTCGTCGAACTCCTCGTGGAGGAGGAACTGCTGATCTGCGGGGATCCGGACGAGGTGCTGCGGCAGTGCAAGCGGTGGGAACAGGCCGGTGCGGATCAGCTGTCCTTCGGGCTGCCGGTGGGGGTGCCGAAGGAGGAGACGCTGCAGACGATCCGGCTGATCGGGGAGCACGTGATCCCGAAGATCGACACGGATCCCGTCCACCGGACCACGCGGTTCCGGCAGGCGGCCTGAGGTCCGGGAGGCAGGCCCATGCTCGACCACGTCATCAGGGGCGCGACCGTCGTCGACGGGACCGGTGCGCCGGGTTTCACCGCCGACGTCGGCATACGGGACGGCCGTGTCGCCGTCATCGGGTCGGTCACCGAGGAGGCACGGACCTCCGAGGACGCGCACGGGCTGGTCCTCGCCCCCGGGTTCGTCGACCCGCACACCCACTACGACGCCCAGCTGTTCTGGGACCCGTACGCCACCCCGTCCCTGAACCACGGGGTGACCACGGTCGCGGCCGGGAACTGCGGGTTCACCCTCGCGCCGCTCCACCCCGCCCGCCCCGAGGACGCCGACTACACCCGGCGCATGATGTCCAAGGTCGAGGGGATGTCGCTGGTCGCGCTGGAGGAGGGGGCGCCCTGGAACTGGAGTTCCTTCGGCGAGTACCTGGACGCCCTCGAAGGGCGGATCGCCGTCAACGCGGGCTTCATGGTGGGGCACTGCGCGCTGCGGCGGTACGCGATGGGACCGGACGCGGTGGGCGGACAGCCGGGCCGGGAGCAGCTCGACGCGATCGTACGGCTGCTGCACGAGGCCATGGACGCCGGTGCCTGGGGTTTCTCCACCACCCAGTCGTCCACGCACTCCGACGGGGACGGACAGCCGGTGGCCTCGCGGCACGCCGGGCCCGAGGAGCTGCTCGCCCTGGCGCGGGCCGTCGGGGAACACGAGGGGACGCAGATCGAGGCGATCGTGGCGGGCTGCCTGGACCAGTTCAGCGACGCCGAGATCGACCTGTTCGTGGAGCTGAGCGCGGCCGCGGGACGGCCCCTGAACTGGAACGTCCTGACGATCGACGCGGCCGTGCCCGAGCGGGTGCCCCGGCAGCTGGTGGCGAGCGAGCGGGCCCGCAAGGCCGGCGGCCGGGTGGTCGCCCTCACCATGCCCATCCTCACGCCGATGAACATGTCACTGGGGACCTTCTGCGCCCTCAACCTGATCCCCGGCTGGGGACCGGTCCTCGGTCTGCCCGTGCCCGAGCGCATCGCGAGGCTGCGGGACCCGGCCGTCCGGGCCGAGATGCTGCGGCGGGCCGAGTCGAAGGAGGCGGGCGTCTTCCGGCGGCTCGTGAACTTCGGGCGGTACGTCATCGGCGACACGTACAGCGCGGCGAACGAGGGACTCACCGGGCGGGTCGTCCGGGACATCGCCCGGGAGCGCGGCCAGGACCCCTTCACCACCCTGGTGGAGATCTGCGCGGCCGACGAGCTGCGGACGGTGCTGTGGCCCATGCCCACCGACAACGACCCCGCCTCCTGGGCGCTGCGCGCCGAGACCTGGCAGCACGAGGACGTCCTGCTCGGCGGCTCCGACGCCGGCGCGCACCTGGACCGCATGTGCGGAGCCCCGTACACCACGCGCTTCCTGGGCGACTGTCTGCGCGGGCGGAAGCTGGTGGGTCTGGAACAGGCGGTGAAGATGCTGACCGACGACCCGGCGCGGCTGTTCGGGCTGCGGGAACGGGGCCGGGTCCGGGAGGGCTGGCATGCGGACCTCGTCCTGTTCGACCCGGAGCGCATCGACGCGGGCAAGGCCACCCTGGTGCACGACCTGCCGGGAGACAGCCCGCGGCTGGACTCCAGGGCGGTGGGTGTGCGGGCGGTCTGGGTCAACGGGGTCGCGGCCATCCGGGACGACGTGGTGACCGGTGCCGTGCCGGGCCGGGTGCTGCGGTCGGGGCGGGACACCGAGACGGTGGGCACGCGGTGAGCGGTCAGGGGGGCGAGGGGCAGCGGCTGTTCGTCGGCGGGGCGTGGACCGAGCCGGAGGGCGGTCACTACGAGGTGACCGACCCGGCGACCGAGGAGACCGTCGGCCGGGCGCCGGAGGCCTCCCGGGAGCAGGCCCTTGCTGCCTGCGCGGCGGCCCGGGAGGCCTTCGGTCCGTGGTCCCGTACGGCGCCGGAGGAGCGGGCGGCGGTTCTGGGCAGGGCCGCCGACATCATCCGGAGCCGTCTGGAGCCGTACGCCTCCCTGGCCCGGGCGGAGACCGGCGCCACGACCGGGACGGCCCGCGGGATGCAGGTCGGGGTGGGCGCGGCCCGCTTCCGCCGCTACGCCCGCGTGGAACCGGCCGAGTGGGCGATCCCGCCGCAGATCAACGAGGCGGGGCCGATGGGGAAGGCCGGCGTGATGGGCGCGCTCGCCGTCCGGCAGCCGGTCGGGGTCGTCGCCTGCATCACCTCGTACAACAACCCCTGGGCGAATCCGGCGGGCAAGATCGCCCCCGCGCTCGCCATGGGCAACACGGTGGTCGTGAAACCGGCCCCGCAGGATCCCCTGTCCGTCTACCGGATGGCGGAGGCGCTGGAGGAGGCGGGGGCGCCGCCCGGGGTGGTGAACGTCGTCTGCGGGCAGGCGGTCGCCGTCGGCGAGACCGTCGTGGGGTCGCCGGACGTGGACATGGTGAGCTTCACCGGCTCCACGGCGGTCGGGCAGCGGATCGCCGAGGTGTGCGGGCGGGCGATGAAACGCCAGCTGATGGAGCTGGGCGGCAAGGGCGCGGCGGTCGTCTTCGACGACGCCGACCTCGCGTCGGCGGTGGCCGGGATCGGGACCACCTTCTCCTTCTACAGCGGGCAGATCTGCACGGCCCCGACGCGGGTGCTGGCGCAACGCCGGGTGTACGACCGGCTGGTCGGGGAACTGGCCGGCTACGCGGGCCGGTTGAAGGTGGGCGACCCGCGGGAACGGGACACGGTGGTCGGGCCGGTGATCTCCGCCGCGCACCGGGACCGGGTGGAGTCGTACATCGAACTCGGGCGCAAGGAAGGGGCGGTGGTCCTCGCGCCCGAGGAACGGCGGCTTCCCGAGCGGGGTTTCTACGTCGGTCCGACCGTGCTGGCGGACTGTACGAACGACATGCGGGTGGCCCGGGAGGAGATCTTCGGACCGGTGGTCGTCGTCATCCCCTTCGACGAGGAGGACGAGGGGGTGGCCCTCGCCAACGACAGCGACTACGGACTGATCGACTACGTCTGGTCGGGCGATGTCGCCCGGGCCTTCCGGGTGGCGCGGCGGCTGCGGGCCGGCGGCGTCGGGATCAACACCGTCGGCCGCAACATGGAGGCGCCGTTCGGCGGCTTCAAGAAGAGCGGGGTGGGGCGGGACGTCGGTTCCTACGCGCTCCACGCCTACAGCGAGGTGCAGGCGATCGTCTGGCCCGGGTGAGGTGCCCCGGAACACGTGCGCCGTCCGGCGTCCACCGCTTCCCTGACGCGGTCGCCGGCGCCGGCGTCAGTCCGTGAGATCCACCCGTATCGTCAGCAGCCCCGTCCCCAGGGCCCGTACGGCCGCGCTGTTGGCCCGGGGCAGACTGCGCAGACGGGCGACGGGGTCGTCGTCGGGCAGCAGGTGGGCGGTGCCGTGGTGCCACCGTCCCCCGATGCGCACCCGCACCCGGGGATCGGCCTTGATGTTGCGGACGTACTGGGACCGCTCCCCGAACTCCGAGACCAGCCAGAACGTGTCCCCGATCCGGCGGCCGCCCAGCGGGGTGCGCCGGGGCTCGCCGGAGACCCGGCCGGTGGTCTCCAGGAGAGTGTGGAAGGGCAGGCGGCGCATGAGCGGGTTGGCGACGTACCGCTGGAAGGCGGTGGTCGCGCGGAAGCGGAGGTCGGGGCGGGGCCCGGTGGAGTCGGACATGATCCGTTGTGCCTTCCGGCGGGAGACGGCCAGGGACCTGCCCCACCTTGCCACCGGTGGAGTCGCCGGTGATCGCCGCAGTGGCCCCTTCCTCCCGCCCCGGGCAGGATGGACCGGGCTGAAAGGTGTGAATCCTCCCGAAAGGACCCCGCTCATGAGCGCCGAGACGTCGGAGACCGGGAGACCACCGCGACGGGACCGGACCCGGCCCGGGACGCTGCCCCGGGCCGTCGGCGCGCTCGCCGGACTGGCTCTGGCCGTTGTCGGCACGGCGTCCCTCGTCGCCTGCGGCGGGGACGGCGACGACAACGGAGGCTCCTCGTTCAGCCCCACCCCCACGGCCGCCGGCACCGCGTCCTTCTCCGGCACGCCGCCCTCCGCGCTCGCCTCGCTCGCCGAGTCCGTCGAGGCGTCCGTCCGTGCCTCGGCCTCGGCCGCGGCCTCCTCCGCCTCCGCCCGGGCCTCGGAGTTCGAGGCCTCCGTGTCGGCGGAGGTCGCGCGCGCCAACGCGGCCGCCGAGAAGCAGCTCCAGGACGTCGACGGCCGGGGCAACGCGGTCTCCGCCGTCTCGCTCACCGGGAAGCCGAGATCCGAGACGGGCGGTCTGCTCGCCGTCGTCGTGAACATCACCAACCGCACGGACGGCACCGCGTCCTTCGCGGTCCAGGTCGACTTCCGAGACTCTGACGGCACGGTCGTGGAGACCCGGTTCGTCGGCGCCGAGGACCTCGCGCCGGGCGGCCGGGCCCACCCCCTCGCCATCAGCCGCAAACCCCCCGAGCCCCCGCTCACCGCCGAGATCGCCAAGGCCCAGCGGTACTGAGTCCTCGCGCCACTCCCGCGGACGGCGGGCCGGGACTGTTGCTTGAATGGTGGCCGGCGCGGAGGAGAGCGGGTGCTGCGGATGCGAGTCGTGACCTGGAACCACGTACGGCGAGCGGGGGACGGCCCGGTGGACGGGGTCCGGCCCTCGGACCACGCGGCGGTCGTCGCCGACCTGGCGGAGGGGGCGGAGGGGGCGGCGGAAGGCTCGTCGGAGGGGGAGTGGCCCTCGCGGTGCCGGGTGGGTCGGCCGGGTGGGAGTGGCCCTCGCGGTGCCGGGTGGGTCGGCCGGGTGGGGAGTGGCCCTCGCGGTGCCGGGTGGGTCGGCCGGGTGGGAGTGGCCCTCGCGGTGCCGGGTGAGCCGGACCCGTGACCGCTGCTCGCGACGGACGGCCGTCAGCGCAGTGCGGCCTCGCCCGTGCCGACGGCGCGCAGGGCGCGGTCGACCGTCTGCGTGTTCTCGCCTACCGGGGCCACGTAGTCGAGGACGCCGCGGGCGGCGTCCTCCCCCAGGGTCCGGGTGATGACCCAGGTGGCGAGGTACTGGGACGACAGACAGCCGCCGGCCGTGGCGATGTTCCCCTCGGCGTGGAACGGCGCGTCCAGGACCGGGATGCCGAGGGCTTCGACGAAGGGACGGCTCTTGCGGTCCGTACAGGCGGGCATGCCGTCCAGGAGCCCGAGCCGGGCGAGCACCAGTGCGCCGGAGCACTGCGCGCCGATCAGCTGGCGCGAGGCGTCGAGCGTCAGCCTGGAGATCAGCCGGTCGTCGGCGACGACGTCCCGTGTGCTCACCCCGCTGCCGATCAGCACGACGTCCGCCTCGGTCACGAACTCCAACGGCCGCTGCCCGGTCACCCGGACGCCGTTCATCGAGGTGACCACCGGCGTCGGCGTGGTGACGAAGGCTTCCAGGCCGTCCTTGCGGCACCGGTTGATCAGCGCGGACGCGATGAAGCTGTCGAGCTCGTTGAACCCGTCGAAGGTGATCACGGCTGCCTGCATCACGACTCCTCCCGGCGCGGCGGGCTCCCCGGCCTCCGTGGCACGCCGTGGCGGCCCTCCTTATGGAGTAGCCCACTCGTCACGGGGAGCGGCAAGGGTAGAGAGCATATGTCACCCGAATGAGGGACGCGTTCGCAGCTGCGCATCCAGCGATCGCGCAAGCTGACCCGAGTCCGTTCCGTGCCGGGCCGTGGTGTCGTCTTCGCAACCCATCCGAAGCCGGACCGAGTTGTCCTACGAACCGATTTTCATCAGTACGCCGCCACTGTGCCGTTTTTTCACACCGTGGCGCTCACCTGAACGGCTGATTCTGTGCTGGCGAGCCTTGTCGGCCCATCACTCCGATGGGTTCATTTCTGTGTCCGCATCAGCGGCATTCGAGTCCGCAAACAGACACATGGGCAAGCCTCTGGTCGGGCGGCAGTTGACGCCTGACGGATCGTGATCCCCGACAGGCCCCGCGCACGAGGCCGACGGCTGCAGACCGTCGGCCGGGCATCGGCGCAGGGCCGTCGAGACACCACCTGGCCAGTGGCACGAGAGCAGGCTCGCCCTCACCGGGGACGTACGCGGACCGAACGCCCCATCACTGCTCGGCAATGTACTGCATTGCGAGCGAGGAGGAACCCTCATGCCCATCAGCCCGAACCAAGGATCGAGCGGCGGCGGCACGACCGTCACCATCACCGGCACGAACCTCACCGGCACCACCGCGGTGCGCTTCGGCACGCGGCTCGCGACCAACGTCGTCAACGTCTCGCCCACCCAGGTCACCGCGGTCTCCCCCTCCGGCACCGGAGCGGTCGGGGTCACCGTGACCACCGCGGGAGGGACGAGCAACCCGATCCCGTTCTACTACGTCGGGGCGCCGTTCAAGCAGGCCCTCAGCCCGACCACCGGGTCGACCGCGGGCGGCGAGACCATCACCCTCACCGGCACCGGACTCTCCACCGCCACCAGCGTCGCCTTCGGCGCCAACAGCGTGACGCCCACGGTGGTGTCGGACAGTGTGATCACGGCCGTCGCACCGGCCGGCGCGGCCGGCTCGGTCGGCGTCAGCGTCACCACGGCCGGCGGTACCAACAACGGGCTCTCGTACACCTACGTCGCCGCTCCGACGCTGACGGCGATCGCCCCGACCGAGGGGCCGACCTCCGGAGGCACCTTGGTGACCGTGACCGGCACGGGCTTCACCAGCACCAATCAGGTCACCTTCGACGGCGCTCCGGCGCCGTTCACCGTGCTCTCCGACACCCAGGTGTCGGCCGCCACGCCGGCCGGCGCCGCGGGCACCGTCGACGTGGTCCTGACCAACGACGCGGGCAGCGCGACGCTCACGGACGCGTTCACCTACGTCGCCGGCCCCGGCGTCTGACCACCCCTCAGCGGCCGGCTCTCCCAGGGGCCGGCCCGTCCGGAGCGGACGCGGTGACTCTCGCGGGGCCCGTCCGTCTCCAGCCCCCGGCCCAGGCCCCCCCGGGCCGGGGGCCCTCCGCCCGCGGCCGGCAGGCAGCGGCCGAGGACGACCACCCGATCAGCGCGCTCTTCGGCCTTCCCGGCCCGCCCGACACCCAACGGAGACACCGTGAAAGACAGCTCACCCGCGGAGGCGGTGGTCCGGCCCACCGCCGTGATCGCCGCCGCTCCCGTTCTCACCTCGGTCGTGCCCAGTACGGGCCCCGCCGCAGGCGGCAACAACGTCGTCCTGAACGGCAGTGGATTCGCCGGAGTCACGGCCGTCATGTTCGGCACCAAGACGGCCCTCGGCTACACGGTCGACTCCTCGACGAAGATCACCGCGGTGGCCCCGTCCGGAACCGGGACGGTCGCCGTGACCGTCAAGACGCCCGGCGGAACCAGCAACTCGGTCGCCTACGCCTATGCGCCACTCCCCTCGCTGACCGCCGTGTCGCCGGTCCAGGGGCCGTCCGCGGGCGGGACCGCCGTCGTCCTCACCGGGACCAGCCTGACCGGCGCCACGGCGGTCACCTTCGGCACCACGGCCGCCACCGCCTACACCGTCAACTCCGCCACCCAGATCACCGCCGTCGCCCCGGCGGGAACGGGCGCGGTACCCATCACCGTCACCACACCCGGCGGTACGACCGGGCCCGTCTACTTCTTCTATCTCAACGCCCCCACCGTCACCGCCGTGTCGCCGGTCCAGGGGCCGTCCGCGGGCGGGACCTCCGTCGTCCTCACCGGGGCCGATCTGACCGGCGCCACGGCGGTCACCTTCGGCACCACGGCCGCCACCGGCTTCACCGTCGACTCCGCCACCCAGATCACCGCCGTCGCCCCGCCCGGAGCGGGCTCCGTCCCCGTGACCGTCACCGGCCCCGGCGGCATCAGCAACTCCGTCGTCTACACCTATGTGACCGCACCGGTGCTCGCCTCCCTCGTCCCCGACCAGGGGCCGGCCGGTGCCGGAACCGCTGTCACCCTCACCGGCACCGGCCTGACCACCACGACCGCCGTCCGGTTCGGCGTCGTACCCGCGGCGTTCGCCGTGCTGTCCGACACCAAGGTCGCCGCGACCGCCCCGGCGGGGTCACCCGGCCCGGTCTCCGTCACCGTGACGTCGATCGGCGGCACCAGTAATTCCCTCGTCTACACCCGGGTCGCCTCTCCCGCGATCTAGGGCTGCGGCCCGCCGTTCTTCTTGCCGAAATGCGTGGCCCAAGTGGGTTGACCGTGTCCAAGCCTCCCCGGAATGCGAGGAACCGCGGCGTAGCGTGACGCTCCCGGAGCCGTCATGACGGAATTCCGTCCGGACCGACAAAGGAGTGACTGTGAAACGCTCGCATCACCGAAGAACGTGGAAGACGGCCACCGCCGTGGCGCTGGCCGCGGTCGTGGGGCTCGCCTCACCGGCGGTGGCGGCGCCGACGACGTCGACGACGTCGGTCACGGCGTCACCCGCCGCGGCGTACGCCGGTGCGTACGTGACCCTGAACGTGACCGTGACCTGCGACGGGGACCCGAGTGGAAACCCCCTGGGCGTGACGTTCTTCGACGGAGGCGAGCCGCTGGAGCCGAACGCGGCCGTCGGGCCGGACGGAAAAGCCGTCAAGACGGTGAAGTTCACCACGCCCGGCTCGCACACCGTCACAGCCGCCTACAACGGAAACGACAACTGTTTCGCCTCCAGCGGCAATACCACGGTCGAAATCACCGCACTGCCCACGCCCCCCACGCCTCCCGCGAACGGGTTCTGCTTTCTCGTCTGCGGCCTGTTCGGTTTCTCGGTCGGCAACATCGGCAACCACATCGAAATCCACTGATCCCTGACGGATTCAGTACCATCGACCGGCATGTGTTCCGGGTCTGTTCTCCCGCGAGACGGTGCCGTTTCGGCGCGGGCGCCCCGTTGGCGGTCCGCCGGCTCCCGCGCCGCCCCCCGACCGATGCGCACAGCCGTGGGCCCGCGCGATGCCGACCGGTCGGTATGGACATCCGTGACGCGGCCGGGTAGAGATGGGCACATCACCCGCGACGAAGAGACGTACGCATCGAAGGGCCCGCCATGCGCATCGCCGTCACGATCTTCCTCACCGACGAGACGATCACCCCGACCCGCCTCGCCCGTGAGCTGGAGCAGCGCGGGTTCGCCGGGCTCTACCTGCCCGAGCACACGCACATCCCGGTGGAGCGGACCACCCCGTACCCCGCGGGCGGCGAACTGCCCCGCGAGTACGGCCGTACCCTCGACCCCTTCGTCGCCCTCGGCCAGGCCGCCGCCGTGACGGAGAACCTCGGCCTCGGCACCGGCATCACGCTCGTCGCCCAGCACGACCCGATCGACCTCGCCAAGCAGGTCGCCACCGTCGACCACCTCTCCGGCGGCCGCCTCACCCTCGGCCTCGGCTTCGGGTGGAACGTGGAGGAGGCCGCCGACCACGGGGTCGGATGGCGGTCCCGGCGGGAGCTGGTCCGGGACCGGATGGGCCTCATGCGCGCCCTGTGGAGCGAGGAACCCACCGCGTACGACGGCGAGTACGACTCCGTCCGCGCCAGCTTCGCCCACCCCAAGCCGGTACAGAAGCCACGCGGTCCGGTCGTCGGACCCCGCACCCTGGTCGGCGGCGCCGCCGGGCCGAAGCTGTTCTCCCACATCTGCGAGTACGCCGACGGCTGGCTGCCGATCGGCGGGCGCGGGCTGTCCGAGTCCCTGCCCGTCCTGCGCGCCGCGTGGGCGGACGCCGGGCGCGAGCCGGAGGCGCTCCAGATCGTGCCGTACGCCGTCCACCCGTCCCCGGGCAAGCTCGCCCACTACGCCGACCTCGGCATCGAGGAGGTCGTGCTGCAGCTGCCGCCGGCCGGGGAGAGGGACGTCCTCGCGGTCCTCGACGAGTACAGCCGCTACCTGACCGGCGCCAGTGACACCGTGTAACGACCTCCCACAGGGCCGGACAGGACTCCCTCACCGGCCCTGAGCAGCCCGAACGTATGCTCAAGAAATGACGACTTCCGTGAGCTCCGGAACCGGCACCGGCCCCACCGAGAACTCCATGCGTCGCGCCCTCAAACGCGCCCGGGACGGCGTCGCCCTCGACGTGAGCGAGGCGGCCGTCCTCCTCCAGGCGCGCGGTGAGGCCCTCGACGACCTCGCCGCGTCCGCCGCCCGGGTGCGCGACGCGGGCCTGGAGGCGGCCGGCCGGCCCGGTGTCATCACGTACTCGAAGAGCGTCTTCATCCCCCTCACCCGGCTGTGCCGGGACAAGTGCCACTACTGCACCTTCGTCACCGTTCCCGGCAAGCTGCGCCGCGCCGGGCACGGGATGTTCATGTCCCCGGACGAGGTCCTCGACATCGCCCGCAAGGGCGCCGCCCTCGGCTGCAAGGAAGCCCTCATCACCCTCGGCGACAAGCCCGAGGAGCGCTGGCCCGAGGCGCGCGAGTGGCTCGACGCGCACGGCTACGACGACACCATCGCCTACGTCCGCGCCATCTCCGTCCGCATCCTGGAGGAGACGGGACTGCTGCCGCATCTCAACCCGGGCGTCGTGTCCTGGACCGACTTCCAGCGGCTCAAGCCCGTCGCGCCCAGCATGGGCATGATGCTGGAGACCACCGCCACCCGTCTGTGGTCCGAGCCCGGCGGGCCCCACCACGGCTCCCCGGACAAGGAACCGGCCGTACGGCTGCGCGTCCTGGAGGACGCCGGGCGCTCCTCCGTCCCCTTCACCTCAGGGATCCTCATCGGCATCGGAGAGACGTACGAGGAGCGGGCCGAGTCGCTGTTCGCCCTGCGGAAGGTCTCCCGCGCCTACCACGGCATACAGGAACTGATCATCCAGAACTTCCGCGCCAAGCCGGACACGGCCATGCGCGGCATGCCGGACGCGGAGCTCGACGAGCTGGTGGCGACCGTGGCCGTCGCCCGGCACATCATGGGGCCGGGCGCCTGCCTGCAGGCCCCGCCCAATCTCGTCGACAGCGAGTACGGCCGGCTGATCGGGGCCGGCATCGACGACTGGGGCGGGGTGTCCCCGCTCACGATCGACCACGTCAACCCCGAGCGGCCCTGGCCGCAGATCGAGGAGCTGGCCGGGAAGTCGGCGGCGGCCGGGTTCGAGCTGCGGGAACGGCTGTGTGTGTACCCCGAGTTCGTCACCCGCGGCGAACCCTGGCTGGACCCGCGGCTGCTGCCGCACGTCCGCGCGCTCGCCGACCCGGAGACGGGGCTGGCCCTGCCGGACGCCGCCGTCGAGGGGCGGCCGTGGCAGGAGCCCGAGGAGGTGTTCGTCGCCTCCGGCCGTACGGACCTGCACCACACCATCGACACCGACGGCCGGACCTCCGACCGCCGCGACGACTTCGACGAGGTGTACGGCGACTGGTCCGCGCTGCGGGAGGCGGCCGCCCCCGGCATGGCACCGGAGCGCATCGACACGGACGTACGGGACGCCCTGCGGACGGCGGCCGACGACCCCACCAGGCTCACCGACGCCGAGGCCCTCGCCCTCTTCCACGCCGACGGGCCCGCGCTCGACGCCCTCACCCGGATCGCGGACGACGTCCGCAGGTCGGCGGTCGGCGACGACGTCACCTACATCGTCACCCGGAACATCAACTTCACCAACGTCTGCTACACCGGCTGCCGTTTCTGCGCGTTCGCGCAGCGGCGCACGGACGCCGACGCCTACACCCTCTCCCTGGACCAGGTCGCCGACCGCGCCCAGCAGGCGTGGGAGGTGGGTGCGGTGGAGGTCTGCATGCAGGGCGGCATCCACCCCGACCTGCCGGGCACGGCGTACTTCGACATCGCGCGGGCCGTGAAGTCCCGGGTCCCCGGCATGCACGTGCACGCCTTCTCCCCGATGGAGGTCGTCAACGGCGCCACCCGCACCGGGCTGTCCGTCCGCGAGTGGCTGATCGCGGCCAAGGAGGCCGGTCTGGACTCCATCCCCGGCACCGCCGCCGAGATCCTCGACGACGAGGTCCGCTGGGTCCTGACCAAGGGCAAGCTGCCCACGGCGACCTGGATCGAGGTGATCACGACGGCGCACGAGGTGGGCATCCCGTCGACCTCGACGATGATGTACGGCCATGTCGACCAGCCCCGCCACTGGCTCGGCCATCTGCGCACCCTCGCCGGCATCCAGGAACGCACCGGTGGCTTCACGGAGTTCGTCACCCTGCCCTTCATCCACACCAACGCGCCCGTGTACCTGGCGGGCATCGCCCGCCCCGGCCCCTCCCTGCGGGACAACCGCGCGGTCACGGCGATGGCCCGGCTCCTCCTGCACCCGCACATCCCCAACATCCAGACCAGCTGGGTGAAGCTGGGCACCGAGGGCGCGGCCGAGATGCTGCGCTCCGGCGCGAACGACGTCGGCGGGACGCTGATGGAGGAGACGATCTCCCGTATGGCGGGCTCGTCGTACGGCTCCTACAAGTCCATCAAGGACCTGATCGCGGTCGCGGAGGCGGCGGGCCGTCCGGCCAGGGCCCGGACGACCCTGTACGGGGAGGTGCCGGAGGAACGGCAGCGGGCCGGGCAGGCCTCGGACGGGCATCTGCCGGAGCTGCTGCCCGTCCTGGAGTGAGTACGATGATCCGACCTCCCTTCGGAGGGGAGACCCCATCGGCGGGGTCCCGTAGCTGAGGAGATGCGTGCCCGTGCCTGCCCGACGGCTTCCCTCGTGGGTCTGGGTCACCGGTCTGACGACCGGCGCGATCGCCGCGGTCGCCGTGCTGACGGTGCGGGCCGAACAGGGCCCGCATCCGACGGCGTCGGCGGCCCGCGCGAGCGCGTCGGCGTCCGCCTCGGCCGCGCCCGACGCGAAGGCCTCCGCCTCGCCGAAGGCCTCGGCCTCACCGGCGGCGACGGACGTGCCGAAGGCGTCCGGCACGGGCCGCCGGGTCGTCTACGACCTGTCCGACCACCGGGTCTGGCTGGTCGACGCCGACGACACGGCCCGCCGCACCTTCACGGTCTGGCCGGGCACCGTCGCCCCGGCCCCCGGCACCTACACGATCTCGGTCCGCAAGGACGCGACGACGGGCTCCGACGGCGTCGACATCGAGCACATCATCTACTTCTCCGTCGTCTCCGGCGTGAACATCGCCTTCTCCAACGCCGTCGACGGCTCCTCCCCGCCCCCGGCCGCCTCCGGCACCCGAACCGGTGGCATCCGGATGGCCAAGGCGGACGGGGCGGCGCTGTGGGCCTTCGGCGACCTGGGGACGAAGGTCCGGGTCGTCGCCTAGGACGGTCAGGCGGCCGGCTTCGCGGAGCCGTCCGTGAACGGGAGGTGGTTGACGAGCAGGACGACCCCGCTGAACAGGAAGACGCGCGTCGCCGCCTCCAGTCCGTTCCAGGTGTCCGACTGCCACATCGAGAACCACTCCCCGCCGATCGCGATGAAACCGGCGCCGAACAGCAGCATCAGCATCAGCAGGCCGTACGTGGAGAACGCGCGGGCACGGACGAAGTCCCGGCGCGCCCACCACCACGTCCCGGCGGCCAGCACGACCGCGGCGACGGTCTCCCACGCGATGATCGCGACGTACGCCGCGTCCTGCAGCCCCTTGCTGGTCACCGCCCGCCACATCAGGTCGTCGTCCTTGAACGTGTCGTCCATCGCGAGCACATGCCGGACGAACTGCTGGTTCGTCCCGAAGTCCGTGATGTTCCCGAACGCCACGAGCGCTATGTAGAGCGCGACCGTTCCGGTGAGCAGCGTGGCGGTCAGCGGAAGAACGCGCGAGGTCTGTGTGAATCTTGAGGTGGGGGTGGTCATGCCGCTTCCCCTACCCCGCCAAGTCCCCTGTGTCCCCTCCGTGTTGCGTCACAATGGTGGGCGCCCGGCGTCGGGGGACGGCCGGGGGAAGGGGCGGACGGATGGCGCGGGTCCAGCAGTCGATGCAGCAGCTGATCGCGCAGCGCAGACGGCAGGGTTTCGTCGGCCGGGGTGCCGAGCGCGCCGCCTTCCGGGAGAACCTGGAACTGCCCCCGGAGGACGAGCGGCACCGCTTCCTGTTCCATGTGCACGGCAACGCGGGCGTCGGAAAGACCTTCCTGGTAAGGGAGTTGGAGCAGCTCGCCCGGGAGCGGGGCGCGCTCACCGCGTATGCCGACGAATCGGTCGGCAGCGTCCCGGAGGCGATGGCGGACCTGGCGGAGCAGTTCGCCCGGCAGGGCCACCGGTTCAAGGAACTGGAGCGGCTGCTGGCCGCCCACCGGGAGCGGCGGCACGAGGCCGCGGCGGTCGTGGAGGCCGGGGCGGAGACGGGTGAGCCGTCGGCCGGGAGCATGGCGGCGGCCCGCGCGACCCTGGTGGTGCTGGGCATGACGCCGGGCGTGGGCCCCTTCGCGGGAGCCCTCGACCCGGCCCAGCTCGCGCAGGGCGCCGACCGGTTGCGGGCGGGGTTGAGCTCCCGCTTCCGCAGCCAGGAGGACCTGCAGCTCGTCCTGGCCCCCGAGCGCGTCCTCACCCCCGTGCTGCTGAGGGAACTCGCCGAGGCCGCGGCCGAAGTCCCCTGGCTGGTCCTGGTCTTCGACACCTACGAGCGGACCGGTCCCGTCCTCGACGGCTGGCTGCACGAGCTGATGACCACCGACCGGCACGGCGGCTCCCTGCCCGCGAACGCGGTCGTCGTCACCGCCGGACAGCTCCCCCTCGCCCCGGCGCGGTGGGGCGGCTTCGCGGACTTCGTCACGGAGGTCCCGCTCGGACCGTTCACCGAGACCGAGGCGCGCGGACTGCTCGCCGGCAAGGGCGTGGTGGCGGAGCCCGTGGTCGAGGAGGTGCTGCGGCTCACCGGCGGCCTGCCCGTGCTGGTGTCGACCCTGGCCGAACAGCGGCCCGCCGACCCGGACGACGTCGGCGATCCCAGCGCCACCGCCGTGGAGCGGTTCCTGAAGTGGGAGCAGGACCCGGTGCGCCGGGCCGCGGCCCTCACCTGCGCGCTGCCCCGGCGGCTGGACCCGGAGGTGTTCCGGACCGCCTCGGACTGCCCCGAGGAGGGCGCCGACGCGCTCTTCGGCTGGCTGCGCGGGCTGCCCTTCGTGGACGACCGCGGCGCCCATGTGCGCTACCACGACCTGGTGCGGGAGCCGATGCTCCGGCTGCAGCGGCGCCGTTCCCCGCGTGCCTGGACCGAGCGTCACGAACGGCTGGCGGCGGCGCTCGCGGGCCGGCGCGAGGAGGCGGCGAGCGGGCTGCGCCCCGACGACGAGTGGGAACACGAACCGTGGCGCGAGCTGCGGCTGGAGGAGACGTACCACCTGCTGTGCGCCCGGCCGCGCGCCGCGCTGCCCGCCGCGCTGCACGACGCCGTCGCGGCCTGCCGGGAGAGCCCGGCCGCGGGCCGCCGCTGGGCCCGGATGCTGGAGGAGGCGGGCGGCGCGGCGGACGCGCCGGCGGTGCGGGACTGGGGCCGGGACCTGCGCGAGGCGCTCGCGGACGACTCCGGCGGGGTGCTCGGCGCGGCGGAGCGGCTCCTGGCCCGCCCCGGCCTCGACGGTCCCGGCCGGGCGGTCGCGCACGCGCTGCGGGGCCGGGAACTGCGCAACGACCACCGGTACGAGGCCGCCCTCGCCGAGTACGACCGGGCGATCACCCTCGATCCCGGCCTGGTCAGGGCCCACTACGGCCGGGGCCTCACCCTTCAGCTGACGGGGGACCTCGCCGCCGCGACGGCGGCCTTCGACCGGGCCGACGCACTGGCCCCCGGCACCGACTGGATCGTCGCCGGGCGTGCCGAGACCCATCGGCTGGCGGGCCGGTTCCAAGAAGCGGTCGCCGACTACGACCGGGCGATCGCCCTCGACCCGGCCCACGACGAGGCGCTGGCCGGCAGAGCGGTGTGCCTGCACGCCCTGGGGCGGTACGACGAGGCGCTCGCGGACTTCGACCGCGCGGTGAGCCTGGACGGGGACAGCCTGTGGCCGCTCGTGCGCCGGGCCCGGCTGCGGCGCGCCCGTCAGGAGTGGGACGAGGCGTTCGCCGACCTGGACCGGGCGGCGGGTCTCGCGCCCGACTCCGCGTGGGTCGCGTCGGAGCGCGGTGACGCCTACCGGCTGGCGGGCCGGTACGAGGAGGCCGTCGCCGAACTCGGCCGGGCCCTCTCCCTCGATCCGGAGTACGCCTCCGCGCTGGCGAGCCGTGGCGCGAGCCACCTCGGACTGGACCGGGCCGAGGCCGCCGCCGCCGATCTGGACCGCGCCGTCGAGCTGTCCCCCGACTACACCTGGGCGCTGGTCGAGCGGGCCGAGGCGCGCCGCCGGCTGGGCGACACGGAGGGCATGTTCGAGGACCTCCGGCGGGCGGAGGCGGTGGGCCCGAAGGACGGCTGGGCCGCCGCCGAACTGGGGGAGGCCTACCGGGTCGCGGGCCGTCACGAGGAGGCGGTCGCCGCCCTGCGGCGCGCGCTGGAGCAGGACCCCGACTACGACTACGCGCTGGCCTCCCTGGGTGCCGCCCACCACGCCCTGAACGACCGCGCGCAGGCCCTGCGGTGTCTGGACCGCGCCCTGTCGCTCACCCCCGACTACCCGTGGGCGCTCGCCCGGCGCGCGCAGGTCGGTCTGGCCACCGGGCGGGCCGGGCAGGCGCTGGCCGACCTGGACCGCTGCGTCGCCCTCGGCCAGGAGACGGACTGGGCGCGCCGTACGGCCCTGGAGCTGCTGACGCGGTGCGGACGGTGGGAGGAGGCGGCCGCCCGGCTGGCCGAGGCGGACCGGGCGGGGACGGCCGACGGCGAACTCGACTTCACCCGCACCGAGCTGCACTGGCGGACCGGGCGGTGGACCGAGGCCCGGCGCACCGCCGAACGGCTCCGGGAGACGGACCCCCTCAACGGCGTGTACCTGCTGGCCCTGACCGCGGGCCGGGCCGAGGGGCTGCGCGCCGCCGAACCCCTGTGGCGGGAGTTCGCGCGCCTGATGCCCGAGGACGGCAGGCTGGTGCCCGGGGAACTGGCCCTGGCGCGATGCGTGGTCGGCTGTGCCCTCGGGGACTGGGCCGGGGCCGACCGGGCGCTGGCCGAGGTCCTGGCCACGGACCAGGACTGGGACGACCTGGCCGACATCGGCAGCGCCCTCACCGAGCTGCTGCACAGTCCCGGCGCCGACCGCGCCCGCCTGGCACCCCGCCTGGCGGAGGTCACCGCGGCCCGCGACGCCGTCCGGGCCCGCTACGCGCCCGAACCGGAGTGAGAGACCTCCACCGCGCCTCCACGATCGCCTCTCTGCCCGGTGAGCCCGTTCGATTACAGTGACGAACGTCGTACGTACGGACGGTGCCCGGGAGGACTTGGTGAGTACGACATCAGGCGCCGTCTGGGGCCGCGCCGAGCAGCAGGACTTCCGCAGCCGGGTGCGCGGCACGCTGCTGGGCGCCGCCGTCGGCGACACGCTCGGGGCGCCCGTCGACGGACTCGGGATCGAGGAGATCCGGCAGGTCCACGGCCCGGAGGGGGTCGCCGACCTCGCCCCCGCCTACGGCCGGCGCGGTGCCGTCACCCACCACACCCAGCTCACCCTGTTCACCGTGGACGGGCTCATCCGCGCCCAGGTGCGGCGCGACACCGGCGCCTGGCATCCGCCGACCGATCTGCACCGGGCGTATCTGCGCTGGGCCGCCACCCAGCGCGACTGGGGCCCCGACCTGCGCCGCAAGGACGACGGCTGGCTGGCCCGGGAGGAGTGGCTGTACGTCCGCCGGGATCCGACCCGGGCCCTGCTCATGGGGCTCGGCGACGAGCGGATGGGGACGCTGGACTCGCCCAAGAACCCGGAGGCCGGCGGCCCCGAGCCCGTCGCCCGCTCGGCGCCCTTCGGGCTGCTCGTCGGCTGGGAGCCGCAGCTCGTCGCCCAGCTCGCCGTCGAGTGCGCGGCCCAGACCCACGGCCACCCGGCGGCGTACCTCTCGGCGGCCGCGTACGCGATCACCGTGCACGGGCTGGCCCGGGGCGAGAGTCTCGACGGGGCGGTACAGCGAACGCTCGCGCTGCTGGCCGCGCGGCCGGGGCACGAGCCCGTCTCGGCCGCCCTGCAGCACGCCCTGGGCGCCGTACGGCAGGGGCTGCCGGGGCCGGGGAGAGTGGAGGAGCTGGTGGGGGAGGGTGCGGCGCCGGGCGTCCTGTCCGGCGCCGTGTACTGCGCGCTGGTCGCGGAGGACGTCAGACACGGGCTGCGCCTCGCGGTGAACCACGGCGGCCCCTCCGCCCCGACCGGCGCCCTCACCGGCGGACTGCTCGGCGCCCTGCACGGCGAAACGGCCCTCCCGCCGGCCTGGCTGGCCGAGCTGGAGGGCCGTCCCACGATCCTGGAACTGGCGGACGACTTCGCCATGGAGATGACCCAGGGCCCGGCCCTCCACAACCCGTCCGGAGCGTCCCCGGGCTGGCTGGCCCGGTATCCGCGCGGCGCCTGATCCCCGGCGGGAGCCGCGGGGGCGACCCCGGTGCCCGGTGGTCAGTCCTTCGCGGGAGCGGGTACGGCGTCCCGCGGCGCCGGGACGGCGGCCGCCGCGCCCGAGGAGTCGTCGTCCGTGTTGATCTTCTCGATGAGGGCGAGCCGTTCCGGGGTGTCCTCCGGCTTGAGGAAGCCGATGAGGATGTAGAGGACCAGGGACACGGCGAGCGGGATGGAGACCTGGTACTGGAGCGGGACGCCGCCGTCGACGTTCCAGTTGACGGGGTAGTTGACCAGCCAGAAGGCCAGCAGGCCCATGGACCAGCTCACCAGGGCCGCGGTCGGGCCGGAGCGGCGGAACGGGCGGAGCAGGCCCAGCATCATCGGGATCGCCATCGGGCCCATCAGACCGGCCACCCACTTGATGACGACCGTGATGATGTCCTTGAAGGTGGGGGAGTTGACCTGCGTCGCCGCCGCCATGGACAGCCCGAGGAAGACCACGGTCGTGATCCGGGCGACCCGCAGCCCCTGCCCCTGGCTCCAGCTCCGCGCCCGGCGCCACACCACCGGGGCGCAGTCCCGGGTGAACACGGCCGCGATCGCGTTGGCGTCGGAGGAGCACATGGCCATGGTGTGCGAGAAGAAACCGACGATGACCAGGCCCAGCAGGCCGTGCGGCAGCAGCTGTTCGGTCATCAGGCCGTAGGAGTCGGAGCCGTCCGGCTTCTGCGCCTCGACCAGCAGCGGCGACATCCACATGGGGAAGAACAGGACGACCGGCCACACCAGCCACAGCACCGCCGACAGCCGCGCCGACCGCTCGGCCTCCTTCGCGCTCGCCGTGGCCATGTAGCGCTGGGCCTGGTTGAGCATGCCGCCGTTGTACTCGAAGAGCTTGATGAAGAGGAAGGCCAGGAGGAAGACCGTGCCGTAGGGCCCCACCAGCGCCTTGTCGTGGCCCTGGAGCGCGGGTTCGTCCCAGGCGCCGAAGAAGCCGATGCCCTTGTCGTCCAGTTTCAGGACCACCGCGACGAACATCGCGATGCCGGCGAGCAACTGGATGACGAACTGGCCGAGTTCGGTGAGCGCGTCCGCCCACAGGCCGCCGATCGTGCAGTAGACGGCGGTGATCGCGCCGGTGATGAGAATGCCCTGGTTCAGCGACACACCCGTGAACACCGACAACAGGGTCGCGATGGCGGCCCACTTGGCGCCCACGTCCACGATCTTCAGCAGCATCCCGGACCAGGCGAGCGCCTGCTGGGTCTTCAGGTCGTAGCGGTTCTTCAGGTACTCCAGCGGGGAAGCGACATGGAGCCGCGACCGCAGCCGGTTGATGCGCGGCGCGAACAGCTTGGAGCCGATCGCGATGCCGAGGGCGATGGGGAAGGACCAGGTGAAGAAGGAGGTGACGCCGTAGGTGTAGGCGATGCCCGCGTACCCGGTGAACATCACCGCGCTGTAGCCCGACATGTGGTGCGAGATGCCGGACAGCCACCAGGGCATCTTGCCGCCCGCGGTGAAGAAGTCACTGACGTCGTCCACCCGCTTGTGCGACCAGACGCCGATCGCGACCATCACGCCGAAATAGCCGATGAGCACGGCCCAGTCGAGACCGTTCATGTGCGCCCTCCCAGGGTTCAGCCCGGCGCTCATCGTGGGCGCTGCCGCGTGAACACGACAAGCAACCGTAAGGTCAAAGGGAGGTAAAAGTATTCGGTATGGTGGCCTGCGTTCACCTACATGAACTCACTCCGCTCGTCTCACCGCATCAGTTCCCCGGCGTTGACCAGCAACGACTGCCCCGTGATGGCCCGCGCCCGGTCCGACGCCAGGAACACCGCGGCGTCGGCGACGTCCCCGTCCGTGGCGAGCTCCGGCAGGGCCGTCCGGCCGGTGAGCCGGCCGAGGACCTCCTCCTCGGGGACACCCTCCGCCTGGGCGGTGAACTGGACGTACGCCCGCACTGGCGGCCCCCACATCCAGCCCGGCAGCACGGTGTTGACCCGGATCCGGTGCGGGCCGAGCTCCCGGGCCAGCGAGTACATCGCGCTGGTCAGCGCCCCCTTCGAGGCCGCGTACGCCGCCTGGCGCACCTGGGACGGGGCCGCCACCGCCGACTGCGTCCCGATGAAGACCACCGAGCCGCCCCGCGCCTTCAGCCCGCCGAGGCACGCCCGGGTCATCCGCAGCGTCCCCAGCAGGTTCACGTCGATGACCGACTGCCAGGTCGTGAAGTCGGCGTCCTCGAGCCCGCCGAAACAGGAGTCCCAGGCGGCGACCTGCACCATCGCGTCGATCCCGCCGAACCGCTCCAGCGCCAGGCCGGCCAGGGCCGCGCACTGCTCCTCGTCGGTGATGTCGGTCGCCCGCCAGGCGGTGTGCGACCCGTCGGGGTCGATCTCGGCCGCGCTCTTGGCGAGGTTCGCCTCGGTGCGGGCGCCCAGCACGGCGTTCCCGCCGTCCCGGACGACCGCCGCGGCGACCTGGTGACCGAGCCCGGCACCGACTCCCGAGACGACGACGGTCCTGCCGGCGAGCAGTGACATCGGGACCTCCCTGACCCTGGCGCATTATCTGACGGAGCGTCAGAGTATGGTCCGGTCACCGAGGAAGGGGAAGACGCGTGAGCGAGGAGACCCGCAGCGAGACATACGCCGAACTGGCCGCCGTAGGACCGTACGGGGTCCGCCCCGGCCACGCCCTGATCACCCTGGTCGAACCGCATCCGGGCCACGAGTACGCCTACAACCGCTGGTACGAGGACGACCACTACTACGCCGGCGCGATGGCCATGCCCTGGATGTATGCCGGACGCAGATGGGTCGCCACCCGTGATCTGCAACTGCTGCGCCACCCCGAGAAGTCGGCGGTCGCCCAGCCCGTCACCGCCGGCTGCTACCTCTCCACGTACTGGATCACCGACGGACGCTACGACGACCACATGAGGTGGACGGTCGCGATCAACAAGCGCCTCAACCGGGACGCCCGGGTCTACCAGGACCGCACCCATGTCTTCACCGCGTTCCAGGACCACGAGGCGACGGTCTACCGGGACGGGGCGGCGGGGCCGAGGGACCACCACGCCCTCGACCACCCCTACGCGGGCCTCGTGCTGGAGGTCATCGACACCGACACCCCCGAACAGCGCACCCGGCTCCTGGAGTGGCTGCGCACCCGCCACCTCCCCCGTCGCCTCGCCGGCTCCCCGGCCGCCCTGGTCACCGTCTTCCGCCCGACCCCTCTCCCCGGCGACCGCATGACCTACGTCAAGCAGGTCGAGGGCGTCGACACCCGGCTGACCCTGCTGTGGTTCCTGGAGACGGACCCGAGGGAGTGCTGGCAGACCCATTTCGCGGATCTGGGAGAAGCGGTCGCGCAAGCGGGCCCGGGCCGGGTGGAGCTGGTGGCCCCGTTCATCCCGACGGTGCCGGGCACGGACCGGTACGTGGACCGGCTGCGCTGATCAGGGCTGCTTCAGTTCGTCCGGGCACGGGGTGCCGCGGGGCAGCTGGTAGGGGGCCGCCAGCCGGTAGGTGCCGGCCTTCGGGGCGAGCAGGACCGTCCACTTGTCGCCCTGCGGGTCCTCCTCCGTCTCGTAGAGGCAGCCGTTGGGGTTGGTGTACGACTTTGGCTCGCCCTCGGCGCGGTCCTTGGAGGCCTCCGTCTCCTGGGGGGCCCGCAGGCTCCTGCCCTCCGCGTCGACGACGCTCAGCCACGGCGAGTACGGGATGCGGATCGTGATCCGGCCCGCCTTCTTCACGTCGATCGTCATCTCGCCCTGCTCGGCGCGCTCCACGACCGCGTGCGGCTCGGCGAGCGGCGCCGGGTCGGTGACCCGGAACAGCTGCCAGTTGGCGTCGCCCCAGATCTGCTCCAGATACGGCAGCCCGCGCTGCACCAGCTCCCGCTCGCGTTCACCGCCGTCGCCGTCCAGCGCGTCCCTGGGGACGACGACGAAGTGCACGGCCCACCGCTGGAGCCACTCGTGGTAGTTCGCCGAGTTGAGCGTGTCGTCGTAGAAGAGGGGGTTGCGCTCCATGTCGGCCTGGCGGTTCCAGCCGCGGGCCAGGTTGACGTACGGCGCGAGCGCGGAGGCCTCACGGTGGGAGCGGGCCGGTACGACCTCGACGCGGCCCTTCTCGGCGCCGACCCCCTGGAGTTCGTTGACCAGCGGCGCCAGCTCGCGCGCCCAGGAGGCCGCCGGGGTCGTCCGGATGACGTCGTCGACCGACTTGAAGCCGATCCAGCCGGCGAAGCCGACCGACGCCAGGACGATGACGTACCACTTGCGGCTGCGCGGCACCGCGAACGGCAGCGCGGCCATCAGCACCACACCCGCGAACAGCATCGCCAGACGCGTGATGTTGGACCCGATCTGGGAGCTGATCAGCCACACCAGCAGTACGCCGAGCCCGTACACCGCGGCCGTGATCCGTACGGTCTTCCAGTCGCGCGGGACGACGGCGAACACGACCGCCGAGAACAGCAGCGGCAGGGACGCCGAGCCGAAGGACATCGGCTGGGTGCCGGAGAAGGGGAACAGCCAGGCGGAGACGGCGACGACGGCGGTCGGGGCGAGCCCGAGGGCCCAGGCGCCCGGCCGCCGCTTCTGCAGGAACAGGGCCACGGCCACGATGCCCACGAACAGGCCCGCCACCGGCGAGCCCATCGTGGCGAGCGCGGCGAGCGGGGCGGCGCACAGCGCCTTCGCCCAGCGTTTGTAGCGCCAGCGGTACGGCCAGCAGAACACGACGGCCACGGCGGCCAGCGCGAACATGTTGCCGAGGCCGAAGGTCACGCGGCCGGACGCGGCGTTGCACAGGAGCGCGAAGACACCCGCGAGCGCCGGCCACACCGGGTTCTTCACGGGACGGCAGCGCAGCAGGACGAGGGTGAGGAGGCCGGCCGACAGGGTCCCGGCGATCATCATCGTCGTACGGACGCCGAGGACCGACATCAGATACGGCGACACGACGCTGTACGACACCGGGTGCATACCGCCGTACCAGGCGAGGTTGTACGCGGAGTCGGGGTGACGGCCGACGAACTCGGCCCAGGCGTCCTGCGCCGCGAGGTCGCCGCCGCTGTTCGCGAACGTGAAGAACCAGATGAGGTGGAGGATGCCGGACAGCGCGGTGACGGAGAGGACGAGGTGCCGGCGGAGGAAGCCGCCCAGGGGTGCGAGGCCTTCGAGACGGCCGACGGCGGCTGTCATCGCGCCGGCGCGGGGTCCGGCCGGCGGGACGCGGTCCTGGCCGCCGGGCTCGCGCTCGTGCGGTTCGCGCTCGTGCGGCTCACGGTCGTGCTCGCCCGACTGGGGTGCGGGCACCTTGGTGCGCGGGCCGGTGTCCGGGCCCGGACCGGTGTCGTCGGCGCGTGTCGGCTCCGCAGTGGCCACCTGAAGGCACTCCCCGTGTCCCGTCTTCTGTTCTCGGCCGCGTCCCGTTCGCGTCCGCCGCACGGCAGTGTCCTCGCGACCGGCGACCTGTCCCGTTTCGCGACGCTAGCACGCACCCCGCCGAGCGGCTGCCCGGCGGGGTGGTGAGAGGTACGGACGCGTCCGGCGGTTCAGCCGAGACGCGTCAGCTTGTCCGGGAAGCCCGGCTCGGCCAGGTCGCTCTGCAGGGCGACCGGCACCTCGACCGCACCGCCGGAGGCGTCGCCGACGGTGAGCGTGCCCACCCGGGTGCCCGCCTTCGCCGTGTGCGGGACGTCGTCCGCGGCGAACGACAGCTTCACCGTCAGCCCGGCCCAGCCGACCGCCGGGACGTCCTTGGTGACGACGACCGGGGTGTGGCCGCCGAGCTGGTCGTCGACGTATCCGACGACGTCGCCCTTCTTCAGGATCTTCGCGGAGGTGATCGCGTCCTGGGCGGCGATCAGCGCGGTCTTGCTGACCGCGTTGACCGTGTCGATGATCGGAACCTTGTGCTGGCCGAGGATCGCGCCGACCACGGTGACGGTCTCGCCGCCGGCCTCCTTGGTCGCGGCGAACAGCAGGTTGCCGCCGGCCGCGGTGGTGGAGCCGGTCTTGATCCCGACGGCGTTGTCGTAGGGGACGAGCGTGTTGTAGTTGCGGTGCTTCGTCCCGGACGGGTCGGTCCACTCGGGCAGCTTGGTGATCTCCACCAGGGCGGGGATCTTCACCAGTTCGTTGCCGAGCTTCACCTGGTCGGCGGCGGTGGAGACGGTGGTCTCCTTCAGGCCGGAGGCGTCGGTGTACGTGGTGTTCGTCATCCCGAGCTCCTTGGCGGTCGTGTTCATCTTCTTGATGAACGCCGCCTCGGAGCCCGCGTCCCAGCGGGCCAGCAGCCGGGCGATGTTGTTCGCCGACGGGATCATGATCGCCGAGAGGGCCTGCTTCTCGGTGAGCTTGTCGCCCTCCTTGACGGTGGCCAGCGTCGACTCGCCGTCCTCGTAGTAGCCGCCCTCCTTCTCGGCGAGGGCGTCGACGGTGATGCCCGGGCCCTCCTCGCCGGACTTCAGCGGGTGGTCCTTGAGCACGATGTACGCGGTCATCGCCTTGGCGACGGACCCGATGGCGACGGGCTTCTCCTCGCCGAAGGAGTCCATGGTGCCGATGCCGTTGACGTCCATCGCGCCCTGGCCCTCGCTCGGCCAGGGGAGGGAGGCCTTGCCGCCCTCGAAGGTGTACGAGTCCTTCGCGGTGAGCGTCAGCGAGGTCGCGGGCAGCGGGCGGACGGCCTGCACGACCGCAAAGACGATCACCAGCAGGATGAGCAGCGGGGTCCAGATCTTGACCCGCCGGCCGAGGGTGCGCAGCGGGGTCGGCGGGGGCGGCGGGGTGTTCGTCAGCTCCGCCAGCAGGTCCAGCGGGGGCTTCGGCGGCAGCGGCTGCTGCGTGGTCCGCTCGGGGCCGACCTGGGGCACGAGTGCGGTGACGTCCGCCGCGGCCTTCGGCGGCCGGGGCTCGTCGAGCGGCTTGAGCGCGACGAACCTGCTGGTCCGGTCGGCGGGCGGCGCGGCCTCGGCCGCGGCCTCGTCCGCGTCGGCCTGGGCGCCGGTCCGGTTCCCGGCCGCCTTGTCCGCGGCGGAACCGCCCGCGTCGGCCTTGTCCGTGGCCGTCTTGTCCACGGCCGTCTTGTCCGTGGCGGTCTTGTCCGGGGCGGCCTTGGCGGCTTCCGGCTTGTCCGCGGCCGGCCGTTCGTCCGCCGGCTTGTCCTCGGGTGCCGGCTTGTCCTCGGGCGCAGGCTTGGGCCTGGCCGCGTCGCCCAGCTTCAGCATGGTGGTCGGCTGGTCGACGGTGGGCTTGGGCCGGGGGGCCTTGAAGATGGCGGTGGGCTGGTCGACGGGGGAGGCCGTGGACGCGGGGGGCGCGGGGGAGTCGTCGGTCTCGGCGGCCTCGTCCCGCTTGTCGCGGCCGTCCCCCTTCTCCTCCTTATCCCGCTTCTTGCCTTCCCCGTCCGTCTTCTTGTCCTCGTCGCCGGTCTCGCCCGTGGCGCCCTTGTCGTCCGCGACGTCCGCATCCGCGTCGTCGACGTCGTCCCGGGAGGCCCACTTGGGGGCGGGCTTGGCGGAGGACTCGGCATCTGACGCCTGCTCGGATTCCGGGGCGTCGTCGGCGTCGGCGTCGGCGGAGTCCTTGAGCCGTTCCTCCGCGCCCCCTTCGGTGTCGCCGGCGTCGTCACCGGCCTCCTCGGAAGCCTCGGGGCTCCCGGAGGCGTCCGAGTCGGGCTCGGCGTCCTCTGCGGCCTCGGAGGGGCTCCCGGCGTCCCCGGAGGCGTCGGAGGCCTCAGAGGGGCTCTCAGCGCCTTCCCCGGCACCCTTCGCGCCCTCGGAGCCGCCCCGCCCGTCGGCTGCGTCGGACCCGTCGGCCGCGTCGCCCCCGGCCCCGCCGGCCTTCGGGCTCGCGTCCTCCGGATCCTCGATCTCCAGTTCCCGTACGGAGAACACCCGCGTCGCGGTGTCCACGCCGCCGCCCCGCGGGGCGGATTCCGAAGCCGAGGTCCCGCTGTCCCGGGCCACCGCGACCCGGGGATCACGGGGCTCGCGTGCCTCGGGAACCGTGCCCGCACTCCCCGACGTCGGTTCCGCCGACGACTCGCGCTGCTTCGACCTGTCGGGGGACTCGCCCGCCACCGATGCCTCCTTGTGCCTGTCGAACCGTGAACGCCCGCCCGGGACCCGCCTCAGAGCGTTGTCCGAACCATGTACCAGTGTCCTGTGCAGAGGGCCCGGCTCCTGCGGTAGACGAGAACGACATACCTACTGGTTCCACTACAAACAGGTCACGCACCCTCGACAGACCAATGTGAGAGGGGTCACCCTGTCATTCATCCACGCGGGGAGGCATGGATGGGCAGGAGCCGCAGAACGATTCCGGAAGAGCTTCTTCTGCTGGCGTTGGACCCGACCACGGGTACCACCGCACAGCCGCAGTCGCTCGACCTTGGTCTGGCCGGAGCACAGCTAGTGGAGCTGGCGCTGGCCGGACGGATAGCCCCTGACGGGGATCGTATCGCCGTGGTGTCCCCACGGCCGACAGGAGATCCGACTTTGGACTGCGCGTTGGAGTTGCTGCGAAGGCGTGGCGCTCCCGTACGGGCCGTCCACTGGATCGGCGGGCCGCGTCTCGGGCTCCGCCAGACCTACCTCTCGCATCTGGAGCGGTGCGGCATGGTGCATGCCGTGGCGGGTCAGATGTGCGGGGTGCTGCCGACGACTCGCTACCAGGCGACGGACACCGAGATCAGCCGGGAGATCAGGGCCCGGCTGGACTCCGCGATCCGCACCGGCGTTCCGCCGGACCCGCGGACCGCGGCGCTCGCCGCACTGGCGCACGCGGTCGGCCTCGGCAAGCACCTGTACCCGGGGAACGAGGGACGCTCGTCCCGCTCCCGGTTGCGGGACCTGATCAGGCACGACCCCATGGGCGGTCTCGTCGCGCACGCCGTGATGGACGTCCAGAACGGCGCGGCGGCCCAGCCGCGCCGCGGTCCGGCCACTCCGGCGGGCCGGCAGGCAGGACCGGGTGGCAGGCCCGTACCGGAACCGGCCCGTGGTGTTCCGGCACAGCCGCACCGCGGCCCCATGGCACGTGTCGTGGCGCACTGAGCCGCAGTTCCACGACCCGTCCGCACGCAACTCGCAAGGCCCGTAAGACCCGTTCGGGAGCCGCCGCGGCCCGCGCGGGGTGGTGAAGCCGTGTGTCCGTCGCGACACCCGGTCCGCCGCCCCGCGCGGACGCATGTACGGGGCGCAATCCGGGGGCGCACCGGGCCGGGCGCCGGGATCCGGCGAGGTCCGCGCGCTGCGGTGGGCGGTACCCGAACTGACGTGTACCGGCCGCATATCCACCGTTTTCCAGCGGTACGAAGCACCTTGGTGGCAGTCTGCTGAACAGCAGATACGCAAAGTGTCAACTACAGGCATGCAGCCGGAGGTGCGCGTCCCGTGACGTCCAATGTCAATCCCACGGTCAGGCGACGCCGGTTGGGCCAGGAGCTGCGCCGGCTCCGTGAGGAGAAGGGCATGACGGCCGAACAGGTCGCCGAGCGCCTGCTCGTGTCCCAGTCGAAGATCAGCCGTCTGGAGAACGGCCGGCGCAGCATCAGCCAGCGCGATGTGCGTGATCTGTGCGGAGTCTACGAGGTCGAGGACCAGCGGATGGTCGAATCGCTGATGGAGATGGCGAAGGACTCCCGCCAGCAGGGCTGGTGGCATGCCTTCGGGGACATTCCCTACAGCGTGTACATCGGTCTGGAGACCGACGCGGAGTCGCTGCGGGTGTACGAACCCCAGACCGTCACCGGCCTGTTGCAGACCCGTTCGTACGCCGAGGCCATCATCCGGGGGTCGCTGCCCGAGCGGCCGGAGGCCGAGGTCGACAAGCGGGTGCAGGTGCGTCTGCGGCGGCAGGAACGAATCACCACCGGCGACAGTCCGCTGCGCCTGTGGGTCGTGCTGGACGAGGCCGCCCTGCGCCGGGTCGTCGGCAGCCGGCTGGTGATGCGTGAGCAGCTGGAGCATCTCGCCGAGATGTCGCGGCTGCCGCATGTCACCGTGCAGGTGCTGCCGTTCGAGGTCGGCGCGCACCCCGGTCTCAACGGCCAGTACACGATCCTGGAGTTCGCGGACGCCTCCGACTCGAGCGTGGTGTACATCGAGGGCGTGACGAGCGACCTCTATCTGGAGAAGGCCTACGACGTCCAGCAGTACTCCGTGATGTACGAACACCTGCGGGCGCAGGCGCTGAACGTGGAGCACTCGCGGCGGGTCATCGACGACCTGGCGAAGGAATACGCGCGATGACCTCCCGCGCGCGGTCGCGCATAGTACACCGCTGACACGCTCGACTGGAAGACTCACCTGGAATATGCCATTCGGTCGAGTGAATGGCTCCTCCGGTCAGCGGTGTGGGCGAGTAGCGTCGATCACGCCAACGATCACCGACGTTGGCGCAAAACCGTGACTCGCCAACTGGCTAACGGAGCAACCATGGCAATTCGTCTGGGCGCCACGGACACGTGGACCACGTCCTCCTACACCAACGGCAACGGCGCCTGTGTGATGGTCAGGTCGACCGTCGAAGAGACGCTGGAGCTCGGGGACACCAAGATCCCCGAGGGCCCCAAGCTGGCTTTCGACGCCGGTGTGTGGAACGCCTTCGTGGCGTCGGTGAAGGGGTAGGGGCACGGATTCTTCTGAGCCACGCCCCCGTTACCGGCGGACAACCGCACAGCCACCGACAGAGCCCTCTCGACAAGATCGCCGTCCTTGCCGAGGGGGCTCGGCCCGTACCCCGGCGCGGCCGGGCCTCCGTCAGGCCCGCTTCACCGGGAACGCCACGTCGCACACCGGGTCCTCCGGGCCCGCCGTGTCCCAGTCGGCGAAGTAGATCTCGCGGCACGGGCCGTCGTACTCCCAGCCCTCCCGCTTCATCCATGCCTCCACCGCCTCGAACGCGGCGATGATCTGCGGATGGGCGACCTGTGCCTTGGTGATCCGGGTGTACGCCAGCCTCCGGGCCGGCTCCACCCGCGCCTCGGCCTGCCGCCCCCGCCCCTGCGCGGCCGCCCACGCCCGGGCCGCCGCCTCGTCGGCGACGGGCACGCACGACTCGGCCGGTCCGTCGCTGTCCATGGAGACCTCGGCGTGGTACACCACGAACGGCGCGCCGGTGCTGCCGCCGCACTCCCCGGCCGCCGCCTCCAGGCGGCCCAGCGAGGCCGGGATCCAGGCCGGCAGCTCGTCCGCGAGGGTGTGCCGGGTCTCGGTGACGACCACCCGCGCGGGCACCTCGGCCATGGCGATCTCGAACTTCTCGTACATCTCGGAGCTCCTCCCCGACAGCCGTCCACGGAGGTACGCGGCGAGCGTGCGCTGGGCGGCGAACCGGGCCTCGACCTCGCCCCAGTAGGCGGCGAGCCGGTCCCCGGCCTCGGCGCCCACCGGGATGCCGACGATCTCGGCGATCCGCGCGAGCGGCATGTCGAGCTGCCGCAGCATCGCCACCAGCCGGGCGCGGTCCACCTGGGCGGCCCGGTAGTAGCGGTAGCCGCTGACCTCGTCGACGTGCGCCGGGGCCAGCAGGCCCAGCCGGTCGTAGAGCCGCAGCGCCTTGGCCGACAGACGGGCCCGTGCGGCGAACACACCGATGGTGAGCAGCTCGTCGTCGTTGCGTACGTTCACCTGGCCGACCTCCGTCGCCGGGCGGCCTTCTCCGCCCGGCGACGAGGAGACTCCGCCTTGCCCCGGGGGCAAGGTCAAGCGGTCCGGCCGAGCTGCGCCTCGATCGCGGAGACGACCTCGGCCGCCTCCGGCTCGGTCTGCGGGGAGAAGCGGGCGACGACGGTCCCGTCGCGGCCGACGAGGAACTTCTCGAAGTTCCAGCGGATGTCGCCCGCGTGGCCCTCCGCGTCCGCGAAGCCGACGAGGCGCTCGTACAGGGGGTGCCGGCCCTCCCCGTTCACCTCGGCCTTCTCGGTCAGCGGGAAGGTCACGCCGTACGTCGCCGAGCAGAACTCCGCGATCTCCTCGGCGGTACCGGGCTCCTGTCCGAGGAACTGGTTGCAGGGCACCCCGAGCACGGTGAAGCCCTGGGCGGCATACCGCTCCTGGAGCCGCTCCAGGCCCGTGTACTGCGGGGTCAGCCCGCACTTGGAGGCCACGTTCACGATCAGCACCACCTGGCCCGCGTACTGCGACAGCTCCGCGGAGCCGCCCTTGAGAGCGGCGATCTCGACGTCGAGGGGGGAGGAGGACACGGCATCAGTAGTCATGCGTGGATGCTAGCGCCGGGGCAGGCGACGTTTGCCCGTCAAGGAGCGGCGTCCGGTGCGTGCTCCCGGCGTACCGGCCGGAAGCTCTCGTACTGGATGTAGTCGGGCTTTCGGCCGGTGCGGCGAGAGGGCGTGCCGGGCGTCGCGACGGGGCGAACGTCGCCTGCCGCGGCGCTAAGCCCTGTCCGGCCCCACCCGTCGGCCCGGGGCAGGCGACGGGAAGGGCCGCACCACCCCCGGCCCCGGCGGCTGAACCGAACCGGTCCCGGGATCGGAAGCGCCCACCAGCACCTCCCCCGCGCCCGTCCGCGAGTACAGCACCGACCGCCCCGCCCGCCGCCGCTCCACCAGCCCCGCGTCCCGCAGCACCCGCAGATGCCGGCCCACCGAACCCAGCCGCTGCCCGGTCAGGGCGACCAGCTGGGTCGTGCTCAGGGGCCCCTGGCCGAGCAGCACCAGGACCGACGCCCGCGCCGGGCCCAGCAGGGCGCCGAGGGCCGCCGGCGCGGCCCGCTCCCGGTCGTCCCCGGCCAGCGCCCCCGCGCACGGGTACACGACGGCGTACCGCTCCCGCCCCTCCCACGACACCCACCCCGCCGTCGGGGTGACGGGCACGAGGACCAGTTCGGCGCCGGAGATCTCGCGGGGCGGGTATTCATGCGCGTTGACCTGGAACCGGTTCTCCCCGAGCCACCGCGTCCCCGGCCGGAGAGAGTCCAGCACCGCCGCCCAGCCTCCCCTGCCGACCTGCGCGGTCCGCGCGACGACATCGGCCTCCAGCACATGCCGCCGGCGCTCCCAGGACGGCCGTACCGCCGTCTCCCACACGTACTCCAGCAGCGCGGCCGCCCGCTCGGGCAGGTCGTCGCGGTCCAGGGCGGCGGGCAGCGGGCCGGCGAGGGACATCCGCAGATGCGCGCGGGCGTCCGCCGGGTCCGCCGCCCGCACCCGGGCCACGCCCTGCTCGAAGGTCTCCCCGGCGTGCGGGGTCGGAGTGAGGAAGTCGGCGATCCAGCTCCGCCCCAGCCCGGCGCGGACCAGCAGCGCGGTCACCGGATCGGCCGCCAACCCGGCCCGGTAGCCGGGCAGATGGGCCCGCAGCCAGGCGTGCTCGCCGGGATGCGCCCCGGCACCCGCGTGCAGCAGCTTCAGGCTCGCGAAGGTCTCGGCGAGCGGCGACAGCACGAACCGGCTGCGGGCGAGGGTGTCCGCGTTGACCTGCCACCAGCCCACGACAACTCCTCCCGCGCGCACGAGGTTTCGCGTGTCCGCGAAACAATGATGACCCGTCGCGGGGCCGCCGGAGACTCCAGCCATGACCGGCTACCGACAGCTCCTGCGCACCACCGAGTTCACCCCTCTGTTCCTTTCCTCCGCCGCCCACACCGCCGCGTCGACGGTGAGCGGGCTCGCCCTCGCCACCCTCGTCTACCGCGCCACCGGCTCCCCGCTGCTCTCCGCCGTGAGCATGTTCGGGCCGTCACTGGCCCAGGTGCTGGGCGCGACCGTGCTGCTCTCGGGCGCCGACCGGCTGCCCCCGAGGGCGACCCTGGCCGGCCTGTCCCTCGCCTTCGCCGTCACCACCACCGTGCTGGCCCTGCCCGGGCTGCCGGTGTACGGCGTCCTCGCCGTGGTCCTCCTCCAGGGCCTGATCGACTCGCTCGGCGGGGGCGTCCGCTGGGGGCTGCTGAACGAGATCCTGAGCCCCGGCAGCTATCTGCCGGGGCGTTCGCTCTTCAACGTCATGCACGGGCTCCTCCAGGTCACGGGGTACGCCACCGGAGGCGTCCTGATCACCGCCCTGGGCCCGCGCCCCGTGCTGCTGCTCGCCGCCCTGCTCTACGCCGGCGCCGCCCTGCTCGCCCGCCTCGGCCTGACCGCCCGCCCGCCGCGCGCGGCGGGCCGCCCCTCGGCCGCGGCCACCTGGCGCACCAACGCCGTGCTGTGGTCCTCCCGTCCCCGCCGTCTCACCTATCTCGGCCTGTGGGTGCCCAACGGCCTGGTCGTGGGCTGCGAGGCCCTGTTCGTGCCGTACACGCCCGGATCGGCGGGCACGCTGTTCGCGTGCGCGGCGCTGGGGATGCTGGCCGGTGACGTGACCGTGGGCCGCCTGCTCCCGCCGGCCGTACGGGCCCGGGCGGCGACTCCTCTGCTGCTGCTCCTGGCCGTCCCGTACCTCTTCTTCGCCCTGCGCCCCGCTCTTCCCCTCGCCGCCGCCTGCGCGGCCCTCGCCTCCGTCGGCTTCGGCGCCAGCCTGGTCCAGCAGGAACGCCTGATGTCCCTCACCCCCGCCGAACTCAGCGGACACGCCCTGGGGTTGCACTCCGCCGGGATGCTCACCCTCCAGGGGACGGCCGCGGCGCTGGCGGGCGGAATGGCCCAACTCACCTCTCCGGGCGCCGCGATGACGGTGATGGCGCTGACGTCGGCCGCGGTGACGGTGGCGCTGGCGGTGGCGGCCCGGGCGGGCTCCGGCGGCACCCGGAAGGGGCGGGGCGAACCAGGCGACCGGTCCGGCCGCCGCGCACGGTCGAGTGCGGATCGCGGCACGCCGAGCGGGGTGCTCAGGCTCCGCTCTCCGGGCCGGTGAACACCTCGGGCGCCTTGTCGCCGAGGACCACGCGGGCGAGGAGCGCGGCCAGGCGGTCGCGCCCGTCCGCGACGGGAGGGTCTCGATACGACCGCTCGCGTCGCCATGGAACTCCCGGGCGAGCCGGCTGTCCTTCTCGGTGAGCCCGGCCCGCACGGCCCGCCCGTCGCGCGGACCGGCACGGTCAGGCGGGTTCGACCGCGGAGACGGGAGTGACGGTCACCGTGTCGTCGCACTCCGCGAACACCCCGTCGTCCAGGGCGACTTGGTACGCACCCGAACCCGGCAGCCCCACGACCGTCGTCGGGTACGTGACCGGGTCGGCGCCCGACGCGCAGTAGCCGTCGCCCTCTCCCTGGACCTGTACGAACGTCAGCTTCACCCAGGCCTTCCCGCCCGGCGCCACCGTCACCGGCGTGGCCGTACCGCTGGGCGTCACCTTCAGGGGGCGGTTGTGCTCCGGGGACCCGTTGCCCGCGCCCGCGACCGTCGGGTGGCCCCGAAGGACGCAGGAGGCACCGGAGGTGTTGGTGAACGCCACGACCGCCGCTCCGGTCCCGGTGCCGTCCGGCCGCTCGGCGGCCTGCCGGGCCGCGGCCTCCAGACTGCCGGCGGAACAGGCGGGCGCACCCCCCGAGGCCGGAGCCGGGCCGGCCGGGTCCGCCCCCACGTCACCGGGCTCGCACCCCGTCACCACCAGCGCGGCCGAGACCGCGAGCACCACCGACGCCGTCCTGTGGATGCCGTACCGCATATCGTCCCCCGAGGCCGCTCCGGCGGGACCGGCCCTCGCCGGCCCCCACCGGCGCAGACGGACGGGCGGGGACGCCGGGTTCTACCGGGTGACGTCCTGTGACGGACCGGTGACGAAACGTACGTGGAGATGGCCGTCGAGCGGATAGGCGGGCGGCGCGGCGGGCAGGGCGCGGTCGAAGGCGTAGCCCGCCTTCCCGGCCACCCGGCACGACGCCTCGTTGTCGGCCTGGTGGAGGAGTTCCAGGCGGTTCAGCCCGGCCCCGGCGAAGGTGTCGAACGCCCAGTGGGTGAGCGCCTCAAGGGCACGCGGTGCCACGCCCCTCCCGCGCGCGTGGGCCGCGGTCCAGTACCCCACCTCGGCACGCGGCTCGCCGGGCGCTACGTCCTTGAGGACGATGTGGCCCGCCAGCCGCCCGTGCTCCGGCCCCGGCCCTGTCTCCAGGACGGCGAAGGCGAACCGCTCGCCGGCCTCCCAGTCCGCCCGCTGCCCGGCCAGCCACCGCGCCACGCCGGGCTCGTCGGTCGCGGGCACGCTGCCCCAGCGGCGCAGGACGGGATCCCGGAACGCCTCGACGAGTTCCGCGACGTCCGTCGGCCGCCAGGGGCGCAGGGTGAGAGCGGGAGCGCCGGGCGTCGCGTCGGCCCGGAGCACGACCGTGGTGGGGGGCATCCGCCGATCGTACGCGGCGCAGGCGACCCGGCCGTCAGGCGAGCAGCCTGCGCTTCTGTTCCTCGAACTCCGCGTCGGTCAGGACGCCTTGGGACTTGAGCTCGCCGAGCTGCTTGAGCTGGTCGATCTTGCTGCTCATGTCGTCGGCGAGGGGCGTGGTCTGCGGAGGCGGCTGGTAGGCCTGGGGTTCCTGGGCGGGCTGCTGGTAGGCCGGAGCGGCCTCCTGGGCGGCCCAGCGGCCCTGTTGGCGGCGTGACACTCGGTTGGAGACCGCGGTCGCCGTTCCCGCGACCACCGCGGTGCGGGCGACACCGCGAAGAAGACCTGGCATGGCGATCTCCTTTCACCCGGACGGTACCTCCATTGGAGCACGGTTCCCGCTGATCTGCCGGGGACCGCAATTCGTGGCAGGCTGGGAATGCGTTTTTGCCCCGGGTCGAAGGAGCTCGAAATGGCTACGCAACGCACAGGAATGTCGCAGGGCACCGCGCGCGGTGGAATGGCCGTATCCGGCTGGACTCTGTTCGCCGCGATCATGATGGTGTTCGGCGGCGTCATGGCGATATTCGAGGGAATAGCCGCCATAGCCGAGGACGACGTGTTCGTCACCACCAGGAATTTCAGTTTCCAGTGGAGCCTCACCGGTTGGGGCTGGCTGCACCTCGTGCTCGGCATCGTGGTGACGCTGGCGGGCATCGCGCTGTTCAGCGGCGCCATGTGGGCGCGTGTCGTCGGTATCGCCCTGGCGGGACTGTCCATGATCGCCAACTTCGCGTGGCTGCCCTGGTACCCGTTCTGGGCCATCATGCTGATCGTCATCGACGGCTTCGTGATGTGGGCGCTGTGCGTCGGACCCAGCAGGGACGCCAGAGCCTGAGGCACGGCATTGCGTCGTTCGGCCCCGGCCGTCACCCGCACGGGCAGCCGGGGCACGCGTCGCCGGGCCGGCGTGTCCCCGCGGTGTTTTCCTTGAGGGTGGACTTTCCCCGGCCGGCGGGGGCGCACCCGTAGGGAGACATCGATGGCGACCAGCAGCGGCATTCCGGATGTTCAGCCGGTCGCCCCGATCCCCTTTCCCCTCCTGAGAGGCCAGAAAGCCCTCGTCACCGGCGCCAATTCCGGTATCGGCAGGGCGACCGCCGTCGCACTCGGGCGGGTCGGCGCCGACGTCGTGGTGAACTACGTCGCCGGCCGGGACGCCGCCGAGGACGTGGTCCGCGAGATCGAGGGGTTCGGGGTCCGGGCGTACGCGCACGAGGCGGACGTCTCCCAGGAGGACCAGGTCGTCGACATGGTCGCCCGGATGGTCGAGGAGTTCGGGACCATCGACGTGATGGTGGCCAACGCGGGCCTGCAACGGGACGCGGCCATCACGGACATGACGCTGGACCAGTGGCACAAGGTGCTGGACGTCAACCTCACCGGCCAGTTCCTGTGCGCGCGCGAGGCCACCAAGGAGTTGAAGTCGTCCTCCTCGGTCAGCAGCAGGACCCCGGTGAGGCCCTCCAGTTCGGCGCCGGCCCCGGTGGCCGCCGCGAACAGTTCCCCCGGGGCGAGGTCGAGGCCGGAGGCGGTGATCCTCTCCCGGCAGCAGGATCAGCGCAGGGACGCGCAGCCGGCTCGCCAGCACCTGCGAGCCCACCGCCAGGACGACGATCAGGGCCAGGCCGGTGAACACCTGGTCGGTCGTCACCGCGGCTGCGCCCTGGGGGATTCAGCCGACTGGGCCCGCCCCGGATGACGCGGACGGCGGGTCACGGCAGCCTGGGCTGAAGAGGCCTCAGGCTTCTCGCCTGACACACAGGACCCGCAGGACCCGCAGGACCCGCAGAACCCGCAGGACCCGCAGAATCCGTTGACCTCCCGCACAGACGAGGACTCGCCGCCATGATCTGTCGTAGCCGCGCCGGCCGGCGGGCCGGAGCCGTCGTTCTCGTGCTCGCCGCCGCGGGCTGTACGGAGCACAACGCCATGGGCACGATCGAGTACACCACCCCGGCCAAGCGGGTGGTGAAGATCCAGAGCCCGTCCGACGAGGACTGCCACCAGATGCCGGGCGGCGCCCACCAGGTGACCAACTACACGGTCAGCGACATCCGGCTCTACGCCAACGACGACTGCGTGCTGACCAAGGCCGGCGACGACCAGAGCGGCCGGACCGGCGGCGAGAGCTTCTACCTCGGGACGCAGATGTCCGTCGAGTTCACACCCGGCCAGACCCCCTGGCGCAGCTACTCCGTCGTGGGCGGTGGCGGCTGAGCCCCGGGCCGGCATTCCGCTCAGGTAGCTGCCTCGGCCGCTTCGAGGGAGGCGAGGATCGCCTGCACGGGCAGGCGCCCGGAGGCGACCAGCTGCGCGCCGCCGTGCCGCAGGGCGGTGGCGAAGGGCGCCGCCCACAGGTTCTCGTAGACCAGCAGTCCGGCGGAGCTGCCGGGTTCGACGGCCGCGGCGGCCTCCTCCAGGTCGTCCTGGCCCAGCAGACCGGAGTGGGCGCCCTCGAAGACGGCGAGGTCGAGCCCGCCGTCCCCGGTGAGGTCGGCGATCTCCAGGGCGGTGACCGAGCCGTCCTCTTCCTTCCTGATGAACATCAGGTCCAGGATGCGGATGATGCCGCGGTCCACCAGATCGACCAGCAGCGGAAAACCCTCGCCCGTCATACGGTTGCCGGGGAACTCCACCACCACGTAGTCGATGGGTCCCATCTCGTCGAATTGCTCGCTCACGGTGGTCACCTCTGGTGCTCGCGGGCCCCCGACTGCCATTGCAACACCGGACCCGGGCCGTCGCACCCGGTGCGCACGTCACCCCACCGGCCCTCCCCGGCTCGCACGGCGGTCCGCGCCGGGATCCCCTCGAAGACATGACAGTCAGCGACGGACCCCCACCCGGCCGGCCGCGGGACGGTGAGCTGGAGGAACTGCGGCGCAGGATCAGCGAGTTGGAGGGCTCCCGGCACGAGCCGAAGCACCGGCTGCGGGCACTCGGCTCCTGCCTGCTGATCATTCTGGCGTCCGTGCTGGCCCTGCTCGCCGTGGTCGCGGTCTGGGCGAACAGCATCGTCCGGGACACCGACCGTTACGTCGCCACCGTGGCGCCGCTGGCCTCCGACCCCGCCGTCCAGCAGGCCGTGACCACCCGGGTCACCGACGCCGTGCTCCAGCAGATCGACGTGGAGGGCCTGGTCGCGGAGCTGAGCGACGCGGCGAAACAGCAGGGCGTGCCGCCCAGGATCGCGAGCCTCGTCGGCGACCTGGACGGTCCGATCACCAGCGGTCTGAAGGAGCTGGTGAGCGGCACCGTGATGCGCGTGGTCTCCAGCGCCGCCTTCGAGAAGGTCTGGGAGAACGCCAACCGCCGGGCCCACGACGCCGTGGACAAGGCCCTGACGGGCAGCTCCGACAGTGTCGTGACGCTGAAGGACGATGAGGTCGCCATCGACGTCGCGCCCATCGTGGCCGAGGTGAAGCAACGGCTGGTCGACTCGGGACTGACGGTGGCGTCGAAGATCCCGGACGTCCACACGGACTTCGTCGTGGTGCAGGGCAAGGACGTCGGCAAGATCAAGTCGTATGTGCGGGTGCTGGAGATCGTCGGCAACTGGCTGCCCGTCATCGCGGTGCTGATCGCCGCCGGGGGCGTGTTCCTGGCGTCCCATCGCCGGCGGGCGCTGATCGGGGCCGCGATCGGGGTGTTCCTCGCCATGGTCCTCCTCGGCGTGACCCTCACCGTCTTCCGCGCGGTGTATCTGGACCATCTGCCCGCGGGCACCAACGAGGACGCCGCGGGCGCCGTCTACGACGCGCTGGTGCGGTTCCTGCGCTCCAGCGTGCGGGCGGTCGGGGCGCTGGCCGTCGTGACGGCCCTCGGCGCGTTCTTCGTCGGTCCCTCCCGGGGCGCCGTCCTCACCCGTCACTTCTTCGGCAGGGGCATCGGCGCGGGGCGGGACGTGGCCGTCTCGGCGGGTCTGCGGCTCGGCCCGGTGGGCCGGTTCGTGCACCGCTTCAAGACGTGGATCGGGGCGGCGATCCTGGTGGTGGCCGTGATCGTCCTGTTCACCTGGAGCTATCCGACCATGGCGGTCGTGTTCTGGACGGCCGTGATCGTGCTGGCCGCCTTCGGCGTCCGCGAGTTCCTCGACACCGACCCCGCCGACCGCCCGGCACACTGAGCACACGGGCGGGGGCCAGGGTCACGGTGCGGGGCCAGGGCCAGGGCCACGGGCGGGGCCGGTATTCCGGTCGCCGCGACGGCGCCTGCTCGGCGGGGCCGGGTTTCCCCGGCCGCGCTGGTGGGCGCTCCGCGGGCCGACCCCCGGCGGTCGGTGGGGCCGCTTTCCGGTTCCGCACTGGTGGCCGCTCGGCGGGCGGGCTCCTGGTGGTCGGTGGGCTGCTTGGCTGGGCCGGCTTCCGGTCGCCGTAACGGCGCCTGCTCGGCGGGGCCGGGTTTCCCCGGCCGCGCTGGTGGCCGCTCGGCGGGCCGACCCCCGGCGGTCGGTGGGGCCGCTTTCCGGTTGCCGCAGCGGTGGCTGCTCGGCGGGGCCGCTTTCCGGTTCCGCACTGGTGGCTGCCCGGCGGCCGGCTCCTGGCGGTCGGTGGGCCGGCTCTGCCAGCCGGCCCAGTGCGGACGGCGGGCCGCTCTGCGAGGCCGGCCTCTGGGCGTCGTACCCGCGGCCGCTCTGCGAGGCCGCCTTTCCGCTCGCCGTACGGGTGGTCGCTCCGCACGGCGCTCGGCGCGCCGGCGCCAGGGGTCCGAGGGCGGACCGGCGCCGCCGCCCCGGGCGCCCTGGACCCGCTCCGGCGGACCGTGTGGCGGTCGCCGTACGCGAGGTGCGTGCGGGGCGGGGCGCACGGAGCGGGCGTACGGTCCCGTGGCCTCCGCCGTCGCTGCGGGACGCGCCGCTCGGTGACGCGGGGGCGTGGGACCTCGGCCGGTCCGTTCACCCGTTCAGCCCGTGTCACGCTCCCGCCGCGAGCCGGGGGGTCGGCGCGGCGGCACGCTGGCAGCATGCAGCCAGGGACAGGGGACGGGGCCGACGGGGCCGGCGGGGACCGCCCGGCACGCCGGCCCGGCCGGCCCCGTCGGCCGCGCCGGGAACGGCGGCGGGAACGGCGGCGGGAACGGCGGCAGGGGCGGGCCGCCTCGGTCCGGTCCCGGCTGGTCGGGCTGCGCACCCGGGCCGAGACCCGGTTCCCGCTGATCACGCATCTGATGTCGCACCTCATCTCGGTGAACGTGCTCGACTCGGCGACGCGGCTGGCCGCCCAGACGTTCCTGACGGCGGTCCCCCTGCTCTTCGTGGTGGCGTCCATCGCCCCCCAGGAGCTGCGCGACCAGTTCGTCAGCTCGCTGCACCACGTCTTCGGCCTGTCCGGAACCGCGGACGCCGAACTGAAGAAGGCCTTCCAGTCCGGCGGGACCGACGACGAACTGCGCCAGACCACCGGCATCGTCAGCGGGCTGATGGTGCTCGTCTCGGCCACCGCGTGCAGCCGCGCCATGCAACGGCTGTGCGAGCGCGCCTGGCGCCTGCCCGGGGCGAGCGCACGGGTGGCGGCGTGGCGCTGGATCGCCTGGCTCGCGGCCTGGCTGGTCATGATCGGAGTGCAGGGAGTCCTGCGGGAGGGCTTCGGGTTCGGGTGGTGGCTGGGCCTGCCGCTGCTGCTGCTCGCGGAGGTCGGCATGTGGTGGTGGACCCAGCACCTGCTGCTGACCGCGCGCGTGCCGTGGCTGCCGCTGCTGCCGGGAGCGCTGCTGACCGGCGCGGCCCTGAGCGTGCTCACCTCCACCGCGTCGCTGTACGTGCCGCGAGCCCTCAACAACAGTCTGGAGAAGTACGGCTCGATGGGCGCGGTCTTCACCCTGCTGTCCTGGCTCATCACGCTGTGCGTGGTCGTGACCCTCTGCGTCACGGCCGGCGCGGTCGTCGCCCGGGAACCCTGGGCGGCGCGGCACCTGGGCTCACCGGAGCCGCCGGGCGCTCCGGGACCGCCGGGCGCGCCGGGACCGCAGGGCCCGGCCGGTTCACCGGGGACACCGGGCCCGGCCGGTTCACCGATGCCGCCGGAGCCGGTCGATTCGCCGGGGTCACCGTCGGGGGATACGTTGGTAGACGGACCGAGGTCGACCGGTTCACCACCGGAATGACCACCGTTGCACCCGGCAGCACCGGAGCATGCTCCGAGGACGGCGGCCTGCATGTCCGACGCGCGGCACCACGACGTCCTCACGCTCGAACGGGGTGACCGTCTCCCCCGTGCACGGGACGACCGGGATCCCCCCGCAGTCTTCGTGACGATCCGTCACCACGTCGCCGGGGCCCACGACCTCGATCACCTTTACGTCGCCGGCACGAGTCTCCTCCCGGGCCTCGGGGCGGCCGAACCGTCGTTGACGGCCCTCGCCGGCGCCCCGCGCACCGGCGACCACTTCGCGGAGCGTCTTCAATGAGCGAGCACAACCCCACCGGCCACGAGATGCGCCACCGCACCCCGAAGGAGCGCGCCGAGCGCGGCCGGGCCGCCCGGGCCGACGTACCGCGGTCCGCGCACGCCGAGTTCACCCCGCCGCCCACGCGTACCGACCCGGTGGACATCATCGAGGCGCAGTCCGCGAAACGGGTCCCCGACCTCGTACCGATCCGCTACTCCAGGATGAGCGAGTCGCCGTTCCGTTTCTACCGGGGAGCCGCCGCCATCATGGCCGCGGACCTCGCGAAGACACCCCGCACCGGCATCAGGGTGCAGCTGTGCGGTGACGCCCACATGCTCAACTTCCGGCTGCTTGCCTCCCCGGAACGCCGGCTGATGTTCGACATCAACGACTTCGACGAGACCCTGCCCGGCCCGTGGGAGTGGGACGTCAAACGGCTGTCGGCGAGCCTGGTCATCGCGGGCCGCGCCAACGGCTTCCGCGCCAAGGAGCGGGCGTCCGTGGTGCGCGCGACCGTACGGTCGTACCGCGAGCGGATGCGGGAGTTCGCGGGGATGGGCAATCTCGAGGTCTGGTACACCCGCTTCGAGGCGGACGAGCTGCAGCAGCGGTTCGACGTGGACCTCGACGCCGACACCCGCGAGCGCTGGGCGCAGACCCGGGCGCGGGCCCGGGGACACGACACGCTGCAGGCCTTCGACAAGCTCACCCGTGTCGTCGACGGCCGGCGCAGGATCGCCGACGACCCGCCGCTGCTGATCCGGCTCGAGAACCTGCTTCCGCACGCCGAGAGCGGCGCGCTGGAGAGGGAGATCAGCCGGCTCGTCGAGCGGTACGGCCACTCCCTGCCCTCCGACCGCCGGTTCCTGCTGGAGAGCTACCGCGTCGCCGACATCGCCCGCAAGGTCGTCGGCGTGGGCAGCGTCGGCACCCGCTGCTGGATCGTGCTGCTGCTCGGCAAGGACGACGAGGACCCGCTGTTCCTGCAGGCGAAGGAGGCCGACGAGTCGGTCCTGGCGCCCTACGCGGGTTCCGGCGGGTACCGCACCCAGGGCGAGCGGGTCGTCGCCGGGCAGCGGCTGATGCAGGCCACCAGCGACATCTTCCTGGGGTGGGAACGCGTCACCGGCATCGACGGCCGCCGCCGCGACTTCTACGTCCGCCAGCTGCGCGACTGGAAGGGCATCGCCGTGGCCGAGAACATGTCGCCCCGGCGGATGACCCTGTTCGGCCAGTTGTGCGGCGCCACCCTGGCCCGCTCCCACGCCCGCTCCGGGGACCGCATCGCGATCGCCGCCTACCTGGGCGGCGGCGACTCCTTCGACCGCGCGCTGGCGACCTTCGCCGAGCTGTACGCCGATCAGAACGAGAAGGACCACCAGGCCCTCCTCGACGCCGTCGGGGCGGGACGGGTCCGCGCCGAAGCGGCCTGAAGGGAGACCGTTCCATGGACCGTTACCCGCCCATCGCCGAACACGGGCTGATCGGGGACCTGCAGACCGCCGCCCTGGTGACCTCCGAGGGCGTGATCGACTGGTTCGCGGCACCGCGCTTCGACTCGCCAGCATCTTCGCGTCCCTGCTGGACCACGACCGCGGCGGCCACTTCCGGTTCGCGCCGACGACCACGGAGGTGACCCGCCGGCAGATCTACTACCCCGACAGCGCCGTCGTGGTCACCCGCTTCCTGTCACCCGAAGGCGTCGGCGAGGTCGTCGACCACATGCCGGTCGTCCGCTCGCGCACCCCGTCCGACCGGCACACCCTGGTGCGGATCGTACGGACGGTGCGCGGCACCGTGCGCTACGCCCTGGAGTGCCGTCCGCGCTTCGACTACGCCCGGGCCCCCACACCCTCGACACGACCGACGGGGTCGCCGCCTTCCGCGCGCCGGGGATCACCTCGTACCTCCAGGCCACCTTCCCGCTGGAGCGGGACGGCACGGACGTCCGGGGCACGGTCACCCTGGACGCCGGGCAGTCGGCCGCCGCCGTGTTCACCGTGTGCGGCCGGGACGGCGGGCCCCCGCCGCCGCTCACCGTGGACTCGGCCGACGAGGAGCTGGGGGACGTCATCGAGTTCTGGCAGAGCTGGGTGCGCACCTCCCGCTACCGCGGCCGCTGGCCTGACATGGTGAACCGCTCGGCCATCACTTTCGAGATGCTGACCTACGGCCCGAGCGGCGCCCCGGTCGCCGCCGCGACGATGGGACTGCCCGAACAGGTCGGCGGGGAACGCAACTGGGACTGCCGCTACACCTGGATACGCGACGGCTCGCTGTCGGTGCGCGCCCTGCTCGACCTGGGATTCGTCGAGGAGGCCGCCCAGTTCGTGCGCTGGCTCGGCGAACGGCTGCGCGACCGCGACGGAATGGGCGGGGAACCGCTGCAGATCATGTACCGGGTCGAAGGAGACCCCCAGCTGTCGGAGGAGATCCTCGACCACTTCGAGGGCTACCGCGGTTCCCGCCCCGTGCGGGCCGGGAACGCCGCCGCCGACCAGCTCCAGCTCGACATCTACGGCGAGGTCTTCTACGCCATGTCCGAGGGCATCGACGAGATCGGCCAGCAGGTGGGCTACCACGGCTGGAAGGGCCTCAGCCGGCTGATGGACTGGCTCACGGACCACTGGAACCGGCCCGACGAGGGCATCTGGGAGACCCGCGGCGGCCGCAAGGACTTCACCTACAGCCGCGTGATGTGCTGGGCGGCCCTGGACAACTGCCTGAAGACGGCCGAGGAGTTCCGGCGGCCCGCCGACACCCGGCGCTGGATCCAGGCCCGGGACACGATCCTGGAGGAGGTCATGGAGCGCGGCTGGAGCCAGAAGGAGCAGGCACTGGTCCAGCACTACGGCGGTGACGTCCTGGACGCCTCCCTCCTGCTCGCCCCCCGGGTGGGCTTCATCGCCCCGCGCAGCCCCGGCTGGCTGGCCACCCTCGACGCCATCGAGCAGCGGCTGGTCTCCGACAGCCTGGTCTACCGCTACGACCCGGCGGCCTCCCCCGACGGACTGCGCGGCTCGGAGGGCACGTTCAGCCTGTGCACCTTCCTCTACGTCGACGCGCTCGCCCGGGCCGGCCGTCTCCCACAGGCCCGCTACACCTTCGAGAAGATGCATACGTACGCCAACCATGTGGGCCTGTTCGCGGAGGAGATCGGCCCCAGCGGTGAGCAACTGGGCAACTTCCCGCAGGCGTTCACGCACCTGTCGCTCATCACGGCCGCGGCGACGCTGGACGAGGCGCTCGACCGGCTGGACGCTCGCTGAACGAGGGGATGCCCGGACCCTGCGGCAGCAGCTGGGTGAGGACGAACGACACGACGGCGGCGAGCACCACCAGCGCCACCGTGTCCACGTTGCCCAGCAGGAGCACGACCAGGATCACACTGCTCACCGGCAGCCGCAGCGCCGCGGTCACCGACGCCGCCATGCCGGCCGCCATCGCCGGCACCAGCCCCAGCCCGGGCAGCGGCGCCAGCAGCACCCCGGCCGCCCCGCCCAGGAACAGGGCGGGGAAGACGGGACCACCGCGCAGGCTCCCCAGACAGAGCGCGTAGGCGAGGGACTTGAACGCCAGCACCGCGACCAGGGCGCCCACCGACCAGGCGTGCGGATCCTGTGCCAGCCGGCCCAGGGTGGCCTCCCCGGACAGGGCGGCCTCGGCCGGCGAACGGCCGGTGGTGACGGCGTAGAGCGAGACGCAGACCGCCGCCCCCAGTGCGCACAGGGTGGTGTTCCGTACCGTCCGGGTCGTCACGAAGCCGGCCACGAACCTGCCGCCCACGAAGATCCAGTGGACGAGCAGCGCCAGGGCCGGCGCGATCAGCAGCACCCACAGCACGTCACCCCAGTCGAGGGGCGGCGGCTTGGGCAGGCCGATGTCCAGGCTCCCCGTCCTCAGGCCGGTCCAGTGGACGAACCCGGTGAAGATCAGGTCTCCGACGCCGCTGGCCAGCAGGGCCGGCAGCATGACCGCGAACAGCTGCGGGCCGCCCACCCCGGCCACCTCCATCAGCATCACCGCGCCCACCAGCGGGTTGCCGAACAGCGCCGAGATCGCCGCCGCGGCCCCGGCCACGCCGAGCAGGGTCGTGCTCGCCTCCGTCTGCGGCGCCCGGACCAGGCTCGCGAGGAGCAATGCCAGACCGCCGCCCAGGGCGATCAGCGGCGCCTCGGGCCCCAGCACGACGCCGAGCGGCAGACCGGCCAGCGCGGCCACGACGACACCGGGCAGGGCCTCCTTGGTGACCCCGCCCGAGTGCAGCCCGCCCGCCGGGATGTGCCCGCCCCGGCCGGGCAGCCGCGCGACCACCACACCGACGACGAGCCCGGCCACCGCAAGCAGCGGAAGCCCCCACCACCAGGGAGCCCGCTCCCAGCCGAGCTCTTCGGGCCAGTCCTGCCAGATCAGCTGCTCCAACTGCTGGACCGCCACCAGGAACCAGAACGCGACCAGCGCCACCGGGACACCGATCAGCCCGCAGAACAGCAGCGCCCTGAGGTACTCCGGCCTGCGCAGCATGGTCCGCAGCAGATCGGCTTCCTGGGGCTGGCTCCCCGGCGCGGACCCGGAGCCGCCCTCCGACTTCGTCCCGGCGATGGGGGCCTCCCGAGGTGACGCCGTCCTGTAAGTGACGTGGTCTTATATCAGGACGAAGATACACATCACGGATGATTCGCGCTCAGTGGCGCCGGCCCCTGTGGCAAGGTGATCCCGTGACGCTGGAGGATCTGGTCCGGCTGCGCCGGGCACGAGACGCGATGGACCGCCACTACGCCGAGCCGCTCGACGTCCCGGCGCTGGCGCGCCTCGCCCTCATGTCGCCCGGCCACTTCTCCCGCAGCTTCCGCGCCGCCTTCGGGGAGACGCCGTACAGCTACCTCATGACGCGCCGGATCGAGCGCGCCAAGGCGCTGCTGCGGCGCGGCGACCTGTCCGTGACGGAGGTCTGCTTCGCCGTCGGCTGTACCTCGCTGGGGTCGTTCAGCTCGCGGTTCACCGAGCTGGTCGGCGAGACCCCGAGCGCGTACCGGGCCCGTGAACACGACGAGGGCGCCTCCGTACCGGCCTGCTACGCCAAGATCCACACGAGGCCGGTGAGGAATGGAGAAGCGAAGACGGGTCCTCCGCCCGTAGCGTGAGCCGCATGGGCCTCACCGTCGAACAGCACCTCGCCGACCGCCACGATCTGATCCGTGTGCACGGGGCGCGCGTGAACAACCTCAAGGACGTCAGCGTCGAGATCCCCAAGCGCCGGCTCACAGTGTTCACGGGCATCTCCGGCTCGGGCAAGAGCTCGCTGGTGTTCGGCACGATCGCCGCGGAGTCGCAGCGCCTGATCAACGAGACGTACAGCGCGTTCGTCCAGGGTTTCATGCCGGCCCTGGCCCGGCCCGAGGTCGACGTGCTCGACGGGCTGACGACCGCGATCATCGTCGACCAGCAGCGGATGGGCGCCGACCCCCGCTCCACGGTCGGCACCGCCACCGACGCCCACGCGATGCTGCGCATCCTCTTCAGCAGGCTCGGCACCCCGCACCTCGGCCCGCCCAGCGCGTTCTCCTTCAACACCGCCTCGGTCCGGGCGAGCGGCGCGATCACCGTCGAGCGCGGCGCCAAGAAGGCGGTGAAGGCGACGTACACCCGCACCGGCGGCATGTGCCCGCGCTGCGAGGGCCGCGGCACGGTCACCGACATCGACCTGACCCAGCTCTACGACGACACCAAGTCGCTCGGCGAGGGCGCGCTGACGGTCCCCGGCTACAGCATGGACGGCTGGTACGGCCGCATCTTCAAGGGCTCCGGCTTCTTCGACCCGGACAAGCCGATCCGCAGGTACACCAAGCGCGAGCTGCACGACCTCCTCCACAAGGAGCCCACCAAGATCAAGGTCGACGGGATCAACCTCACGTACGAAGGACTGATCCCCAAGATCCAGAAGTCGATGCTGTCCAAGGACGTCGACGCGCTGCAGCCGCATGTGCGGGCCTTCGTGGAGCGGGCGATGACGTTCACCGTGTGCCCCGAGTGCGACGGCACCCGGCTCAGCGAGGGGGCCCGCTCCTCGAAGATCGAGGGGCTGAGCATCGCCGACGTCTGCGCCCTGCAGATCAGCGACCTGGCCGACTGGGTCCGCGGCCTCGCCGAACCGACGGTGGCACCGCTGCTCACCGCGCTGCGACAGACCCTCGACTCGTTCACGGAGATCGGCCTCGGCTACCTCGCCCTCGACCGCCCGGCGGGCACCCTCTCCGGCGGCGAGGCCCAGCGCGTCAAGATGATCCGCCACCTCGGCTCCTCCCTCACCGACGTCACCTACGTCTTCGACGAGCCCACCACCGGCCTGCACCCCCATGACATCCAGCGGATGAACGACCTGCTGCTGCGGCTGCGGGACAAGGGCAACACCGTGCTCGTCGTGGAGCACAAGCCGCAGGTGATCGCGATCGCCGACCACGTCGTCGACCTCGGTCCCGGCGCCGGCACGGCGGGCGGCACGGTCTGCTTCGAGGGCACCGTCGAGGGACTGCGGTCCGGTGACACCGTCACCGGCCGCCACCTCGACGACCGCGCCGCCCCCAAGGAGACGGTGCGCACGCCCACCGGGAAGCTGGAGATCCGCGGCGCGACCACGCACAACCTCAAGGACGTCGACGTCGACATCCCGCTCGGTGTGCTGACCGTCGTCACCGGCGTCGCCGGCTCCGGCAAGAGCTCGCTGATCCACGGCTCGATCCCGGCGGACGAGGGTGTGGTCTTCGTGGACCAGGCGCCGATCCGCGGCTCGCGGCGGAGCAACCCGGCGACGTACACCGGACTCCTCGACCCGATCCGCAAGGCCTTCGCCAAGGCCAACGGCGTCAAGCCGGCCCTGTTCAGCGCCAACTCCGAGGGCGCCTGCCCCACCTGCAACGGCGCCGGCGTCGTCTACACCGACCTGGCGATGATGGCCGGCGTCTCCACGACCTGCGAGGACTGCGAGGGGCGGCGCTTCCAGGCGGCGGTCCTCGACCACCACCTCGGCGGCCGTGACATCACCGAGGTGCTGGCGATGCCGGTGGCCGAGGCCGAGGAGTTCTTCGGCGCCGGCGAGGCGCACACGCCGGCCGCGCAGCGCATCCTCGGCCGGCTCGCCGACGTGGGCCTCGGCTACCTCACCCTCGGCCAGCCGCTCACCACCCTCTCCGGCGGCGAGCGGCAGCGCCTCAAGCTGGCCACCCACATGGCCGACAAGGGCGGCGGCCGACTCGTCTTCGTGCTCGACGAGCCGACCGCCGGCCTCCACCTCGCCGACGTCGAGCAGTTGCTCGGGCTGCTCGACCGGCTGGTCGACTCCGGCAAGTCGGTCATCGTCGTCGAGCACCACCCGGCGGTCATGGCCCACGCCGACTGGATCATCGACCTCGGTCCCGGCGCCGGTCACGACGGCGGCCGCGTCGTCTACGAGGGCACCCCCGCCGCCCTCGTGACCACCCGCGCCACCCTCACCGGCGAACACCTCGCGGCGTACGTGGGCGGGTGAGCGGGCGGGGGCGGGGGCGAGGCTGAAGCTGGGGCCTGGGGGCCCGGGGGCCTGGAGACAGGGTGCGGGGGCGGGATTACCTCCGCGGTCGTGGTCCCCTTCGGGGTGCCGCGACGATCCCGGCCGGTCGCGGTCCCGCTCCGGTCCGTGTGGACGTCAGCCGGCGAACAGTTTCGGGTCCGGGCAGGGCTCGAGGCCGCCGTACAGCCCGTCCGCCCCTCTCCACCAGACGTGCCGGCCGTCGCGGCGCGACACCACACGGCAGACCCGCCGCCCGTCCTCCTTCCGGCCGCACAGCACCATGGCCCCCGTGGTCAGCGGGCCGCCGCACCGGGGACACAGGGACGTCGCTTCGTCGGACATGCCGGGCAGCGTACTGGCCCCGCCCGCGCCGCCCGGGTGCCGTACCGCGGGACCACGAACAGGCTCCGCCCCGCCGCCCGGGTGCCCCACCGCGGGACCACGAACAGGCCCCGCCCGCCGCCCCGGTGCCGTACCGCGGGACCACGAACAGGCGCCGCCCCGCCGCCCCGCCGCCGTGTCGCCGGACCACAGGCGGACCCCCGGCAGGCCCCGTTCCCCCGACCGGCGCCCGGCGGGACGGCGTTGCGCGGTCCTCGTCCGCCGCCCCGCGTCTAGGCTCGGCCCGTGAGGAATCGGCATCCCGACCGGCGCGCCGAGGGCGCCGCGGGGCCGTTCACCACCCGGCTCACCTGGCACCCTCCGGGCGGTGGCACCGCGCTCTGGGAGTCACGGCCCGCGCGGCGGCGCGGAGTGCTCACCGTCCGTCAGCCGGGCGCGGCGACCGGCCGGCCCACCCGCGCGGACGCCGTCGGCCTCACCCGGCTGCGCAGACTGAACAGCGTCGCGGCCCTCGCCTTCGTCGTCGGCGGAGCCCTGTTCGCGGCCGGTGCGGCGGTCGCCCAGTTCGGCTCCGGCGACGCCGTCGAGTGCGCCTCGATCTACTTCGCGGGCGGTCTGTTCTTCAACACCGGTGGCTACGTCTCGCTGCTCCAGGTGATCAACGCACCCCGCCACGTCGCCGGCGGCGAGGGCAGGCTGGTCACCCCCGCCTGGCGGTGGTGGAGCTACGAGCCGATGCGCGTGGACTGGGTGAGCGTCTTCGTCCTCTTCATGGGCACCCTCGTCTTCGCCGTCACCCTGCTGGACTCCTTCCTGCAGGGCCTGAGCGTCCAGCAGATCAACCGGCTGATCTGGGTGCCGGACGTGATCGGCTGCGCGCTCTTCCTGGTCTCCGGCCACCTGGGGTTCCTCGAGCTCTGCCACGGTCGGTACTGCGTCCACCCACGCAGCCTCGGCTGGTGGATCGTCGCGGTGAACCAGCTCGGCTCCGCCCTCTTCATGGTCTCCGCGCTGGCCGCCTACACCCGCCCCGCGACGGACAGCGCGGTGAGCGCCGGCATCGCCAACTGGGGCACCCTCACCGGCGCCCTCTGCTTCTCCCTCGCCGGCCTCCTCCAGCTCGGAGAACGCCCTTAGGGCCCGTGCCGTGTCCTCCCTCCTCGTCCGGGTCGGGCGGGTGCGAGGCGCGGTCAGGGCTGCCGGATCGCGGGGACGTCAACCTCCAGCGCCACCTTCTCGCCGACCAGGCCCCCGCCCCCGCCGACGCCCCGGTCCTTGCGGTGGACGGTCGCGCCGCCCGTGAAGACGACCCGGAGGGCACCCCGGGAACCGTTCTCGGCGCCGGTCAGCACGAAGTCCACGGTGACCGGCCCGGTCACGCCGCGGACGGTCAGGTCACCGGTGACCCTGAAGACGTTCGCGTCCGTCTGCTCCACCCGCGTCGAGGCGAAGGTGATCGCCGGGTGGCCGTCCGCGTCCAGGAAGCCGGGGCCGCGCAGGTGCTCGTCGCGCTTCGGGTTGCCGGTCTGAGGACTGCGGATCACCGAGGTGAGCGGCCGGGGGTTCCCCGGTGGTGGCCGGCGAGGGGCCGGCCAGGAGGATCCTCTCCTGGTCGGCCCTCCTCGTCCGAGGTCAGTGGCTCGCCTTCACGGCCTCCGACGTGGCCGCCCGGAACGCCTCGGTCGCCGCGAAGTACGCGCGGTAGTAACCGTGCCGCGCACCGGCGATGTCGGCGGAGAACGCGTAACCGCTGCCGGACCAGGTGGCCTCCGCCGTGACCAGGTCCGCCCACTGCTCGCCGTCACGCGAGTACTGGATGTGCACGGGGATGTCGGCGGGCGTCCAGCCGTCGGGGAAGTCCATCGCACCTTCGACGTGCACGCCGTGGTCCGGTGTCCGGGTGGCCGAGAACGACGTGAAGACCGAGGCCCGCAGAACGGTGATCCGAGCACTGTTCGAGGACGCGTCGGCGATGAAGGGGTCGTCGCTGTGCGAGGCCACGCGGAAGCTGCCGGACTCCCACGGCGTGTGGGTGAAGGTGACCTTGCCGTCCGCGCCGGTGGTGAAGTACCCCACGCCGGCGGACTGACCGCCCGCGGAGGGTTCGAACAGCACCCCGCCGCTCTGGCCCTCGAAGGGGACCCAGCCCTGTTCGGTCTCGCGCTCCAGGGTCGCCGTGAGCGTGACCTCCTGCCCGAAGTCGATGGTCCGGGCCGCTGCCGGCTCCTCGACGGTCCAGCGGGTGGCCACCTGGTGGACGCCGATCCGCGTCGACGGGGACTCGCCGTACAGGACGTACGGGTGCTCGTTGACGTGCCGGTAGACGGCCTGGACCGGCACCGCGTCGTTCACGGTGACCGTGCCGGAGAAACGCCCTTCCGCGTCGGTGCGGACGGTGTTCTCCGTCCAGTGGTCGACGTCGATGTCCACCGGGTGGTCGGCCAGCGGCTTCACCTCACGTGTCGCCGGCCACCGCCCCTTCAGGACACCGTCGACGCGCACATGGCGGTCGTCGATGTCCACCTCCGTGCGGTCGGTGCGCACGTCCTCGAACACCGCCGCGACGTAGTAGGCGAGAGAGCCCGCGGAGTTGTCGGTGGTGTGGTCGCCGTCGGCGTCCGTGGCCTCGACGCGGACGGTGTAACTGCCCAGCTCCGCCAGGTCCAGCGGCTGCTTCGTCTGCCACACGCCGTCCTCCGGCGCACCGGAGACGAGGCTGAAGGCGTCGTTCTCCACGACGGCGACTTCCTGCTGGGTGGCCGCGGAGACGATATGGGCCCTGATCGCTGTGACGGCGCTGTCGGAACGGACACCGACGGCCAGGGTGCCGAGATCGTCCGAGACGCTGTGCGCCCACCGGACATCAGGAGCCTGTCCCTCCACGGCGTGCGCGGCCGGGATGCCGGCCAGTAAGACGGCGACGGCGCCGACGGCGGCCCGGGCGGCCCGCGTTCTGAACATTTTCCCCCCACGGATGGTCGAAAGCTGTGCCGGGCTCCGTCCGTGCACCTACGACGGACGGCGCGGCGAAGCAGCCTTTCTATCGCACGGGTGTGTCATCGGTCCCGCGAGTTTCACCGGGGGTTGGGCGGGGGCGGGGGCGAGGCGAGGTCGGCTGCTGAAGTCGGCGCCGCTCGACTCCGTTCGACTCCGTTCGACACGCCCGGTCCGGTCAGGGACGGCGGTAGGCGGCGCGGTCGGTTCCGGGCACCGGAGACCGGGACAGGACCACGTAACACGGGTGGCCGGGGTCGCCCACCTCCAGGAGCGCGAACTGATCGACGTCGTGCTGGGCGAAGCGATGGAGATACTGCAGGAAGAGCTCGAGTTCGTCGTCGGAGAGCGGTTCGTCGCGTCGGTCGTCTCGCACACCCTCACCCTAAGGCGGAAGGGACTCCCACGCCCCTGAAGCGAGTGTCGTCCCCCCCTCAGGCACCGACCGTCCACCAGGGCTACCCGGAGCCGCTCAACCGCGACCTGCTGACCACCCGGCTCCGGCCTCCACGACCTCGTCCACGTCCTTGTGGCGACTGGGCACCGTGCACACCCCGGGGACGGAACTGGCCACCGTGCACCGTGGTACCGAGGGGACACCGCGGCCTAGCGTGTTCACACGGGCCGCGAGGCCCGGATGGTTCACGACATGGGGGTTTCCATGAACAAGTTCCGCGTCGGAGGAGTCGTCGTCGCCGCGGCGGCGATGATCGGCTTCGCGGGCTCGCCGGCGTTCGCGCAGACCAACGCGACCGTGTACGGCGAGAGTGCCCGGCCCAACTGCGCGCACAGCTCGAAGGGCGTGTTCAAGGCCGAGGGCGAGTGGTTCTACCTGACCGACACCTGTGCCGACGGCTGGGACGTGGTCATGAAGGTCGACGTCGCGCCGTACGAGCCCGGCGACAAGTACGACTTCAGCATCTGGAACACAGGCGGCAACGGCTCGACGAAGCCCGTCAACAAGGCCTACGACGAGGGTACGGGCGTCTGCATCTGGGCGGGCTACGGCGAGGCAAGCTCCGGCGAGTGGGCGGGCTTCGGCCCGGGGAGCTGCGGCGTCGCCTGACCCCGCGGGCTACTCGCCGGCACAGACGAGGAAGACGGCCCAGGCGACGGGGGACAACGTGAGCCGCGGGGCCGTCATCCTTCTGTGTGACGGCCTGGGCCTCGTCCGTACCCGCGCCTGTCCCAGCAGAGGGGGGACACGTACGCGCGGGATCCGGCACTGCACTGGGAGCGCGCGGAAGACGGGCCGTGGACGCTCGTCGACCACCGGACCGGCACGGCGCACCGGTCCGGACAGGACAGCGATCCGGCGCGCCGTACGACGTCGGACACGTCGGCCGGCCTCGGCGCCGTCGGGCCGCTGTACGAGGACCTCTGCGACCTGGTCCATCGGGCCGGTCCGACCAGTACGGCCGTCGCCGTTCGGACTGGCGCGACCCTGGACGGGTACCGCGACGCGCTGACCGGCCTGCGCAACCGGCCGGACGGCCCCTGGACCGCGGGCCTGATCACCGCGCGGCTGAACACGCTCCCATGGGACAGCGGAGCTGGACTCCCTGTCCTCCGTGACGCTCTGCCGTAGCTGAGCCGAAGCACGATGGTTGAGCACGTGAGCAGACGCTCACCCGCGTCTCCATCTGGTCACCGTGCACAACCGCGAGCGGTCACCCGGCGGCGGCCAGCCGACGCCGAAGCTCCTCCTCCGAGACGTCTTCCACGTGGGTCAGAAACACCCACATGTGACCCGACGGATCCTTGAGGATGACGGTGCGGTCACCATGGAACATATCTGTCGGCGGCTGGAGGATCTCGGCGCCGGCGGCCTCTGCGCGCTTCGCCAAGCTGTCGACGTCCGGCACGAAGACATGCAGCGTGACGGACGTGCCTCCACCGAGCGAGGCGGGGGCGGCGAAGGAGCCGGCCTCGGCCTCGTCCACGCTGGCGTCGCCCAGCATCAGCACCGACCGTCCGATGGTGATCTCGGCGTGCAGAATCCCGCCGCCCGGAGCATCGATCCTGAACTCCTCACGAGCGCCGAACGCCCGCCGGTAGAAATCGATCGCCGCGGCGGCGTCATCAACCATGATGTGCGGGATCACGGCGTAGCGGTAACGGTCCGGGATCTCGAGGTGAGTTGTGCTCTCGGCCATGACGAACCCCCTGGAAAGGCACCGCCGGTCTGCTCCTGCGGCTCTGGAACGAACCTAGAAGCCCAACTTTGGTTGAGGTCAAACACCGATGTGCCCCCTGCCGGCACCTGTCCGCACGCACCCGCCCACAGCAGCTTGCGGTCGGCTGCGCGAGGCCGGCCATGGACGTCTGGACGCACGTCCCGCCAGGGCTTCTGCGGGGTGTCCGCTCGCGGCCGGTCACGGTTCTGCCTGCAACCCCGGGAACAGGGTGCGAGCGCGGTGGGGGTCGGGAGCGATGAAGACCCCGTCGGCCGTGACGAGGTTCGCGTCAGCGTCTGTCCGGGGGGTGATCGACCCGCTCACGAAGATCTTGCGGTCGTCCGTGCCGGTGACGCGGGCGAGGATCCGCAGAGGTGTTTCCAGGGGGACCGGGCGGTGATAGCGCATCTGAAGGGAGACGGTCAGGCCGGGCGTTCCGGCTGCTGCGCAGGCGCGGCCCATGAGTTCGTCCAGGAGCATGGCGCTCATGCCGCCGTGGCCGTAGCCGGGCGGCCCTTCGTGGGCGATGCCGAGCGTGCAGTGACCCACCAGGCCGTCGGCGGTGGGCGCCACCTGGACGGGCGGGGCCAGCGGGCTCCCGGCCCCGGTCACAGGGCTGTAGATACGTGTCCCTGTGGGGAACTCGTCCACCTCGGGGATCTCCGTCCGTGACCGCCGTCGGCCCGTCAGCTGGCTGGTGACGGCGCGGACGCCGTCCGCCACACGGTGGAGGGTGTCCGGGGAGGCGGCGGTGCGGACGCTTCCACCAGGGCGCGCAGTTCGTGGCCGAGGCGGGTGATGGCCGCCTTGTGGTGTTCCAGTTCGTCGGCTGTCGCTCGCGTGGGGCCGGTGGCAGTGCCCGTGGGCGGTGGGTCGGTGAGGGAAGTGTGCATCGGGTTTCCCGGTGGGGTGGGCCGGTGGGGTGCGGGCCGGGTGCGGTCAGTCATGGGCCCGGACGAAGACCGGCTTCAGGTGCCCCTCCGGCAGCGCGGCCGGCAGGTCCTCCCAGTCGATGACGTGGGAGACCACCTTCTCGGGGGCGACCTTGCCGGAGGCGGCGAGTTCGATCCCCGCTGTGCGCCGCCCGGTGCATGAAGGCGGCGACGTCCGCGCGGCTGATCGTCGGGTTGCCCTTCATCGGCAGCCGGTCGCCCGCGCCGCAGGTGCCCTTGGCGGGGCCGTGGGTCAGCCTGGTCGGGTAGACCACGGTCCAGTCCAGCCCGCTGGAGCGGATGCTCTCGTCCGCGATCTCCTTGTCGGCGTAGATCGACCGCAGCAGCGTGCTGTAGATCAGCTTCTGTGTGGTGCTCGACCAGTCGAAGGTGGTGCCGACACCGAACGACGACAGCCACACCAGGCGGGAGACACCCGCTTCCTCGGCCGCGCCGAGCACGGCTGCCGAGGCGCGCGTGAAGAGGCCGTCGGCGCGCACCGAGTTGCCCCGGCCGAGCGCGGAGACGATCGCGTCGTGCCCGGCCGCCGCGGCGGCGAGGTCGCGGTGTGAGGTGGCGTCGCCGGTGACCGGCGTGACCCGCTCGGCCGGGTCGCCCAGGGCCGCCGGGTTACGGACGAAGGCCGTGACCGAGTCACCGGACCGCACGGCCAGATCGACCACATGACGACCGGTGGGACCGGTCGCACCGAGGATCAGCAGCTTCATGGCAGGGGCTTCTTTCGTGTGCGACGTCAGGACAGGTCGGTGAGGGTGATCGCGGCGGCGGCCATGTTGTCCTCCAGGTGGGAGAGGGACCCCGTGCCCGGGATGGCCAGGGCCACCGGTGAGGAGGCCAGCAGCCGGGCGAGGCCGATCTGGGGGACGGTGGCGCGGTGCCGGGCCGCCACCTTGGCAAGACGCTCGTCGTCGGGTTCCCGACCGCCACCCACAGGGAAGAAGGGCACGAAAGCGATGCCGGCCTCCTGGCAGGCGGCGAGGAGGTCCGCTTCGTCACGCTGGGCGGCGTGGTTCTGTACGGCGGCGACGGGCGCGATGGCGCGAGCCTCCGCGAGATGGCTGGTGTCGACGTTGCTGAGGCCGAGGTGCCGGATCAGGCCCTCCTCGCGCAGCGCGGCGAGGGCCTCGAGCCGAGCCAGGGCGATGCCGGCCGGCCTACCTGCGGCCTGGCGTCGTCGACGAGTGAGGCCAAGTGATCGGGGAAGCGGGCGGGAACGCGCAACCAGTTCTCAGCGCAGGGCGCTCTTCCGCTGCCACTCGGTCCACGAGAGGTTCCATGCCCCGAAGCCGTTCCCGGGCGCGACCACGCCCTTGGTGTCCTTGCCGGTGATCTCGAACGGGTCGCCCGGCCGCACCTGCCCGTAGAACCAGGCCGCGTCCGCATCGCTCATTCCTATGCATCCTGAACTCCGGTTGGCCTTGCCGAAGTAGTGGGCGTTCCACGGGGCGGCGTGCGCGTACATGCCCGACCAGGTCAGCCGCATCGACTGGTCGACCATCTTGTCGTAGGTGTCGCCCAGGCCCACCGTCTCGGAGTTCATGTTGATCGTGCCTTCCTTGGCCATGAGCACGGCGGTTCCGCGCCAGGAGCGCTTGTCACCGCCGGGCGTGCCGCCGGAGACCGGTATGCGCCGGACCGTCTCGCCGTCGCGTACGAGGGTGAGTTGATGACTGTCGAGGTCGACCTTGACTACCTGCCGGGCGCCGATGGTGAAGGTGGTCGTGTAGTCGCGTACGAACCAGCCGCCGTCCGCGCCCGAGTCGGTGCCGTTCAACTCGGCGTTCAGCGTGACCTTGGTTCCGGGTTTCCAGTACGTCCTGGGCCGCCAGTCCACACGGTCCCTGCCCGACCAGTCGCTTATCCAGCCCCAGGAGCCCTCGGTGCCGTTCGAGGTGGTGATCTTGAGCTGCTTCTCGACCTCGGCCCGGTTCCTGACCGGATGGTCGAAGACCAGGGAAACCGGCTGGGCGATGCCGACGGTGGCGTCGGCGCCCGGTCGCCAGTCGACCTTGTTGACCTTGTCCGCCGGAGCCGTGGTGAAGGCGGCCCTGGTGCTTGTTGCGGTTCCGCCCTCGGTCCGGGTCGCCGCCGTCACCGTGTATGCCGCGCCCGGTACGGCCTTGCGGTCGGAGACCCACGACCGGCCGTCGGCGGCGACCTTGCCGGCGAGCCTGTGCTTCTCGGCGTCGGTGACAGTCACCGAGGTGATTCTGCCGCCCGCGGCCGTGACCCTCACCGGCTCGCCCGCTGGGACCTGTTCTCCCGTGGGAGTGACGGTGACCTTGACGGGAGGGGCGGCGGTGCCCGGCGTCACCTCGGTGTCCGGGACGCCGGGGGAGGCGCTCGGCGAGCAGGCGGCGAGCGGCGCCAGCAGGGCGGCCACGACAACCGCCCGGACGCGGGCAAGGGCGCGGGCATGGCCATGGGCGAGTACGCGTGTGCAGGGCAACAGGATCTCCGGGAAGGATGGGAACGGGGTGGGTGAGTTGGCGATGTCGTGACTGCAGAGCTGAAAAAACGGAGGTCAGCCGCTGTGCGGCGAGGTGACGGCGACTGGTGGGGAACGGTCGTCGTCCGGTCCCATTCGCCGCGGCGGGCGCGCCGACCGACCATGCGCACGTGTGCCTCACCGCCCCCCCGCGTCCTGAGTACCCGAGGACACGGGTGTCCCAGGGGCGGGTGGGGGTGTCGTGATGCTTGCCGTGCCATCGGCCGACTCCGGCCGGTGTTCAGCAGGCCGTGTGAGCGTTCCGGTCAGCCGCCGGGAAGCGGTCCCGACCGAGGCCCGTCACTTCGACATGATGAAATCCAGGGCGAAACCGGGAGCAGTCGTCCAGTAGGTGACACGCTGATAGTCGTTGGCGTACAACGTCTCGACGGGCATGGGGACATCGATCGGCTTGCCCGCGCGGCTGCCGGGCTTACGACCCTGGAGGCTGAGGGTGATGCTCTTCGCCTCGTATTCGTCCATGGGGCCGTTGACGAGCAGAGCGGCATACGCCTCCTCACCCGGGGCGAGGGTGACGGGCACCCCCGGGTGCGGGTCGCTGTCCTTGATCACGGGCGCCGTGGTCCGACCGGCACCGAGCCGCACGAGCGGGTAGCGGTAGAGGTTGCACTTCTTGTCGCCGGCGTTCTGGACGGTGAGGAGGAGGTGCCTGGCGTCCTCGCTGTCCGCGGGCTCCTTCACGGCGGACACCCCGAGGACCTCCTGGGAGCAGGCGGCGACGGCGCCACTGCCGCCCGAGCGGTGCGTCACCGCATCACTGGCCTTACCTACGGTCGTCCGTGGCCCGGTGGCGGAGGCGTGCGCCGACACACCCCACCCGAGAGCCAGAACGAGACCCGTGGCCACGGCCACACGGCGGCTCACAAGGGACTTCACGTTCATATGCGTGTTCCTTTCTGATCGGTACGAGGTCGCACGCGCCCGCGGTCTGGCACTGCGGATCAAGGTGCGTGCCGGGCTGCCGCCACCACACCACCCGTCCGCTTCCCGGACCGCGAGGCGATGGCGGAGGTGCTCGGGCGCCCCCCCTCGGGCGTCCGCGCCCTGCATCCCGGGCGCCCAAAGAGAGGGGCGTCCCAGCGAACGGGTGAGTGGGGTTGCGTGGCACTGCCGGGCGGTCGGCCGCTTCAGCCGGTGCGACAGCCACAGCTTCGGATGTCTCGTGGGCCTGAGACAACAGCCGCCGGCCACCTGCAACGGTGGAACGATCCCACCCCTGACGACCTGCACAAACGAGGAAGCCTGGGATGCCTGACCGGGATGGGAAACCCCTGTGACGGCGGAGAGCGGAGGTGATCGGGCGGGGGCCGGCTGAGCGTCGTATCGTCACCGTCGCCCAGGTCGACGCCCGCACCGAGGCGATCGGCTTCCGGTGGCGGCTCATGGTCCCCGCTCGATCCGGTGCGCTGGTGGTGCGTCGTCGACGGGGTGCCTGTCGTCCCGTGTGCGAGTGGCACTCCCCAGCCATCAGCCGGTTGTGGCGGCCGGTCATGGTGTCGGAGTGGGCGTGGGTGAGGGTGGTCTCGAGGAGCTCGGGGAGAGGGACGGCGCAATCCCGGAACCATGCCGGCCGTCATGACGTACAGGTGTGGAGAGGTGCCTGGGATGCTGTCCGGATCGGGACATGACTGCACAGGCCGACGGATGGATGCGAGTACGGACCACATGGCTGCAATCCACGATGACGTAGCGGAGTTCGCCTTACTGCTGACGCGTTTGAAGGAACGCACCGACCGCAGCTACGCGGCGCTGGCCCGCCGTCTGGGCATGAATGCCTCCACGCTGCACCGCTACTGCGCCGGAGAGGCGGTTCCCCTGGACTTCAGCGGGATCGAGCAGTTCGCAGCACTCTGCGGAGCCTCCCCCGAGGAGCGCCTGGAGTTGCACCGCCGTTGGATTCTGGCCCATGCCGCGCGGCAACGACCGCGCCCTTCCCATGGCCGGCAGGCATCGGCGCCCCACCCCAGCACGGGCGCAGGGGGATCAATCGTCGCCGCCGACGATGTCGTAGCGGCCGTTTCTGCCAGCGGGGACAGGCAGGACGTGGTGGCGCCCAGGACGAACCCGTCGGCAGGCCGGCGTCCCGAGTCGACCCTGCCGTCGCCCCTGTCTCGGCTTCCCGGCGGGCGTCCCCGGCTACGGCCCCTGCGGTCGATGGTGCCGGCGGCCTCGCTCGTCGTCGCGCTGCTCGGTCTCACCGCATCCGCCGCCGGGCCTCCCTCCGCGTCGGCCACCCACGACGGCGGCCCCACGCCGAACCGGGCCGGCGCAGGCACGGCCCAACCCGTGGCTCCCCTCACCTGGACCGCCGACTTCCACACACTCGGACTCAACGGCTGTGGCGAGGACTACGTTGTCGCCAAGGCGCCGGGACAGGTCGCGCCACCGCCGCACCCGGAGGACATCGCGGCGTGGGTCTCCTCCCAGCGGGCGGTGCACGGGGGCCCCACCGGTGTGCAGATCACCGTGCAGGGACGCGGCTCCGCCGCCGTCGTCCTGGAGGCCCTGCACGTGCGCGTGGTCCACCGTGCACCGCCCGCCGCCGACCGGGGCACCCTCTACTCCTTGGGCGACGGCTGCGGCGCCGGCATCGTCCCTCGCTACTTCTCCGTGGACCTCGACGCGCACCAACCCCGGGCCCGTTCGATGCCTGGCGACGACGGGGCGGGCACGAAGATTCCCGCGATCGACTTCCCCTACCGCGTGTCTCTGCAGGAGCCCGAAGTCTTTGTGGTCACGGCGCTCAACGAGTCCTGCACCTGCGACTGGTACCTCGACCTCGCCTGGTCCTCACAGGGCCGCACCGGAACGGTCCGCGTCGGCGACCACGGCCGCCCCTTCCGCAGCACCAGCACCAAGGGACTGGACGGCTACCGGTACGACCACATCTCGCACCGTCCCGGCCGCTGGGTCCCGATCTCCGCCGCCAACATGGAGGCGACCGACGGCTGACGGACGCGGCGTCAGCGGGTGTTCGGGTGCGGATGTCGGTGACGTCTCGATGCCATCGCACGGTACGTCGAGGCGCTCGGCGGCAGGTTGGACCTGATTGCCGACTTCGGTGATCACACGCTGCGGATGCCGGCAAGCGGTGATCAGCGCAGCGCGGCGGCGTAGTGGGCCCGAAGGCTTTGCGTGCGGTGATGCGACGCACCGTCCGGCAGCGTTTCTCGGGGAACAGCAGGCTGAGGGCTCTTCCTCTTCGATCGTGCACAACTTGATGCGACGACAAAGAAACCCCCAGGTCTCCGACCTGGGGGTTTCGCGTGGAGCGGGTGACGAGAATCGAACTCGCGCTCTCAGCTCGGGAAGCTTGGGTTTCTTGACTGCGGATGCTGGGCTGACCTGCGGCACACGGCCAACACGCTGGCCTCGACCGCCGGCGCGAGCACCCGTGAGCTGACGACCCGCATGGGCCACAGCAGCTCACGCGCCGCGCTGATCTACCAGCACATGACCAGTGACCGTGATCGGGCCATCGCCGATCGGCTCGGGGCCGTGATCCGTAAGGGGGAGGGCGAGACTCCCCGGCGAGGGGATGTGGACTCATAGTGGATTAACTGGCACGCGTGTGGCACGGCCTTGAACAAGACGAAGGGCCAGCCTGGGAGGAAACCCTCCTGAGCTGGCCCTTTTGCTGTGCCCCCGGCAGGATTCGAACCTGCGACACCCGCTTTAGGAGAGCGGTGCTCTATCCCCTGAGCTACGAAGGCGGGGTGGATCGGTGGCAGGCCGGTGTGCGGCTGTGCCACCGTCCACAGTGTAGCGGCTGGTTTCGTCGGCGCCCGAGGGACGCTCGGCGCAGGGGGGGCCGGGTGACCCGGGGTGGGATCGCGAGCCGTTCGGCTCGGGGCCGAGGGGGCCGGGATGGTCAGCGGGTGGCCAGGATGTCCAGGTAGTGGCGGTTCTGCATGATGCCGAGGATGTTGCCGAAGGGGTCGACGACCGAGGCGCCGACGAAACCCTCGCCGAATTCGCGCAGCGGCTCGTGGGGGGTGGCGCCCAGGTCCAGGAGGCGGGCCAGGGTGGCTTTGACGTCGTCCACGTGCCAGTAGGTGACCGCGCCGCCGGGCGTGTCGGTGTGGGCGCCCAGGTCCGTCATGAACTTGCTGTCCAGCAGGCCCAGTTCGTGCTGGTAGTCGCCGATGCGGAACTCGGCGTAGCCAGGGCGCTCGAAGTACGGCTCGATGCCGAGGAGTTCGGTGTACCAGCGCTTCGCCGCCTCCAGGTCGGCGGCGTGGAAGCGGACGGTGGTGAGGCCTCGCAGCATCGGTACTCCTCGGTCGAGCGGTGGGGGGACGGGGGTGTCGGCGCGGTGGCCCGCGGGGTGCGGGTACGGGAATCACCGTAGGGCGGATATAGGTCGGGTTCTGGCCTAGACGGGGCCGGGGCGTGTGTTCGGTAGGCAAGTCGAGAAGGAAGGGTGATCGGAGCGGTCCTGTCCGTGCGGTGTTACCTCCGTAATCTTTTTGGAGGTAACAGGCTCACGACTCGCGGAGTCACAGACTCACAGCCTCACGGGAGGGACCACCCGATGATCACCCTTGCCTCGCGCCACTACTACGAGACTCAACTGCCGCTGTCCGAGGACCCGTTGCTGATCGCGGCCCGGCTCGCCGACTCCGGTCTGCACGAGTCGTACGTCGTCTACGAGAACGGGGGGAGCTGGGCGTACGCGGGTGGGGTGCGGGCCGAGCTGACCCTCGACCGCGACGGGGCCCGGCTCGTGCAGGAGGGGCTGCCGGCGGCCGAGCTGCCGTGGAGCGCGCAGCCGCTGAAGCTGGTCTCCGAGCTGCTCGCCCAGGTCGAGGTGCCGTACTGGCGCGCCTACGGCTGGGCCGCCTTCGAGCTGTCGTACGCCAAGGACGGCGACCGCCGGCACCTCGGGGACCAGCGGCTGATGCACCTCGTCGTGCCGCGCGCCGAGGTCCGGTTCGGGGAGGGGCACGCGCTGCTGCGTGCCGCCGACCAGGAGACCCTGGACGCCCTCGTCAACACCGTCGTCGACAGCGCGCAGGCCCCGGGCGGGCAGCCGGCCCCGCTCGACGTGTACGCCACCGACGGGACCCGCTACCGGGCCGCCGTGCAGGGCGCCGTCGACGACATCAACGCCGGTGAGCTGCACAAGGTCATTCTGTCCAGGGTCGTGGAAGTGCCCGGGGAGACCGATCTGACCGCGACCTACGTCGCCGGGCGGCGCGGGAACAACCCGGCGCGGTCGTTCATGGTCAGTCTCGGCGACGTCGAGGCGATCGGCTTCAGCCCGGAGATCGTCGTCCAGGTCTCCGAGGACGGCCGCGTGGTCAGCCAGCCGCTGGCCGGGACCCGGGCGCTCACCGAGGACCTGCTGGTCAACGAGAGCCTGAGGGCCGACCTGTTCGGCTCGCCGAAGGAGGTCTACGAGCACGCCATCTCGGTCAAGGTCGGCGCGGACGAACTGGTCGACGTGTGCGTCGAGGGGTCCGTCGAGGTCCCCGAGTTCATGGCCGTACGGGAACGGGGCAGCGTGCAGCACCTCGCCTCGCGCGTCGCCGGGAAGCTGGCCCCCGGGCGGGAGGCATGGGACGCCTTCGGTGCCGTCTTCCCCGCCGTCACCGCCTCCGGTGTGCCCAAGGCGGCGGCCTACGACTCGATCCGCCGCTACGAGACCGAGACCCGCGGGCTGTACAGCGGCGCCGTGCTCACCGTGGACCACTCCGGCGCCATGGACGCGGCCCTGGTGCTGCGCAGCGCCTACCGGCAGGGCGGCCGCACCTGGCTGCGGGCCGGCGCGGGCATCGTCGGACACTCCACGCCGGAGCGGGAGTTCGAGGAGACCTGCGAGAAGCTCGACAGCGTCGCCCGGTTCCTGGTGCCCGCGCGGCCCGAGGACGCGTGATGAGGATCCTCGGGGACGTGCACCTGGCCGGCATCGGCAGCTGGCTGCCGGAGGCCGTCACCACCCAGGAGGCCGTGGACCGCGGCTGGTACGCCTTCGCCGACCGCGAGGGCTCCGGGATGCGGGCCGTACGGGTCGCCGGGGAGGTGCCCGCCCCGGAGATGGCCGTACGGGCGGGACGGACCGCGCTGCGCCGGGCCGCCGACGCCGCCGGACTCACACCGGACGACTACGGGGCCCTGCTGCACGCCGCCACCTACCACCAGGGACCCGACGGGTGGTCCGCGCCGCACTACGTGCTCCGGCACACCCTCGACCGGCCGCTCACCGCCGCCCAGATCGGGCCGGGCTGCCTCGGGATGCTCGCCGCGCTGGAACTCGCCGCGCACCGGCTGACCGCCGACCCCTCCCGGGACGCCGTGCTGGTCACCTCCGCCGACAACTTCTCCGCGCCCGTCGTGGACAGGTGGAACTCCTCCAAGCTCTTCCTGCTCGCGGACGGCGGTGCGGCCGCCGTGGTCTCGCGGCGGGGCGGGTTCGCCCGGCTGCTGTCCATCGGCTCCGCCTCCGCGCCCGCGCTGGAGGAGATGCACCGCGCCGGCGAGGAGCTCTTCCCGCCCGGCATCACCGTCGGCCGCTCGCTCAACTTCGAGGAACGCAACGCCCATCTGCGCCGCCGGTGGGAGCAGGGCACGGCCGCGCCCGCCGTGCACTTCGGGGACGTGGTCGCCGACACCGTCGACCGGGTCCTGGAGGAGGCCGGCACCAGCCTGGAGAAGGTGACCCGGATCTGCCACACCGGGTACGCGCGCGGCGCGCTGCACAGCATCTACCTCGCCCCCCTGGACGTCGAACCCGCGCTCGGGACCTGGGAGTTCACCCGGGACATCGGGCACGTCGGCGCCGCCGACCCGTTCATCGGCCTGGAGCACCTGTGGGCCCGGGGCGAGGTCGGACCGGGAGACCAGGTGGTGCTGCTCGCCGCCGGGCCCGGCATGGAGGTCGCCTGTGCGGTCGTGGAGATCACCGCCGGGCACCGCGAACAGACCGCGCACCCCGCTCACCGCCCCACAGCCGAGGAGGACCACCGATGATGCTCGAAGGGTGCACGCCCTGGCCCGCCGAGACCGCCGCGCGCTACCGCCGCGCCGGACTGTGGCGGGGCACCGACCTCGGCTCGCTGCCCCGCGCCTGGGCCGAGGCGTACGGCTCCGCCACCGCCCTCGTCGCCGGGCGCGAGCGCCTCACCTACGCCGAGCTGGCCGACCGGGTCGACCGCAGGGCCGCCGGGTTCGTCCGCGAGGGGGTGCGGCCGGGCGACCGGATCGTGCTCCAGCTGCCCAACGTCCCCGAGTTCGTGGAGGTCGCCTTCGCGCTGTTCCGGGCCGGCGCCAAGCCGGTGTTCTCGCTCACCTCGCACCGGGCGCAGGAGGTCCGGCACCTGTGCGAGCTGTCCGGGGCGTCCGGGTACGTGGTGCCGGGCCGCTTCCGCGGCTTCGACCACGCCGGCCTCGGGCGGCGGCTGGCCGCCGAACTCCCCGCGCTGCGGCGGGTGTTCGTGATGGACGGTACGGGGGTCACGGACGGCGACGACCTCGTCGTACCCCTGGAGAGGGTGACCGCCGACCCGCTGCCGCTGCCCGCCGGCGATCCGTCCGACGTCGCCTTCTTCCTGCTGTCGGGCGGTACGACCGCGCTGCCGAAGCTCATTCCGCGCACCCACGACGACTACGCGTACCAGACGCGCACCGTGGCGGCGCTGGCCGGGCTCGGGCCCGGGGCGGTGTATCTGGCCGCGCTGCCGGTGGAGTTCAACTTCACCTGGGGCTGCCCGGGGGTCGTCGGGACGCTGTCGTGCGGGGGGACGGTCGTGCTCGCGCCCGATCCGACCGCCGACGACTGCTTCCGGCTGATCGAGGCCGAGCGCGTCACGCTGACCTCCGTGGTGCCCACCGTGGCACGGCTGTGGCTGGAGGAGGCCCAGTGGACGGACGCGGACCTGTCCAGCCTGCGGGTGCTGCAGATCGGCGGGGCCCGGCTCGAACCGGAGCTGGCCGCGCGGATCACGCCCGAGCTCGGCTGCCGGCTCCAGCAGGTGTTCGGGATGGCCGAGGGGCTGCTCACCATGTCCCGCCCGGACGACGACCCGCACTCCGTGCTGCACACCCAGGGCCGGCCGGTGTCGGACGCCGACGAGGTGCGGATCGTCGATCCGTCGACCGGCGCGCCGGTTCCGGCGGGGCAGGCCGGCGAACTCCTGACCCGGGGCCCGTACACCCTGCGCGGCTACTACCGGGCGCCCGAACACAACGCCCGCGCCTTCACCGAGGACGGCTTCTACCGCACCGGTGACCTGGCCAGCGTCACCCCCGAGGGCCGGCTGGTCGTCGAGGGGCGGATCAAGGACGTGGTCATCCGGGGCGGGGACAAGATCGCCGCCGGTGAGGTGGAGGCCCATCTCGTGGCCGTGCCCGGGGTCGCCGCCGCGGCGGTGGTGCCGGTGCCCGACGAGCTCCTCGGTGAGCGGATCTACGCCTTCCTCGTGGGCCGGGGCGAGGAGCCGCCGCCGGCGCTGAGCGTGCTCAAGGCCGCCCTGCAGGGGCGCGGGCTCGCCGACTTCAAGCTGCCGGACCGTGTCGAGTACGTCGCGGACCTGCCGCTCACACCGCTCGGAAAGATCGACAAGAAGGTCCTGTCGGCGGCCGCCGCCGACCCGGCGCGCTCCCGCGACTGGGGTACCTCCCGGGCCGACCGGGCCCCTGCCGCAGCCGCCCCGACACCGACGAGGTGAACCGCCATGACCGTACCCACTGCACTCACCGCGACCGCGACCACGACGGCTACCGCGACCGCGTCCGGCGTGACGCCTACGGCTTCCGGCGTGGGCCCCGCGGCCTCCGCCGCCGGCACGACCGCGTCCGCGGCGAGCGCCGCCGTCCCGACCGCCGGGAGCCTCCCGGCCCCGGCCCCGGCCCCGGCCCAGGCCCCGGCCCCGGCCCAGGCCCCGGCCCCGGCCCAGGCCCAGGCCCCGGCCCAGGCCCCGGCCCAGGCCCAGGCCCAGGCCCTGGCCCTGGCGCAGGCCCCGGAGACGACCGCGTCCGCGGCGAGCATCACGGCGTCCGCCGCGAGCGCCGCCGTCCCGGCCGCCACGAGTCCGACGGCCCTGGCCCCCACGGCCCCGGCCCCGGTCCCGGCCTCGACCCCGGCCCCGCCCGCGACCGCTTCCGCCGCGTTCGCGGCCGCGCCCGCGTCCGTCGAGATCCCCTCGGCATCCGCCTCGGGCACCGGCGTCGCGTCCGTCGCGAGCTCCCCGGCATCCGCCGCGCACCCCGCTCCCTCCGCCACCTCCCACCCGGCCCCCTCCACCACCCCCTACTCGGACCCCTCCACCTCCCACCCCGCCCCCTCCTCCGTGGCCAACCCTTCCCGTACCCGTGCGCGGGTGCCGCGTCGTACCGTTCCGCTTTCCGTGGACGAGGTGCGGCGTGATGTGGCCACCGCGATCGGGCAGGCGCCGGAGGCGGTCGGCGGGGACGTCAATCTGGTGCATCTCGGGCTCGGTTCGCTGGAGACGATGCTGCTGGTGACGCGCTGGCGCCGGCAGGGCGTGCCCGTCGACTTCGCCGCGCTGACCGCCTCCCCGACCCTGGACGCCTGGCACCGGCACCTCACCGAGGCCTGGGCCGCTCGGGACACGGCGGTGGCGTGATGGGCGCCCTGCTGATCAGAGGCGGGGTGCTCTATCCCGCCGACACCACCGACCGGGTCGTGCCGGACGGCGCGGTGCTCGCCGTGGACGGCGTGATCGTCGCCGCGGGGCCGCGCGCCGAGGTCGAGGCGGCGGTCGAGCCGCACCACCGCGAGGGCGGGCTGCGCATCATCGAGGCCCACGACCGGATGATCCTGCCCGGCTTCGTCAACGCGCACTGGCACGAGATGTTCGCGATGCGCTTCCCCTTCAAGGGGGCGCTGCGGACCGCCTCGGACCGCGACGACAAGCCCGTCTTCATGGCGCTGGGCGGTGACGTGCCGCAGATCTCCGTGGTCTTCGACGCCTTCCACGACCACGTGGACCGGCTCACCCCCGACGAGGCCCTGGCCATCGCCCGCTACTCGATGTGGACCCAGCTGCGCTCCGGCGTCACCGCCCTCGGCGACGTCGGTTCCCTCAACAAGCCGCAGGCGCTGGCCCGGGCGGCGCGGGAGCTCGGGATGCGCCTCACGGTGAGCACCTGGGCCGCCGACGCGGTCTGCGCCCCCGGCGACAGCCGGTTCCGGCGCACCCGTGACACCGACCTCGAACTCCAGCGCGTCGAGGAGCTGCTGGACGCGTGCGAGGCCGATCCGGAGGGTCTGGTCCGGGCCTGGCCGACCGCGGTCTACGGCACCAACATGAGCGACGAACTCGCCGCCGGGTTCGCGGAACTGACGGCCCGTTACGACGTGCCGTTCGCCACCCACGTGGGCGCCCTGCGCAACGAGGCCGACGTGATGCTCGCCTACTACGGGGCCACCCCGGTGCGGCGGTTCGCGGACGCCGGGCTGCTGTCGAAGCGGTTCATGGCGGTGCACTGCGGCTTCGCCGACCCGGGGGAGCGGGCGCTGCTGATCGACGCGGGCGCGCACATCAGTCACTCGCCGGCGAAGTACGGGCAGGCCGGCGAGTCCACGGTCTCCGAGACCCGGGCGATCCCCGAGTTCCGGCGGGCCGGCCTGGACGTGTCCGTGTCCACCGACGGCGCCGCCGTACCGCTCGGCGGCATGCCGGAGGCGATGCGGGCGGTGTGGCAGCTCTACAACGAGATGTACGCCGACCCCACCGAGGTGCTGCCCACCGACGCCCTGGCGATGGCCACCCGGCTGCCCGCCCGGGGTCTGGACCAGGGGGACCGGATCGGCAGCCTGGAGCCCGGCAAGCAGGCCGACCTGCTGCTCGTCCCCGCCGCCGACTGGCGCTATCTGCTCAACCCGCGCCCGCTGGAGGGCTTCCTGTCGCTCGGCGGCTCGATGGACGTGGAGACGGTGATCGTCGGGGGCCGGGTGCTCGTCGAGGACGGCCGGTCCACGGCCCTGGACGAGGACGCCCTGGAGGCGGAGTACCTGGAGGCGCTGGCCTCCTTCACGGTGCGCTGCCTGGGCGTGGACGCCGACGCGGTCGCGGCGAGCCTGCGCCGCCGTACCGAGACGGTCGACCGGCGCCGCCGGGCGGCCGCCGCACACCACACGGGATGGAGGGGACAGTCATGAGCGGCGCACACGCGGCTCTCGACGGCAGGACGGCCCTGGTCACCGGCGCCGCGGGCGGCATCGGGGCGGCGGTGGCCCGGCAGATCGCCGCCGCCGGCGCCCGGGTCGCGGTGCTCGACGCCGACCGGGCCGCCCTCGGGCCGCTGGCGAAGGAGCTGGCGGCGGACGGCGCGCGGGTGCTGGCGCTCGGCGCCGACGTGCGCTCCAGCGCCGAGGTGGACGCGGCGGTGGACCGCGCGGAGTCCGAACTCGGCCCGCTGGACTGCCTGGTGAACGCGGCCGGGGTGCTGCGCACCGGCGAGGTCACCGGATACAGCGACGAGGACTGGGACTTCACCTTCGCGGTCAACGCCACCGGTGTCTTCCACGTGAGCCGGGCGGTGGTCGGCCGGATGGTGCCGCGGCGGCGCGGCGCGGTGGTGACCGTCGCCTCCAACTCGGCGGGGGTGCCCCGCTGGAACATGGCGGCCTACGCGGCGTCCAAGGCGGCGGCCACCAGCTTCACCAGGACCCTGGGCCTGGAGGTGGCCCGGTACGGCATCCGCTGCAACGTCGTCGCGCCCGGCTCCACCGAGACCCCGATGCTCACCTCGATGTACCCGGAGGGCGACTTCGCCCGGCCCTCCGTCGACGGCTCGGCCGCCACCTTCCGGGTGGGCATCCCGCTCGGCAAGCTCGCCCGGCCCGAGGACATCGCGCACGCGGTGCTCTTCCTCCTCTCCGAGCAGGCCTCCCACATCACCCTGCACGACCTCGTGGTGGACGGCGGCGCCGCGCTCGGCGCCTGAACCCCCCTTCCGGACTTTGGAGTTGACCATGGCGATCCCTCTCATCGACCCGTATCCCATGCCGGCCGAGGACGAACTCCCGCGCAACACCGCACCCTGGACGGTGGACCCGGCGCGCGCGGTGCTGCTCGTCCACGACCTGCAGAACTACTTCCTGAGCCCCTTCGGCCACGGCGACCCCGACGCCGGCGGCCGGCAACCGCTGACCGATCTCCTCGACCACACCGAGGCGCTGCGCGGGGCGTTCGCCGACGCCGGCGCCCCCGTCGTCTACACCGCCCAGCCCGGCGGCATGACCGATGAACAGCGCGGGCTGCTGAAGGACTTCTGGGGCGCCGGGATGAGCGCGGACGACGAGCACCGCGCCATCCCGGAGCGGATCGCGCCGGCGCCCGGCGACGAGGTGTTCACCAAGTGGCGGCCCAGCGCCTTCTGCCGCACCGACCTGCTGGACCTGCTGCGCCGCACCGGCCGCGACCAGCTGGTGATCTGCGGGGTGTACGCCCACGTCGGCATCCTGATGACCGCGCACGAGGGCTTCTCGCACGACATCCAGACCTTCGTGGTGGGCGACGCGATCGCTGACTTCTCGGCCGAGCGCCACCGGGAGACCCTGGACTACGTCGCCACCCGCTGCTCGGTGACCCTGCCGACGCGGGCCGTGCTGGCCGCGATGGACGGGGGGCGGTCATGACGGCCCACCCGGTCCTGGAACGCATCCTCGGTGCCGACCCGCCGCCGTTCGCCCTGCTGCACCGGCCCGACGCCACCGGGCCCGACCGGATCGACGTACTGACCGGGCGGGTCGCCGTGCACGACCTGATCGCGGACATCCCGCTCAGCCCCGCGGGGGAGGCGGCCGGGGAGCGGCACGAGGTGCTGGCGCTGCTGCCGTACCGGCAGATCCGCGAGCGCGGGTTCGCCTGCCCGGACGACGGGGCGCCGCTGCTCGCCCTGGCCGTGGACGACCAGGCGGTGCTGCCCCTGGCGGACGTCCTGGAGCGGCTGCCCGACCTGCCGATCGACATGGACGAGGGCCGTTTCGACGCCGACGACGAGGAGTACGCGGCCCGGGTCCGCCGGGTGCTCGCCGAGGAGATCGGCCGGGGCGCCGGCGCCAACTTCGTCCTCAGGCGTACGTTCACGGCGCGCATCGAGGGCTGGTCGGCGCGGACCGCGCTGTCGTTCTTCCGCCGGCTGGCCGGCCGTGCCCCGGGCAGTCACTGGTCGTTCGTCGTGCACACCGGGGACCGCACCTTCGTGGGCGCCTCGCCGGAACGCCATGTGAGCCTGGACGCGGGCCGGATCGTCATGAACCCGATCAGCGGGACGTACCGCTATCCGCCGGGCGGCCCGGACCCGGCCGAGGTGCTCGGCTTTCTCTCCGACCCCAAGGAGGCCAACGAGCTGTACATGGTCCTCGACGAGGAGCTGAAGATGACCGGCCGGGTCTGCGACCTGGGCGGCAGGGTCACCGGGCCGTTCCTGAAGGAGATGGACCGGCTCGCCCACACCGAGTACCTCATCGAGGGGCACAGCTCCCTGGACGTACGGGAGATCCTGCGCGAGACACTGCTCGCGCCGACCGTCACCGGGGGCCCGCTGGAGAGCGCCTGCGAGGTGATCAGCCGTCACGAGCCGGAGGGGCGCGGGCACTACGCCGGGGTCGCGGCCCTCATCGGACGGGACGCGGCGGGGCGGCGCCGGATGGACTCGGCGATCCTCATCCGCACGGCCGAGGTCGACGCGGCGGGCCGGGTGCGGATCCCGGTGGGCGCCACGCTGGTGCGCGACTCCGATCCGGCGGCCGAGGCCGCGGAGACCCGGGCCAAGGCGGCGGGGCTGATCGAGGCGCTGCGGGCGCCGGCGGGCGGGCGGCCGGGGGCGGCGGGTGAGCGGCGCACGCCGCTGTCCGCGCATCCGGCGGTGCGTGCGGCGCTGGCCGAGCGCAACCGGCCGCTGGCCGGGTTCTGGTTCCGGGACCCGCGGGAGCGGATGCGGCCGGACGCCGCGCTGTCCGGGCGCCGGGTGCTGGTGATCGACGCCGAGGACACCTTCACCCACATGGCTCGCCATCTGCTCCAGGCGCGCGGGCCGTACGTCGACGTGCGCCGCCACGACGAGGAGTTCCGGCTCGGCGACTACGACCTGGTGATCGTGGGGCCCGGGCCCGGTGACCCCCGGGACACGGCCGACCCGAAGATCGCCCGGCTGCGCGGGGTGACCACCGAACTGCTGCGGCGCGGGATCCCGTTCCTGTCCGTCTGCCTGGGCCACCAGGTGCTCAGCACCCTGCTCGGGCTGCCGCTGGTGCGCCGGACGGTGCCCAGTCAGGGGGTGCAGCGGGTGATCGACTGCTTCGGGCGCAGTGAACCCGTCGGCTTCTACAACACGTTCGCGGCCCACAGCGCGGCCGAGCTGATCGACTGCGCCGGCCGGGAGGGCCTGGTCCGGGTGTTCCGTGAGGCGGACGGAGAGGTGCACGCGCTGCGCGGACCGGGCTTCGCCTCGGTGCAGTTCCATCCCGCGTCGGTGCTGACGCGGCGCGGTCCCGAGCTGCTCGCCGAGCTGATCGCGGACCTGCTCGGAGAGGTAACGGGACCTTATCGGGAGGCCGTTGTCCAGGACGCGATACCGGCATAACGTTTTCAGTGGTAGCAGGGCCCGGTGCGGCGGGACCCGGTTCCGGCCGGGCCGCCCGCCTCCCCCGTACCCCGCGGCCGTCGTCTCCCCCTGTCTCCACCCTGTCTCCACCCCTCTGGGTCTCCACCCCTCTTGCCCTCTCCCGCCGCCCCACCCCTGGAAGGAACCGTCCGATGCGCTTCGACAACATCTGGATCGCCGGCACCGGAGGCACCCTCGGCGAGTTCGAGCCGGTGGCCGCGGCGGTCGCCGACGGCCGGTACTCGGCCGAGGCCGCCGAGAGCACCGGCATGATCAGCTACGCGCGGGCCACCCAGGCGCCGCCCGAGATGGCGGTGACCGCGGGCCGGCAGGCCGTCAAGGACGCGGTGGAGAAGGGCGCGCGGATCGACACGGACACCGTGCTGCTGCACAGCCACGGCCACTTCCAGGGCATCGACCTGTGGCCCGCCGCCTGCTGGATCGCCCGTGAACTGCTCGGCGAGCACGTCGACTCCACACCCACGACGGTCAACGCCTGGTCCAACGGCTCGCTCGCCGCGCTCGACGTCGCCGCCTCCACCCTCCTCGCCCGCCCGGACGTGCCGTCCGCGCTGATCACCCTCGCCGACCGCTTCGCGCCCCCCACCGACCGCTTCCACACCTCCCCCGGCATGGTCTTCGGCGACGGCGCCGCCGCCGGTGTGGTCACCCGCGACGGCGGGCGGCTGCGGCTGCGCTCCCTGGTGAGCCGCACCGACACCGTGCTGGAGGGACTCTCCCGTGGCGCCGAGCCGTTCCGCACCTCGCCCGAGGGGCAGCCCGACATGCGGCGCAGGACCCGTGAGTTCCTCGCCTCCGGCGAGGTCTCCCTGCGCGACGTGCACACCCGCGTCGCCGACTGCACCCGGCGGGTGGTCGCCCGCGCCCTGGACGAGGCGGGCGTCGGCGCCGACGGCATCGACTGGTTCCTGACCCCGTTCGTCGGCCGGACCCTGTACCGCGAGAGCTTCGTACGACCCCTCGGCATCACCCCGCGCAACACCGTCCACGAACTCGGCCTGACCATCGGCCACCTCGGGCCCTGCGACCAGATGTACGGCCTCGACCACCTGCTGCGGAACGACCTGCTCGAGCGCGGCGACCGCATCCTGGTGATCGGCACCGGCATGGGCTTCACCTTCTCCGCGGCGGTCCTCACGGCCGACGGCGTCTGAGCGCCTCCGCTCCACGCGTCCGTCCCGAAGCGTCCCGCTCGAAAGCGTCCTCCTCGAAGAAACGGATCACGACCATGACCCCCTTTCGTACCGCGAGCGTCGCCCCCCAGCCGACGGCCACCCCGGCGCCCGGTCCCGCCGCGCTGCTGCCCAGCCCGGAAGCCCTGCGCGCACGGATACCGCTGTCGGCCCTCGCGAAGAAGACCACCGCCCTGACCCGCCGCGACATCGCCCGTGCGCTGAACGGCCAGGACGACCGCCTCGTCGTCGTCACCGGCCCGTGTTCGGTGCACGACCCGGAGGCCGCCCTCGGCTACGCGGAGCGCCTGTCCGCGCTGGCCGCCGAGACCCGGGACCACCTGATCGTCGTCATGCGGGTGTACGTGGAGAAGCCGCGCACCCGGGTCGGCTGGAAGGGGCTGCTCAGCGATCCCCGCCTGGACGGCTCGGACGACCTGCCCAGCGGGCTCGGGCTGGCGCGCGGCCTGATGGCCCAGATCGCCGGCACCGGGCTGCCGGTGGCCTGCGAGTTCCTCGACCCGCTCGTCCCGCACTACCTGGCCGACGCCGTCGCCTGGGGCGCGATCGGCGCCCGCACCGTGCAGAGCCAGGTGCACCGTCAGCTCTCCAGCGGGCTCACCATGCCGATCGGGTTCAAGAACACCACCGACGGCGGGGTCCGGGACGCGGTGGACGCCGTCGTCTCCGCCTCCCGCCCGCACGTCTACCCCGGCATCGCCGGGGACGGCCGGGCCGCCGTCGTCGCGACCAAAGGCAACCCCGACGGCCACGTCGTGCTGCGCGGCGGGGCCGACGGCCCCAACTACGGTCCCGACGAGGTCGCCGCCGCCCTCGCGGAGCTGGCCGCGGCGGGGCTGCCGCAGCAGCTGATCGTCGACGCGAGCCACGGCAACAGCAACAAGGACCACGAGCGGCAGCCGCTCGTCGTCACCGACATCGCCACCCGGATCGCCGCCGGTGAACGCGGCATCGCCGGCGTCATGATCGAGAGCTTCCTCGCGGCCGGCCGCCAGGACCTCGAACTCGGCCGCACCGACCGCCTCGTCTACGGCCAGAGCGTCACCGACGCCTGCGTGGACTGGCCGACCACGGCCGCCATGATCGACGAGCTGGCCACAGCGGTGAGCACCCGCCGAACCCTCACTCCGACACCCGCCTGACCCCGCCCCGGCTCCACCCCCAGGGCCCCTCCGGGCTCCGCCCCGCGAGGTACGTCTGGGTCGGCCTCGTGACATGCGCCCGACTCGCGGCCGCAAGGACACGCCTGGCTCCCGCCTCGTGAGACACACCTGGGTCCGCCCCGCGCGGTACGCCCGGCTCCGTCCGCGAGGTGCCCGACCACCGCCCCGCGAGGCCGCTCCCTGCGCCCGCCGGGTGCGGGACGCCTGGCTCCGTCGCGCACCGCAGGTCGCCCGGCTCCCGCCCCGGACGACGGGTGCACACCTGGCTCCCGCCCCGCGCGGGCACGCCCGGCCCCCGCCGTCCCGGTGAGGGCGCCCCGCCCCTGCTGCGCGGGGCGCCCACTCACCCCACCCGCTTCCGCACATCAGAACCGAGAGGAATCAATGCCGTGGCTGTCACCACGAGTTCGTCACTGCCCCTGGCGCGTGTCCTGGACGGCGCCCGTACCGGTGAGCTGCACCGGCGTGTCATCGCGGCTCCCGCGGCCGTCGCCGAGCGGGCCGAGGTGTACGCCACGGCCGCGCTGGCCGCGCTCGTGCACCGGTACACCGGAGAGACCGATCTGCTGATAGGGCGCCGGCGGCAGCCGGGCCCGGCCGAGCCGCTCGCGTTGCGCGTGGACGGCCGGACCACCCTCGGCGAGCTGCTGCGGGCCGTGCCCGAGGCCCCCGTCGCGGCGGAGACGGGCACCGGCCGGCCGGCCCACGCCGCCGTCGACACCACCGGCCCCGCGTCCTCCGCGCTCGCCGCGCTGACCCTCTCGGTCACCGACGGCGGTTTCGAACTAGCCCTGGACGGCGATGAGTTCGACGCCACGGCCGCCGACCAGTACGCCCGTCACCTGGAGCGGGTCCTCGCCGCGCTGGCGACGGCTCCCGAGGGCGCCGTCCGGGACATCGCCCTGCTCACGGAGGAGGAGCTGCACCGCATCCTGGTGGAGTGGAACGACACCGAGGGCCCGGTCGGCCCGGCCTTCTTCCACGAGCTGGTCGCCGAGCACGCCCGCCGCACCCCCGACGCCCTCGCCGTGATCCTGCCCGGCACCCGGCTGACGTACCGCGAACTCGACGGGCGGGCGAACCAGTTGGCGCACCGCCTGGCCGCCCGCGGGGTGCGGCCCGGCGACCGGGTCGGCGTCTGCTTCCCGCGCGGCGCGGAGAGCCTGATCGCCCAGCTCGCCTGCTTCAAGCTGGCCTGCGCGGCGATCCTGCTGGACAGCGACTTCCCCGCCGACCGCGTCCGCTACATGATCGAGGACGCCTCCGCCGCCGTCGTCCTGACCCTCGCCGCCCACGTGGACAAGGTCCGCGGACTCGCCCCGGTCATCGCCCTGGACACCGACGACTGGCGTACCGAGCCGGACACCGAGGTCAGCGAGCCGGTCGACGCCGACGACCTGATCCACATCTGCTACACCTCCGGCTCCACCGGCGCCCCCAAGGCCGTCATGGTCCGCTTCGGCGCCGCCCGCAACCTGATCCACAGCATGGCCGAACTGACCGGCACCACCGGCGCCTCCCAGGGCACCTGGCTGGCCGCCCCCGGCTACGGCATGATCGAGGTCGAGTGCTTCCCGGTGCTCGCCCGCGGCGGCACCGTGCACATCCCCGACGTCTCGGTGGTCTCCTCCGAGCACCGTCTGCAGGAGTGGTTCCTGCGCGAGGGCATCACCACCACCTTGCTGATGAAGCCGATGGCCGAGCGGCTGTGGCGCCTGGAATGGCCCGAGGACACCCCGCTGGAGAACATCCGGGTCTGCGGTGAGCGCATCCAGTCCTGGCCCCCGGCCGGTCTGCCGTTCCGGCTGATCAACCTGTACGGCTCCGCCGAGGCCACCGTCGTCGCCAGCTGCGACATCACCGGACTCGGCGAGCGCCTCGGCGCACAGGGCCGCGCCCGCCGGCTCCCGCCCATCGGCCGCCCCACCACCAACGTCACCACGTACGTCCTCGACGAGGAGCTGCGCCCGCTGCCGCCGGGCCTCGTGGGCGAGCTGTGCATCGCCGGCGTCAGCCTGTCGGCCGGCTACCTGGGCCGCCCGGAGGCCACCGCCGAGAAGTGGATCACCAACCCGATCGACCCGGCCCGCCACCCGGTCATGTACCGCACGGGCGACCTGGCCCGGTACTGGCCGGACGGCAGCATCGAGATCGTCGGCCGCACCGACAACCAGGTGAAGGTGCGCGGCAACCGCGTCCACCTCGGCGAGATCGAGGTCGTCCTCACCACCCTGCCCGGCGTCAGCCAGGCCGCGGTCCTCGCCCACCGGGACGGCCAGGGCGACGTCCAGCTGACCGCGTACATCGAGCCCGGCCCGGAACCCGCGCCCTCGGTACGGGACCTGCGCCGCGGCCTGTCCCAGCGGCTGCCGTCCTTCATGGTGCCGGCGGTGTACGTCATCGGCGGCCTGCCCACCAGCGTCAACGGCAAGATCGACCGGGCGGCGCTGCCCGAGCCGCCGCGTTCGCGCCCGGAGCTGGACACCCCGTACCAGGCGCCCGCGGGGGAGCTGGAGGAGGCGCTGCTCGGGCTGTGGACCAAGGTCCTGGAGCTCGACGGGGTGGGCGTCCACGACAACTTCTTCGAGCTGGGCGGCGACTCCCTGCGCGCCGCCAGGCTGACGACGCTGGTGCGCGAGGAGTTCACGGTGGACATCGAGATCGTCGACCTCTTCGACGAGCCGACCGTGGCGCAGATGGCGGCGCTGGTCGCCGCGCGGGTTCCGGCGGCGGCCTGACCCCGTCCCGTGACGCGCGAGTGCCCCGCCGGACCGTCCGGCGGGGCACTCGCGCGCGCGGGGGAGCACCCGGGGTGGGGCGCCGCGGCGCCCGCCCGCCCGCCCACGCCCGCCTGGAGGGCCCGGGGGGGGGCGCGGCGGGGGGGGGGGGGGGGGGCGGGGGGCCGCGGCCCCCCCCCCCCCGGCCCCGCGCGGCCCGCGCCCCCCCCCCCGCCGCCCGGCCCCCCCCCCCCGCGTCCGGGGATCACGCGGCGTTCGGCAGCGGCTCCGCCAGCCAGCCGTCGACCGCCGCCATGAAGGCCTCGTGGTGGCCGTACCAGGTGAGGTGGCCGGCGCCTTCGACGGAACGGACCTCCACCCCCTGCCGCCGCAGCGACTCGACCGCCTCCGGGGGCACGAAGCGGCTGGGCTCGGGGCGGACCATCAGGGAGGGGACGTGGGCCGGCGGGGCGAACCCCCGGCCGGCCACGGAGGCGAACAGGCTCACCGAGGTGGCCACGTCGAACTGCTCGGCCGCCCGCGCCTCCACCTCCCGGTCGTACCGCCGCCAGCCCGGTTCCTGCCGGTCGAGGGCGTCGAGCGTACGGCGGGCCTTCGCCTTGGCGTACACCGCGGTGAGCGTCTGCGGATCCGCGTCGAGGCGGCTCGGGCCGAAGGGGGTGTCCACGTACACCACCCGGCGCGGGGCGATCCGGTCCAGGGCGGAGGCGAGGACGAAGGCGCCCATCGAGTGACCGACGGCGAGATCGGGGGCGGCCGGCACGGACTCCGCCAGCGCGGCGGTGAAGTCGTCCAGGCCCGCGCCGGGGAGGGCGGGGGAGTGCCCGTGCCCGGGCAGGTCCACCGCCACCACCCGGTAGCCGCGGGCGGCCAGCGCCGGGCCGATCTCCCACCAGCACTCCGAACTGCTCAGCATTCCGTGGACGAGTACGGCGATCCGGTCGCCCGTGCCCCATTGGCGTAGGTGAAGAGTCATGCCCGGAAGGGTAGTTGCGGGGAATTCGCCGTGGCGGGACGGGAAATGACGGATGGTTATGGAAACGAGAAGCCGCCGCCCCGCTGCGAAAACGCGGGACGGCGGCTTCTCGGGGGTCAGTGACCCGGGGTCTCCAGCTGGTGCAGGACCTTCTTCAGCTGTAGCGCCCGGTTCTGCTCGCCCACCGCCTTGAGGAGCGGCAGCATCAGCAGGTACCGGCCGGTGCGGTCGAGGCGCTCGAACCGTTCGGCGGCGGCCGGCCGTTCGGCGAGCGCCGCCGTGAGCTCGGCCGGTATCTCGGCGCGGGCCTGTCCCTCGTAGGCGGCGTCCCAGCGGCCGTCGGCCTGGGCGGCGCGGATCTCGGAGAGGCCCGGTTCACGCATCCGGCCGGCCTCGATCAGCGCCTCGACCTTGCGGATGTTGACCATCGACCAGACGCTGCGGGCGCGGCGGGGGGTGAGTTTCTGGAGGAAGAAGCTCTCGTCGAGGGACTGCCGCCGGGCCGGGATCCAGCCGTAGCACAGGGCCACGTCGAGGGCCTGGACCGCGTCGACGGAACGGATTCCCGCCCCCTTTTTGGCGATCTTCAGCCAGAGCCCGTCGGTGTTCCGGTGATTTCTCTCGAACCAGTTCTCCAGTTCGTTCTCGTCGGAAAAGTGGATCGCCTCGGAACTGTCGTTCACAACCATGCGGGAAATCGCCCCCGTTCAGGTGCTGATGAAATCGGTGGCGCCGTGCAGCCACGACACCGCGTCGTGCAGGTCCTCGGCGGAGTGCCCGGCGAGCAGTGCGTCGCGTTCGGCGGCGCGCGGGCCCGCCGGGTGGTAGAGCTCGCTGCCCATCCAGCGGGCGGTGCGCGTGGTGCGGGCGGTGCGCTCGCGCCGTACGCCGTTGTACTTCTCCAGGCGCTGCGGCACGTCGGCCGGGTCGCAGCGCAGCAGGGTGCCGAGGGCCACCGCGTCCTCCAGGGCCATGCAGGCGCCCTGGGCCGCGTACTGGAGCATCGGGTGCGCGGCGTCGCCGGCCAGCGCGACCCGGCCGTCCACCCAGGTGTCGACGGGGTCGCGGTCGCACAGCACCCAGATCCGCCAGTCGCGGCCCAGCTCCAGCAACTGGCGTGCGGTGTCTGCGAGTTCGCCGAACTGGGCGAGGACGTGGGCGCGGGTGGCGGGGGTGCCGGTGATCTCCCGGCGGGCGCCGTCGTCGCGGGTGGCGGCGAGGTTGAGGTAGTCGCCGCCGCCGATCGGATAGTGCACGAAGTGCCACCCGGGGCCGGCCCAGAGGGTGACGGCGCGGGCCCGGAGCCGCTCGGGGACCTCGGACATCGGGATGACGGAGCGGTAGATGGTGTGGCCGGAGATGCGCGGCGGGCCGTCGCCGACGAGCTGCTCGCGCACGGCGGAGCGCAGCCCGTCGGCGCCGATGAGCACCTCGGCCGGGAAGCGGTCACCGGCCGCGGTCAGCGCCCTCACCTGCCCGCCCGACTGCTCGTAGCCGGTGACGCGCTGTCCGCCGAGCAGCCGCACTCCGGCGTCCCGGCAGCCGTCGAGGAGCGCCCGGTGCAGGTCCGCGCGGTGCACGACGGCGTAGGGGTTGCCGAACCGGGTCCGGTACCCGCCGGTCAGCGGCATGGCCGCCACGCGCCGGCCGGTGGTGCCGTCCATGAAGCGGAGTTCGTCGATGAAGTCGGCGCGGCCGGCCACGGCGTCCCGGACGCCGAGGGCGTCCAGGGCGTGGAAGGCGTTGGGCGCGAGCTGGATGCCGGCGCCGATCTCGCCGAACTCGGGCCGGCTCTCCAGGACGGTCACCCGGTGTCCGCTGCGGGCCTGGCCGAGCGCGACGGCCAGCCCGCCGATGCCGCCGCCCGCGACGAGTATGTGAGTCATGGCTCGTTCTGGTCCTCTCGCATGCGCCGGCGTGTGCCGGGACGGGGGGACGGCCGGCCCTCGGGGGGTGAGAGGGCCGGCCGCGTCGGACGGGGTACGGACTACTTGGCGGCCGCCGGCGCCCCGGCGGGAGCGCTCACGCCGTCCGCCGCCGGGGCGGCGGGCTTCGGCGCGGCCTGGGCGACGGCCGTGCCGCGCAGGCCCAGGACCGAGACCGCGACGATGCCGGCCGAGAGGGCGCCGGTGAACCAGAACGCCGACTGGAAGCCGTCGATCGGGATGGCGCGGACGGCGCCGTCCGCCAGGCCGGCCAGGGCCACGCCGACCGCGAGGCACAGGCCGACGCCCAGCTGGCGGCCGGAGTTGTACAGGCCGGAGGCGAGACCCATCTGCGGGCCGCTGACACCGCTGGTGGCTGCGACGGCGGTGGTGATCATCATGACCGTGACGCCCAGGCCGAGCAGGACGCCGCCGGGCAGCACCACCAGCAGGTAGGAGCTGTCGGCGCTGACCTGGGCGAGCAGCGCCGAGCCGGCGGCGAGGAACAGCCCGCCGATGGTCAGCGTGTTGCGGGCGCCCAGCCGCTCGGTGAGCCGGATCACCGGGACGCTGGCGAGGAACACGGTGAACGCCTGCGGGAAGAAGGCGAGGCCGGTCTTGACGGCGGAGTAGCCGAGGACCTGCTGGAGGTAGAGGGTGATGAAGAAGGTCGACACCGACATCACACCGCCGGACAGGAACGCGATGGCGTTGCCGGAGGACAGGCTGCGGTTGCGGAAGATCGACAGCGGGACGAGGGGGGCCGGGACCCGGGTCTGGACGATCAGGAATGCGATCAGCAGCACGGTGCCGGCGGTCAGCGAGGCGATGACGGCCGTGGAGTTCCAGCCCTCGTCGGAGGCGACGGTCAGGCCGTAGCTGAACGCGCACATCGCGGAGGTGACGAGGATGGCGCCGGGGATGTCGAGCTTGGTGGCGCGGGTGGTGTGGTGGTCGGCGGCGAGCTTCTTCGCGGCGAGGGCCACCAGGACGATGCCGACCGGCAGGTTGACCAGCATGACGGCACGCCAGCTGATGTACTCGGTGAGCAGCCCGCCGGCCGCCACACCGCCGGAGAAGCCGGCCGAGGAGACCGCGCCGAAGACGCCCATCGCCTTCACCCGCTCCTTGCCCTCCGGGAATCCGGCGGCGATCAGCGCGAGGACGGCCGGGGAGACGGCCGCGGCCGCGAGGCCCTGGAGCGCGCGTGCGGCGACGAGCACGAACGGCTCGGTGGCGAGCCCGCCGACCAGCGAGGCGAGGGTGAAGACGGTGAGTCCGGCGACGAACAGCCGCTTGCGGCCGATGACGTCGCCCGCCCGGCCGCCGAGCAGCAGGAAACCGCCGTAGAAGAGCGCGTAGGCGCCCACGACCCACTGCAGACCGCTGTCGGTGAAGCCGAGGTCACGCTGCATGCCGCCGAGGGCGACGTTCACGATGGCGAAGTCGAGGGCGAGCATGAACTGCGCGGTGCACAGCAGGAGGAGCGGCGGTCGCCCGCCGGTGGTGCCGGCCATGGCATTCCTTTCGAGGGATCAATGGGGGGATGAGGTGGTGCGGTGGTCCGGTGATGCGAGATCACGGAGTGGATACCGGTGAACGTGAGTGACCGGTACTGTCTGGGGAATGACAGGAAAATCGCGGGTGCGGCAGCCCGGGGACCGCGAGGTGGCGCCCGGCCGGCTCGCCCTGGTGCAGTCCTTCGTCAACAGCCTCAACGTGGAGTTCGGACCGGACGAGTTCGCCACCGTCGAGGGCTTCACGCGCTGGCTCGGGGAGTACGGACCGCCCGGCGCCGCGAGCGAGGTCACCGAGGCCGACCGCCGGCGCGCGGTCGAACTCCGCGAGGCGCTCAGGGCGCTGCTGCGGGAGAACAACGGCGGTGAACCCGACCCCGCGGCCCGCGCGGCCGTCGAGCGCGTCGCCGCGCAGCTCCCGCTGGTCCTGGGCTTCGACGCCACCGGCCTGCCCGGCCTCAGGCCCGTCCACGACGGCGCCCGCGGTCTGATGGCACAGGTGCTGGGGATCGTCGTGGAGGCCGCCGGTGAGGGCACCTGGCAGCGGCTGAAGTCCTGCCACGACCACCGCTGCGAGTGGGCGTTCTACGACCGCGCCCGCAACCGCTCCGGCCGCTGGTGCTCCATGGCGGTGTGCGGCACCCGCTCCAAGATGACCGTGTACCGGCAGGGCCTGAAGGCGGCCGCCGCGAACGGCTGAACCCGGCCGGCGCACCACGGGCGCGGTCACGGCGCGTACTCCTTGCCCAGGACCAGCCGCGCCACGGTCATCTTCGTGGCCGCCGCGGTCCCGTCGGCGAGCTGGAGACCGATGACGTCGCGCAGCCGCTGCGCCACCGGCCCGTCCTCGCTCCAGCCCAGGTGCCCCATGGTCAGCAGCGCCTGGTGGGTGGCCTCCACGGCCGCCTTCGGCGCCCACCACTTCGCCATGTTCGACGGGATCCGCGGATCCTCGCCCCGGTCCGCCCGGCACAGCGCCTCGTACGCGACCAGCCGTGCCGCGTGCAGCAGCGTGGTGTGCTCCACCAGCGGGAACGTCACCGACTGGAACCGTCCGAGCGGCTGCCCGAACGCGGTACGGCGGGTGGCGTGGGCGTACGCCTCCTCCAGGGCCGCGTCGCCGACCGCGATGGCCATCAGCGCGATCAGCGCCCGGGAGACGCCGAAGCCGCGCATCACGGCCGTGAAACCGCCGCCCGGTTCGCCGACCAGCTCGCCCGGTCCGACCCGCAGCCCGTCCAGCACCAGCCGGCCCCGGCCGCCGGCCTTGCAGCCGAGGTCGGTCAGCCGCTCGCGCCGGACCCGGGTGTCGTCCAGGGCGACGTAGAAGGCGCTGATGCCGCGGGCGCCCTCCTGGCCGGTGCGGGCGAAGACCAGGGCGTGGGTGGCGTGCGCGGCGATCATGATCGAGGTCTTCTCGCCGGTCAGCACCCAGCCGTCCCCGTCCGGCGTCGCGGCCATCCGGATGCCGGCCGCGTCCGTGCCGTGGTCCGGCTCGGTCAGCGCCAGTGCGACCACGGCCTCGCCGCGCGCGATCGCCGGCAGCCAGGCCGCCCGCTGCTCGGCGGTGCCGTTGTCGGCGAGGACCCCGCCGATGAGGGCGGCGTTGAGCACCGGGAAGCACACCGACAGATCCGCGGCCGCCAGCCGCTCCAGCGCGATGCCCGCGCTGACCGCGTCCAGGCCGAGGCCGCCGTACTCCTCGGGAATCCGCAGCGCGAACAGGCCGGCGGCGGCCAGGTCCGCGACCAGGCCCGGGCGGTAGGTGCCGGAGCGGTCCTGCTCCTGCCGGTGCGGGGCGATCCGGTCGGCGGCGAACTCGGCCACCCGCTTGGCGAGTTCGTCCTGCTGTGCGGTGAAGGTGAAGTCCATGGGGCTGTGCTTCCTTCTCTCGGGGCGGGCGTCAGACGCGGGGGCGGCCGGCGGGGGACGGGCCGAGCGGGGCGAGCGGGCCGGACCGGTCGGACAGCAGCTCGCGCAGGACGAATTTCTGGATCTTTCCCGAGGGGGTGCGCGGCAGCTCAGGCAGCAGTTCCACCCGCTCCGGCCAGTACGTCTTCGCCATGCCGAGGCCCGCCAAGTGGGCCCGCACGTCCGGGAGTCCGAGTTCCGCGCCGTCGGTGACCAGGAACGCGCAGGCACGCTCGCCGAGCCGCGCGTCCGGGTAGCCGACCACCGCGACGTCCTTGACCGCCGGGTGCCGCAGCAGCGCGCCCTCGACCTCGACGACCGGGATGTTCTCGGCGCCGCGCACGATCATGTCCTTGACCCGCCCGGCGATCCGGATCCCGCCGTGCCCGTCGTCCCGGGCCAGGTCACCGGTGTCGAACCAGCCGTCGGCGGTCACCGAGGCGGCGTAGACCTCCGGCCGGCGGAAGTAGCCCAGGCACTGGGCGGCGCCGCGCACCTGGAGCCGTCCGCTCCCCCCGGGCGGGACCGGGCCGCCCTCCTTGCCGGTGATCCGGACCTCCATGCCCGGCACCGCCGTGCCGTCGCTCTCGGCGGCCCGCAGCGGCGGCTGCCCGGGACGCGTGACGGTGACACAGCCGTTCTCCGTCATGCCCCACAGCGCGTACACCCGGCAGCCGAGCACCACGTCGGCGTCCTCCACCAGCAGCGGCGCGATCGGCGCGCTGCCGGTGGCGAAGCTGCGCAGCGCCGACAGGTCGTGCGGGGTGCGGCGCTGCGCGTCGATCAGATCGGAGAGGAAGGTCGGCGCCCCCATGAAGAACGTCACCCGCTGCTCCTGGAGGATGCCCAGCATCCGTTCCGCGTCCCAGCGGTCCACCTGCACCGCGGTCGCGCCGAGCAGCATCGGCATCACGAAGTTCCACGTGAAACCGGCCTGGTGCGTGGTGGGCGAGCCCATCGCGGTGATCTCGTCCCCGGTCAGCCCGAGCACGTCGGCCTGCGCCTTGTTCATCGCGTACAGGGTGTTGTGGCTGTGCACCACGCCCTTGGGCTCACCGGTGGTGCCGGAGGTGAACATGATCTGCGCGGGGTCGTCGGGACCGGCCTCGAGCGCGTCGAGGGACGCGAGCAGCGCCGGGTCGGGCTCCGGGCCGTAGAGGTCGCGGGTGAAGTCCAGTGCGCCGGCGGTGAGCGCGCCGTCGCCGCCGAGGAGGACCCGGTGGCGCAGGGTGGGCACGGCAGCGGCGACCTCGGCGCTCATCTCGTCGTAGGAGAAGCCCCGCACCTCGGCGGCGGCGATGTACACCGGGCTCCCGGTGAGCCGGGTCATGAACTCCACCTCGCGGCGGCGCATGGTCGGCACCACCGGCCCGGCGACCGCGCCGATCCGGGCGGCGGCCAGACAGAGCGCCACCAGCTCCCAGGAGTTGGGCAGCTGCAGCGTCACCACGTCACCGCGCCGCACGCCGAGCCGCAGCAGCCCGACGGCGAGCCGGTCGACCCGGCGGGCCAGCTCGGCGTAGCCCACCGTCCGGGCGTCGGCGCCCGAGTAGCAGACCAGGGCGGGGCGCTCGGGCCGCAGCGCGGCCCAGCGGCGCAGATCGTGCAGGATCGTCTCGTCCCGCCACCAGCCGGCCGCGCGCCAGGCCTCGGCGCCGTCCACGGCGCTGTACGGCTGTGCTGTCGTCGTCATCGGGAGTCTCCCCGGGTGGTGTCGAGCGCCCGGCGGGCGCGGTCGGCGACGGCGAGCGCGCTGACCCCGCCCTGTTCGAGCAGCAGCCGCTGGCCGCCGGCGACCGGGACGAAGGCGTCCGGCATGGCGATCCGGTGGACCCGGACCGGCCGCACCGCGCTCAGCTCCTCGGCGACGGCGGAACCGAACCCGCCGGCCGCCCAGTGCTCCTCGACCGTGATCACCGTCCGCTGGTCGCCGAGAGCGTCGAGCAGGGCCGGGGTGTCGAGCGGCTTGACGGTGTGCAGATGCAGGACGTTCGCCTCGATGCCGTCCGCCGCGAGCAGCCCGGCCGCCTCCAGCGCGGCCAGGACCGGGTACGGCCCGCAGGCCGCGATCGTGACGTCGGCGCCCCGGCGCAGGATCTGCGCCCTGCCCAGGCGCGGCGCCTCGGCGCCGGCCGGCAGGGCGGGGGTGGCGCCGCGGCCGAGCCGGAGGTAGACCGGTCCGCCGCAGGCGAGGGCCTGACGCAGCAGCTCCGCCGTCTGGGCGGGGTCACCGGGCACCACGACGGTCATGTGCGGCAGCACCCGCAGCGTCGCCAGGTCCTCCAGGGCGTGATGGGTCGGTCCGAGGTGACCGGCCGACACCCCGGAGTGGGTGGCCGCGATCAGCACCGGCAGGTTGTTCAGCGCGATGTCGAGCTTGACGGCCTCCAGCGCGCGGGAGGAGGCGAACGCGGCCATCGTGTTCACCAGCGGGATCCGGCCCTCGCGGGCGAGCCCGGAGGCGGCGCCCATCAGGGTGTGCTCGGCGATCCCGAGATTGAGGTAGCGGTCGGCGGCGAGACCGAAGTCGACGCCGTTGAACAGCCCGGTGTCGCTGTCGAGCACGACCAGCCGGTCCTCGCGGGGCAGGAGCCGGGCGACGGTGTCGCGGTAGACCTCGCGGGCGGAACGGGTGTCGGCCGCCGGGGCGGCGGAGGCGGGTGCGGCCACGGTGGTCATCGGCGGGCCTCCGCCTCGGCGCGCAGGGCCTTCAGGAGCTGGAGCTCCTGCCGGCGGCCCAGCCGGGCGTAGTGGCTGCGGGCCTGGCCCTCGATCTGCGGGACGCCCTTGCCCTTGACGGTGTGCGCGATCAGCACGGTCGGCCGGTGCGGGTCGGGGGCCAGGGTCAGCGCGGCGGTGAGCGCGTCGGTGTCGTGGCCGTCGGCCTCCAGGACCCGCCAGCCGAAGGCGCGCCAGCGGTCGGCCAGCGGCTCCAGGGCGGCGACCTTCTCGGTCGAGCCGCTGATCTGCAGACCGTTGCGGTCCACGATCGCGGTGAGCCGGCCGAGCCGGTGCGCGGAGGCCACCGACGCGGCCTCCCACACCGAGCCCTCCTGCAGCTCGCCGTCGCCCATGACGACGAAACAGCGCCGGTCGGACTCCTCCAGCCGGTGCGCCAGGGCGTACCCGACGCCGACGGCCAGCCCGTGTCCGAGGGAGCCGGAGGGCATCTCCACGCCGGGGATCCCGGGGTGGGGGTGGGCGGTGAAGTGGCTGCCCGGGCGGGCGTACCCGGCGAGCTCCCCGGCCGGGAAGTAGCCGGCCTCGCACAGGGTCGCGAACAGGCCGATGCCGCCGTGTCCCTTGCTGAGCAGCAGCACGTCCCGCTCGGGCAGTCCCGGGAAGCGCGGGTCGTGCCGCAGCACCCGGAAGTAGAGCACGGCGAGGATCTCCACCAGGGACATCGACCCGCCCAGATGCCCGCCCTCGGGAGAGGCGCACATGGTCACGACGTGCTCCCTGATCCGGGTGACGACCTCGGGCAGGTCCGCTTCCCGGCGGGGGTCGTCGGCGGTCGTTGCGGCCGGCGGCGGGGTGCCGCGCAGCAGGGGCGGGCTGCTCATGCCTGGTCCTTTCGGCGGGTGCGGTGGAGACGGTGTCGGGTGGCGTACGGCGGTGAAGGGGGCCGAGGGCCTGCTCAGTTGGGGTGCAGGCCGGTGAACTCCAGGCCGCGCTCCTCCGGTTCGCCGAAGCGGATGTTCATGCACTGCACGGCGTTGCCCGCGCCGCCCTTGACGAGGTTGTCCAGGGCCGCGATCACGGTGACGGTGGAGGCGCCGCGGTCCAGGGCGAAGCCCACGTCGCAGAAGTTGGAGCCGGCGAGGATCTTGGCGTCGGGGAAGCGGTGCATCCCGCGCCGGGCGGCGACGATCCGGACGAAGGGCTCGTCGGCGTACCGGGCCCGGTAGGTGGCGCGGACGGCGCGCTCGTCCACCCCGTCGGCCAGCCCCGCCCGGCACAGCAGCTGCACCCCGCGCACCGCCTCGACGCCGGTCGCCGTCATCCGCACGGTGTGCCCGGTCGCCTGGGCGATCTCGGCCTCGTGCCGGTGCCTGGTGGGGGCGAACACCCGCAGCGCGCCGCTGCGTTCGGCGTGCAGGTTCTCCGAGCCGGCCTTGGCGCCGGAGCCGCTGGACCCGGTGCGGGCGTCCACCGTGATGTCGCCCTCGATCAGCTTGTCGCGGGCGAGCGGCTCCAGGGCGAGGATGCCGGCGTTGGCCATGCAGCCGGGCACGGAGATCCGGTCGGCGGTGCGCAGCCGTTCCCGGTGGAACTCGGGGATGCCCGGGGTGAAGCCGTCGATCAGGGCGGGCGCCTGGTGCGGGGTGCCGTAGTAGTCCTCGTAGACGGTCGTGTCGTGCAGCCGGAAGTCGCCGGACAGGTCGACGACGACGTGTGCGGCGGCGAGGTACTCCGGCATCCGCTGCATGGTCTCCCGGTGCGGGGTGGCCAGGAACAGCACGTCGGGGTGACCGAGCTGGTCGTACGAGGAGAACGTCAGCCGGGTGCGGCCGCGCAGGTTGGGGTGGACGCTGTCCACCGGCCGCCCGCGCAGGGTGCGGGAGACGGCGTTGACGACCTCCACCTGGGGGTGGTTGACGAGCAGGCGGAGCAGTTCCCCGCCGATGTAGCCGGCCGCGCCGACGACGGCTGCCCGGATCATGCCTGTGCCTCCTTGATCAGCAGGGCGGCCATGGCGTCCGCTGCGTCGATGTCCGTGCCGTGGCTCTGCTGCAGCCCGCGGAACTCCACCCGGTCGTTGACCTCCAGCACGGTCAGCCGGCCGTCGGGGTCCTGGAGCAGGTCCACCCCGGCGATGTGCGCGCCGACGGCGCCAGCGGCGGCCACGGCGAGCCCGGTGAGCTCGGGGTCGGGGGAGCAGCGCTCGCTGACCGCGCCGCGGGCGACGTTCGTCCGCCACTGGTCGCTGCGGCGGTACGTGGCTCCGACGGCACGGCCGTCCACCACCAGGACGCGGATGTCCCGGTCGGCCTTGGCCACCTCGCGCTGCACGTAGACGATGTGGGACTGCGGGGAGGGCAGCGCGGCCAGGTGCTCCAGGACGGCCGCGGCCATCGCCGGGTCGGTCACCCTCGTCACCAGGCGTCCCCACGAGCCGACCAGCGGCTTGATCACGGCCGGGTAGCCGAACCGCTCCAGGGCCTCCAGGGCCGCCTCGGGGGTCAGCGCCAGGGTGGTCTCGGGGGTCGGCAGGCCGGCGGCGACCAGGGCCGTGGTCGTCTGCCACTTGTCACCGCAGACGGCCGCCGCGGCGGCCGTGTTGAGCACCTTCGTGCCCGTCGACTCCAGGGCGCTCGCCGCGTACAGCGCCCGGTAGTGGCCGACCTCGCGGTTGAGGACGGTCCGCGGGCCGGTCCAGGGCGTGCCCGCCCGGACCGACAGCGCACGGGGGTCGATCTGCTCGCTCGCGACGCCACGCCTCTCCAGCGCTGCCAGGATGCATTTCTCCTCGAAGCGGACCCGCGAGGCGAGTACGCCGAGCCGCGGTGTCGCGGAACTCATCGCCTTGTTCTCCTTCCTGTGTGTCGGAGCTGCCGGTGGTGTGTCCGGTGGGGAGCGGCCGGCAACTACTCGCCCCAGTCCTCCTCGACCTCCGGCGCGAGGACCAGACGGGGCGGCTCGACCGACTCGACCTCGAGTTCGACGGCACACTCCGGGCACTCGAGGATCTCGCCCACCCGCGGGTCGTTCTCCCACGGAACCTCGGCGTCGCATTCGAGGCATTCGGTGACGGTCAGGGTCTGGGACATGGGAATTCCCCTCACTGGATGGAATGGACGGAAGACGACGGAACGAGACCGACTGTATCCCTGGGAATTCGCTCCGTTCGGCCGCTTTTCATGAGGGGCTCGAATGGGAGTGAACGCGGCTGCTTATCCTCGAGCGGATAGCCCTGCAGTGCCTGCCGGAACGCCTTCTCGGCTATACGGGCGAAGTCCTCGGGCACGGCCCCGGGAGCCGTCGCGAGGGTCACCGGCAGCGCGGCCGGCGGCTCGGGCAGGCCCGGGAGCACGGCCCTGGCCAGTCCCCACAGCTCGTCGCCGTTGCCGACCAGGCAGGTCATGCCCAGACCCGCCTTGGCGGCCGAGCGCAGCCCGATCAGCTCGGGGCCCTCGTACGCGATCCGCCAGGGCACGCCCGCCTCGTCGAGGACCTCGCCGACCCGTGCGCGCAGGGTGCACGGCGTGGGGAACAGGGCCAGCGGAAGGGTGTCGCGCTCGCCGATGGCGGGGCGGCCGAACCAGGCCAGGCGCATCCGGCCCAGCTCCACGCGGTCCGTGCCCGGCTCCGGCGGGCCGGCCTGGAGCAGCAGCGCCGCGTCCAGCTGGCCGGTGCCGAGCTGCTGGGCCAGCGCCTCGCTCGCCCCCGTCCGCACCCGCAGCTGCACATGCGGCAGTCCGCGGTTGACCCGGCGCAGGAACTCGGGGAGGACCTCGGCGAGCTGGCTGGTCACGCCCACGGAGAGCAGCACCTGGCCGGCCTCCGGTACGAACCGGGCGACGGCCTCGTCGTTGAGCGCCACCATGCGCCGGGCGTACTCGAGCAGTTCCTCGCCCTGCGGGCTGAGCCGCATCTCGCGCCCCGTGGAGGCGAAGACCGGCCGCTTGATCAGGCCGCTCAGCTGGCGGATCTGCTGGCTGACGGCGGGCTGGGTGATGTGCAGGGCCTCCGCGGCCCGCCGGAATCCCCCGTGCTCGACCACCGCGACCAACGCCCTCAGGCGATTTATCTGCAAGTCGTGACGCATTCTCCCACCCCGTCTTCGGTCGAATTCCTGGCGCTGGCAGCAGCGTAGGACGGGCCTCTTCGGGGCTACCACGGCGCAGCTCACGGGATGGGTATGAGATCTTCATGATCGGCATGTGCAGATCTCCCGAAGGGGTGGGAGATCAGGAATCACCGTGCCTTATTCAGGCCATAAAAAACAGGTGTTGAATTTCTCCCTGCAATGCTTTCGGGAAGCCTACTGTCAATCCGTAACCAAGGCCCTTCGAGAGCACTTCAGGGAGAAGACATGCTGGCAGCCACCGCCTCTTCAGCAGTGACGCAGGGCGTACGGATACAGCTCGCCGACCCCGGTCTGGCCGAACGCAGCCCGGGCGAGGAGTTCGCCTGGTCGGTGCGCGGGGCCGCGGCCGGCGAGGACCGTGTCGTACCGTTCCGCGCGCATCTCCCGGCGGTGTTCCCGCTGTTCGCGACCCGCCCCCGGTACGCCGTCCGGCACCTGCTGAAGACCGCGTCGGTCGCCGACGCCCCGGTGCCGTACGTGCACGAGCCGGCCACGCATCTCGCCGCCTCCGGCACCTCCTACCGGACCACCCCCGAGGGCTCCTTCACCTCCCGCGTGGAGCACGCCGAGTTGACCGACCTGACCGTGCGGGTGCCGCTGCCCGACGGGCTCCTCGACGAGCCGTCGCTGCTGGCCTCGTTCGTCGACTACCGGGTCCTGGTCCGGCTGTCGGTGGTGGAGAACCAGACCCTGCTGCACGGCAGCGACGACAAGGCCGTCACCGGCCTGCTCGACCTGCCGGGCATCCGCCGGGGCCCCCTGGGCGACGACGTGTACGCGGCGATCACCACGGCGGCCGCGGAGGTGGAGGAGACCGGCGGTTCCTGCGACGGCATCGTCGTCCACCCCTTCACCTACTGGGAGCTGGTGCACGCCGGCGTCCTCGGGCAGCTCGGCGCGGCCGGCATCACCGTCTCCCGCACCCGCATGATCCCGCGCGACCAGATCCTGCTCGGCGACTTCCGCGCCGCGGTCACGCTCCTCGTCCCCGACGTCGCCTCCCTCGCCCTGCTGCGCGGCCAGGGCCCGGACGGCTCCGACGTCGTCGAGGCCACCACCCGCGTCGGCCTCGCCGTCCACCTCCCCCAGCACTTCCTGCTCCTGTCCCGCACCTGACGACGGGGCACCACGTCCCGCCCTCCTCCGCGGACCGCCACCGCCGCCCCCGGCCCCTTCGCCGGGATCAGCCGTACGACTCTCCCGCCCGGCTTCACCCCGGCCCCACTTCACCCCCGCCGACGAAGGGAACCCCATGTCCGGTCCTCCTGTTCGGGTCCTCTACATCACCGGATGGATGCGCAGCGGCAGCACGCTGCTCGGTAACGTCCTCAACGAGCTGCCCGGTGTGCGGCACATCGGTGAGCTGCACTTCCTGTGGAAGAACGGTGTCCTCGGCGCCGGGACCAACTCCAGTTGCGGCTGCGGGCAGCCGCTGACCGCGTGCCCGCTGTGGGCCGAGGCGCTGGACGCCCTGCCCGCCGGGGGCACGCGGGCCACCGCGCACCGGATGCTCGCCCTGCAGCGCGCGCTGATGCGCACCCGGCACACCCGGGACCGGCTCGCCGAGGCACGCGGTGTGCGGCCCGTCGACGCGGGCGTCGCCGAGCTGCTCGACCAGTCGGCCGCCGTCTACCGGCGGATGGCCGCCCACGGCGCCGGCCGCATGGTGGTGGACGGCTCCAAGTGCCCGGCGGAGGCCGCCGCCCTGCTCGGCCGGGGCGACCTCGACGTCAAGGTGCTGCACATCGTGCGCGACCCGCGGGCCACCGCCCTGTCCTACCGCAGCGCCAAGGAGTACATCGACCCGATGTCCCCGGCCCGCTCCAGCGGTTACTGGACCGCCTTCAACCTCGCCTCCGAACTCGTCGGCAGGGAAGCGCCGGAGCGCTACCTGCGGATCCGGCACGAGGACCTGTCCACCCGGCCCCGGGAGACCGTCGCCCAGGTGCTGCGGTTCGCCGGCCTGGACGACGAGGCCCCGGTCGACGCCTTCGGCCGGGTCACCCTCGGCGTCAACCACACCGTCACCGGCAACCCCGACCGGCTGCGGCGCGGGGTGACCCGGATCCGCCCCGACGAGCGCTGGCGCACCGCGCTGCCCGCCGCCGACATCGCCGCCGCGACCGTGCCGGCCCTGCCGCTGCTCGGCCGGTACGGCTATCCGACGGCCCCCCGCCGGCCCTCCGCCGGCGGCCCCTCCTCCGGCACACCGTCCCCGGCCACGGACCGCGCCGGGGCCCCCGGCCCGGCCGACGCCCCGTCGCACACCGCCGCCCGCCGGGCCACCGTGGTCCGTCCCCTGTGGCCGGGTGAGCTCTGGTGAACCTCGGACTGTCCGGGCGGGCCGCCCTCGTCGCCGCCTCCAGCAGCGGCATCGGACTCGCGGTCGCCAAGGTGCTCGCCGCCGAGGGCGCCGACGTGTCGATCTGCGGCCGTGACCCCGGCCGGCTCGCCGCCGCCCACAAGGAGGTGGACGCCAGTGGCCCCGGCCGGGTGTTCAGCAGCGTGGTGGACCTGCGCGACGAGCACGAGGCCGCCGGCTGGGTACGGCGGACCGCCGAGGAGTTCGGCGCGCTGCACGTCCTGGTCACCAACTCGGGCGGGGTGCCCTTCGGCCCCGTACAGGACTTCGAGGTCGCCCAGTACCGCGAGGCGGTGAACGACAATCTGCTGCCGCACGTCTCGCTGTCCCTGGCCGCCGCGCCGTACCTGCGGGAGGCCGGCTGGGGCCGGATCGTCATGATCACCTCCGAGTCGGTGCGCCAGCCCCACCCGGGCAGCGGACTGTCCTCGGTCGCCCGGCTCGGCGTCCTCGGCTTCGCCAAGGGACTCGTCGAGGCCTTCGGCCCGGCGGGCGTCACCGTCAACGTCCTGGCGCCCGGCTTCCACCGCACCCCGATCCTCGACGTCCAGTACGGCGACCGTGTCGAGGAACGGCTCGCCGAGGTCGCCGCCCGGATCCCGCTCGGCCGGATCGGCCGCGCCGAGGACCTGGGCGCCCTGGTCGCCTTCCTCGCCAGCGAACAGGCCTCGTTCGTCACCGGCGGCGTGCTGGTGGCCGACGGCGGCAACACCCGCGGCATCGGCTGAGATCCCGACGCACCCGACACCCTGAAGGAGTACGCACATGCCCCCGGGAACCGCACCACCCCTGGGCGAAGTCGCCAGCGCCCGCCGGCCGGCGCTCCACGTCGTCAAGCTGGGCAGCGCCACCCTGGCCCACGGCCGGGTCTTCGACGAACTCCTCGCCCTGCGCGCCCGCGGCGCCCGGGTGCTCCTCGTCGCCGGGGGCGCCGCCGGCATCGCCGAGCACTACCGCCGCACCGGCCGCGAGATCCGCACCCTCGTCTCCCGCGGCGGCGACGAGATCCGCTACTGCCCGCCGGAGGAGATGCGGCACATCGTCGCCGCGTACGAGGAGGTCACCCTCCCGCTGGTGGAGGAGGAGCTCACCCGGCGCGGGCTCTCGGTGTTCGCCTCGGTGGCCCGGACCGGCTCGCTGGTGACGGCCAGGGCCAACGGCCCGCTGCGGGTACGGGACGGCGACCGGCTCCGCGTGGTCCGCGACCACCGCGCCGGCACCGTGCACGCCGTGGACGCGGCCCGCGTCACCGCGCTGCTCGACGCCTTCGACGTGGTGTGCCTCTCCCCGCCCGTCGCCGACACCGACGGCGGCACTGCGCTCAACGTCGACGCCGACGTCCTCGCCGCCACCCTGGCCCGCGCCCTGAACGCCGACCATCTGCGCCTGGTGACCGGCACGGCCGGACTGCTCGCCGACCCCGCCGACCCGACCAGCACCCTGCGCCACCTGGGCCGGGGCGAGGGCGGGCGGTACGCGCGGGGCCGGATGCGGCAGAAGGTGCGGGCCGCCGAGATCGCCATCGACGGCCCCTCCGACACGGCGATCACCGGCCCGCACACCCTGTCCGCGACCGGGTCCACCCGGTTCTGGGCGGCCACCGAGCCGGCCCCCGACCTGACCCTGCTCTCGCGGAGCGTCCAGGTGTCCTCCGTCTCCCGCGACGAACGGGAACTCGCCGTCCTCCTCGCCGAGTGGTGCGCGGAGAACGGCGTCAAGAGCGAGATCGACGCCGTCGGCAACCTGGTGGCCACCAAGGGCGCGGGCGACCGCCGGCTGATGATGCTCGGCCATCTCGACACCGTGCCCTACCGGTGGCCGGTGCGCTGGGACGGCGAGACGCTCTCCGGGCGCGGCTCGGTCGACGCCAAGGGGAGCCTGGTGACGTTCCTGGAGACCCTCGCGGCCTACGACCCGCCGGAGGGCGTCGAGGTGCGGGTGGTGGGCGCCGTCGAGGAGGAGATCACCGCGGCCGGGGCCTTCCACGTCCGCGACAGCTACCCGGCCGACGCGGTGATCGTGGGCGAGCCCAGCGGGGCGTCCGCCCTCACCCTCGGCTACTACGGCCTGGTCAAGGTCCGGCTGCACACCCGGGAGTGCGTCGGGCACACCGCCGGCGAGGGCGTCCGCACGGCCGGTGACCGGCTGGTGGAGGCGCTCACCGCCGTACGCGCCGCCGTCGCCGCCACCGCCCCGGACGCGCTCACCGCGACGCTCGGTGTGCGCGCCCTCAACGAGGGCGACGTGCAGTCCGGGGAGGCCGTGGTCGACGTACGGCTGCCGCCCGGGCACGCCGTCGAGACGCTGCTGGCCGCGCTGCGCGCCGCCGTGTCCGAACCGGTCCGCCTCGACGTGCTGCGTGCCACGCCCGGCGTGGCCACCCCGCGCACCAGCCCTCTGGTGAAGGCCTTCCAACGTGCCTTCCGCACCGAGGGGTCGAGGCCCCGCTACCTGATGAAGAAGGGCAGCAGCGACATGAACACGCTCGCCACGACCTGGCACGGCGTCCCCATGGTCGCCTACGGCCCCGGTGACGCGAGCCTCGACCACACCCCCGCCGAGCACCTGTCCGCGGCCGAGTTCCGGCAGGCCCGGCGTCTGCTGACCGCCGCCGTCCGAGAATGGAGCACGATGTGACCCTGCAGACCACGGCCCCCGGGCCCGGCCTCGTCGCCCCGGCCCACGACCCCACCGCCTCCCCGTACTGCACCTGTTACCCCGGCGCGACCGTCTGGCTGACCGGACTGCCCAGCTCCGGCAAGACCACCGTCGCCCGGGCCACCGCCGGCGTCCTGCGCGCCGCGGGCCGCCGTGCCGAGGTGCTCGACGGCGACGAACTGCGCCGGACGCTCTCCGACGGCCTCGGCTTCTCCCGTGAGGACCGCCACCGCAACGTGGCCCGCATCGGCCACGTCGCCCATGTCCTCGCCCGCAACGGCGTCCTCGCCCTGGTCCCGGTCATCGCCCCGTACGCCGACTCCCGCGCCGCGGTCCGCGACCTGCACCGCGGCAGCCGTACCCCCTACCTGGAGGTGCATGTCGCGGCTCCCGTCGAGGTGTGCTCCGTACGCGACGTGAAGGGCCTGTACGCGCGCCGGGCGGCCGGCGAGATCAGCGGACTGACCGGCGTCGACGACCCCTACGAGGCACCCCTGGCCCCCGACCTGCGCATCGACTCGCACACCGAGTCCGTGGACGGCTCGGTGGCCGCGCTGCTCGCCCTGCTCGCCGAAAGGGGCCTGGCATGACCACCCCCACCACGACCGCCCCGGTCACGGACGCCCCCGCCACGGCCGCCCCCGCGCCCGCCGCCGGACCGGCCGCCGCGCACCCCTACGCCCTGTCCCACCTCGACACCGTGGAGGCGGAGGCCCTGCACATCTTCCGTGAGGTGGCGGGCGAGTTCGAGCGGCCCGTGCTGCTGTTCTCCGGCGGCAAGGACTCCATCGTCATGCTGCACCTGGCGCTGAAGGCGTTCGCGCCCGCCGCGCTCCCCTTCTCCCTGCTGCACGTCGACACCGGCCACAACTTCCCCGAGGTCCTCGACTACCGGGACCGCGTGGTCGCCCGTCACCGCCTGCGCCTGCACGTCGCCCGCGTCCAGGACTTCATCGACGACGGCCGGCTGCGCGAGCGTCCCGACGGCACCCGCAACCCCCTGCAGACCGTCCCGCTGCTCGACGCCATCACCACCGGGCGCCACGACGCCGTCTTCGGCGGCGGCCGGCGCGACGAGGAGAAGGCCCGCGCCAAGGAACGGGTGTTCTCGCTGCGCGACGAGTTCGGCGCCTGGGACCCGCGCCGCCAGCGCCCCGAACTGTGGTCCCTCTACAACGGCCGGCACGCCCCCGGCGAACACGTCCGCGTCTTCCCGCTGTCCAACTGGACCGAGCTCGACGTGTGGCAGTACATCCAGCGCGAGGACATCGAACTGCCCTCGATCTACTACGCCCACGAGCGCGAGGTGTTCGCCCGCGGCGGCATGTGGCTGGCGCCCGGCGCCTGGGGCGGCCCGCGCCCCGGCGAACGCCTCCGGCGCAGACGGGTCCGCTACCGCACCGTGGGGGACATGTCCTGCACCGGCGCCGTCGAGTCGGGTGCCGGCACCGTCGCCGCGGTGATCGAGGAGATCGCCGCCTCCCGGCTCACCGAGCGGGGCGCCACCCGCGCCGACGACAAGCTCTCCGAGGCCGCCATGGAAGACCGCAAGAGGGAGGGCTACTTCTAGCCATGCAGACCACCACCGGCACGACCACCCGGGACACCGGGGACACCCAGGGCGGCACGGACGCCGCCGCCACCCTGCGCTTCGCCACCGCCGGCTCCGTCGACGACGGCAAGTCCACCCTCGTGGGACGGCTGCTGCACGACTCCAAGTCGGTCCTGTCGGACCAGCTGGCCGCCGTGGAGGCCGCGTCGCTCGCGCGCGGCCAGGACGCCCCCGACCTGGCGCTGCTCACCGACGGCCTGCGCGCCGAACGGGAACAGGGCATCACCATCGACGTCGCCTACCGCTACTTCGCCACCGCCCGGCGCCGGTTCATCCTCGCCGACACCCCCGGCCATGTGCAGTACACCCGCAACATGGTCACCGGCGCCTCCACCGCCGACCTCGCGCTGGTCCTGGTCGACGCCCGGCACGGGATCGTCGAGCAGACCCGCCGCCATCTCGCCGTGGCGGCGCTGCTGCGCATCCCGCAGGTGACGCTCGTCGTCAACAAGATGGACCTGGTGGGCTGCTCGGAGCAGGTCTTCGCGGACATCGCCGCCGAGTTCGCCGCGTGCGCCACCGCCCTCGGCGTGCCCCGGGTGACCGCCGTCCCCGTCTCGGCGCTGGAGGGCGACAACGTCGTACGCCCCTCCGACCGGATGGACTGGTACGCCGGGCCCACCGTCCTGGAACACCTGGAGACCGTGCCCGCCGGCACCGACCCGCGCACCGAACCGGCCCGCCTGCCCGTCCAGTACGTCATCCGGCCGCGGACCCCGGGCCATCCCGACTACCGCGGCTACGCGGGCCAGCTGGCCTCCGGGCTGCTGCGGGTCGGCGACCCGGTCACCGTGCTGCCGTCCGGCCGGACCAGTGTCGTCGAGGCCATCGACACCCCGGCGGGGCCCGCCCGGGCCGCCTGGGCGCCGCAGTCGGTGACGGTCCGGCTCGCCGACGACATCGACATCGCCCGGGGCGACCTGCTGGCCGCGGCCGACGCCCCGCCCCGCACCACGCGCCGGCTGCACGCCACCGCATGCCACCTCACCGACCAGCCGCTGCGGGCGGGCCGCCGGGTCCTGCTGCGGCACACCACCCGGACCGTGCGGGCGGTGGTCGAGGAGATCGGCTCCCGGCTCGACCTGCACGACCTCACCGAACGCCCCGGGCCCGGCACGCTCGACGTCAACGACATCGGCCGGATCGTGGTGCGCACCGCCGAGTCCGTCGCCGTCGACGGCTACGCCGCGCTGCGCCGCACCGGATCGTTCCTGCTCATCGACCCGGACGACGGCAGCACGCTCACCGCGGGCATGGCGGACGCCCCCGACGGCACGGAAGGGGTGTGAGACCCGCCCTGGATGATCATGAAAACGTCATGCCGAGCCGGTGACACCGGCACTGTCGGCCCTGCCCCCGCCCCGGAAGACTTCTCCTCACCGAGAGAGAACACCCACCGCGAGGAAAGGGCCGACATGAACCTCAACGCCGCCACCAACGTGTTCCCCGCCGCCGACGTCCCCGCCGCCGACGGCCTCGTCATCGAGGACCTCGCCGCGCTGGCCGCCGAGCCGTTCCAGCCGGGCACCTGCATCTGCTGGACGGAGGCCTCCGCGCTCGCCGAGTGACCCGCCGCGCAGACCGCAGCCGATCAGGGGGAATTGGGGGGAACGGCAGTGACGAAGCACACGGCAGTGACCGAGCACACGGCAGCGACCACACAGCACAGCGCACGACCGGGACTGGCCTTCAAGCACCATCTGACGGCCGAAGTGGTGCCGGGGGAGGGGGTGTTCCTGGTGTCCGAACGCGGCGTGACCGTGCTGCGCGGCGCCGGCGTCACCGAACTCGCCCCGCTCCTCGACGGCACCCGCACCCTGGACCAGCTCGCCGAGGAGACGCCCGCCGGACTGTTCCCGGCGCAGGTGCGCCGGATCGTCGGCGAACTCCTCGACTCCGGACTGCTCACCCACCGGCCGCCGGCCGCCGACGCCCGCGGCGACGAGGCCTTCTGGGAACTCGCGGGCATGGACGGCCCCGCCGCCGCCCGCCGCACCGCCGGCGCCACCGTCACGATCGCCTCGGTCGGCACGCACGCCCGGGAGGCCGTCGCCGACATGACCGCCGCGCTCACCGCCGACGGACTGCGTCTGCACCGGCCCGGCCACGACACCGAACCCCCCGGTCTCGCCGTCGTCCTCTGCGACAGCTACCTCGACCCCGGACTCGCGGCCCTGGACGTCCGCTACCGCGCCACCGGCACCCCCTGGCTGCTGGTCCGTCTGACCGGCGAACAGCCCTGGATCGGGCCGGTGTTCCGCCCGGACGGCGGCGCCTGCTGGCACTGCCTCGCCGAGCCGCTGCGCCGCAACCGGCCCGCCGAGGCGTTCTTGGGCGAGGCCCTCGGCCGCCCGGTCCGCACCCCGCCCTCCGCCCTCGCCGCGGGCCGCGCGGCCGGTCTGCACCTGGCCTGCCTGGAGGCCGTGAAGTGGCTGGCCGGACAGCGCCACCCGGGCCAGTCCGCGCTGTGGGCCCTCAACCCCCTCGACCTGACCAGCCGTCACCACCCGGTGCGCCGCCGCCCCCAGTGCCGTTCCTGCGGCGACCCGGACCTGATGGAACGCCAGGTCGACGCCCCCTTCGTGATCGCGTCCCGGCCCAAGACCGGGACCGGCACCGGTGAGCGCTCGCTGTCCCCGGAACAGATGCTGGAGCGATACGGCCACCTCGTCGACGACCTCACCGGGGTGGTGAAGGAGATCCGCCGCGACCGCCGCGGCCCCGGCTTCCTCAACTGCTTCCACTCCGGGCACAACCCGGCCGCCGCGCCCACCGGCCTCGCCGGGATCCGGGGCGGCCTGCGCAGCCACAGCTCGGGCAAGGGCACCACCGAGACGCAGGCGAAGGTCAGCGCCCTGTGCGAGGCCGTGGAGCGGCACAGCGGCTGGTTCCAGGGCGACGAACCCACCGTACGGGCCGCCTACCGGGACGTCGCCGACCGCGCCGTGCACCCGGACACCGTGCAGCTGTTCCACCCCCGCCAGTACGCCGGCCGCGAGCGGTGGAACGCCGCGCACGGCCCGGCGCACCGCGTCTGCGAGCCCTTCGACGAGAACGCCCCCGTCGACTGGACCCCGATGTGGTCGCTGACCGACGGCCGCCACCGCCTGGTGCCCACCGCGATGCTCTACTACAACGCCCCCGGCGACAGGGGCCCGTTCGCGGCCACCTCCAACGGCTCGGCGGCCGGCAGCTCCCGCGAGGACGCCGTCGTGCAGGGCTTCCTGGAACTCGTCGAACGCGACGCGGTCGCCCTGTGGTGGTACAACCGCACCCGGCAGCCCGGCCTCGACCTCGACGCCTTCGACGACCCCTGGGTCCGGCGGACCCGCGAGGAACACCGGGGGCTGGGCCGCCGGATGTGGGTCCTCGACCTCACCAGCGACCTCGGCGTCCCGGTCTTCGCCGCCCTGTCCGCCCGCACCGACAAACCGGCCCAGGACATCACCCTCGGCTTCGGCGCGCACTTCGACGCCCGCATCGCCCTGCGCCGCGCCGTCGCCGAACTGAACCAGATGCTCCCCCCGGTCGCCCAGGCGAGACCCGACGGCACCGGCTACAGCTGCGACGACCCGGCCGTCCTGTCCTGGTGGCGGACCGCCACCACCGACAACCAGCCCTACCTGCTGCCCGGCACGGCGCGGGCCCGCACCCCTCAGGACTTCCCGTACGTCCCGCGCCCCGACCTGGCCGACGACGTGGCCGCCGCCGTCCGGATCGTGCGCGAGCTCGGCAGCGAACTCCTCGTCCTCGACCAGACCCGGCCCGACACCGGACTGCCCGTCGTCAAGGTGGTGGTGCCCGGTCTGCGCACCTTCTGGGCCCGCTTCGGCCCGGGCCGCCTCTACGACGTGCCGGTCCGCCTGGGCCGCCGGTCCACCCCCGTCCGATACGAGGACCTCAACCCGGTCCCGCTCTTCCTGTGACGGACACCGTCACCCCGTCCTCCCCGAGGTCTCGCCGATGAATGCCGCCGCCCCGTCCCTGATGCCGCTGTGGTCGCTGCGTGAGGACTGCGGATTCCGGTCCGTGCCCGGCGACCCGGGCGCCGGCGTCGTCAGCACCCCCTGGGAGGAGATCCGCCTCGACGCGCGCAACCCGGCCGTCGGCCGCGCCCTGGAACGGATGACGTACGGCCCGGTCTCCCTCGACAACGTGCTGCCCGGTTTCAGCGAGGGCACCGGGCCGGCCGAGGAACGCCCCCAGTACGACGCGCTGGACGCCGTACTGGGACGGCTCCAGCACGTCGTGGTGCGCACCCTCGCGCTCGCCGGGGGCACCGACCACGTGACCGTCGTCCCCATCGCCCGCCGGGCCCGGTTCACGCCGCGCCGCCCCGACGCGCACGCCGTCCACCGCCTGTCCCGGTTCGTCACGCTCACGGCCGGACCGGAGGGCTGGATCGCCGAGTCCCCGCTCACCGCCCACCGCGTGGTCCTGCACACCCCGCAGGCCGGCTGGCTGGTCAGCTGCTACGCCCGTCCCACGGCCGTCGGCGAGGTGTCCCGGCTGCTCGGCCTGCCGGTCGCCGAGACCTCCCTCGTCGTCGGCTACCTGGAGGCCGCCGGCATGCTGGTCCCCGGCACCCCGCGCGCGGACGCCCCGGACACCTACTCCTTCGCCGAGGACGAGGACACCGTCCTCGCCTCCTGGTCACCGCGGGAACTGCTGGTCCACCAGCGCAGCAGGCCGGGCGCGCACGACGAACCGGTGGGGGAGTACGGCGACCCGGTGCGCCCGGGCGGCCCCGCCCGGCCCCGCGACAACGATGGCATCGCCGTGGCCCCGGCCGGCCGCGCACCCGTTTCCGCCGCGGCCCCCGCCATCCCCCTGCCCGTGCCCCTGCCCGCGGGCGCCGGGGCCGGGCGGCGCGAACCCGCGCTGAGCGAGGTCCTCGCGGCCCGCCGCTCCGAGCGGCCCGACGACGGACGGCCGCTCTCCCTGGACCAGTTGGGCGAGCTGCTGCACCGGTCCGCCGCCGAACGCCCGGCCGGCGGGCGGCCCTACCCGAGCCTCGGCGCGCGCTACCCGCTGGAGCTGTACCTCACCGTCAGCGGGGGCGGCGACCTCAAGCGCGGGATCTACCACTACGACCCGCACGGCCACCGGCTGTCCCCGCTGGAGACGGCACCGGACCTGGTCGACGAGCTGCTCGCCGAGGCCGCCGGGAACGCCGGGCTGAGCCAGGAGCCCTCGGTGCTGATCAGCATGACGGCACGGTACCGGCGTACGGCCGGCGCCTACCGGGGCACGGCCTACAGCGCCCTGCTCAAGGAGGTCGGCGCCCTCCAGCAGACGCTGTACCTGGTGGCCACCGCGATGGGCCTGGGCCCGTGTGCGCTGGCCTTCGGCGACACCGAGACGGCCGCCCGCGCCTTCGGCCTGGACTGGCGGGCCGAACCGGGCGTCGGCGAGTTCGTGGTCTCGGCGTTTCCCGGGGGCGTGTAGGGCCTGTTGTGGATGTTTGCTCGTCGTTCGTCCGGCCGGGATCGAGGGCGGCGACCCTATGCTGTACCCCGACCGAAATCGCATTCGGGTGGGGGGTTTCAGTGCGATGGTTCCGTCCTTTGGTGTCTGCCGGGCCGATGCGTCAAAGACCGGTCAGCAACGTCGAACTGGCCCCCAGGATGGCCTCCGCCATCACCACCGTCGTCATCCTCTGCTTCTTCGGGGTGGCCCTCACCTACGCGGCCAGCGGCGGCCTGGGCGCGCTGGGCCTGACGGCGTTCTGCGTCCTGATGGTGCTGCTGCTCGGTCTGCAGTTCTGCCACTCCTTCCCGGCCCGGGCGCCCCGCTGGGCCCGGCACAACCGGGTCACCCTGGCCGCGCAGGCGGTCCTCACCTTCGGCCCGTTCGCGTTCTTCGGCGAGGCCTGGCTCGGGATGCCCGGCTTCCTGTGCTCGTCCTGTCTGCTGGTGCTGCGGCCGGCTCTCGCCTGGGCCGCGTTCGGCCTGGTCCTCGGGGCGACGGGGGCCGTGCACTTCCTCGTCGGCTACGGCGCGGGTGAGCTGGCGTACAACATGGTGGCCACCGTCCTGACCGGGCTGGTGGTGTACGGGCTGAGCCGGCTGACCGGACTCATCGCCGAGGTGCAGGCAGCCCGTGACGAACTGGTGCGGGTCACCCTCGCCCAGGAGCGGGTGCGGTTCGCCCGCGATCTGCACGACCTGCTCGGCTTCAGTCTGTCCACCATCACCCTCAAGTGCGAGCTCGTGCACCGGCTGGTGCGGGTCGACCCGGAGCGGGCCGAGACCGAGATCACGGAGATCGTGCAGGCGGCCCGGCAGGCGTCCGCCGAGGTGCGCTCGGTGGCGGGCAGCTATCTGCGGATGAGCCTGGACCGGGAACTCCCGGCGGCGGCCTCGCTGTTGCGGGCGGTCGGCATCCACGCCGAGGTGCGGGTGGCGGCGGGCGAGGTGTCCCCGGCGGTCGACTCGGTGCTGGCCACGGTGCTGCGCGAGGGCGTCACCAACATCCTGCGGCACAGCAAGGCCCAGAAGTGCGTGATCAAGGCGGACGCGGAGGACGGCTCCGTGCGTCTGGTCATCGCCAACGACGGTCTGCGGGACGCGCGTTCGGCCCACTTCGCCGACGTGCCCGGCGGCGCCGCGTGCGGCGGCAACGGCCTGAGCAGCCTGGCGGCCCGGGCGCAGGCCCTCGGCGGCCGGCTGACCTCCGGCGAACGCGCCGACGGCTGGTTCGAACTGGCCGTGGCCCTTCCCGCCCAGGCGGAGGAGGACGCCACCGCCCGCCTCCCCGCCGACCGGACCCCCGGCCGCTCCTGACGTCACCCGGGTCGCCGCGGTCCGGCCGGCCCACGGTGTGCCCTTTCGGACCGGTCGCGCGGCTCGGCGGGGTCCGGGGCAACCCCGGGCGCCACAGGGGGCGGTGGGGCCGGGGCGATGCCCCGGGTCAGAGCCAGCCGGAGTCGCGGGCGATCCTGACGGCGTCCATGCGGTTGCGGGCGTTGAGGCGGGTGACGGCGGCGGTCAGGTAGTTGCGGACGGTGCCGGCGGACAGGAACAGGGCGCGGGCGATCGCCGGCACCTCCTCGCCCTGCGCGGCCAGCCGCAGCACTTCCGTCTCCCGGGCGCTGAGCGGACTCTCCCCGGCCTGCAGGGCGCTGAGCGCCAGCTCGGGGTCGACCACCCGGCCCCCGGCGGCCACTTCCCGGATCGCCGCCGCGAGCCGGGCCGGCTCGGTGTCCTTCAGCAGGAACCCGCAGGCGTGCGCGGCGAGCGCACGGCGCAGGTTGCCGGGCCGGCCGAGCGTGGTCAGGATCGCCGTCCGGCACGACGGCAGCTTCTCGTGGAGCAGGCCGGCGGCCTCGATGCCGTCGATGCCCGGCATGTCGATGTCGAGCACGGCCACGTCGGGGCGGTGCTCCAGGGCCAGCGGCAGGACCTGGTCGCCGTTCCCCGTCTCGGCGACCACCTCGATGTCGGTCTCCAGCTCCAACAGGGAGGCCAGAGCCCGGCGGAGCATGACCATGTCCTCCGCGAGCAGCACTCGGATCACTGATTCCCCCCGGTTTCAGCGTGATGATCGATATCTGGCGTGAACTTTACGCGGGAACGCGCTTACGGGGCAGGGCTGTTGCCCTCTTCCACAGCAGGCCGTGACCGGGCGGGCAATCCGTTCGGCGCGGGACGACTCGATGGGCGTTACACCCAAGTCCTGGTCAAGTGCGGCCGAAAACCACGGGTTCAGGACAGCGGCACGCGGGTGAACCGGGCGGCCACCCGCAGATCCGACTCGACGAGCGCGGCGGTCGCCGCCACTTCCGGCAGGAGGTCGCGCACGCACTCCTCGGCGGTCCGCCGCGCCGCGTGCGTCGCGACCCCGACCGCCGCGACCACCCGTCCCGCACGGTCCCGCACCGGCACCGCGACCGACCGCAGCCCCTGCTCCAACTCCTCGTCCACGAAGGCGAACCCGTCACCGGGCTCGCCCGTCAGCACCCGCCCCGCCGCCGTCACCCGGGCCGGCCGCCGCGCACCCACCGTCACGTCCACGCTCATCACGTGGTGCGCGGGCACCCCGGCCGTGTACTGGATCTCGTCGCCCTCGTCGGTGAGGACCGCCAGGGCCGTCGACTCGTGCACCCGTTCCGCGAGGGCCGCGAGGTGCGGGGTCGCGATGCGGGGAAGCGTCGTACGGGACAGGGGCGGGAAGCCGAGGGAGAGCACCTGCGGGGTGAGCGAGAAGGTGCGCTCGGGCCCGCCGGGCGCCACCAGCCCCAGGTGCTCGAACGTGATCAGCGCCCGCCGGGCCGTCGCCCGCGCCAGCCCGGTCGCCCTGGCCACCTCCGCCAGGGTCGGTGCGGCGCGGCCCTCCCCGAACGCGGTGAGGACGGTCAGCCCGCGCGCCAGGGACTCGATGAACTCCCGGCCCAGTTCCTGCTTCGACGCGCCCGTCCACAGGGCGAGGCCCGCGGACGGCGGGCCGGGATCCGCCGGCGGCGCCTGCCGCAGGTCCTCCTCCATGGCCGCCACCGCCGCCCGCAGCCGGGGCAGCAGGGTGTCGCGCAGGTCCGCGGCGGTGTGCCGGCTCGTGTGGCTCACCACGCTCGCCACGCACACGGCCCGCCCCGTCCCCGGGTCCCGCACCGGTACGGAGACCGCCACCAGGCCCGGCTCGATCAGCTGGTCGTCCAGCGCGCAGCCCTCCGCCGCCGCCTGCCCGGCCCGCCGTACGAAGTCCTCGTCCGGGGCCCGGTGCGGGGCGGCCGGCACGGCGGGGAAGCCGCGGCCTTGCGGGTCCGCCGCCCGGCGTGCGCGCCAGCGCTCCCAGTCGGCGTCCGTCCAGCCGGCCGCGAACAGGGCACCCGGCGCGGTCCGTTCGGCGGGCAGCAGGTCGCCGATGCGGAAGCTCAGGGACATCGCGCGGCGCCGGGTCGCCTGGTGGATGAAGCGGATGCCGTCCCGGTCGGCGACGGCCAGGGACACCGACTCGTCGAGCTCGTCGGCGAGCGCGTCCGCCCGCGAGCCCAGCAGCGCCGGCAGCCGCAGGGCGGCCAGATAGGCGTTGCCGAGCTCCATCACGCGCGGGGCCAGCACCGCGTCCCGGCCCTCCAGCCGGACGTACCCCATGCGGGCCAGGGTGGCGGTGACCCGGTCCACGGTCGACCGGGCCAGGCCCGTGGCCCGCTCCAGCTCGCTCAGCCGCATCGCCCCGCCGGCCCCGGTCAGGTCCCGCAGGACGGCCACCCCGCGCATCAGCGGCACGACGGCCTCGTCGGGAACGGCCGCGGGGGCGCCGGGGGTGGTGGTCGTCTTCGCGGGCATCGGTTCTCCGTACGGCGGTCTGGGCAGCCCTACCGTAATGCGGGCTCCCGGCCCCGGCTCACCGCCGGGTGACCCGCACCCGGTAGACGCCCTTCAGGTCCGCGGCCGTCACCGAGATCCGGATGCGGCGCTCGGCGTCCGTGAAGGTCTCGCCGGGGGCGAAGGGCGCGTCGGAGAGCTCGGCGTGCACGTTCGGGCTGCGGGTGCAGCCGCCGCTGTCCTCGGCGGAGTCGTACACCGTCACCGGTCCCATGCCGGTGTCGACGCCCGCGTCCACCTTGTAGACGAGGACGCCCGGCCGGCACACCGTCTCGTCGTTGCCGCCGCGGGTGCGCAGCTCGACGGCGTAGCCGGTGCGGCCGTCGACGGGCACGAGGACCAGCTTCGGGCCCCCGGCCTTCCACAGCGGGGTCAGCTCGTACTCCGCCGTCCCGCGCACCGCCGAGCAGGCGATCTGCGCCGCGTCCAGCCAGCCCAGCTTCCACTTGTGCCAGCCGAGCAGGTCGTTGTTGGCCCCCCAGTCCTCGCTCATGATGTCCCAGTGCCCGACCGCGCCCCCGCCCTCCTGGGTGTAGAGGTCGGGCAGCCCGAAGACATGGCCGTTCTCGTGCGGCAGTACGCGGTAGCCCGTGCGGTCGTAGGAGCCGGAGCCGTCGTCCTGACGGGAGTAGACGAAGGACGCGTTGGCCACCGCCACCCCGTCGGCGACCGGCGCCTCCGTGTTCCCGGCGAACGTCACCGACAGGACCGTGTCCAGTGCGGAGGGCCCGGCGTTCGGGGTCACCAGTACGTTCAGCAGGTCGTACGCCCGGAAGTCCACGGTCGGGTCGGCGGCGGCCACGATGTCGCGGACGAGGTCGCGGTAGCCGGGATCGAAGGGCGCGCCGCGCTCTATGCCGTACGCCCGGAACGCCTTCGGCATCCGCAGCCAGTGCCGGACCGGGATGTCGGAGCGGTAGTCCAGACGGCCGTAGGACGCCGTGCGGAACCACTTCTCGGTCTGCGGGAAGAACTCGTGGTAGCGGTCGAGGGCACTGCCCCTGCCCGGCGCGTCCGGGAAGTCGACCATCAGGGTGAGGGCGCGGACGGTGCCGGTGGAGCGGGCGTAGCCGCTGGGTGTCGGGACCCCTTCGGACATCTGGACGGCCGAGCCGCCGCTGATCATGCAGGGGGCGAGGGTGGAGGACCGGGCCAGGGAGACGGGGCCCGCCCCGGCCCGTGTCGGCCCGAGGTCCGGGGGGAGGCGGCCGGTGCCGGCCGAGGTGCTGACCGCGAGGGTCAGCGCGGTCACGGAGGCGAGGGCGGCGGCGCGGCGCGGGCGTATCCGACGGCGGAGGGGTTCCGGGGCGGTGCGCACGGGCTGCATGCGGGGCCTTTCGCTCCAGGCAGCCGCCCGGTCACCGGCTGCACCCTTTCGATCACCCTGTGACGCGGCGGGTGCGGGCGCGCGCTGGAAACGACCGATCGTGTGCACGTGGTCCAGGTCACACAAGAAAACTTCGGGGTCCGGGAAATAACCGGGGACCCTCTCCCCGTTTAGCCCTGTGTCCGAGCGAAACGGGGAGAGCTTCCCCGGATCGCCCCACCGCTATCCGGAGGAGACGCCGTGCAGACCGCGACCCCCGCAGTGCGCAAGGCACCCCGGCCTCGCGCCGACGCCCTGCGCAACCGGGAGCGGATCGTCACCGCCGCCCGCGAGATGCTCACCGAGCTCGGCCCCGACGTGCCGCTCGACGACATCGCCCGCCGGGCCGGCGTCGGCAACGCCACGGTGTACCGCCACTTCCCCGACCGCGACGCCCTGGTCCGCGAGGTCGTCTGCTCGGTCCTGGACCGCACGGTCCTGGCCGGCCAGGCCGCCCTCGCCGAGGCCGGAGACGCGTTCGCGGCACTGGAGCGCTTCGTGCACGCCTCCGCCGACGAGCGGATCAGCGCGCTGTGCCCGATGGTCTCCAGCACCTTCGACCAGCACCACCCCGACCTGGAAGCCGCCCGCGAACGCGTCGAGCGGATCATCGAGGAGGTCATGGACCGCGCCAAGGCGGCCGGACAGATGCGGACCGATGTCGGTGTGGGCGACGTGATGATCGCGGTCGCCCAGCTCAGCCGCCCCCCGGCGGGCACGGGCTGCCCGAGCGCCGACCGGTTCGTCCACCGCCACCTCCAGCTGTTCCTGGACGGACTGCGGGCCCCGGCCCCCTCGGTCCTGCCGGGCACGGCGGTGACCATGGAGGACCTGCGCCAGGCCTGAGCGATCAGAACGTCTTGAGAGAGCGGCCGGACCCTTCACCCCGGCCGCCGTCGGCAGACCCGTACTGAGCACGCCGTTTTTTCTGGTTTTTCCGTCACGAAGTCCCGAAGTGGGTATCCCCATGTCTGAAACAGCCGTCAAGGCTCCCGGCGTCCCGGACGCCAACCGCTGGAAGGCCCTGGCGTTCATCGCCATAGCCCAGCTGATGGTCGTCCTCGACGCCACCATCGTGAACATCGCGATGCCGTCCGCCCAGCAGGACCTGGGCATCTCCGACGGCAACCGGCAGTGGATCGTCACCGCCTACGCCCTCGCCTTCGGCGGACTGCTGCTCTTCGGCGGCCGGATCGCCGACCTGTGGGGCCGCAAGCGCGCCTTCGTCGCCGGCCTCGGCGGCTTCGCCGCGGCCTCCGCGCTCGGCGGCGCGGCCACCAACGAGGCCATGATGTTCGGCGCCCGCGCGCTCCAGGGTGCCTTCGGCGCTCTCCTCGCGCCCGCCGCGCTCTCCCTGCTCGCGGTGATGTTCACCGACGCCAAGGAGCGTGCCAAGGCGTTCGGCATCTACGGCGCGATCGCCGGTGGCGGCGGCGCCGTCGGCCTGATCCTCGGCGGTTTCCTCACCGAGTACCTGGACTGGCGCTGGACGTTCTTCGTGAACATCCCGTTCGCGGTCGTCGCCGCGGCCGGCGCGTACTTCGTCATCCGTGAGCCCGAGGGCGGCCGCAACCGCTCCTCCCTCGACATCCCGGGCGTCATCCTCTCCACCCTCGGCCTGGTCTCCCTGGTCTACGGCTTCACCCGCGCCGAGTCCGACGGCTGGAGCGACTCCCTGACCGTCGGCATGTTCGTCGCCTCCGCCGTCCTGCTGGCCGCCTTCGTGATCGTCGAGTCCAGGGTCAAGGCCCCGCTGCTGCCGCTGCGCGTGATCACCGAGCGCAACCGCGGCGGTGTCTACCTCTCCCTCGGCCTCGCGATCATCGCGATGTTCGGCCTGTTCCTCTTCCTGACCTACTACCTGCAGGTCGTCAAGGGCTACTCCCCGGTCAAGACCGGCTTCGCGTTCCTGCCGATGATCGCGGGCATGATCACCGGCTCCACCCAGATCGGCGCCCGGCTGATGACCCGGGTCGCGCCGCGGCTGCTGATGGGCCCCGGCTTCCTGGTCGCCGCGCTCGGCATGCTGCTGCTGACCCGCCTGGAGATCGGCTCCTCGTACGCGGCCCTGCTGCTGCCCGCGATGCTGCTGCTCGGCCTCGGCATGGGTACGGCGTTCATGCCGGCGATGTCCCTGGCCACCCTGGGCGTGGAGCCGCGTGACGCCGGTGTCGCCTCCGCGATGGTCAACACCTCGCAGCAGGTGGGCGGCGCGATCGGCACCGCCCTGCTGAACACGATCGCCGCGTCCGCGACCGCGTCGTACATCAAGGACCACATCGCCGGTGCGGCCTCCCGGCCCCAGCAGCAGCTCGTCCAGCTGGAGGGCATGGTGCAGGGCTACACCAGCGCCATCTGGTTCGCCGTCGGCATCCTGTTCGCCGCCGCCGTGATCGCCCTGACGCTCGTCAACGCCGGCAAGCCGGACATGGGCACCGTGACGGGTGCGAGCGCCGAGGACGCCGAGGACGCCGTCCCGGTGCCGGTGGTCGCCCACTGACGCGCGTAGCGCCGGCCGGTTAGCGCAGCCAGGGAAGGTCGGCACCCGCTTCGTCCGGCTGGAGTCCCTCGGCGATGATCTGCATGATCTCGCCGAGGGACTTCTGCTGTTCCGGGGAGAGCCGGTCGAAGACCGCGTTGCGGACGGCGGTGACATGGCCCGGCGCGGCGCGCCGCAGCATCTCCAGGCCCTCGTCGGTCAGGACGGCGAACTGGCCGCGCTTGTCGTCGGCGCAGTCCTCGCGCCGGACCCAGCCGTTCTTCTCCAGCCGGGCGATGGCGTGGGAGAGACGGGAGCGCGTGATCTTCGCGTGCATGGCCAGCTCGGTCATCCGCAGCCGGCGGTGCGGGCACTCGGCGAGCTTGACCAGAAGGCCGTAGTAGATGTGCGGCATCCCCGCGTCCCGCTGGAGCTGTCGGTCCATGTGATCCTCGAGGAGCATGCTCGCGTGCACATAGGAGCGCCAGACGCGCTGCTCCTCGTCGGTGAGCCAGCGGGGCTCTTCGGCGGATGCGGGTGCCTTCTTCATGTACTCCACTGTAAAGGTCCGCTCCTTGAAAATTAAACCATCTCGGAATAAGCTCACGGGTGTCACCGTTTTAGATTTCAATCAATGCCGTCTCAGGCAACGCCTCCGGAGGGAGCCGCCGTCATGTCCGCCGTCACTCAGGAGCGCATGCCCGCCCTGTACCTCAGCCACGGCGCCCCGCCGCTCGCCGACGACCCGGTCTGGCCGGGCCAGCTCGCGGCCTGGTCCGCCGGCCTGCCCCGCCCCAAGGCGATCCTCATGGTCTCCGCCCACTGGGAGGAGGCCCCCCTCGCCCTCGGCGCCGTCGACCCCGTCCCCCTCGTCTACGACTTCTGGGGCTTCCCCGAGCACTACTACCGGGTGACCTACGACGCCCCCGGCGCGCCGGAGCTCGCCGAGAGCGTGCGCAAGCTGCTGCGCGCCCCCGGGATCCCCGTCCAGGACATCCCCGACCGCGGCCTCGACCACGGTGCGTACGTGCCCCTGGTCGAGATGTTCCCGGCCGCCGACGTTCCCGTCCTGCAGATCTCGATGCCGACCCTCGACCCGGTGAAGCTCATGGAGATCGGCCGCAGGCTCGCGCCCCTGCGCGACGAGGGCGTCCTGATCGTCGGCTCCGGCTTCTTCACCCACAACCTCGCCGCCCTGCGCCAGGGGGGAGTGCCCGCCTGGTCCGTGGAGTTCGACGACTGGGGGCGGCGCGCCATGGAGGCCCGCGACTGGGACTCCCTGCTCGACTTCCTCCACAAGGCCCCGGCCGGCCGCTACGCCCATCCCCGCACCGAGCACTTCGCCCCGCTCTTCGTGACGATGGGCGCCGCCGAGGTGTCCGGCGAGCTGGACGCCCAGAAGTCGGTGATCGACGGGTTCTGGATGGGGCTGGCGAAGCGGTCCGTGCAGTTCGGCTGACCCGGGGCGGTGCGGCCGGCCTACAGGTCCTTCTCGTACCAGGCCACGTCCCAGTAGCGGCCGAACTTGCGGCCCACCTCGCGGTACGTGCCGACGTACCGGAAACCGAAGCGTTCATGCAGCCGCGTGGACGCTTCGTTCGGCTGTGCGATCCCGGCGTACGCCCGGTGCAGGTCCTCGCCCGCCAGCGCCTCGAAGAGCGCCTTGTACAGCAGCGTTCCGACACCGCGGCGGCCGGCGCCCGGGGCGACGTACACCGTCACCTCCACCGAGGTGGAGTAGGCGGGCTTCGGCCGGTAAGGGCTGGATGTGGCGTACCCGAGAATCTCCTGTGAGTCCGCGTCGACGGCAACCTTCAGCCGGTACGGGCCGTCTTCAGGGTGGGAGAGCAGCCAAGGACGGCGCTCTTCCGGAGTGAACACCGCGGTATCGAAGGTGATGGACGTCTCACGTACGTAGTGGTTGTAGAGATCGGTGAGGGCCTTGAGGTCTCCCTCGACTCCTGGCCTGACCTGCACCTCTGTACGTTCCGACGACATCGCGTCTCCCCGTGTGGCCTGACGATGGCCGGACAGGGTACTGCATGATCAGAAAAATCGGGGTGCAGGTTGGGAATTCTGTCCTGATTCCAGTCGTTGTTTCCATCGGATGCAGGGCACCCGAGAAGAGTCCCGGATCAGTCCAGGGACGCTGAGCGAGTGCGCGGTGTCCAAGGACCACCCGCTGACCCCACCATCGCAAGGGAGCACGCATGGCAACCCGTGCCGTCGCCCGTCGTCAGTCCGCCACCGGCGGGACCGACGCGGCAAGCAGTGTTCGCGCCCATGGCGGCGAGATCGCCGACCGCGACCTGGTCGGCATGTACCTCGACGAGATCGCGCGCACGCCGCTGCTCGACGCCGCCAAGGAAGTCGAGCTGTCCCAGATCATCGAGGCGGGTGTGTTCGCGCAACAGGTCCTCGACGGGTACGAGGAGTCCAGGGCGGACGCCACCCGCGAGGAGCTTCGGGCCCTGGTCGCCGAGAGCGAGCGCGCCAAGGACGTCTTCATCCGCTCCAACCTCCGTCTGGTCGTCGCGGTCGCCCGCCGCTACCCCCGCAGCGGCCTGCCCCTGCTCGACCTGATCCAGGAGGGCAACGCCGGTCTGGTCCGCGCGGTGGAGAAGTTCGACTACCGCAAGGGCTTCAAGTTCTCGACGTACGCCACCTGGTGGATCCGCCAGGCCATCACCCGCTCGATCGCCGACCAGTCGCGCACGATCCGCCTGCCCGTCCACCTCGTGGAGGAGCTCGGCCGGATCCGCCGTGTCCAGCGCGAGTTCAACCGGGAGCACGGCCGCGACCCCGAGCCCCTCGAGATCGCCGCCGAGCTCGGCTCCACCCCCGAGCGCGTCATCGACGTCCTGGACTGGGCCCGTGACCCGGTCTCGCTGAACATGTCGGTGGACGACGAGGGCGAGACCCAGTTCGGTGACCTCCTGGAGGACACCTCGGCGGTGTCGCCCGAGCAGTCGGTGCTGACGCTGCTGCGCAGCGAGGAACTCGACGGCCTGATCGACCGCCTCGACCCGCGTACGGCCTCCATCATCAAGATGAGGTACGGCATCGAGGACGGCCGCGAGCGCACGCTCACGGAGGTCGGCAAGGAGCACGGCCTGACGCGCGAACGCATCCGCCAGATCGAGAAGCACGCGCTGCTGGAGCTGAAGAAGCTGGCGCGGGACACGGGGTTCGAGGCGGCCGCCTAGAGCTCGCAGGCCCTCACCCGGGCACCCGGTCCGCCCGCGTGCGCCGGGTGGCGCGTCCCCGCGCAAACATGGCTTCACAACGCCGCTTCAACCCACAGGACCGGGGAACAAGACTTCAGGGCACGGGAGTTCGCATCGCCGCCGGAGCCCTGAAGCCCCTCGGCAGCCGTCCGCACCCTCACCAGGACCACGTCCCGACGCACATCCCCCCGGCGCCGGGACTCTCCCCGAGCCGGGCTTCGGCGCCTTCCCCCGGGCGCCGGAGCCCGGCTCGCAACTCCGGCGCGCCGGCTCGCTCTTCGCACGCCGAGGTGGGCGGGGCACCCCGTACCTGAACCACGGGGTGGCCCGCCCGGATGGCAGATTGTGCCACATGGGCATAGCCTGCCGACGTGACCAGCTCCACCCCCGCGACGGCCTCCCTGACCGAGCGGCGCAAGGCGGCGACCCGGATGGAGATCGCCAAGGCGGCGGCGGGTCTCTTCGCCGCCCGTGGCCCGAAGGCCACCCGTGCCGAGGACATCGCCCACGCCGCGGGCATCGCCCCCCGCACCTTCTACCGCTACTTCGCCACCAAGGAAGAGGCCGTCGCCCCCCTCTACGCGGCGGGCGCCCAGCGCTGGGCTCAAGCGGTCCGCGAGGCCCCGCCCGAACTCGCCCTCCCCGAGGCCCTGGCCCACGCCGTCCAGCACACCCTCGTGCCGGGCCGGGGCGTCTCCGCCGCCTCCTGGGACTGGGTCCGCACCCTGATCCGCCTGGCGGGCACGAATCCCGCCCTCGGCAAGGTCTGGGCCGAGGTCTGCCAGGCCTCGGAGGAGGCGCTGGCGGAGGTGCTGACGGCCCGGCTCTCCCGGGACACCGGGATCACACCTCACCGGCGCTTCGCCGCCGCCGTCGCGAGCGCCGCGGTCCGGGTGGCCGTGGAGAGCTGGGCCGCGACCGACACCCCGGCCACCGGCCCCAGGAGCCCGGCAGCCCTGGCGATGAACAACCTGGAGGCCTTGCGGGGGTTCGCCTGGGAGGACACGGAGGGGGAGCGGCCGGCGGACCAGCGGTGAGGGGGATGCGGGGAGGGCGGACGGCCACGCTCGGGCGGCGCCGGCCCCCGGGGGTGTCTGGTTCGGTCCGCGTCCCTTGTCGCCCTGGGGTGTCTATTCAGCCCGTGCCCCCGCCGGCCCCGGGGGCGCCTGATTCAGCCCGTGTCCCCGCCGCCCCCGCCCTCCCCAACCGCGCCCCCAACTCCCTCACGCACTCCGTCAGTTCCCTCGGCCCCCGCACCGAGAACTCGCATCCCAGCATCGCCAGCCGCAGGGCCAGCCAGTCCACCGGATCGCTGGTCGACCCGCGCAGCCGGCTCCCGCCCTCGCCGTCCGCCTCCGGCTGCCCCATCCACGCGGGCAGCCGCGCCGCGACGGACTCCGGCGGCTCCTCGAAGGCGACGTCGAACTCGTACGTGTACGCCTGCCCCTGAAGCGAGCGCCGCAGGTACTCCGCCGCACTGCCCGTCGGCAGCTCCCGCGGGGCGAACCGCGCGCCGGTCGCGAACGGCTCCCGCACCCGGTCCACCCGGAACGTCCGCCAGTCCGCCCGGTCCAGGTCGTACGCCACGAGGTACCAGCGGCGCCCCGTCGACACCAGCCGGTACGGCTCGGTCAGCCGCCGCGACTCGGTGCCGTCCTTCGCCCGGTAGGCGAACCGCAGCCGTTCCCGTCCCGCGACCGTGGACGCCATCACGGTCAGCGTCTCGGGCGCGATGCTCGCTCCGTCCCCGCTGGTCAGCGGAGTGGTCGCGGCCTGGAGCGTGGCGACGCGGTGGCGCAGGCGGGCCGGCAGCACCTGCTCCAGCTTGGCCAGGGCGCGCACGGACGCCTCGTCGACGCCCTCCACCGCGTGCCCGGCCCCCGCCCGCAGGCCCACCGCGATCGCCACCGCCTCCTCGTCGTCCAGCACCAGCGGCGGCATCGCCTTGCCCGCGACCAGCCGGTACCCGCCGTCCGCGCCCTTGCTCGCCTGCACCGGATACCCCAGCTCACGCAGCCGGTCGATGTCCCGGCGCACGGTCCGCCGGGACACCCGGAGCCGTTCGGCCAGCTCGCCGCCGGGCCATTCGCGGGGCGTCTGGAGAAGGGAGAGCAACTGCAGCAGCCGGGCCGGGGTGTCCGTCGTCATACGCCCGAGCATGCCGCAGTAGTAGGACGTGACCTGGCCTAATGCGTCAGCTTGACACCGCACTTCGACGACCGAAGTCCGTTCATGCCCGAATCAGGCCCGAAACTGTTTACTTTCCGGAAATCCGGGCGTAGCCTCGCAGCGAAACCACAAGTTCGGGCATGAGCCGGACACCAGTCGGACATCGACCGGACGCCGGACACGAGTCGGAGGCGAGCGCGGACATGTACGCACCGGAGCGGCAGCAGGAGATCCTGCGGCTCGCCCGCGAGGGCGGCCGGGTGGACGTCCTGTCGCTGGCCGAGGAGTTCCAGGTCACCGCGGAGACGATCCGCCGCGACCTGAAGGCCCTCGACCGCGCCGGCCTGGTACGCCGCGTGCACGGCGGTGCCATACCGGCCGGACGCCTCGACTTCGAACCGGACCTCGCCGAACGGGAGGGCACCTCCGCCGACGAGAAGGACCGCATCGCCAAGGCGGCCCTCACGGAACTGCCCTCCGAGGGCACGATGATCCTCGACGCCGGCACCACGGTCGCCCGCCTCGCGGCGGCGATCCCGCTGGAGGCCGAGCTCACCGTCGTCACCCACAGCCTGCCCATCGCGGCCCGCCTCGCGGACCACCCGGGCATGCAGCTCCACCTCGTCGGAGGGCGCGTCCGCCACCGTACGCGCGCCGCCGTGGACGCCTGGGCGCTGCGCGCCTACGGCGAGATCCGCGCGGACGTCCTGTTCGTCGCCGCCAACGGCTTCTCCGCCGAGCACGGGCTGACCACCCCCGACCTCGCCGAGGCCGCGGTCAAGCAGGCGGCCGTCGCCGCCGCGCGCCGGGTGGTGCTGCTCGCCGACTCCTCCAAGCACGGCCAGGAGCACTTCGCCCGCTTCGGCGGCCTGAGCGACGTGGACCTGCTGATCACCGACAGCGGGCTGAGCGACGACGACGCGGCCGCCATCGAGCGCGGCGGCACGGAAGTGGTACGAGCATGAGCAGCGCAGGCGTGATCCTCACCGTCACCCCCAACCCCTCCCTCGACCGCACCTACGAGGTCCCCTCCCTCGACCGCGGCGAGGTCATCCGCGCCACCGGCGAGCGGATGGACCCGGGCGGCAAGGGCGTGAACGTCTCGCGCGCCGTCGCGGCCGCCGGACGGCGCACGGTCGCCGTCCTGCCCCTCGGCGGTGCGCCGGGCGCGCTCGTCGCCGACCTGCTCGACGCGCAGGGCATCGAGGTCGCCCCGGTCCCGGTCACCGGAGCCACCCGCTCCAACATCGCGCTCGCGGAGTCCGACGGCGTCCTCACCAAGATCAACGCGCCCGGTCCGGAGCTCTCCGCCGAGGAGCAGGAACTGCTCCTGGAGACGGTGCGCGAGCAGTCCCGCGACGCCGACTGGATCGCCTGCTGCGGCAGCCTGCCCCGGGGCCTCGCCCCCTCCTGGTACGCCGAGGTCGTCGCACGGGCGCATGCCGGAGGAGCGCGCATCGCGCTCGACACCTCGGGCCGCGCCCTCCTCGAAGCCCTGCGCGAGCAGCCCGACGTGGTGAAGCCGAACGCCGAGGAACTCGCCGAGGCCGTCGGCCGCCCCCTGGCGACGGTCGGCGACGCGGTGAAGGCGGCCGAGGAACTGCGGCAGATGGGCGCCCGCGCCGTGCTCGCCAGCCTCGGCGCCGACGGCCAGCTCCTCGTCGAGGACACCGGAACCTGGTTCGCGAGCGCCCGTGTCGACGTCGTACGCAGCAACGTGGGAGCGGGCGACTCCTCCCTCGCCGGCTTCCTGATCGCCGGCGGCAGCGGCCCGGCGGCGCTCGCCTCCGCCGTCGCCCACGGCGCGGCAGCCGTCCAGCTGCCCGGCAGCGTGATGCCGACCCCGGGCGATCTGGACCCGGCGGCGGTGACGGTCACGGCGGAGGTGCCGGTGGACCGCGAACTGAAGGAGCCGGTGTCATGACGACCGTCCTGTTACTCACCGCCTCCCCCCTCCCCGCCCCACCCCCCACTCCCGTCCCCACCCCCAGCCCCGCCCACCCCACGCTCCGGGCGATACGCGTGCGAAGGAGCCCGCGATGAGTGACATGATCACCTCGGACCTGGTCGATCTCGACCTGTCCGCCGACACCAAGGAAGCCGCCGCGCGGTCCCTCGCCGCACGCATGGTGGCCCTGGGCCGGGTGACCGACCTGGAGGGCTTCCTCGCCGACGTGGCCGCCCGCGAGGCTCAGATGCCGACCGGTCTCGACGGCGGCATCGGCATCCCGCACTGCCGCAGCGAACACGTCACCGAGCCGACCCTCGCCTTCGGCCGCAGCGCCGCCGGGATCGACTTCGGCGCGGCGGACGGACCCGCCGACCTGATCTTCCTGATCGCCGCTCCCGCCGGCGCCGACGACGCCCATCTGACGATCCTGTCGTCCCTCGCCCGCCAGCTGATGAACGGCGAGTTCACCGACGCGCTGCGGTCGGCCGGGGACCCGGCGGTCGCGGCGGCCCTGATCCGCGGGGACGAGGCCCCGGTCGCGCCGGCCGCCCCGGCCGAGAGCGCTTCCGAGGGCACCGAGACCGCGGACACCGGCACCGCGGTCACCACCGAGGACTCCGTGGCGGCGCCGGCGGCGGCCTCCGCCGGCGCCGCCACGGCCACCGCTCCCGCCCCGGACGACCGGCCCTTCCGGATCGTCGCCGTCACCTCCTGCCCCACGGGCATCGCCCACACCTACATGGCGGCCGAGTCCCTGGAGAACGCGGGCCGCGAGGCGGGCGTCGAGCTGACCGTCGAGACGCAGGGCTCGGCCGGCTTCACCCGGCTCGACCCGGCCGTCATCGCCGCCGCGGACGGCGTGATCTTCGCCCACGACGTCCCCGTGCGCGAGAAGGACCGCTTCGCCGGCAAGCCGACCGTCGACGTCGGCGTGAAGGCGGGCATCAACCGTCCCGCCGAACTGATCACCCAGGTGCGTGAGAAGGCCGCCCGCGGAGAGGTGACCGCCGCGGCCGGAGCGGGCTCCACCCCGGTCGAGCGCGCCGGCGACCCCGGCGACAGCTACGGCACCAAGCTGCGCAAGTGGCTGATGACCGGCGTCAGCTACATGGTCCCGTTCGTCGCGGCGGGCGGTCTGCTGATCGCCCTCGGCTTCGCGATCGGCGGCTACCAGATCAACGGCGCCAAGCCGGTCACCGAACACTTCGACTGGGGCCAGGTCGACAGCTGGGGTGCGCTGCTGTTCCAGATCGGCGCGGTCGCCTTCGGCTTCCTGATCCCCGTCCTCGCCGGATACATCGCCTTCGGCATGGCGGACCGGCCCGGCCTCGTGCCCGGCTTCGTCGGCGGCATGATCTCCGTCAACATCGGCGCCGGCTTCCTCGGCGGCCTGGTCGCGGGTCTGCTGGCCGGTGGCGTGGTCCTCGCCATCCAGCGGGTGAAGATACCGCCGGTGCTCCGCGGCATCATGCCGGTGGTCGTGATCCCGCTGGTCTCCTCGATCTTCGTCGGCTTCCTGATGTTCATCGTGATCGGCAAGCCGATCGCCGAGGCGCAGAAGGCGATGACGGACTGGCTCAACGGCCTCTCCGGCACCAACGCGATCCTGCTCGGCATCCTGCTCGGCCTGATGATGTGCTTCGACCTGGGCGGCCCGGTCAACAAGGTCGCCTACGCCTTCGCCACGGCCGGCATCGCCGTGCAGAACCCCAGCGACTCCGCGATGCAGGTGATGGCCGCCGTGATGGCCGCCGGTATGGTGCCCCCGCTGGGCATGGCCCTCGCGACCACCGTCCGCAAGAAGCTGTTCACCCCGGCCGAGCGCGAGAACGGCAAGGCGGCCTGGGTCCTCGGCGCCTCCTTCATCTCCGAGGGCGCGATCCCGTTCGCCGCGGCCGACCCCCTGCGCGTCATCCCCGCCTCCATGGCGGGCGGCGCGGTCACCGGTGCCCTGGCCATGGCCTTCGGCTCGACCCTGCGCGCCCCGCACGGCGGCATCTGGGTCACCTTCCTCATCGGCAAGCCGTTCCTGTACCTGCTGGCCATCGCCATCGGCACGGCCGTGACGGCGGGCCTGGTGATCGTCCTCAAGGGCCTGCGCAAGCCGGCCGACGGCACCGCGGCCACGGCTGCGGAGGACGCGGCCACCCCGGCCACCGGCGCGAAGCAGCCCGTCGCCGCGTAACCCCCACCCGGCACCGGCCCGAGCGGCCGGCCGCGGCCCCCACGCCAGGGACCGCGGCCGGCCGCTCGGCACGTCCGAGGGCCCGCGCCGTCAAGCATCCGTGCGGTCAGGTCACCGTGCTGTCAGGTGACCCGCACCGTCAGGAGACCCGCGCCGCCCGCCGTTCCATCGCCTCCCGGGCCTCCGCCTCCGACGGATACACCTCACACATGTGCCGTCCGTCGGGCGTCGCCGTGTGCTCGACCTCCCACAGGGAGATCTCCTGGCCGTCCCGCAACAGGAACGCGTGCTCGTAGAGCGAGAAGCCGAGACCGATACGCCCCGCCCGGCACGGCCGCCCGAAGGCCTGGGTGATCTGGTGGGCGAACGCCGACCTCAGCAGCTCGGCGGTCTCCGAGCCGGGCCGGTCGCTGTTCTCCGCCCGGCGCAGCAGCCGGCGCGCGTGGTCCGCCGAGTCGTCCGGCACGTACACGTGCCGGGGCGCGGAGACCTGCGCCAGCGGCACCAGCACCGGCAGCTCGAAGTCCGGCTCGTCCGGCGGCAACGGCAGCCGTGCCGTCGCGGTGCGCAGCTCCTCCTCGTCCACGTACACCTCGTGCTGCGGCTCGCTGCCCGGCGCGGTGTTGTGCACCAGCTCCCACAGGGTCAGCGCACAGCCGTCGGCCAGCAGCCAGGTGTGCCGGTACGTCTCACGGTGCAGACCCGCGCTGTGGTGCGCCGAGTGCAGCGAGCTGTCGTGTGCCAGCGCGCAGTCGAGCCGCCGAAGCACGTCGTCCGGCAGCTCGAACGAGTTCAGGGCACGACCGAGAAGCCGCGCGAGGTGCTCCTCCGGAGACTCGGGCGACTCGGCTGGTTCGTACGCTGCTGTCTCGTACGGAACGCTCAAGGTTTCTCCCGGCGTTGCTGCATGTCACCTTGTGGGTGCATACCGTAGCCCCTCGGTCGGACATCATGTCCGGGAACCGAGAAAACGTACGCCGGGAAAAACGCCCGGGCCGTACGGAAAATTCCCGTACGGCCCGACGCGCCGGCAGAACCCGCCGGTGGGAGACGGATTGGCCCGAAGCCCCGTCCCCCCGGACGCCAGCTCCTAGGCGGCGCTCCCGGCCGTCCACTCGGCCCACGGCATGTTCCAGCCGTTGAGCCCGTTGTCCGGCGCCACCGTCTTGTCGGGGGAGTTCTCGACGATCACGACGTCCCCGATCAGCGAGTTGTCGTAGAACCACTTGGCGGGAGTGTCGCCCTGCGCGCCCTGCGTGTCCGCCAGGCCCACACAACCATGGCTGGTGCCCTCCCGGCCGAACGGCGGATTGCCCTTGTTGTACCAGTAGTTGCCGTGGATGAACGTGCCGGACGTCGTCAGACGCATCGCGTGCGGCACGTCCGGGATGTCGTACTCCCCGCCCAGTCCGACCGTCTGGCTGTTCATCCGCGTCTGCGTGAACTTCTCCGAGATCACCATCTGGCCGTTGTACGTGGTGTGTTGCGGGCTGCCCGAGGAGATCGGCACCTTCTTCAGGACCTGCCCGTCCCGCACCACCGTCATCATCTCCGTGTCCACGTCGACCGTGGAGACCTGCGAGCGGCCGATCGTGAAGGTCACCGTCTTCTTCTGCACCCCGTGGACGCCGTTCGCGCCCTCGACCCCGTCCAGGTCGATCTTCATCGTGACCTTGGAACCGGCCTTCCAGTACTCCTCGGGCCGGAAGTCGAGCCGCTGCGCCCCGAACCAGTGCCCCACCACCTGCTGTCCGCTGCTGGAGGTCACCGTGATGTGCGACTGCACGGCCTTCTTGTCGCTGATCACCTTGTCGAACGTGAACGACACCGGCATCCCGACCCCGACCGTCGTCCCGTTGTCCGGCGTGTACGTCCCGATGAAGCTGCCGGCCGAGGTGACCGTGGTGAAGACGGAGTCGGCGGCGGCCACCTTGCCGTTCGCGTCCTTCGCGGTCGCCGATATCTCGTACTTCGTCCCGCGCTCCAGCTGCTCCTTCGGCTTCCAGCTGCCGCCGTCCGCCGACAGCGAGCCCGGCACGGTCTGCCCGGTCCCGGCCACCGTCATCCTCACCTCGGTCAGCCGGCCGTCACTGACCCTCACCCCGGTCGTGTTGATGGACGCGCCCGTCGAGCCGTCCTTGGCCGAGATGACGATCTTCGCGGTCGACGTCTTGGACGAACTCCCCTTGCCGCCCTTGGCGTCGTCCTTCGCGTTGGCGCTTCCGCCACAGGCGGTCAGGGTCAGGGCGCCGGCCACCAGGACGGCACAGGCTCCCAGGACGCGACGCGCTGCTATGTCCGGCGTTGTCACGGGCTGCTCCAGCTTCATGTGATGTGCGAGATCCGCTCAGGTACGTGAAGAAGGAGGGCCCCGGCCGCCGGCGGGGTTCCCTCCCCGACGCACTGAACGCCATCACGTGACAGAACCGCGACAATCCCCCTCCCCCCGACGGTCGTTGCTCCCGCACCGGGGCGGCGGCCGTGCGGCGACTCCGGGCCACCGCACGGTGCCGTCGCCGGCGCGCACGACGCCGTGGTCAGCGCCGGTACAACTCCGTACGCCCGTACAACTCCGTATAGGACGGCCACGCCCCGCCCGGTCCCTCCACCGACTCGGCCGCGCGGACGGCCCGTACGATCGCGCGGGTCACCGCGTCCGCGCCCGCCGCGAGGATCTCGTTCAGGGCCAGCGGGTGCTCGGAGGCCGGCGGGCGGGCGCCCGTCGCCAGGGTGAACACGGTGTCCCCGTCGTGGAGCAGGTGCACCGGACGCACGGCGCGCGCGATGCCGTCGTGCGCCGTGCCGGCCAGCTTCTGCGCCTGCGCCTTCGTCAGCTCCGCGTCGGTGGCGACCACCGCGAGCGTCGTGTTCAGCGGGGGAGGGGCGTTCTTCGCGGCGCTCTCGGCGAGACGCCGGCGCGCTTCCTCGTGCACACGCGCCTCCGGGTACTCGACGCGTCCCTGGAACAGCTCCCCGTACAGCACCCCCGTCTCCGGATCCGTCACCGAGCCCACCGCGTTGGCCACCACCAGCGCGGCCACCGTGATCCCCGAGTCGAGGAGGACGCTCGCGCTGCCGACGCCGCCCTTCATCGGTCCGACCGCCGCGCCCGTCCCGGCGCCCACACACCCCTGGGGGACCGGCGCCCCGGCCGCGCTCGCCGCCGCCTCCTCGACCGCGGCCCGGCCGAGGGCCGCGTCCGGACGGGCCCGGAAGTCACCGCCCCGCGCCAGGTCGAAGACACACGCGGCGGGCACCACCGGCACCACGTGCGCGGGGTCCGCACCGACGGGCACCCCGCGCCCCCGCTCCTCCAGCCAGGCCATCACACCGGACGCCGCGTCGAGCCCGTACGCGCTGCCGCCGGTCAGCACGACCGCGTCCACCCGCTGCACCACGTTGCGCGGGTCGAGCGCGTCGGTCTCCTTGGTGCCGGGACCGCCGCCGCGCACGTCCACGGCGGCGACGGCACCGCCCTCCGGCGCGAGCACGACCGTGGTCCCGGTGAGCCAACCGCCGCCGACACGGGTGGCATGCCCCACCCGCACGCCCGCGACGTCCGTCAGAGCGTCAACTGTCATGGCAGCCAGTCTCGCCCAGCCCGGGACGCGGTACGAGCATCCCGGTGGCCCGGTGGCCCGGTGGCCCGGTGGCCCGGTGGCCCGGTGGCCCGGTGGCCCGGTGGCCCGGTGGCCGGTGGCCCCGGACGCCGGGGGCCGCGGCGCGGCAGGGAAGTCCTGGTGCGTGCGCGGGGCCGTACCCTGGTGGCATGAGCACCCCCGCCGCCCCCGAGCCGCGCGCCCCCAAGCCCGCGCTGGTCTTCGACGACCCGCTGGACCAGCAGTCCTCGGACGACACGGACCGCGGGTGGGGCGAGCGTCCGGCCGCGTCCGGTGACAGCGCGGCCGATCTCAGGCGCTTCCTGGACGAGAAGCCGCCGCACCACCTCTGAACCGCCGGCGAGGAGCGGGTGACTACCGCTCGCCGGGGCCGGGCCCGCGCCGGGCGACCAACGCGTCGCGGATCTCCTTGAGCACCTCCAGCTCGGTCACCTCGATGACCTCCTGCGTGGTCTCCCGCGCCTTCCTGCGGGCCTCCACCCGTGCCAGGTACTTCGCCATGGGCAGCACCATCAGGAAGTAGACCACCGCCGCGGTGATCACGAACGTGAGGGTGGCGCCGAGGACCGAGCCCCACAGGAGGCGAACGCCCGTCGCGCTGTCGCCGGCACCGGTGCAGGGGCCCTTGATGCAGGAGCTGTAGCCGTCCAGGTTCTTCGTGCCGATCGCGCCGATGACGGGGTTGATGATCCCCTTCACCACCGAGTTCACGATGTTCGTGAAGGCCGCGCCGATGACCACCGCCACTGCCAGATCGACGACGTTCCCGCGCATCAGGAAGGCCTTGAAGCCCTGCAGGACGCTCGGTTCCTTCTTCTTCTCGCTCACCTCGGGGGCTCTCCTCATCTGCACGGGCCGTGGCACACGGTGGGGAACGAACAGCTCCGCAACCTACGTGACCCTGAGCCGCCTGTGCCCCGTTCGGCGGTACCGACGAAGGACTTGACCTCTTCTTCACCCCACCGTCACCGCCAGCCGGCCCGTCGCGCTCGCGCCCGCCAGGCGGGCCGCGGCGGAGCGGGGCACCGACAGCACGACGAGCGCGCCGCCGTCACCGGCGCCCACGGACGACTCCAGCGGCTCGGGCACCTTCGTCACGAGCGCCCCGCGCGCGACCACCCGAGCCTGGTCCTCGGCCGCCGTCCGCCCGGCGGCGGTCACGGCGATGACGTCGACCCGGTCACCGGGCCGCAGCAGCCGCACGGTCTCGGCGTCGGCGATCCGCACCGGCGCCGTCACCTTCCCGGCCGCGGGACGCCCGCGGACCGGGCCGCTTGCCGGCGGGTGGGCACGGGCGTACGGGCCCGCGTCCGGGTGCCCGCGAGCCGGCGCCGGAGCACCGCCTCCCGGCCCCGCGGCCACGAGCGCGGCGGCGGTGACGGCGAGGCCGAGCGCGACGGCCCGCTGCCGGTTCCGCACGAGCCGGTCCAGCCGGCACCACCCGCTCCCGACCCGCACGGGAGGGAACTGCGGCACCTCGTACGGAGGAGGGACGGGGTGCGCGGGAGGACGAGGGGACATCGGGACCACCACCTGCGGAGAGGGATCGGCTTGCCCGACCACGATGACCCTTGGCGCCGCCGCCCGCCGGAGCCGGTGGACCGTCCACGGGTTGTGGAAAACTCCCTCGCCCGAACGGCGGGTTCCGCTACGGCAGCTCGAACCCGGGATCCATCCCGCCCAGCGCCCCGGCGCATGCGCAGTCCCGCTCCTCGTTCGGCGGCAGCGCGGCCACCGCGTCGAACAGCACGCCCCGCAGCCGGTCCACGTTCGCCGCGAACACCGTCAGGACCTCCTCGTGCGACACGCCCTCACCGCTCTCCGCGCCCGCGTCCAGGTCGGTGACCAGGTTCAGCGACGTGTAGCACAGCTCCAGTTCACGGGCGAGCGCCGCCTCGGGGTGGCCCGTCATGCCCACCACCGACCAGCCCTGCGCCCGGTGCCACGACGATTCGGCGCGGGTCGAGAACCGCGGCCCCTCGACCACGACCAGCGTCCCGCCGTCCACCGGCTCCCACTCCCGTCCGCGCGCCGCCTTCAACGCGGCGGCCCTCCCGGCGGGGCAGTAGGGGTCGGCCAGGGACACGTGAACCACGTTGGGCACGCCGCCGTCCGGCAGCGGCAGCCCGTCGAAGTAGGTCGCGACCCTCGACTTCGTACGGTCGACCATCTGGTCGGGCACCAGCAGCGTGCCGGGCCCGTACTCGGGGCGCAGACCGCCCACCGCGCACGGACCCAGGACCTGGCGCGTCCCGACCGAACGCAGCGCCCACAGATTGGCCCGGTAGTTGATCCGGTGGGGCGGCAGGTGGTGCCCGCGTCCGTGCCGGGGCAGGAACGCGACCCGCCGGCCGGCGATCTCGCCGAGGAAGAGGGAGTCGCTGGGCGACCCGTAGGGGGTGTCCACCTGGATCTCGGTGACGTCGTCGAGGAACGAGTAGAAGCCCGAACCGCCGATGACGCCGATCTCTGCCGCGCCGCTGTCTGCCTTCACCATGGCCAGCACAGTAGCCGGAATCGAACACGGCCTGTCACCGGTCCAGGAAACACCGAGGACCCTGCCGTCGGACGACGGCAGGGTCCCGGGCGAAGCCTTACGCGGCGGAGGTGCCCGCCGAGGTGCCGGAGCTCGACTTCGAGTCCGAGGAGGACGTCGAGGACGAGGAGGAAGAGCTCGAGGACGAGGAGTCCGAGGAGGCCGACGACTTCGACGCCGACGCCGGCGAGCTGCTCGACGAGGAGCCGCGGCTGTCGTTGCGGTAGAACCCGGAGCCCTTGAAGACGATACCGACCGCGGAGAACACCTTCTTGAGGCGGCCACCGCAGTTGGGGCACTCGGTCAGAGCGTCGTCGGTGAACTTCTGCACCGCCTCGAGGCCCTCGCCGCACTCGGTGCACTGGTACTGGTAGGTCGGCACTGTCTTCCTCCTGGCACTCTCACTCAATGAGTGCTAACGACGATCCATAGTGACGCATTCCCGGGAATCAGTCCACTGTCAACGGCACGCGGTGACCGACGCCACGTGCGACCGTACGGCCCCGGGGCCGCGCCACCAGCCGCGATCGCAGCGCCAGCAGGGTGGCCAGGGCCAGCAGCGTGCCGCCCATCGGCACCAGGAACCCGGCGCCGCCCCAGAAGCGGTCCTCCAGCTGCCCGGCGACCGTGACGGCCGCCGCCTGCCCGAGCGCGACCGCGCCCGTCAGCCAGGTGAACGCCTCCGTGCGCGCCCCGGCCGGGACCAGGCTCTCGACCAGCGTGTAGCCGGTGATCAGCGCGGGCGCGATGCACATGCCGACCAGCAGGCCCAGGCCCGCCAGCACGAGCACCGAGTGCGCGGCCCACAGGCCGGAGGCCGTCAGAGCGAGCGCGGCGTACCCGGCGACCAGGCGGTGGCGCGGGGCGGTCTTCCAGGCGATGGCGCCGCAGACCAGACCGGAGAGCATGTTGCCCGCGGCGAACGTCCCGTACAGGACGCCGTTCAGGCCCGGCTCGCCGATCGACTCGGTGAACGCGGCCAGTGAGACCTGCATGCCGCCGAAGACCGAGCCGATGCCCAGGAAGGTGACGATCAGGACCCGCACACCGGGGACGCGCAGCGCGGAGGCGTGCTCCACGCGCGCGTGCCCGGTGGCGGCGGGCTGCGGCTGGGTGCTCTTCCGCGCGGCGAACAGCAGACCGCCGAGCAGGGTCAGGGAGGCCTCCGTCAGCAGTCCGGCGGCCGGGTTCACGGTGGTGCACAGGGCGGTCGCGAGCAGCGGGCCGACGACGAAGGTCAGCTCGTCGGTGACGGACTCGAAGGCCGCCGCCGTGGTCAGCAGCGGGGAGCCCTTCAGCTTCACGGCCCAGCGGGCCCGCACCATGGGCCCGATCTGCGGCACCGAGGCGCCCGTGGGGACGGCCGCCGCGAACAGCGCCCACAGGGGCGCGTCGGCCAGGGCGAGCCCCGTCAGGGTCAGGCCGGCCACGGCGTGCAGGAGGACGCCGGGGACCAGCACCGCGCGCTGGCCGTAGCGGTCGGCGAGGCGCCCGCTGTAGGGCGCGAACAGCGCCATGGAGACACCGGTGACCGCGGCGGCGGCACCCGCCGCGCCGTAGGAGCCGGTGGTGTGCTGCACGAGCAGCACGATGGAGAGGGTGAGCATCGCGAACGGCTGGCGCGCCGCGAAGCCGGGCAGCAGGAACGTCCATGCGCCGCGGGTGCGCAGCAGTTGTCCGTATCCGATGGAGACCGTGGACGCCACGGCCCGTGCCTTTCTGCCGCCTGGTAGCGCGACCCCACTGTGCGGGCGAGGGGCGCCGAGAGCTGTCCTCTTGCGCTACTGCGGTAGATACCGGGCCCCTGAGGGAGGTGTGCCGGCCGCCATACGTTCGCGCCAGCTCTGCGTCAGGCAGAGTTGGTTCGATCAAGGTGCGCCTTCATCGTACAGGGGGTGTGGTCCGGCCTACCTGTGAAAATGAGCACGTCGGGGTCAGCCCGCCTCTGATTGAACGGGGTGTGAACAGTACGAAACGCGGACTTAACGCGCCTCGTCGGTGCCCAGCCAGCCGGCCAGCTTGCCCCCGTGGCCCACGGCGCGCAGGCGTTTCTCGGCCGCGTCCCGGACGGGGTCGGTGGCGACGACGAGGAGTTCGTCGCCGTGCCGCAGCACGGTCGTCGGCAGCGGGACGAACGACTTCCCGTCGCGGACGACGAGGGTGACGGCGGCCCCGGCCGGCAGCCGCAGCTCGTTGACCTCCACGCCGTGCATCTTCGAGCCCTCGGGGATCGCGACGGACAGCAGGTGCCCGCGCAGCCGCTCCAGGGGCGCCGACTCGACCCCGAGGTCGGCGGCCTCGGAGTCCTCGCCCAGACGCAGCCGGCCGGCCAGCCAGGGCAGCGTCGGCCCCTGGATCAGCGTGTAGACGACGACCAGGACGAAGACGATGTTGAAGATGCGCCGGCTGCCCTCGATGCCGCTCACCATCGGGATCGTCGCCAGGATGACGGGGACCGCGCCGCGCAGGCCGGCCCAGGACATCAGCGTCTGCTCCTGCCAGGGCACCCGGAACGGCGTCAGGCACAGCACCACGCTCAGCGGACGCGCCACCATGGTCAGCACCAGGCCGATGACGAGCGCGGGCCACACGTCGTCCCCGAGCTCGTGCGGGGTGACCAGCAGGCCGAGCAGGACGAACATGCCGATCTGGGCGATCCAGCCGAGCCCGTCGGCGAACCCGCGGGTGGCGGGCCAGTGCGGCAGCTTCGCGTTGCCCATGACCATCGAGGCGAGGTAGACGGCGAGGAAGCCGCTGCCGTGGGCCAGGGCGCCGGCGGCGTACGCCGTGACCGCGATCGCCATGACGGCGATCGGGTAGAGGCCGGAGGCGGGCAGCGCGACGTGCCTGAGGCCCCAGGAGCCCAGCCAGCCCACCGCGAGGCCGACGGCCGCTCCGATGGCCAGCTCCAGGGCTATCTCGCCCAGCAGCGCGTACCAGTGCTCGACGGGGCCCGTCTGCGAGAAGGCGACGACCAGGATGACCACCGGGGCGTCGTTGAAGCCGGACTCGGCCTCCAGCGTGCCCGTCACGCGCGCGGGGAGCGGGATCCTGCGCAGGACGGAGAAGACCGCCGCCGCGTCCGTCGAGGACACCACGGCGCCGATGATCAGCGCCTGCCGCCACTCCAGCCCGGTCAGGTAATGCGCGCCGGCGGCGGTGACGCCGACGCTCACCGCGACCCCGGCGAGGGCCAGCACGGAGGCGGCCGGAAGTGCCGGTCCGACCTCCTTCCACTTCGTGCCCAGACCACCCTCGGCGAGGATCACGACCAGGGCCGCGTATCCGATGACCTGCGTGAGTTCCGCGTTGTCGAACTGGATGTCGCCGATGCCGTCCTGGCCCATGAGGACGCCGATCCCCAGGTACACGAGCAGGCTGGGGAGCCCGCTGCGCGAGGAGATCCGGACCGCTGCGACGGCGACGAGCAGGACGAGCGAGCAGACGAGCAGGAGCTGGTTGAGGTGCTGGACAGTCAGCGGCGGTTCCCTTCCCTGGCGCGCGGCTCGCGCGCGGGCACACACGTACAGGGGACACGAAGCGGTGCGCTTCGGACCCAACTACTTCGTTACCTTACCTAACTCTTGACGATTTCTTGACGCTCGGCGAGGCAGGATCGAACATCCTTCCGTGCTGGTACCCGACTCCGCGTCAAGTGGCGCGGACCCCTGCGCCTATGGTTGCTCCAGCACTCCAGGACCGCCTGCCGCTCGCGTTAGGACAGCAAGGACAGCGATGCCCCCCAACACCACCGCCACATCGGGTGACAAGCCCGGCAAGTCCGGCAGGAAGAAGGGGCGCAAAGCCCGTCTGATCGTGCTCGTACTGGTGCTGGCCGTCATCGGTGGCCTCGCCTTCGGCGGCTACTGGTCCATCAGCACCGTCCGGGCCTCCTTCCCGCAGACCAAGGGTTCGATCACCCTCGAAGGCCTGTCCGGGCCCGTCGACGTGAAGCGGGACGGCTACGGCATCCCGCAGATCTACGCGTCCTCCGACCAGGACCTGTTCATGGCGCAGGGCTACGTCCAGGCGCAGGACCGGTTCTACGAGATGGACGTGCGCCGCCACATGACCTCCGGGCGTCTGTCGGAGATGTTCGGCAAGGGCCAGATCGACAACGACGAGTTCCTGCGCACCCTGGGCTGGGACCGGATCGCGAAGAAGGAGTACGACGAGAAGCTGTCGGACTCCACCAAGAAGTACCTGAAGGCGTACGCCGAGGGAGTCAACGCCTACCTCAAGGGCAGGGACGCCGAGGACATCTCCCTGGAGTACGCGGCGCTCGGCTTCGCCAACGACTACAAGCCGGCCGAGTGGACCCCGGTCGACTCGATCTCCTGGCTGAAGGCGATGGCCTGGGACCTGCGCGGCAACATGCAGGACGAGATCGACCGCGCCCTGATGACGAGCCGCCTCGGCCCGCAGCAGATCGCCGAGCTGTACCCGGAGTACCCGTACACCGTCGACGGCCAGTCGAACACGATCGTCCAGGAGGGCGAGTACAACGAGCTCACCGAGGCGTTCGGGCAGAGCGACGGCACGAGCGGCTCCGGTGACGGGTCCACGAGCGGTACGACGGGCACGAGCGGTACGACGGGCACCACGGGCACGAGCGGCACGGCGAGCGGCTCCGGGACCTCCGGGGACGCCACGGGCCTGCAGAGCCAGCTGGAGGGCCTCTACAACGTCCTGGAGGACCTGCCCACGGCCGTCGGCGTGAACGGCAACGGCATCGGCTCGAACTCCTGGGTCGTCTCCGGCGACCACACGATCACCGGCAAGCCGCTGCTGGCCAACGACCCGCACCTGTCGGCCTCGCTGCCGTCCGTCTGGTACCAGATGGGCCTGCACTGCCGGACCGTCTCCAGCACGTGCCAGTACGACGTCTCGGGCTACACCTTCGCGGGCATGCCCGGCGTGATAATCGGCCACAACCAGGACATCGCCTGGGGCATGACCAACTCCGGCGCCGACGTCACCGACCTCTATCTGGAGAAGCTCTCCGGCGACGGCTACCTCTACGACGGCAAGGTGAAGCCCTTCACCTCGCGCACGGAGACCATCAAGGTCGCCGGCGGCGCGTCGAAGAAGATCGTCGTCCGGGAGACCCAGGACGGGATGCCCCTGCTGTCCGACCGCAGCAAGCAGCTCGTGAAGGTCGGCCAGAAGGCCACCGTCGACAACGCGGCACCGGACCGGGGCGACGGCTACGGCGTCGCGCTGAAGTGGACCGCGCTGGAGGCCGGGACCACCATGGACGCCGTCTTCGCCATCGACAAGGCGAAGGACTGGGACGGCTTCCGCGACGCGGCCGAGTCCTTCGACGTGCCCTCGCAGAACCTGATCTACGCCGACACCGACGGCAACATCGGCTACCAGCTGCCCGGAAAGATCCCCACGCGCGCGAAGGGCGACGACGGCTCCGTCCCGGTCGCCGGCTGGGACTCCGGGAACAAGTGGACCGGCGTCATCCCCTTCGACGCGCTGCCCTACGAGTACAACCCGAAGCGCGGCTACATCGTCACCGCCAACCAGGCCGTCGTCGACCCCGACGCCTACCCCTACACGCTCACCACGGACTGGGGCTACGGCACCCGCAGCCAGCGCATCACCGACCTGATCGAGCAGAAGATCAAGGGCGACGGCAAGATCTCCACCGACGACATGCGCCAGATGCAGACGGACAACAGCAGCGAGGTCGCCAAGCTGCTCGTCCCGACCCTGCTGAAGATCAACCTCGACGACCCCGACGTCCGCGAGGCGCAGGACCTGCTGCAGGGCTGGGACTACGTCCAGGACGCCGACTCGGCCGCGGCCGCCTACTTCAACGCGGTCTGGCGCAACATCCTCAAGCTCGCCTTCGGCAACAAGCTGCCCAAGGAACTGCGCGTCGAGGGCCAGTGCCTGTGGGTCGACCCGGCCAAGAGCACCAGCCCGGTCGACGACACCGGCAAGGTCCGTGAGTGCGGCCAGCGCGACGCGGACCAGGCGCAGCCGGACGGCGGCGACCGCTGGTTCCAGGTCGTGCGCGACCTGATGGACAAGAAGGACAGCGACTGGTGGACGACGCCCAAGTCGGCCAGCGGCCGCCTGGGCGCCGTCGCCAACCGCGACGACCTGTTCGAGCGCGCCATGATCGACGCCCGCTGGGAGCTGACCGCGAAGCTCGGCAAGGACATCGACACCTGGAGCTGGGGCCGGCTGCACCGCCTGTTCCTGAAGAACCAGACCCTGGGCACCAGCGGCCCCGGCTTCCTGCAGTACGTCCTCAACCGCGGCCCGTGGAAGCTCGGCGGCGGCGAGGCCGCGGTCGACGCGACCGGCTGGAACGCGGCCGGCGGCTACGGCGTCGTCTGGGTGCCGTCGATGCGCATGGTGGTCAACCTCGACGACCTCGACAAGTCGAAGTGGATCAACCTCACCGGCGCCTCCGGACACGCCTTCAGCGCCCACTACACCGACCAGACCGGCAAGTGGGCCAAGGGCGAACTGCTCGACTGGTCCTTCTCGGAGAAGGCGGTCGACAAGAGCACCAGCGACACCCTCGTGCTCAAGCCGTGAGCGACTGAGGAAGGGGCCCTCCACACGCGTGTGGAGGGCCCCTTCGCATGAGTTCCCCTGAGTTCCCGTGAGCTTCCGTGAGCGGTGCCGGGCTTCCGTGAGTTCAGGTGAAGCGCCGCACCCCCGACGGCGTCACCACGGCCCGCACCGGCAGGTCGTGCGCCTCCGCGGGGACACGCCCGACGACCTCCGAGTCGTACAGGAGCACCACGAGCGAGGGGTGCGCGCCGGCCCGTTCCAGACGCGCCAGCACGCGGTCGTACGACCCTCCGCCGCGCCCCAGGCGCATCCCGCGCGCGTCGACCGCGAGACCGGGCAGCAGCACCACGTCCGCGCGCGTGACGGCGTCCGGGCCGAGCCGCTCGCCCACGGGCTCCAGCAGTTCCATCTTCTTCCCGTGCCGGACCGGCGCGAGGGAGCCCTCGCCGTCGTAGGCCGCCCAGTCCAGGTCGTTGTCCGGCAGCAGCGCGGGAAGCAGCACACGCACCCCCCGGGCCCGCAGGGCGTCCAGCAGCGTGAGCGTGCCGGGCTCGGTGCCCACGGAGACGTACGCGGCCACCGTGCGCGCGTGCGCCAACTCGGGCAGTTCCAGGGCGTGCTCGGCCAGCGCGGCCGCCGCCGTCCGCACGTCGTCCGCCGTCAATCTGTTCCTCATGTCGAGGAACCCTCGCCGCAACATATGTTTGTCAGAGTCCGGTCTGCCGTCGTCCCGGCTGATGGGTCGCACCCGCACTGCTCCAATGCACTCAAATGAACACGTATTAACCGGAGCTACAGATTCCTCTCAAAGCCACCGGATATGGTTGCGGACATGACTCAGTCTCACCCCAGGATCAGCAAGGCTGTCATCCCCGCAGCCGGCCTCGGCACCCGGTTCCTCCCGGCGACCAAGGCCACTCCCAAGGAGATGCTGCCGGTCGTGGACAAGCCCGCGATCCAGTACGTGGTCGAGGAGGCCGTGTCCGCCGGCCTCGACGACGTCCTCATGGTCACCGGCCGCAACAAGCGTCCCCTTGAGGACCACTTCGACCGCAACTACGAACTCGAGTCGGCGCTCCAGAAGAAGGGCGACGCGGGGCGCCTCGCCAAGGTCCAGGAGTCCAGCGACCTCGCCACCATGCACTACGTCCGCCAGGGCGACCCCAAGGGCCTCGGCCACGCCGTGCTGTGCGCGGCCCCGCACGTCGGGCAGGAACCGTTCGCGGTCCTGCTCGGCGACGACCTCATCGACCCCCGCGACCCGCTGCTCCAGCGGATGATCGACGTCCAGGAGCTCTACGGCGGCAGCGTCGTCGCGCTCATGGAGGTCGCCCCCGAGCAGATCCACCTCTACGGCTGCGCGGCCGTGGAGACCACCCCCGACAGCGACGTGGTCAAGGTGTCCGGCCTGGTGGAGAAGCCCGACCCGGCCGACGCCCCGTCGAACTACGCCATCATCGGTCGCTACGTCCTCGACCCGAGCGTCTTCGACGTCCTGCGCGAGACCGAGCCCGGCCGCGGCGGCGAGATCCAGCTCACCGACGCCCTCCAGCTCCTCGCCCAGGACGAGAAGGTCGGCGGCCCCGTGCACGGTGTCGTCTTCGACGGCCGCCGCTATGACACCGGCGACCGCGGCGACTACCTGCGTGCCATTGTCAGACTCGCGTGCGAACGTGAAGATCTGGGTCCGGACTTCCGGTCCTGGCTTCGCAGTTACGTCACCGAGGAGATGTAGCCACTTTGAGCACCGCCGCGCCCCGCCCCACCGGACAGGAGCACCTCTGGTCGGTGGACGAGCACCTGGAGGACATCCTCGCCACCGTCCGCCCCCTCGAACCCATCGAGCTGCAACTGCCCGACGCCCAGGGCTGTGTCCTGGTCGACGACGTCACGGTGCCGGTCTCCCTGCCGCCGTTCGACAACAGCTCCATGGACGGGTACGCGGTGCGGGTCGCGGATGTCGCGGGCGCGAGCGAGGAGTTCCCGGCGGCCCTGGAGGTCGTCGGGGACGTCGCCGCGGGCCAGGCGGCCGATCTGCTGTACGTGGGGCCGGGCCAGGCCGCCCGGATCATGACCGGCGCCCCGCTGCCGGGCGGCGCCGAGGCCGTGGTCCCCGTGGAGTGGACCGACGGAGGCCTCGGCGAGGGCCCGGTCAGCGGGATGCGCGCCCGCAGCCTCGCCCCCGAGCAGGCCTCTGGGCACGTACGCGTGTACCGCCCCGCCGAGGCCCGCGCGCACGTCCGCGCGAAGGGCAGCGACGTGCAGGCCGGGGACCGCGCCCTCGCGGCCGGCACCGTCCTCGGACCGCCCCAGATCGCCCTGCTCGCCGCGATCGGCCGCGGCACCGTGCGCGTGCGCCCCCGCCCGCGGGTCGTCGTCCTGTCCACCGGCAGCGAACTCGTCCAGCCCGGCGAGGAGCTGCGCGCCGGCCAGATCTACGACTCCAACAGCTTCGCCCTCACCGCCGCCGCCCGCGACGCCGGCGCCATCGCCTACCGGGTGGGCGCGGTCGCCGACGACGCCGAGACCCTCCGCTCCACGATCGAGGACCAGCTGGTCCGCGCCGACCTCCTCGTCACCACCGGCGGCGTGAGCGTCGGGGCGTACGACGTCGTCAAGGAGGCGCTGTCGCACGTCGGCGACGAGGACGAGGCGGGCAGCGGCATCGAGTTCCGCAAGCTCGCCATGCAGCCCGGCAAGCCCCAGGGCTTCGGCTCCATCGGCCCCGACCACATCCCCCTGCTGGCCCTGCCCGGCAACCCGGTGTCGTCGTACGTCTCCTTCGAATTGTTCGTCCGGCCCGCGATCCGCACCCTCATGGGGCTGAAGGACGTCCACCGGCCCACCACACGTGCGCGGTTGGCCGCCGACAAGGCGCTCACCTCGCCGAGGGGGCGCAGACAGTTCCTCCGCGCCACCTGCGCCGACGGTGTCGCCCGCCCCGTCGGCGGTGCCGGCTCCCACCTGGTGGCGGCCCTCGCGCAGGCCGACGCGCTGATCGTCGTCCCCGAGGACGTGGAGTCGGTCGAGCCGGGCACCGAGGTCGAGGTGGTCCTGCTCGGCTGAGCACTCCCGGTTGGGGGTACCGTGTCGCGCACAACAGGCCCGGACCGGGAGTGCCGACACAGCATGAGTACGCAGGACCGACTGACGCACATCGACGACGCCGGCGCCGCCCGTATGGTCGACGTGTCCGGCAAGGACGTCACCGCCCGCACCGCGCGCGCCAGCGGACGCGTCCTCGTCTCGCCGCGCGTGGTCGAGCTGCTGCGCGGCGAGGGCGTCCCCAAGGGCGACGCGCTGGCCACCGCGCGGATCGCGGGGATCATGGGCGCCAAACGCACCCCGGACCTCATCCCGCTCTGTCACCCGTTGGCCGTCTCCGGTGTGAAACTGGACTTGTCGGTGGCGGACGACGCCGTGGAGATCAGCGCCACGGTGAAGACGACGGACCGCACGGGCGTCGAGATGGAGGCGCTCACCGCGGTCTCCGTCGCCGCGCTCACCGTGATCGACATGGTGAAGGCGGTCGACAAGGGAGCGGTCATCACGGACGTGCGCGTGGAGGAGAAGACGGGCGGCAAGTCGGGCGACTGGAGTCGGGCATGACGGCGGACACGGACGCGGGGTACCGGGCACTCGTCGTGACCGCCTCCAACCGGGCCGCGGCCGGCGTGTACGAGGACAAGGGCGGCCCGCTGGTCGCCGAAGGGCTCCAGGGCTTCGGCTTCACGGTCGACGGGCCCCGGGTCGTGCCCGACGGCGACCCGGTGGAGGCGGCGCTGCGCGCGGGCGCCGAGGCCGGTTACGACGTGATCGTGACCACCGGCGGCACGGGCATCTCGCCCACCGACCGCACCCCCGAGGCGACCCGCCGCGTGATCGACCACGAGGTGCCCGGCATCCCCGAGGCCATCCGCGCCCACGGCAGGGAGAAGGTGCCGACGGCGGCGCTCTCCCGGGGCCTGGCCGGAGTCGCGGGCCGGACCCTGATCGTCAACCTGCCCGGCTCCACCGGCGGGGTGAAGGACGGCCTCGCGGTCCTGGAACCCCTCCTGCGGCACGCCGTGGACCAGATCCGGGGCGGAGACCACCCCAGACCCGCAGCCAGTACAGGGGGTGCGAGCTGAACGGCGCATCCTGGCCCGTCGAACTGACGGAGGGCGACATCGTCCTGCGGCCGATAAAGCTGCGCGACCAGCGGGCGTGGCGCGAGGTGAACCAGCGCAACCGGGACTGGCTGCGCCCCTGGGAGGCCACCATCCCGCCGCCCGCGCCCAGCGGGCCGATCGCCCACCGGCCGACCTACCGCCAGATGGTCCGCCACCTGCGCGCCGAGGCGAACGCGGGACGGATGCTGCCGTTCGTCATCGAGTACCAGGGGCGGCTCGTCGGCCAGCTGACCGTGGCCGGAATCACCTGGGGGTCGATGTGCTCCGGGCACGTCGGCTACTGGGTGGACGAGGCGGTGGCCGGCCGCGGAGTGATGCCCACGGCCGTGGCGCTCGTCGTCGACCACTGTTTCCGGACCGTCGGACTGCACCGCATCGAGGTCTGCATTCGCCCCGAGAACGGGCCCAGCCGCCGGGTCGTGGAGAAACTCGGATTCCGTGAGGAAGGGCTGCGGCCGCGCTATCTCCACATCGACGGCGCCTGGCGCGACCACCTCGTCTTCGCGCTCACGGCGGAGGAAGTGCCGGAGGGCCTGCTGGGCCGGTGGAGGCGCGCCCGCTCCCAGAACGCGTCCAATTAAAAGGAGTCCCGAAAGCTCCGGAAGGCTCCGAATAAACGTTCGAAAATGATCGCCTGATCGCATCGGTCGCAAAAAAAGCTCGAAATATCAGCCAGATCGTGCGACACACCGGCCCAATTGGCGGATGGCCTCATGCGGATCCCTCTACCGTGTGAGCGTGAGCAGCAGCGGCCTCATCTACGCAGTCATCGTCGGGGCCTGGGCCGCCTACTTGGTGCCGATGTGGCTCCGTAGGCAGGACGAGCTGAATGAGGCCCGTCCGACGGAACGCTTCAGCACCGCCATCCGGCTGCTGTCCGGAAGGGCGGGCATGGAGCGCCGGTACGCCAGGGACCTGCGGGCGCGCTCCACCGAGGAGGGGGAGCAGAACGCCGACGCCCCGGACGCCGTCACCGAATCGGTGGACGTCCGGGCCTTCGCCATGCCTCCGACGCGTCCACAGGCGAAGGCGCCGGTGCAGGAGCGAGGGCAGGAGCGCGGCCAGGGCCGCCCGGAGGGGGCGCGCGATCCGGCGCGCGAACCGTCGGGCAAGCCCGCGCGCGACCAGGCACCCGACTCCGCGCCCGCGCAGGATTCCGCGCCCGGGGGAAGCGCCCGCCCGGCCCGCCAGCCCGTACCGGCCGCCCGACGCAACCCCGGCGCGCAGGCGGCCGCCGCGCGCGCCCAGCGCTCGAAGGCACTCGCGCGCCGCCGGCGCACCACGATCCTGCTCTTCCTCGCCTTCACCCTCGGGGCGATCGTCGCCGCCGTCGGGGGCCTCGCGTTCCTCTGGGCGCCCGGTGTCCCCGCCGTCCTGCTCAGCGCGTACATCGCCTATCTGCGCGCCCAGGAGCGGCGGCGGTTCGCCTTCCAGATGGACCGAAGGCGCGCCGAGGTCGCCGCACAGCGCCTGCGGGAGCGCCAGCCCCGCCGCCGCGCCCCGGCCCCGGCCGCCGCGAGCGCCGACCCCGGCCCCGAGGCCGGTGCTGAGGAGCCGCACGCCGCCCCTGAGCCCGAGACCGACCCCGGCCTGCTGGCCCTCGCCGCGGACCGCAGGGCGCTCGTCGAGCAGACCGACCACGCGGAGTGGGTCGACCAGCAGCGCGAGCGGCAGCGCCGGCCCGGCCACGGCGAGAGCTGGGACCCGGTCCCGGTCCCGCTGCCCACCTACGTGACCGCCCCCGTCGCGCCCCGGGCCACCACCGACGTGGACCTCGGCGCCCCGGACGCGTGGAGCTCCGCCCGGTCCAGCCCGGTCACGCCGGAGCAGGACACGGCGGACGCGGACGACGTGTCCGGCGAGCAGCCGGAGGACCCGGACGGCGCGGACGCCCGGACGGCGGACGGCGACGAGCGCAGCGACGCCCGGCGCGCGGCCTCGGCCCGCCGCTCCCGCGAGCGCGGCCGCACCCCGCTCTTCGACCAGTACGAGGACGGCGAGCGCCCCCGGGCGGCCAACGAGTGAGCCACCCGGCCACCCCACGCCCGGCCCCCGGGCCTCGGGGAACGGATTTCCAAGCACGCCGATCGGGGTGCTAGAGTTTCACTCGTTGCAAGGGCCTGTGGCGCAGTCCGGTAGCGCACCTCGTTCGCATCGAGGGGGCCAGGGGTTCAAATCCCCTCAGGTCCACTGCAGCTCAAAGCCCCGGTCGGGATTCCCGACCGGGGCTTTGGCCATTCCGCACCGCAGCGAGGTACAGCAACTACTCCGGATCCTGTTTCCCAAGGTGCCTGCCCCGCTTGCGCAATGCCCGGCGGGCGGCGTCCCACGGAACGGGTACACCTTCAACGTCATGCTCGTCTTCAGGACTCGCCGCAGGCGTCACGCAGACACTGAAGGTTTGCCTCATGCTCAGCAATCCACTCAGCCGGCGGCTCGAGTCCCAGAGCCACCGTCAACCTGTCCGGGTCGTGGACCGAGATGGAGAGCCAGCCGTCTTCGTGTGGGTGAAAGTACAGCTCCAGGCCTCGGCTCCCTTGCGGCCAGCCGGCGTCTTCACCCGCACTGAGACATCTCAGTGCTTCCTCCCACTCTTCGAGATGATCGAGCCGGATGTCGGTCTGCAAGCGGGCGTTCACGAAATCTGTAGTGATCAGGCACTCGGCTCGCACCCGGGCGCGTGGGGCTTCGTGGTACTCAACCGCACGCAGGACGAGGGACACGTCTCGTCCGTCGGACAGATGTATCAAGTCGACGGGGACCCGCTCGTCCACGCGCGCTCCCCTTCGCCGGTCGTGTATCCAGAGCCTGCGTGCACGATACGGGCAGAGTCCGACAGGACGAACCGCCGGGCGTCCTTGTGCGCCCGGCAAACCTGGCGACCACCCCGCCCGTAGTCCGCATCGAGGAGGCCAGGGGTTCAAATCCCCTCAAGTCCACGCAGCAGAGAGCCCCGTCGGCTTCGAGCCGACGGGGCTCTGTCGTGTTCGTCGCCGGGTGCGCAGGGTCACCGCCGCCGGTGTCAGGGCCGCAGCCACCGCGATCGCCGCGCAGGCCGCGACGACCGGCTCCGCACGGCCCGCGCCGAAGTCGGCTTCGCGGGAGGACTCCAGGGCGCGGAGGCGGTCGCCCCGTTCGAGGATGCGCTGCTGTCGTCCCGGCGAGGGCCGCCCACGGCATGACGAGCGTCGCCGGGGCGCCGTCGAGGTGCAACGCGCCCCACATCCCGGTGAGGTTGACAGCCGCACCAGCAGGCCCAGCAGACCGCCCAGCGAGACGACCGTCAGGGCCTCGGCGGCGGTGAGCCGCAGGAGCTGCGCGCGCGTCGCCCCCGCCGGCCGCAGGGCCGTCAGGTCCCGGCGACGGCCGGCGGCCGCCATCACCATCGTGTCGGCGAGCGAGATGCCGGTGTGGAGGAGCGCGATGCCCAGCACGAGGAACACCCCGAGCCGTGTCGTCCGGTTGGTCCGCGGAGAGGCCGCCGCCACCCCCTGCGACCTGCTCAGCACCCGCACCCCCTCGGACGCCCGCAGCCCGGCCGCGACCGCCGCCGGATCGGCGCCCGCGCGCACCCAGACGTCGACCCGGTCCGCCCCGGCGCCACCCGAATTGGCCTCGCTGACTGTCGGTTACCTCCTCAAGGACCGCGTCGGCCAGGTCGAGGAGTTCGTGGACGCCCTGCGCGAGGTCGCGGTGGGCGGCACGGTCGTCGACCCCGAGGTCGTACGGCAGTTGCTGCGCCGCCGCCGCGACCCGCTGGCCCGGCTGACCGTACGCGAACGGGAGGTGCTGGCGCTGGTGGCCGAGGGGAGGTCCAACGGCGCGATAGCCAGGACGCTCGTGGTCTCGGAGGCGGCCGTCGGCAAGCACATCGGCAGCATCCTCACCAAGCTGGACCTGCCCCCGGCCGACGACACCCACCGGCGGGTCCTCGCGGTGCTGGCCTACCTCAGAGGCTGAACCGGCTCACGGGGTGAGCGGCTTGGCGAAGCAGCGGCTCGACTCGTACGCACGGTAGTAGCCGAACTTCGTGCACGGCTCGTAGCCGCTGGAGGTGTAGAGGGAGATGGCCTCGGGCTGCTCGGTGCCGGTCTCCAGCACCATCCGCAGCCGCCCGGCCGCCCGTGCGTGCTCCTCCAGCGCGGTGAGGATGCGTCGCGCGATGCCGAGCCCGCGCATCTCCCGGATCACGAACATCCGCTTCAGCTCGGCGTCGCCGTCCTCGTTGCCCTCGCCGTTGCTGTCCTGGCTGCGCCAGCCGCCGGTGGCCACGGGCCGGTCGCCCTCGTCGTAGGCGATGAAGTAGACCCCGCGCGGCGGTTCGAAGTCGGACGGCTCCAGGACCGTGGCGTCGCCGCCGTCGCCGTAGCGCTCGTGGTACTCCGCCTGGACCTCGTCGTTGAGCTTGACGGCATCGGGGTGGTCGAAGGACACGCGGCGTATGTTCATGCTGCTCACAGTACGTCTATGCAAAATCTTGGGGAAAGCTGGTTTCTGGACCTGGTCCAGTGTGCCGGTATCGTGCCGGGGTGCTGACTGTGACCTCCGTCAATGTGAACGGTCTGCGCGCCGCCGCGAAGAAGGGCTTCGTGGAGTGGCTCGCCGACACCTCCGCCGATGTGCTGTGCCTGCAGGAGGTGCGCGCCGAGCCGGAGCAACTGCCCGAGGCGGTCCGTGCGCCGAAGGGCTGGTACGTCACGCACGCTTCCGCCGCCGCCAAGGGGCGCGCCGGCGTCTCCCTCTACTCGCGCCGCGAACCGGACGCCGTGCGGATCGGCTTCGGCTCGACCGAGTTCGACGGCAGCGGCCGCTATGTCGAGGCCGACCTGCCCGGTGTGACGATCGCCTCCCTCTACCTGCCCTCCGGCGAGGTCGGCACCGACCGCCAGGACGAGAAGGTCCGTTTCATGGACGAGTTCCTGGCCTACCTCAAGGACCTGCGCGAACGCGCCGCCGCCGACGGCCGCGAGGTCCTGGTCTGCGGCGACTGGAACATCGCCCACCAGCGGGCCGACCTGAAGAACTGGCGCTCCAACACCAGGAACTCCGGCTTCCTGCCGGAGGAACGCGAGTGGCTGACCCAGGTCCTGAGCCCCGAGGCCGGCGGGTACGCCGACGTCGTGCGGGCCCTGCACCCGGATGTCGACGGTCCGTACACGTGGTGGTCGTACCGGGGCCGGGCCTTCGACAACGACTCGGGATGGAGGATCGACCTCCACGTCTCGACGCCCGCCCTCGCCGGCAAGGCCGTCAAGGGACTCGTGGAGCGCGCCGCCACCCACGCCGAGCGCTGGTCGGACCACGCTCCGGTGACGGTGGTCTACGACCTCTAGGGCCGGCCGTGCCGTGGCGCCGCCCGCCGCCCGCCGCCCGCCGCGCGACGCCGGCCGGCTCTAGGCCCCGGGGGCGTCCTTGCGCAGCCGGCGGTCCAGGGCAAGGGAGAGTTCCGCGTCCACCACGCTTCGGGCGAGGGGGCGCAGGCGGGGGAGGTCCTGTTCGGTGGCGTGGCGCAGGACCAGGGCCGTGAAGAGGTCGGCGAGGGCGTCGGCGTGTTCGCGGACGCGGGCCCCTGCCGTCAGGACCTCGGCGAGCGGGATGCCCTCGCGGACCAGGGCGGCGGAGACGTCCAGCAGGCGGCGGCTGATGTGGACGATCTCGTCGCCGTCGGTGCCGAGGTAGCCGAGGTCGAGGGCGGCGGCGAGGTTCTCGGGGGTGACCTGGCCCTCGAAGCGGGCGGCGAGCTCTTCCGGGGTGAGGCGGATCGGCTCCTCCTCGGTGGGGCCGCCCCCGCCGACCAGCTCGGCGACGTCGCGGCCCTGGTCCAGGGCGTCCGCCAGCTCCGCGATGCCGGTCAGGGTGTGGCCGCGTTCCAGGAGCGCCGAGATCGTCCGCAGCCGGGCCAGGTGATGGTCGTCGTACCAGGCGATACGGCCCTCGCGCCGGGGTGGCGCGAGCAGTTTGCGCTCGCGGTAGAAGCGCAGGGTGCGCACTGTGATGCCGGCCTCCCTGGCCAGCTCCTCCGTCCGGTACTCGCGCTTGTCCGCCACGGCGGAAGCCTATGTCGTACTGCCGGTAACTTTCCCTCCCCCGCCCCCTACCGCTCAGTACGGAGCTGCTCTACAGTCCGATTGCGCCAGTGTTCACTGGCAGAGTCGAGCAGGGGCGCGCACCGGCGCGCACAGTCGCACGGCAGGAGGTGTCGGCATGACCGAACACGTACGGGTGGCGGTGATCGGATCCGGCTTCGGCGGGCTGGGGGCCGCCGTGCGGCTGCGCCGGGAGGGGATCACCGACTTCGTCGTCCTGGAGCGCGCCGGCAGCGTCGGCGGCACCTGGCGGGACAACAGCTATCCCGGGTGCGCCTGTGACGTGCCCTCCCACCTGTACTCCTTCTCCTTCGCGCCCAACCCCGACTGGCCGCGCACGTTCTCCGGGCAGGAGCACATCCGCGCCTACCTGGAGCACGTCACGGACGTCTTCGGCCTGCGGCCCCACCTCCGCCTGGACTCCGAGGTCCAGCGGATGACCTGGGACGGACAGGAGCTGCGGTGGGACATCGAGACGAGCGGCCGACGGTACTTCGCCGATGTCGTCGTGTCGGCCACCGGGCCGCTGTCCGACCCGAAGATCCCGGACATCCCCGGCCTCGACACCTTCCCCGGCAAGGTCTTCCACTCGGCCCGCTGGGACCACGGCCACGACCTCACCGGCAAGCGCGTCGCCATGGTCGGCACGGGTGCCTCCGCGGCCCAGATCGTCCCCGCCATCCAGCCGGCCGTCTCCCGGCTGACCCTCTTCCAGCGCACCCCGCCGTGGGTGATGCCCCGCGTCGACCGGGCCATCAGCGGCGCCGAGCGCGCCCTGCACCGCGCCCTGCCCGTCACCACCCAGCTGCGGCGTGGACTGCTCTGGGGCATCCGCGAGCTGCAGGTCCAGGCGTTCACCAAGCACCCGAACGAGCTCGGCTTCGTCGAGCGGCTCGCCCGGCGCAACATGGCCCGCGCGATCAAGGACCCGGCGCTGCGCGCCAAGCTCACCCCCGACTACCGCATCGGCTGCAAGCGGATCCTGCTGTCGAGCACCTACTATCCCGCCCTCGCCCAGCCGAACGTGGACGTCGTCGCGAGCGGGCTGAGCGAGGTCCGCGGATCCACGCTGGTCGCCGCCGACGGCAGCGAGGCCGAGGCCGACGTGATCGTCTTCGGCACGGGCTTCCACGTCACCGACATGCCGATCGCCGAGCGGGTGGTGGGCGCCGACGGGCGGACCCTCGCGGAGAGCTGGAAGGACGGGATGGCGGCCCTGCGCGGCGCCTCCGCCGCGGGTTTCCCCAACTGGATGTCGATCATCGGTCCCAACACCGGTCTCGGGAACTCCTCGATGATCCTGATGATCGAGTCCCAGCTGGCCTACATGGCCGACTACCTGCGGCAACTGCACGTCCTCGGCGGGCGCGCCGCCCTCGACGCCCGGCCCAGCGCCGTCAACGCCTGGAACCGGCGGGTGCAGGAGCGTATGAAGCGCACCGTGTGGAACACCGGCGGCTGCACCAGCTGGTATCTCGACGCGAGCGGCCGCAACACCACCATCTGGCCGGGCACCACGAGCGAGTTCCGGCGCGCCACGCGCCGGGTCGACCTCGCCGAGTACGAGATCCTGCGCGCACCGGCCCGTGAGCTCACCGAGCGCGAGGTGACCGCGTGAACCCCGCCGCCGTCCGTGAACTGACCGCCGTCTCCGCCGACGGCGCCCGTCTGCACGTCGAGGTGCACGGCCCGGAGGACGCGCCCCCCGTCGTCCTCGCCCACGGCTGGACCTGCTCCACCGCCTTCTGGGCGGCCCAGATCCGCGACCTACGCGCCGACCACCGGGTCATCGCCTACGACCAGCGCGGCCACGGCCGCACGCCGGCCTCGCCGGTGTGCAGCACGGACGCGCTCGCCGACGACCTGGAGGCCGTGCTGGAGGCCACTCTCGCGCCCGGTGAGAAGGCCGTGATCGCCGGTCACTCGATGGGCGGCATGACGGTGCTGGCCGCCGCCGCGCGCCCCAAGGTGCGGGAGCACGCCGCCGCCGTCCTGCTGTGCAGCACGGGCGCCTCGCGGCTGGTCGCCGAGTCCACCGTCGTACCGCTGCGGCCCGGCCGGCTGCGGACCTGGCTGACCCGGCACGTGCTCGGGTCCCGGGCACCCCTCGGGCCGGTCACGCCGGTCGCGCTGCGGATCCTCAAGTACGCCACGATGGGCGCCGGTTCCGCCCCGCACCTGGTGGAGACGTGCGCCCGGATCGTGCACGCCTGCCCGCGCCGGGTGCGCCACGCCTGGTCGCAGGTGCTCAGCCTGCTCGACCTCGATCACGCCGTACGGGACCTGACGGTGCCGACGGCCGTGCTGGTCGGCACCGCGGACCGGCTGACCCCGCCGGTGCACGCCCACCGGATCGCGGCGGCCCTGCCCCGCTGCCTGGGGGTCACCGAGCTGCCCGGCCTCGGCCATATGACCCCGGTCGAGGCGCCCGGGCTGGTCAGCGGCAGGATCCGTGAACTCGTCAGCACGTACACGCAGTTGAAGGAGGGCGCATGAGCAGGGTGAGTCTCGAGGGGCAGGTCGCCGTCGTCACCGGCGCCGCGCGGGGCGTGGGCGAGCTGCTCGCCCGCAAGCTCTCCGCGCGCGGCGCGAAGATCGCACTGGTGGGCCTGGAACCGGACGCGCTCAAGCAGGTCGGCGAGCGGCTGCACGGCGACAGCGACCACTGGTACGCCGACGTCACCGACCACGAGGCGATGACCCGGGTGGCGGCCGAGGTGAAGGAGCGCTTCGGCAAGGTGGACATCGTGGTCGCCAACGCCGGTGTCGCGACCGGCGGCCCGTTCGCCGAGTCCGACCCCGAGTCCTGGCGCCGGGTCATCGAGGTCAACCTCATCGGCTCGGCGGTCACCGCCCGCGCCTTCCTGCCGGTGCTGATGGAGAGCCGGGGCTATCTCCTCCAGATCGCCTCCCTCGCCGCGATCACCCCCGCACCCATGATGACCGCGTACTGCGCGTCCAAGTCGGGCGTGGAGGCGTACGCGCACAGCCTGCGCGCCGAGGTCGGACACCGGGGCGTGCGGGTGGGCGTGGGCTATCTGTCGTGGACCGACACCGACATGGTGCGCGGCGCCGATCAGGACGAGGTGATGCGGGAGTTGCGGCAGCGGCTGCCCTGGCCGTCGAACAAGACGTATCCGCTGGGCCCGGCCGTGGACCGGCTCGTCGCCGGCATCGAGCGGCGCTCGGCCCATGTGTACGGGCAGTGGTGGCTGCGGGGCATGCAGGGCGTACGCGGGTATCTGCCCGCGCTCATCGGGACGGTGGGCGGGCGGGAGATGAAGCGGTTCGCGCCCAGGCTGCAGGGCATGCGGACGGGGCTGGTGGGGGCGGGCGGCGCGGCCGACGAGGAGGCCCGCGCTACGCACCGTAGTTGATCGAAATGCGGCGTATGTCCTCCCGTGTGAATCTGGTCGAGGCCCCACCACGGGGCCCCAACCCCCTCATCTCCCTACAGGAGTGAACCCACATGGGTATGAAGGACAAGTTCCAGGAGCAGTCCGAGCAGTGGCAGCAGCAGGCCAAGCAGAAGGCCGAACAGGCCCGGGAGCAGATGCCGCAGCGTGGCCGCCGCCGTGACACCGACGAGGACTCGGAGCGCATGCGGCGCGAGGACGAGGACCGGCTCGACCAGGACTACGACGCCTAGTCGCCGCGCTCGGTCCTGACCTTGACGGGTCACGTGGGGTGCCCTTCCTTCCGGGAGGGCACCCTGCGCCGTCCTGTGCGTCAGGAGCGCGGCGGCAGCTTCGGACGGGAGCGGTTCGGGACGTTGCTGTGGTCCGGAGGGGAGGCCGGGGGGTTGCTGGTGAGGAGGTCCAGGGCCAGGTGGACCGCGTCGGCCAGCTGGGCGTGGCGGCCTTCCGCCCAGTCCAGGGGGGTGCGCAGGATCTCCAGGTCGGGGAGGACGCCGTGGTTCTCGATGGACCAGCCGTACGCGTCGAACCAGGCGGCGTTCATCGGCACGGTGATGACGGTGCCGTCGCCGAGCTGGTGGCGGCCGGTCATGCCGACGACCCCGCCCCAGGTGCGCTGCCCGACCACCGGGCCGAGCTCGAGCAGCTTGAACGCGGCGGTGATCATGTCGCCGTCCGAGGAGGTCGCCTCGTCGGCGAGGGCCACCACCGGTCCGCGCGGGGCGTTCGAGGCGTACGACACCGGCTGGGCGTCCCGGGTCAGGTCCCAGCCGAGGATGGTGCGGGTCAGCTTCTCCACGACCAGTTCGCTGATGTGGCCGCCCGCGTTGCCGCGCACGTCCACGATCAGCGCGGGCCGGGAGACCTCCATGCGCAGATCGCGGTTGAACTGCGCCCAGCCGGAGCCGCCCATGTCGGGGATGTGCAGGTAGCCGCACTTGCCGCCGCTCAACTCCCTTACCACCTCGCGCCGTTTGGCCACCCAGTCCTGGTAGCGCAGGGGGCGCTCGTCGATCAGCGGGACGACCGCGACGCGCCGTGCGCGCCCGGCCCGGCCCTCCGCCGGGGTGAACGTCAGCTCCACCGTCGTACCGCCCGCCCCCGCCAGCAGCGGGTAGGGGCCCGTCACCGGGTCCACGGGCCGTCCGTCGACATGGGTGAGCACCGCGCCCTCGCGGATCCCGGTGCCCGCCAGCGGTGAACGCGCCCTGGAGTCGGAGGAGTCGCCGGGCAGGATGCGCTTCACCGTCCAACCGCCCTCCCGGCAGACGAAGTTGGCGCCCAGCAGACCCTGCCGGCGCTGGTAGTGCGGCGGTCCCTCGTTGCGGCGGGCGGGGGTGACGTACGCGTGCGAGGTGCCCAGCTCGCCCAGTACCTCGCGCAGCAGATCCGCGAACTCGTCGGGGGAGGCGACCCGTTCGACCAGCGGCCGGTACTGCGCCAGCACCGCGTCCCAGTCGATCCCGCACATCCCCGGATCCCAGAAGTGGGCGCGGATCAGCCGGCCCGCCTCCTCGTACGACTGGCGCCACTCGGCGCCCGGGTCCACCTCGTGCATGATGCGCCGCAGGTCGATCCACACCGTCGTGTCGAGGTCACCGGACTCGCTGGACGGCACCGCCCGCAGATCGCCCTCGTCGACCACGACGAGCCGGGTCCCGTCCCCGCTGACCGCGAACCAGTCCAGATCGCCGACGAGTTCGGACTTCTTGGCCTTGCTGATGTTGAAGTACTCCAGCGTCGGCCGCCCGCTCATGTCGTCCGGGTTGGCGAAGGTCTCGCCGAGCGCGCCGGAGATCGGCCAGCGCAGCCACACGAGTCCGCCGCCCGCGACCGGGTACAGCGCCGAGTACTTGGAGGCCGTGACCGGGAAGGGGGTGACCCGGTTCTCCAGGCCCTCGACCTCCACGGTCACGGTCCCGTCGCCGCCCCCGCCCTCGTCCTCCTCCACGGGGTCCAGGCCCCCGGCGGCCGGCCGGCCCTCCGGGTTCACCGCGAAGGGGGACGGGGTCGCGGAGGACAGCGGCACGAGGTAGGGGCGGCAGCCGAGCGGGAAGGACAGGTCGCCGGTGTGGACGTCGTACACCGGGTCGAAGCCGCGCCAGGACAGGAAGGCCAGATACCGCCCGTCCCGCGTGAACACCGGGTTCTCGTCCTCGAACCGGCCGTTCGTCACATCGACGATCAGCCGCTCGCCCTTCCCGAGACCGGAGATCCGGGCCATCTTGATCTGCCGCAGCGACCGCCCGATCCCCGGATGCGACCACGTCAGCCAGCTTCCGTCGGGCGAGAAGGCGAGGTCGCGGACGGGCCCGTTGACCGACGCGATCAGCTCGGTGACCTCGCCTCCCCCGGACTCCGGCCGGTCGGCGACCTCGCCTTCCCCGGACTCCGTCCGGTCGGTGACCTCGGAGTCCTCGGTCGCGTCGACGAGCAGCAGCCGTCCGTCGTGCGAGGCGATCGCGAGCCGTTCGCCGTCGGGGTCCGCCACCATCTCCAGGACCCGCCCGAGCTTGCCGGACGCCAGCCGTCGCGGCTCCCGGTCCCCGCTGGCGCGCGGCAGGTAGGCGATCTCGACGGCGTCGTCGCCCTCCGCGTCGGTGACATAGGCGACCTGCCCGCCGGGGCCGAGCATCTCCGGCAGCCGCACCCGCACCCCGGGCGTGTCGGTGATCGTCCGGGCGGGGCCGTCGCGATGCGTCAGCCAGTACAGGCTCCCGCGGACGACGACGGCGCTCGCCCGCCCGGTCTCGTCGACGGAGAGCCCGTCCACGTGCTGGGCCGCCGGGATCTGGTACGCGCGCCGCCCCGCCCTGGGGCCGCCCATGCGCACGTCGACGCGGCGCGGTTCCCCGTCCGCGGCCAGGTCGTCGACGATCCACAGGTCCCCGGCGCACTGGTACACGACCCGGGTGCCGTCGGTGGCGGCGTGCCGGGCGTAGAAGGCGTCGTGGTCGGTGTGCCGGCGCAGGTCGGACCCGTCGTGGGCGCAGGAGTAGAGGTTGCCGACGCCCTCGTGGTCGGAGAGGAAGGCGATACGGCCGCCGACGAACATCGGCGCGTCGAGGTGGCCGTCGAGGCCTTCCAGGAGGCGCTGCCCGTGCAGCCACAGCCGGCCCGTGGCGCCGCCCCGGTAGCGCTTCCAGGCGGCGGGTTCGTGCGGGGGAGTGCCCGTGAGCAGCAGGGTCCTGCGGTCGCCGTCGATGTCGCAGACCTGGATGTCGGAGACCGGCCCCCAGGGCAGCTTGCGGCCGGGGGCGCCGTCGGTGGGGACCTTGTAGGCCCAGGTGAAGTAGGAGAAGGGCTCGCCGTGGGAGGCGACGGCGAGGATGTCGGCGTGGTTCTCGTCGTCGGGCGGGGTCCACCCGCGCACCTGGGTGTCCGGGCTGCCCCAGTAGGTCAGCCGCCGTCCGGGACCGCCGTCCACCGCCACCAGGTGGATCTCCGGGACGACACCGCGCCAGCTCGTGTACGCGATGTGCCGGCCGTCGGGGGAGAAGCGCGGGTGTCCGGCCTTGGCGCGGTCGACGGTGAGGCGCCAGGCGCGGCCCGGACCGTCGAGGGGGGCCAGCCAGAGGTCGTCCTCGGCGACGAAGCACAGGAGGTCACCGCTGAGATGGGGCAGGCGCAGATAGCTCACCTCCCCATGCTTTTCCGGGGGATGGACCGGAGCAACTTATGACATGCGGGACAGCGTGATCCATCACACGTACGAAACCGTTTCGTTTCGCAGCGGGCTGCGCTACATTCGTCGTGTACGAACGAAACCGTGTCGTTCGGAGTGGGAAGGTGAACGCCATGACTGAGGTCGCGACCCCGCGTCGCAGTCGGATCACCCCTGAGCGCGAGGCCGAGCTGTACGAGGCCGTGCTCGACCTGCTCCGCGAGGTCGGCTACGACGCCCTCACCATGGACGCCGTCGCCGCTCGCACGCGGTCCAGCAAGGCGACCCTCTACCGCCAGTGGGGCGGCAAGGCCGAGCTGGTCGCCAAGGCGGTCCGGCACGACAAGCCCTCCGCCTCCGCCGACGACCTCGACACCGGGTCGCTGCGGGGCGATCTCCACGCCCTCACGCTGCGGTCGGACGACTGTGACATGGAGCAGACCTCCGCGCTGATGCGCGGTCTGGCCATGGCGATCCACGGCAACCCGGACCTGCTGAAGGCGTTCAAGGAGCATCTTGTCGAGCCGGAGATGGCGGAGTTCCGCCGTGTGCTGCAGCGCGCGGTCGACCGGGGCGAGGTCCGTGCGGACAACCCGGCGATCGCGTTCGTGCCGCACATGATGATCGGCGCGTTCGCGGCCCGCACCATGCTCGACGAGCAGCCGCCGACACAGGCGTTCCTCCTCTCGTACATCGACGCCGTGGTCCTCCCCGCCCTCGGCGCGCCCACCGCCTGAGAACTCCCCGCACCCAGCACCTGACGCGACCGCTCACGTCGTCGGGCCGATCACCCCTGCCTCCCCGCCGGGCTGATCACCCCTGCCCTCGGGGCCCCTGCCGGGCCCCCACACCCCACGACCTGACCGGGAGTACGCCCCCTGTGGCCACGTTCCTCTACAAACTCGGCCGGTTCTCCTTCCGGCGGCGGCACTTCGTCGCCCTGCTCTGGACGGCCCTGCTGGTGCTCGCGGGCGTCGGCGCGGCCTCCGCGCCCGCCGCGGGCTCCAGCTCCTTCTCGATCCCCGGCACCGAGGCCCAGAAGGCCTTCGACCTGCTCGAACAGCGCTTCCCGGGATCCAGTGCCGACGGCGCCACCGCGCGCGTCGTCTTCAAGGCACCCGACGGGGAGAAGATGACCGACGCCGCCCACCGGGCGACCGTCGAGAAGACCGTCGGGGAACTGGGCGACGGCTCCGAGGTCGTCTCCGTCACCGACCCGTACACGACCCACGCGGTGAGCAAGGACGGCACGGTCGCCTACGCCTCGGTGAAGTACGAGGTCTCGTCCGTCGAACTGCAGGACGCCTCCAAGGAGGCCCTGGAGACCGCCGCGGACCAGGCCAGGGATGCCGGGCTGACCGTGGAGACGGGCGGTGACGCGCTCCAGGCCCAGGCCGGGCAGGAGGCCACCGGCGAGATCATCGGCCTCGCCCTCGCCGCCGTCGTCCTCGTCGTCACCCTGGGCTCACTCGTCGCGGCCGGACTTCCGCTGCTGACGGCGATCATCGGCGTCGGCATCGGCGTCTCCACCATCACCGCCCTCGCCAGCGCGCTCGACCTCGGCGACACCACCTCCACCCTGGCCCTGATGATCGGGCTCGCGGTCGGCATCGACTACGCGCTGTTCATCGTCTCCCGCTACCGGGCCGAACTCGCCGAGGGCCGGGGCCGTGAGGAGGCCGTCGGCCGGGCCACCGGCACCGCCGGCTCGGCCGTGGTCTTCGCCGGGCTCACCGTCGTGATCGCCCTGGCCGGTCTCTCGGTCGTCGGCGTTCCCATGCTGACCAAGATGGGTCTCGCGGCGGCCGGCACGGTCGTCGTCGCCGTCCTCATCGCGCTCACCATGATCCCGGCCCTGCTCGGCTACGCCGGCCGCAAGGTCCGGCCGGCCGGCGAGAAGGTCAGGCGGCCGGGCCGCCGTACCAGGAAGGACTCCGCGCAGAGCTCCGCGACGGACTCCGTCACGGGCGCGGGCGTCGCGAAGCCCAACATGGGCGCCCGCTGGGCGAGCTTCGTCGTCCGCCGTCCGGTCGCCGTGCTGCTGCTCGGTGTGCTCGGCCTCGGCGCGATCGCCCTCCCGGCCACCCAACTGGAACTGGGCCTGCCCGACGACGGCTCGCAGCCGACGTCCACCACCCAGCGCCGCGCCTACGACCTGCTGTCCGAGGGCTTCGGCCCCGGCTTCAACGGCCCGCTGATGCTCGTGGTCGACGCCAAGGGCAGCGCGGACCCCGAAGCCGCGGCGACCGCGGTGACCGACGAGGTCAAGGACCTCGACGACGTCGTGACGGTGACCCCCGCGACCTTCAACAAGACGGGCGACACCGCGATGATCACGGTCGTCCCGGACTCGAAGCCGTCCTCCACCGAGACCGAGGACCTGGTGCACGCCATCCGTGACGCGGGCGCCGGCGTGACGGCCGACACGGACGCCAAGGTGCTGGTCACCGGCACCACGGCGATGAACATCGACTTCTCCCAGAAGCTCACCGACGCGCTGATCCCGTATCTCGCCCTGGTGGTGGGGCTCGCCTTCCTGCTGCTGATCGTGGTCTTCCGCTCGGTCCTGGTCCCGCTGAAGGCGGCCCTCGGCTTCCTGCTCAGCGTGCTGGCCGCGCTCGGCGCCGTGGTCGCGGTCTTCCAGTGGGGCTGGCTGTCGGGCCTCCTCGGCGTCGAGGAGACCGGGCCGATCATGTCGATGATGCCGATCTTCATGGTGGGCGTGGTCTTCGGCCTGGCCATGGACTACGAGGTGTTCCTCGTGACCCGGATGCGCGAGGCGTACGTCCACGGGGAGAGCCCGGGCCAGGCCGTGGTGACCGGGTTCAGGTACAGCGCGCGGGTGGTCGCCGCCGCCGCGGTCATCATGATCGCCGTCTTCTCCGGCTTCATCGGCTCCAGCGAGTCGATGATCAAGATGATCGGCTTCGGCCTCGCGATCGCCGTCTTCTTCGACGCCTTCGTGGTCCGCATGGCGATCGTCCCGGCGGTCCTCGCCCTGCTCGGCAAGCGGGCCTGGTGGCTGCCGGCGTGGCTGGACCGCGCCCTGCCCAACGTGGACGTCGAGGGCGAGGGGCTGCGCACGCCGGGTGACACCGCTCCCCGGGACGAGGACAAGGAGCTGGTACGCGTCTGACGCGCCGCTTCCGAAAGACCGCCGGTGAGGGCTCCGTGGGGACGGGGCGCCCTCACCGGCTCTTTTCCCTGTGACCCACTTTCGGGTGAGGCCCGATCGGCGGGAGGTGCCGGAGGGCAGATCTGACAACGGTTCAGTGCGTTCAGTACATAGATGGACGAAGAAGCCTACTGTCACCGGAATATGGATGATTCGTAACGTGAGGCGTCATTCAGGTACGTACGCCGCGTGTGATGGTCAAGTGTGGGTTCTGCGGCCGATGTAGCCGCAACTCGCACAAAGCAAGGAGACCTTGTGTCCGCTTCCGTTGTTTCCGCCCGTCGTCTGGCCGCCGCCACGCTCGGGGCCGCCGCCGTGATCGGGGCCGTGGCGATGCCGGCGTCCGCCGCCGGCCACCCGCGCGCCGACTGGCCGAAGGTGGAGATCAGCGCCGTGCAGTACGACGCGCCGGGTCGTGACGACCGCTCCAACCGCTCGCTGAACAAGGAGTGGGTGGAGCTGACCAACACCACCCGCCACGCGGTCAACCTGGACGGGTGGGTGCTGTCGAACGAGGACGGCGACACCTACACCTTCGACCACTTCCGCCTGGCCGCCCGCGCCACCGTCCGGATCCACAGCGGTGAGGGCCGCGACACCCGCACCGACCTGTTCCAGGACCGCCACCGGGAGGTGTGGGACAACCGCTCGGACACCGCCACCCTGCGCAACGACCGCGACCGCCTCGTCGACGAGGAGTCGTGGGGCCACCGCCGCCACCACGGCGGCGACCGTCACCACGGCTGGGGCCGTCACCACGACGGCGACCGTCACCACGGCGGCGACCGTCACCACGGCTGGGACCGCGACGGCCGCTGAGCCCGCCCACGCCTGAGCACCGCGTCCGGAACGGCGGCGCGTCCGGCCCCCGCACAGGCGGCCGGACGCGCCGCCTTCGGCATGGCATCACCCATGGCGCGGCTCCTCGCCCCGGGGGCGCCGGCCGCCCGCTCACCCGTCCGCCTGCCCGTCCGGGCGGGCCCGGCCCCCGAGGACGTCGCCGGCGAGGGCACACCGGTCGCGCTGGACCTGCTCCTCGTCCCTCACAGCCTGCGGTTCCCGGTACGGAGAGGGGCCCCGGACCGGCCGTAACCCCGTCGCGTGCCCCGTACGGCGACCGCTAGCGTGCGGTGCATGACGACCACAGCCGGCGCTCATCCCCGTTTCGCCGAGGCCCTCCACGACCTCGGGCTCGACGAACTGCACTCCCGTGTCCGCCGCTTCCCGGACGCGACGCGCACCGCCGCCGAGGCCGCCGCCGCGATCGGGTGCGAGCTGAGCCAGATCTGCAAGTCGCTGATCTTCGCCGCGGACGGGGAGCCGGTGCTGGTGCTGATGGACGGGGCGTCCCGGGTCGACGTGGAGCGGGTGCGCACGGAACTCGGGGCGCGGAAGGTGACCCGGGCCGCCGCCGACGTCGTACGGGAGACGACCGGGTACGCCATCGGGGGAGTGCCGCCCTTCGGGCACCGCACGCGCACCCGGGTCCTCGCCGACCGGAGTCTGCTCGCCCACGACATCGTGTGGGCCGCGGCCGGCAACCCGCACGCCGTCTTCCCCATCGCCCCCGACGCCCTTGTCACCCACGCCGCCGCCACCCTCGTGGACGTACGCGAGCGCACCTCGTGACGCCGGCGGTCACCGCGGCGGTCCTGCTGGCCGCGGTCACCCACGCCGGCTGGAACGCCATCGCCCACCGGATCACCGACAAACTGGTCGGCTTCACGCTGATCGCCGGCGGCGGAATGCTCATCGGGCTCGGCCTCGCGCCGTTCGTCGCCGTCCCGGCGGCCGGCGCGTGGCCGTATCTGCTCTGCTCCGCGGTCATCCACATCGCGTACTACGCGCTGCTGATGCGGTCCTTCCGGCTGGGCGACTTCGGCCAGGCCTACCCCATCGCGCGCGGCTCGGCGCCCCTCGTGGTGACCGTCCTGGCCGCCGTCTTCGCGCACGAGGTGCCCGACGGCTGGGCGGCCGCCGGCATCGCGCTGTCCTGCGCGGGCCTGACCGGCGTCGCCCTGTGGGGGCTGCGCGGCCGGCGGCCGGACTGGGCGGCGATCGGCGCCGCGCTGGCGACCGGGCTGACCATCGCCGGGTACACGGTCGTCGACGGCCTCGGCGTCCGCGCCTCCGGCTCCTCCCTGGGCTACATCGCCTGGCTGATGGCCGTTCAGGGGGTGGTGATCCCGGCGTACGCCGTCACCCGCTGGCGCGCCGGGACCGTCGCCGTCCTGCGCCCCTTCGCCACCCTCGGCCTGATCGGCTCCGCCCTGTCCGTCACCGCCTACGCCCTCGTCCTGTGGGCCCAGACCCGCGCCGAACTGGCCCCCGTGGCCGCCCTGCGCGAGTCGTCGATCATCGTCGGTGCCGCGATCGGGGCCCTCTTCTTCAAGGAGCGGTTCGGCGCGCCGCGTGTCGCCGCCGCCGGACTGCTCGTCCTCGGCATCGGGCTGATGCTGCACGCCGGTTGACCGCCCCGCTGCCGCTACGGGCGGACGTACGGTCGCGTCATGATCTCCATGTTGTGGCCGTCAGGGTCGGGGAAGTACGCGCCCCGGCCGCCGAACAGCCGGTTGATCCGCCCGGGTTCGGTGTGGTGGGGGTCGGCGTAGTACGGCACGCCGACCGCCTCCAGCCGGGCGATCACGCCGTCGAACTCCTCCTCCGGCACGAGGAACGCGTAGTGCTGGGACTGGATCGGTTCGTCGCGCTTCTCGTGGTAGTCGAGGGTCACGCCGTTGCCGAGGTCCACGGGGAGGAAGGGGCCGAAGGGGGCGCCGACCGTGAGGCCGAGGACCGCCGCGAGGAACTCGGCCGACAGGTGGCGGTCGCTCGCGTGGACGGCGTGGTGGTCGAGCCGGACGGATGGGGTCATGTGAGCCGGTTTCTCCGTGTCTTGGATGCTGTCCTGGGATGTCGGAAGACGCGGAGGGGAACGGCGGGCCTCTCGCCCGCCCCGGGCTCACGCCGAGGCCGGGCGCCTCACTCGTGCGTGGCCCATGGCCGACCCGGCAGTCACCCGCCCGACGCTAGTGTCCGGCGCGTCCTCGCGGCAACCGTCTTTCCGGTCCGTATGGGTGCGGCCGGGCGTCCGGAGGAGCACCCTGGAAGCAGGAGTTCCGGAGGTGATCGACATGATGCACACCGCTGTGGGATGGCACGTCGAGCTGGAGTTCAAGGAGGACGACCAGCACACGAGCGCCGCCGCGCTGGTCCGGCTGCCCGACGGGAGCGAGGTACGGGCGCACGGGCGCGCCAGCCGTCACCGGATCGACGCCAACCAGCCCCGGGTCGGCGAGGAGATCGCGGGCGCCCGCGCACTCAACGAGCTGGCCATGGAGCTGCTGACCAAGGCCCACGAGGAGATCGACGACGCGTCGGGGCGGACGTCTCATCCCATCAACATGTAGAGGACGTCCCGGCCCCCGTACGGCGCGAGGCCCGGCTCAGCCGGCGATCGCCGCCCGTACCGCCCGCAGCAGCGCCTGCGCCCGCGGGTCCGCCGTCACGCTCGTCCGGAAGCCGTTGGTGACATAGCCGAAGGCGATGCCGGACTCGGGGTCGGCGAGGCCGAGGGCGCCGCCGCGGCCCGGGTGGCCGAAGGAGGCGGGGGAGAGCAGCGGGGACGCGCCGCCGTGCAGCATGTACCCGAGGCCGAACCGGGTGTTCACGACGAGCACCCGGTCGGGCCCCGCGGACTGCTCGGCGCGCGCCAGCTCGACCGTCTCCGGTGTGAACAGCCTTACCCCGCCCTCCACTTCGCCGATCAGCGCGGCGTAGAAGCGGGCCAGGCCGTCGGCGGTGGCGATGCCGTTGGAGGCGGGGAGGGCGGCCGCGCGGTAGGCGGGGTCGTTCTCGTCGGGCAGCGGGGTGATCGCGGCGAACGCGCGGCGGGTGAGGGAGCCGGGGTCGGCGTAGGCGTCGGTGACGGACTGCTTGGGGCGGGTCCGCAGGCCGCCGGGCCGCACCGGCGCGTCGACCTGTCCCACGCGCCCGACGCGCGCGCTCTGCGCCTGCGGCAGCCCGAGCCACAGGTCGGCCCCGACGGGGCCGGCGATCTCGTCGGCGATCCACTCCCCGATGCCCCGGCCCGTGGCCCGCCGCACCAGCTCGCCCGTCAGCCAGCTGTACGTCTGCGCGTGGTACCCGTGGCCGGTCCCCGGCTCCCACGCGGGCGTCTGCGCCGCGACCGCCGCCGCGCCGAGGTCGGGGTCGGCGGCCTCGGCGGGGGTCAGCGGCCGGTCGAGCACGGGCACGCCCGCGCGGTGCGCGAGCAGGTCCCGCACGAGCGTGCGCTCCTTGCCGGCCGCCTTGTACTGCGGCCAGTAGGTGCCGACGGGCGCGTCCAGGTCCAGGTGCCCGCGCTGGTGCAGCAGCAGGAGTACGGCGGCGGCGACGCCCTTGGTCGCGGACCGCACGACCTGCGCGGTGCCTCGCTCCCAGGGGGCCGTTCCGTCGACGTCCCCGGTCCCGCCCCACAAGTCGACGACCTTGCGTCCGTCCCGGTAGACGGCGACGGCGGCGCCCCGGTCCCCGAGCACCTCGAAGTTCCGTACGAACGCCTCCCGGACCGGCTCGAACCCCTCGGCCACCGCACCGTTCACGTCCACGCCCACGTTCGTACGTTCCTCTCGACTCGCCTTCGACCCTGGGGTCAACCTCGATGACGAGCCTGCGATTCCTGGGTTCCGCTAGCCGAGGATGATCGTTACATCGATGTTGCCGCGGGTGGCGTTCGAGTACGGGCACACCTGGTGGGCGGCGTCCACCAGCTTCTCGGCGAGGCCCTGGTCGAGGACGGGCAGGGACACGCTGAGGGCGACCGCCAGCCCGTAGCCCTTGCTCTTGTTCGGGCCGATCCCGACCTTCGCCGCCACCGTCGACCCGGTCAGGTCGTAGCCCGCCCGGTTGCCGACCAGGATCAGCGCGTTGTGGAAGCAGGAGCTGTAGCCGGCTGCGAAGAGCTGTTCCGGGTTGGTGCCGTTGCCGTCGCCGCCCAGCTCCGGCGGCATCGCCACCTTCAGCTCGATCTGGCCGTCCTGGCTGGTCACATACCCGTCGCGGCCGCCGTGGGCGGTCGCCTCGGCGACGTACATGATCTTCGTCGGACGGGTGTCGACGGCGGCGTTGTCGACGGCGGCGCCTTCGGTCACGGCGGGACCTCCCCCAGGAACTTTCCGGAATTACATCGTGCACAAGGTACCGGCCGGTAGGGATGTTGTGACCGGGCAGGGGGGTGGTAACCGTGGGTAACTTCGGGTCGGGGCTACCGGCCGCGGTCCGCCGCGGTGTGCGCCCGCTCCGCGAGCCCCCACAACTCCTCGCGCAACCGCGCCACCTCCGCCTCCTCCAGCCCCGTCGCCGTCAGCAGCGCACCGGGGACACGCGCCGCGCGCCCCTTCAGCTCCTCGCCACGCACGGTGCACGCCACGAGCACCGTGCGCTCGTCCCGCGCCGAGCGCTCCCGGCGCACCAGACCCGCCCCCTCCAGGCGCTTCAGCAGCGGCGACATCGTGCCGTAGTCGAGCCGCAGAGCCGCCGCGAGCTCCTTGACCGTCGTCTCGCCGTGCTCCCACAGCACCAGCAGGACGAGGTACTGCGGATAGGTGAGCCCCAGCTCGTCCAGGAGCGGCCGGTACGCGGCCGTCACCGCGCGCTGGGCCGCGTACAGCGCGAAGCACAGCTGCTCGTCGAGCAGCGGCGCACGCTCGCCCACCGGTTCTTCGTTGGTCACGCGCCCATTCGTCACGCGCCCATTGTCACGGAGCGGGGGTCGAACCCGAAGGGCAGCTCCAGACGGTGGGCGTTCATGAGGGTCTCGTCGGCCAGCAGTTCGCCCGTCCGGCCGTCCGCCGCGATCACGCCCTCGCTGAGGATCAGGGAGCGGGGGCACAGCTCCAGCGCGTACGGCAGGTCGTGGGTGACCATCAGGACCGTCACGTCCAACGAGCGCAGGATGTCGGCGAGTTCGCGGCGGGAGGCGGGGTCGAGGTTGGAGGACGGCTCGTCCAGGACGAGGATCTCCGGTTCCATGGCCAGCACCGTCGCGACGGCGACCCGGCGGCGCTGGCCGAAGGACAGGTGGTGCGGCGGGCGGTCCTTGAAGGCGGACATGCCGACCTGCGCCAGTGCCCGGTCCACCCGCTCCTCCAGCTCGGCGCCCTTCAGCCCGGCCGCCGCGGGGCCGAACGCGACGTCCTCGCGGACCGTCGGCATGAACAGCTGGTCGTCCGGGTCCTGGAAGACGATGCCGACCTTGCGCCGGATCTCGGCCATGTGCCGCTTGCCGACGGGCAGGCCGGCCACCGTGACGGTGCCCGCGCCGCCGGTCAGGATGCCGTTGAGATGCAGCACGAGGGTCGTCTTGCCGGCGCCGTTCGGCCCGAGCAGCGCGACCCGCTCCCCGCGCGCGACGGAGAAGTCCACGCCGAACAGGGCCTGGTGGCCGTCGGGGTAGGCGAAGGCGAGGCCGGAGACCTCCAGGGAAGCAGTACTCACAGGGCCCATCCCACCACGCAGACGACAAGGGCGGCGAACGGGAGGGCGAGGGCGTACGACCACTGCGCCCGGGACGCGGTCACCTCGTCGATCACCGGCATCGAACCGGCGTACCCCCGGCTCACCATGGCCAGGTGCACGCGCTCCCCGCGCTCGTAGGAGCGGATGAACAGCGCGCCCGCCGACTTCGCGAGCACACCCCAGTGCCGTACGCCCCGGGCCTCGAAACCGCGCGACTCGCGCGCGATCCGCATCCGCCGCATCTCGTCGGTGATGACATCGCCGTAGCGGATCATGAAGGACGCGATCTGCACGAGCAGCGGGGGCAGCTTCAGCCGCTGGAGGCCGAGCAGGAGTTCCCGCAGTTCCGTGGTGGCCGCGAGGAGTACGGAGGTGGCGACGCCCAGGGTGCCCTTGGCGAGGACGTTCCAGGCGCCCCAGAGACCGTTGACGCTCAGCGACAGCCCGAGGACGTCCACCCGTCCGCCCTCCGCCACGAACGGCATCAGCACGGCGAACGCGACGAACGGCACCTCGATCAGCAGCCGCTTCAGCAGGAAGCCGGCCGGCACGCGCGCGCGACGCGCGACGACGGCGAGCAGGACGGCGTACAGCCCGAACGCCCACATCGCCTCCCGGGGCGTGGAGACCACGACGACCACGAAGGCGAAGGCGGCGGCGAGCTTGGTGTGCGGCGGCAGGCCGTGCACGGGCGAGTGCCCCTGCCGGTAGAGCCTGTGGGCTCCCCCACGCTCGAATGCGCTCGCGCGGGAGGTACCCCCATCGGCACCCACGGCGTCAGACGTTCTCTGCGGCGGTGGGGGAGACGTCCGCCGCACGGCGCCTGCGCACCACCCAGAAGACGGTGCTGCCCGCGACGGCGGTCACGCCGACCCCGATCACGCCCGCGAGCCCGCCGGACAGCTGGGCGTCCGTCACGTCCTTGACGCCGTAGTCGGCCAGCGGGGAGTCGGAGGACGCGTGCTTCTCGGTCTTCCGGTCGATGCCCTGGTCGGCGGCGACCTTCTCCAGGCCGTCCGGGCTCGCGGAGGCGTAGAAGCTGACGAAGCCCGCCAGGACGAGGGAGGTGACGAGACCGGTCGCCCAGAGCGTGCCGCGGGAGGTGCGCGCCGCCACGGGCGCCGTGCGCGCCCCCTCGGCGGCGGGTACGTCGACGAGCGCGCCGTTCACCCGCAGCTTGAGCCTCTGCCGCAGGCCTCGCGCGCCGTACACGAGATCCGGCCGTACGGCGATCACGGCGCCCACCGTCAGCGCGGTGATCGCGGCCTCGCCGACGCCGATCAGCACATGCACGCCGACCATCGCGGTGGCGACCTTGCCGATCGCCACGTCGGTGGTGCCGCCGATCCAGTAGACGAAGGTGAACGCCACGGCCGCCGCGGGGACGGACAGCAGGGCGGCGACGAAGGACGCGACGGTGACGGACCTGCGGGTGCGCGGCAGCACCTTCACCAGGCCGCGGAAGACGGCGTACGCCACGACCGTCGTCACGATCGCCATGTCGGCGATGTTCACCCCGAGCGCGGTCAGGCCGCCGTCGGCGAAGAGGATGCCCTGCATCAGCAGGACCACGGACACGCACAGGACCCCGGTGAAGGGGCCCACGAGTATCGCGGCGAGCGCGCCGCCCAGCAGATGGCCGCTGGTGCCCGCCGCGACGGGGAAGTTCAGCATCTGCACGGCGAAGATGAACGCCGCCACCAGGCCCGCCAGGGGCGCCGTCCGCTCGTCGAGCTCACGGCGCGCGCCGCGCAGGCTCACGGCGATGGCGCCCGCGGCGACGACTCCGGTCACGGCGGAGGTCGGGGCGTTGATGAATCCGTCGGGTACGTGCACCGTTCGATGATAGTGGCTTAATGCGAACCGTTCGCAAGAGCGAGACGCTTGTGCGTGGTGCTCGGGGGTGTGCATGCCTCTTTCGCGCCCCCTCCGGGTATCGCACATGTGAGATACGCCTGCACGGAGGGGCGCATTCCGGAAAATATGCGACATTGGAGGGGGAGTGAACGCACAGCCTCCCCACAGCTCACGCAGGGTGAGAGGCGGTTCGATGTCTGTAGTCGAGCAGTACGCACGAGCCCACATCGTCACGGACGCGGACCTTGTCGAGGACGAGCGCGCGGCCGTCCCCGTGGTCCTGCGCTACGACCCCGACAACGACCCCCGCTCGGTGCGCGTCGGGCTTCCCGGCCGGCACGAGTGGACCTTCGAGCGCACCCTCCTCGAACAGGGCCTGCGCGCGCCCACCGGCACCGGAGAGGTGCGGGTGTGGCCGTGCGGCCGGGTACAGGCCGTGGTCGAGTTCCACTCCTCGCACGGCGTCTCCGTCGTCCAGTTCGAGTCCAAGACGCTCCTGCGCTTCCTGCGCCGCACGTACATGGCCGCGCAGCCGGTCACCCGCTGACCGTCGCGGCTCAGCCGCCCGTCCGCAGCAGGGACGCCACGATCGGGCCGGCCGTGTCGCCGCCGTGCCCGCCCGCCTGGACGACGCCCGCAGCCGCGAGGTCGCCGCGATACGCGGTGAACCAGCCGTTCGGCTTGGACTGCCCGTCGACCTCCGCCGAGCCCGTCTTGGCGCCGTAGTCGGGGCCGAGGCCGGACATCGCCTCGGCGGCGGTGCCGTACGCGGCGGTGTAGTTCATCAGCTCCCGCAGCTGCGACAGCGTGGACGCGGACATCGAGCGCGAGGCCGTGGCGAGGGTGCGGTCGTCGACCGACGGCGCGACCAGGTACGGCTGGTGGAAGGTGCCCGTCTTCACCGTCGCGGACACCGACGCCATGTTCAGCGGGTTCATCCGCACCCCGCCCTGCCCGATCAGCGAGGCCGCCATCTGGGCCGCCGACTGCACCGGCACCGAGCCGTCGAAACTGGGCACGCCGATCGCCCAGTTGTTCATCGACAGGCCGAACACCTGCTGCGCCTGCTTGGTCAGGCTGTCCTCGTCGAGCTTGCCGGCCTGGCTGATGAAGGCCGTGTTGCAGGAGCGGGCGAAGCTCGCCTTGAAGGTGCCGCCCTTGATCTGGAAGTCGTCGTCGTTGTGGAACTTCCAGCCGCCGTAGGTGAACGTCTTCGGGCACGGGTGCCCCTTGTCCGCCGACGCCAGGCCCTTCTCGATGAGCAGCGACGACGTGATGACCTTCATGGTGGAGCCGGGCGCCAGCGAGCCGTTGAAGGCCGTGTTGAAACCGTGGTTGGTGTTCGCCACCGCGAGGATCTCGCCGGTGGAGGGGCGCAGGACGACGACGGACGCGCGCGAGGACTTCGCGACCTGCCGCTCCGCGGCGGCCTGAAGGGCCGGGCTCAGCGTGGTCCGCACCTTGCCGGGGGTGCCCTTGCTGAGCTCCAGGAGGGTCTTGTCGGAGGACTTCTTCGCCTTCGACGCCTTGCCGCGCACCACGCGCAGCTCCACGCCCGCCGTACCGCCCGCCTTCTTGCCGTACTTCTCGCGCAGCCCGTCCAGCACGGTGCCCAGGGAGGGGTACTCGGCGGCGGTGATCTCACCGCCGTCCCGGTCGAGCGCGGTGACGGGCGGGTCGCCCGCCTCGCCGGTCACCAGGGTGTCGCCGTCGGCGAGATCGGGGTGCACCACGGACGCGTGCCAGTCGACCAGCGGCTTGCCGTCCTTCGCCCGCCGCACGACGGTCAGCGCGCTGTCGTACGAGATCGGCCTGCTGACCTTCTTGTAGGTCACCGTCCCCTTCACGGAGAAGGGGACCGTGTCGCCCGTACGGGTGCCCGCCGTGAGGGTGACGCCGGTGATGCGGGCCTCCTTGGTGTAGCCGGTGAGCAGGGCGGTGGCGGCCGTGGAGTCGTCGGTCACGGCGGCCGCCCGCGCCACCTTGCCCTGCTGCCAGGCCGTGAGGAACGTCCGCGCCGCGGTCGTGACCTCCGTCGCCGACAGCGGGCCGGTCTTCACCGCCGGCTTCTTCTCGGCCCGGGCCGCCGAACCGTCCTCGGCCGCCGCACCCCCGCCGTACAGCGCGTAGACACCGAGCCCGGCGCCGCCGACGACGACCGCGATCATGCCGCCGAGGACGACGGGCCGCCGCTTGCTGCGCCGCTCGTCGACGCGCCTTCTCTTGCCCACTGCTGATCCTCCGAGATCCCCAGGGGCACCCCGAGCCCCGCTGCCCTCGTTGCCCTCACTCACCCCAACGACGACAACCACCCTAGAGTCCCGTCCTGTGGGGGTGACGTCACGTGTGACGTCAGCCACCCAGCTGTTACAGGACTGAACCAGCGGCTCGGGGGGACACGTCACCCCGCGCGCAGCACCTGCGCGACGATCGGTCCGGAGGCGTCGACGCCGTGACCGCCGTCCTGGACCATGGCGGCGGCGGCCACGTCGTCGCGGTATCCGGTGAACCAGCTGTTGGACCTGGCCTGTCCGTCGACCTCGGCGGAGCCGGTCTTCGCGCCGATCTGGCCGCGGAGCCCGGACATCACGTCGGCGGCGGTGCCGCTGGTCGCGGTGCGGTTCATCATGGCGCGCAGTTGCGCCACGGTGCCGGCCGGCAGCCCGCGCGCCGTGGCCAGTTCACGGCCGTCGAGGCCGCGCGGCACGATCACCGGCTGCCGGAAGGCGCCCGTCATCGCGGTCGCCGTCACCGACGCCATGTTCAGCGGGTTCATCTGGACCTGGCCCTGCCCGATCAGGTTGGCCGCGGTGTCCGGGCCGCCGGAGGCCGGGACGGAGCCGTCGAAGGAGGGGATGCCGGTCTTCCAGTCGAGGCCGATCCCGAAGCGGTCCCTGGCCTCGTCGGTGAGCGACTCGACCTTCACCTCGTCGGCGAACTTCACGAAGGCCGTGTTGCAGGAGCGGGCGAAGCTCGCGGAGAGGGTGGCCTTCTCGTCGGGGGCCATGTCCTTGATGTTGTGGAAGGTCTGGCTCTGCCACACCGCCTCGGCCGGACAGGGCGCCGGTCCGTTCGCCGTGGTGATCCCGTTGTCGATGAGGGTGGCCGCACTGACGATCTTCATGGTGGAGCCGGGCGCCACCTCCCCGAGGAACGCCGCGTTCCAGCCGTCGGTCCGGTTGTTGGCGACCGCCAGCACCTCACCGGTGCTCGGCTTGACGGCCACCACCGAGGACTCGCCGTACTTGCGCACCGCCCGCTCCGCGGCCGCCTGCACGCGCGCGCTGAGCGTGGTGGGCAGCTTGCCGGCCTTGCCCTTCGACAGGGTCAGCAGCGCGGTGTCGGCGGCTTCCGGGGCGGCGTGGCGGATCGTCAGTTCGACACTGGGCGTGCCGCCCGCCTTGTCGCCGTACTTGGCGCGCAGTTCGTCCAGGATCGGCCCCAGGGAGGGGTACTTCTCCTTGGTCAGCACCTTGCCGTCGCGGTCCACCGCCTCGATCGGCGGTGTCGCGGAGTCGCCGGTGACCAGCGTGTCGTCCATGTCCTTCAGCTCGGGATGGACGACCGACGGCTCCCAGTCCACCAGCGCCTTCCCGGTGGTGATCCCCCGCACCACGGTCAGCCCGCTCTCGTAGGCGAGCGGCTTCGACTTCCCCCCGTACGACACCGTCGCCCTCACCGTGAACGGCACGCTGTCCCCGACCGCGGCCCCCGGTGTGATCTTCACCCCGGTGATGTGCGCGCTCGCGCCGTACGAGGTCAGCAGCGGCTCCGCCTTCCCGGCGTTGTTGGTGAGCGCGGCCGCCGCGGCGGCCTGTCCCTTCTCCCACGCCGCGAAGAACTTGGTGCTGGTCTCCTTCACCTCGGCGCCGCTCGGCGGGCCGGTCCGCCTGGGCGCGGGCCCCCCGCCCGACCCCGGACCGCCGCCTCCGCCCACCGCGCTCACGATGTTGAAGGCGCCGTAGCCGGCTCCGCCCACCATCACGGCGAACACCGTGCCGACTATCGCCGCCTTTGCCCCCTTGCGCATGTGCGAACCCTCCCCGTTGTGCCCTTACGGGCAGTTTCTGAACGTGTTCAGAAAGCTCTGGTCAGGCTCACAGTAAGCGGAAAGGGTGGCGCGCGGGACGGCAGTTTTCGGAATCGTTAGACCCAGGTGTCCAACCACATACGTGAACGCCAGTCGTCGATCGGGATGGCGGTGCCGGTGAACAGGGGCCAGAAGTAGATGAAGTTCCAGGCGATGAGCAGCACCAGGACGCCCGCGCCGGTCGCCCCCGCCACGCGCCGGGTGTCGCTCGAACCCGGTGGGCCGACGATCGCGCCGATCATCATCGCCACCGCCAGACACAGGAACGGCAGGAAGACGACGGCGTAGAAGAGGAAGATCGTGCGTTCCTGGTACATGAACCAGGGGAAGTAGCCGGCCGCGATGCCGCAGGCGATCGCGCCCGCGCGCCAGTCCCGGCGCAGCAGCCAGCGCCACAGCACGTACAGGACCGCGAAACAGGCCGCCCACCACAGGAGCGGGGTGCCGATCGCGAGGACCTCGCGCGCGCACTTCTCGCCCGCGTCCGCCGGACAGCCGTCCGTGCCGGGCGAGGGGGACTCGTAGAAGTACGAGACCGGGCGGCCCAGGACGAGCCAGCTCCACGGGTTCGACTGGTAGTTGTGCGGCGAGGTGAGGTGGGTGTGGAACTCGTACACCTCGTGCTCGTAGTGCCACAGGCTGCGCAGCCAGTCCGGGAACAGCCAGGTCCAGTTGCCGCCCTTGCCGTCGGTGGCCGCCCAGTTGCGGTAGTAGCCGCCCGACCCGTTGTCCGCGGAGAGGATCCAGCCCGTCCACGACACCAGGTAGGTGACCAGCGCGACCGGGACCGTGGCCAGGAACGTCAGGCCCGTGTCGTGCTTCAGCACCGCCGCGTACGGGTGGCGGGCGCCGGCCACCTTGCGCGAGCCGACGTCCCACAACAGCGTCATCAGGAGGAACGCGGCCATGATGTAGAGGCCGTTCCACTTCGTGCCGATGGCCAGGCCCAGCATCAGACCCGCCACCCAGCGCCACGGGCGCCAGCCCAGCCGCGTGGTCTCCGCGAGGTGCGCGTTCGGGCGGACCCGGCCGTCCACGTCCGGCGGGAGCGCCGCCGCCAGCCGTTCGCGCGCCTTGTCGCGGTCGACGACCAGCGCGCCGAACGCCGCCAGCACGAAGAACATCAGCACCCCGTCGAGCAGCGAGGTACGGCTCATCACGAAGTGCAGCCCGTCCACCGCCATCAGCGCGCCCGCGAGGCAGCCGAGGAAGGTGGAGCGGAAGACGCGGCGGCCGATCCGGCACAGCATCAGCACCGAGAGGGTCCCGAGCAACGCCGTCATGAACCGCCAGCCGAACGGGTCGAACCCGAAGATCAGCTCGCCCAGTCCGATCACGTACTTGCCGACGGGCGGATGCACGACGTACGCCGCGTCCGTCGGGACGGGCACGTGGCCGCCCGAGGAGAGGATGGCGTCGTTGGCGTTCTTGTCCCAGTTGACCTCGAACCCGCGGTGGACGAGAGCCCACGCGTCCTTGGCGTAGTACGTCTCGTCGAATATCACCCGCTTGGGGTTGCCCAGGTTCCAGAACCGCATCACGCCCGCCATCAGCGTGACCAGCAGCGGACCGCCCCAGCCCGACCAGCGCGTGATCCGGTCGGCCCACACGGGCGGCAGTCCGAGCGTCTGCCACAGCCGGGAGCCGGGCCGCGCGTACGGCGGCACCAGCCGCTCCCGCACGTCGCCCGCGGGCTCCGCCGTGTATCCGAAACGGCGCAGCCGCAGCTGCCACGACGACGGCCGCTGGTCGGACGCCTGGTCGTGCGCGGTCGGTGCGGGCCGGTGGTCAGTGGAGCCCGTGGAGTCCATGGAGGACGCGGTACTGGTCACCGCGCCATCGTAGGGAACAGGTCTGTGTGAGTCCCGTGCGTCGCCCCCTGCGAGGATGGAAACGTGACAGTTGCCCCCGGAAACCCGCCCGGATCCACGTTCGGAACCCACTCCGCGACCGCGCCCGGAGTCCTCGTTCTCGCCGGCACGCCCATCGGGGACGTGTCCGACGCACCGCCGCGGCTCGCCGAGGAACTGGCCGGTGCCGACGTCGTCGCCGCCGAGGACACCCGCAGGCTGCGCCGGCTGACGCAGGCGCTGGGGGTGACACCCAAGGGGCGCATCGTGTCGTACTTCGAGGGCAACGAGTCCGCCCGCACGCCCGAACTCGTCGAGGACCTGCTCGGCGGCGCCCGTGTGCTGCTCGTCACGGACGCGGGCATGCCGTCCGTCTCCGACCCCGGGTACCGGCTGGTCGCCGCGGCCGTCGAGCGGGACGTGCGGGTCACCGCCGTGCCCGGCCCGTCCGCCGTGCTCACCGCGCTCGCGCTGTCCGGGCTGCCCGTCGACCGCTTCTGCTTCGAGGGCTTCCTGCCGCGGAAGGCGGGGGAGCGGCTGTCGCGGCTGCGGGAGGTCGCCGGGGAGCGGCGCACCCTCGTGTACTTCGAGGCCCCGCACCGGCTCGACGACACGCTCGCCGCGATGGCCGAGGTGTTCGGCGCGGACCGGCGCGCCGCCGTGTGCCGGGAACTGACCAAGACGTACGAGGAGGTCAGGCGCGGGCCGCTCGGCGAGCTGGCGCAGTGGGCGGCGGAGGGCGTGCGCGGCGAGATCACCGTCGTCGTCTCCGGCGCGCCCGAGCGCGGACCCGAGGAGCTCGACGCGGCGGAACTGGTGCGGCGGGTGCGGGTGCGCGAGGAGGCCGGCGAGCGCCGCAAGGAGGCCATCGCGGCGGTCGCGGCGGAGTCGGGGCTGCCCAAGCGGGAGGTGTTCGACGCGGTGGTGGCGGCGAAGAACGCGGGGAAGCTGTGACGTGGGTCAACAGGGGGCCGTGAAGGGACTCACACCCCCTCTGAGCAGGGCGCATGTCGTATGAGCATGCGCCCCATGTGCGGGCAAAGACGGCCGGGCGTCAGGGCAAGGGACGTCCAAATCGGGTTCAATAGTGCACAGGTCGGGTGCATTCGCTCCGGGCGAGGCGTCCACTGGGGTGCGGGACTTGAGCGTCCCTCCAGCGGACAACAGGAGCTGGCCATGAGTGAGATCACAGGGCACACCGGCCTTCGCAACGGGGCGACCGCCGTGGTCAACGAGTCGTATTCCTTCGCCTGCATGCGCTGCGGGCACGGCTGGGAACAGTCGTACGAGATAGAGCATCACCTCGACGCGGACGGCCTCGAGTTCGTGCGGTACGTGGCGGACGGCCGGGTCGTGCCGTCCCCGCTGAGCCGCCCCGCGTGCCAGAACTGCGACGGGCACGTCGTGCGCATCATGCGGGCCGGACAGGTCTCGTCGGTCCTCGGCGCGGCCCGGCGCACGCACCCGACGCCCCCGGCGGGCCCGGTTCAGGCGCCGGTGCCGGCGGCCGGGGAGCAGCAGCCGAAGGAGCCGCACCACTGGCACCTGTCGGATCTCCTGCACCCCTTCCACCGCAAGGCGGGCTGAGCGCGACGCCCGCCGGGCGAGGTGCGCTCCTTCCGTAGGATCGGAGCATGCCTTCCCACAGCTCCGCCCGGCCCGGCCGGCAGGACAAGAACGCCGCTCCGCCCCTGCCGGCCCCCCTGCGGGTGCCGGTCGCCGACTCCCACACCCACCTCGACATGCAATCCGGCACGGTGGAGGAGGGCCTCGCGAAGGCCGCGTCGGTCGGGGTGACGACGGTCGTGCAGGTGGGCTGTGACATCAAGGGCTCGCAGTGGGCCGCGGAGACGGCCGCCGCGTACGAGAACGTCCACGCGGCGGTCGCCCTGCACCCCAACGAGGCCCCGCGGATCGTGCACGGCGACCCCGACGGCTGGTCCCGGCAGGGCGCGCGCGAGCCGGGGGGAGCGGCGGCGCTCGACGAGGCGCTCGCCGAGATCGACCGGCTCGCGGCGCTCGCGCAGGTCAGGGGCGTCGGCGAGACCGGCCTCGACTACTTCCGCACCGGCCCCGGGGGCAAGGAGGCGCAGGAGCGTTCCTTCCGCGCCCACATCGAGATCGCCAAGCGGCACGGCAAGGCGCTGGTCATCCACGACCGCGACGCCCACGCGGACGTCCTGCGCGTCCTGAAGGAGGAGGGCGCCCCCGAGCGCACCGTCTTCCACTGCTACTCCGGCGACGCCGAGATGGCGGAGATCTGTGCCCGCGCCGGGTACTTCATGTCCTTCGCCGGCAACGTCACCTTCAAGAACGCCCAGCACCTGCGCGACGCCCTCGCCGTCGCCCCGCTGGAGCTGGTCCTGGTGGAGACCGACGCCCCCTTCCTCACCCCGGCGCCCTACCGGGGACGGCCCAACGCGCCGTACCTGGTCCCCGTCACCGTGCGCGCGATGGCCGCCGTACGGGGAGTCGACGAGGACACGCTGGCCACGGCCCTCGCCGCCAACACCGCACGGGCGTTCGGCTACTGACGCACCGAACACACTCTGGGTAGCCGCGTCGCTTTGGAGAGTGACTGAGGCTCCGCTAGGTTCTGGGGGCCCGATCCGGACCCACCCCTGGAGCGTGTCGGCGTGAGCAACGCGCAGTACCTCGACCACGAGACCCACGGCGGCGGTGGACCGTACGTGGACCTGCACAGCGCCGAGACGCTCGCCTACGGCGTGTACGCGGCGCCCGGGGCGTACGCCGACACCTACCGGCCCGCGTACGAAGAGGAGCCGGCCCCCCTCCCGCCGCCGCCTCCGCTTCCGCCGCCGCCCCCGACCCCGTCCCCGTCCCCGACCCCGTCCACGCCCGCGACGCTCCAGCTCCCGACGCCGCTGCTGCCGCGGCAGGGCGCACCGGTGCCCCCGGGACCGGGCCGGCGGGCCGCGCGCCGGCGACGGGCACGGGCCGCCGAGCGCCCCGGCTCCCCGCTGCGCCGCCTGCTGCCGCGGGCCCTCGTCGTCGCCTTCCTGGCCGGCGGCACCACCGCCTTCGTCGCCGAGGACAAGGCGGTGGAGCTGACCGTCGACGGCAAGGAGCGCACCCTGCACACCTTCGCCGACGACGTGACCGAACTGCTGGCCGAGGAGGGCGTGGCGCTGGGCCCGCACGACCTGGTGGCGCCCGCCCCGGGCTCGGCCCTGTCCAGCGGCGACGAGGTCGCGGTGCACTACGGGCGTCCCGTACGGCTCACCCTCGACGGACAGCGGCACCAGCTGTGGACGACGGCCCGCACGGTGGAGGCGGCGCTCGAACAGTTCGGGGTGCGCGCCGAGGGCGCCCACCTCTCCCTCGCCCGCACCCGGCGCATCGGCCGTGAGGGGCTCACGCTGGACGTGCGCACCGAGCGCTCCGTGACGGTCATGGCCGACGGCCGGGCCCGCACCATCCGCACCAACGCCGCGACCGTGCGCGAGGTGGTCGAGGAGGCCGGGATCACCCTGCGCGGCCAGGACACCACCTCCGTGGCGCCCGGCAGCTTCCCGCGCGACGGGCAGACGGTGACGGTGCTGCGGATCACCGGCACCAAGGAGGTGCACGAGGAGCCGGTCCCGTTCCACGTGCGGCGCACCGACGACCCCTACCTCTTCCGGGGCACGGAGGTCGTGGAGCAGGCCGGCCGGCCGGGGCTGCGGCGGGTCACGTACTCCCTGCGCACCGTCAACGGCGTGCGGCAGAAGCCGCGGCGGGTCAGGGCCGAGGTCGTGCGCGCGCCGCGTCCGCAGGTGGTGAAGGTCGGCACCAAACCGCTGCCGACGTCCGTGCGGGGCACCGACGGCCTCGACTGGCAGGGCCTCGCGGCCTGCGAGTCCGGCGGCCGCCCCGACGCGGTCGACTCCTCCGGCACGTACGGCGGGCTGTACCAGTTCGACACCCGCACCTGGCACAGCCTCGGCGGCACCGGCCGCCCCCAGGACGCCCCGGCGGCGGAACAGACGTACCGCGCGAAGAAGCTGTACGTCCGGCGGGGGGCGAGCCCCTGGCCGCACTGCGGGGCACACCTGTACCGATGAGGGGCACACCGGCACGGACGAACGGCCGACCGCCGCCCCGTACCCTTGTCCCGTGAGCAGCCCCACCCCCGACGCCCTCCTGGGTCCCGCCGACATCCGTGAACTCGCGGCGGTCCTCGGCGTACGCCCCACCAAGCAGCGCGGCCAGAACTTCGTGATCGACGCGAACACGGTCCGCCGGATCGTCCGCACCGCGCGGGTGCGCCCCGACGACGTGGTCGTCGAGGTGGGGCCGGGGCTCGGATCCCTCACACTCGCGCTCCTCGAGGTCGCCGACCGGGTCACGGCCGTCGAGATCGACGACGTCCTGGCCGCCGCCCTGCCCGCCACGATCACGGCGCGCATGCCGGAGCGCGCGGAGCGCTTCGCGCTGGTGCACTCCGACGCGATGCACGTGAGCGGGCTGCCGGGCCCCGCCCCGACCGCGCTGGTCGCGAACCTGCCGTACAACGTGGCCGTGCCCGTGCTGCTGCACATGCTCGACACCTTCCCGAGCATCGAGCGCACCCTCGTCATGGTCCAGGCGGAGGTCGCCGACCGCCTCGCCGCCGCACCCGGCTCGAAGGTGTACGGGGTGCCGTCCGTGAAGGCCAACTGGTACGCCGAGGTCAAGCGGGCCGGTGCCATCGGCCGCAACGTCTTCTGGCCGGCCCCGAACGTCGACAGCGGGCTCGTCTCGCTCACCCGCAGGACCGAGCCGATCAGGACCACGGCGTCGAAGCGCGAGGTCTTCGGCGTCGTCGACGCGGCGTTCGCGCAGCGGCGCAAGACGCTGCGCGCCGCGCTGGCCGGGTGGGCCGGGTCGGCCGCCGCGGCCGAGGCGGCGCTGGTCGCCGCCGGGGTGTCCCCGCAGGCACGCGGCGAGTCGCTCACCGTCGAGGAGTTCGCCCGGATCGCCGAGAACAAGGAGACCGCCGCGTGAGCGTCACCGTGCGCGTGCCCGCCAAGGTCAACGTCCAGCTCGCGGTGGGCGCCGCGCGCGCGGACGGCTTCCACGACCTGGCGAACGTGTTCCTCGCGGTCGGTCTGTACGACGAGGTCACCGTCACCCCGGCCGACGAACTCCGGGTCACCTGCGCGGGCCCCGACGCCGCCCAGGTCCCCCTGGACCGCACCAACCTGGCCGCCCGCGCGGCGCTCGCCCTCGCCGAGCGGTACGACCGTGACGCCCGCGTCCACCTCCACATCGCCAAGGACATCCCGGTCGCCGGCGGCATGGCGGGCGGCAGCGCGGACGGCGCGGGCGCGCTGCTGGCCTGCGACGCGCTGTGGGGCACGGGTGCCCCCCGCGACGAACTCCTCGACATCTGCGCCGAGCTGGGCAGTGACGTCCCGTTCAGCCTGGTCGGCGGGGCGGCCCTCGGCACCGGGCGCGGCGAGAAGCTGACCCCGCTGGAGGTGGGCGGCACCTTCCACTGGGTGTTCGCGATGGCGGAGCGCGGGCTGTCGACGCCGGCCGTGTTCCGTGAGTTCGACCGCCTCGGCGAGGGCCTGGACATCCCCGAGCCGGTCGCCTCCGAGGCCCTCCTCGACGCGCTGGCCGCGGGTGACCCCGACGCGCTCGCGGCCACGGTCTCCAACGACCTCCAGCCGGCCGCCCTGTCCCTGTTCCCGGAACTGGCCGACACGCTGGCGGCGGGGCGGGGGGCGGGCGCGCTGGCCGCGCTGGTCTCCGGCTCCGGCCCGACGACGGCCTTCCTCGTCCGCGATCCGGGGGCGGGGGAGACGGTGGCCGACGCCCTGCGCGCCTCCGGCACCTGCCGCACGGTCCGCGTGGCGACGGCGCCGGCGGCGGGGGCGGGGGTGGTCTGAGGAGCCGCCCCGCTCAGAGCCCGTCGATGGCGGTCAGGTCGATGTCGATGTCGTACGGCACGCTGAGCTTCACGTGGTCGTGGTAGATGCCGGTCAGCGCGTAGGTGCCGGTGGCCTCGCCGCGTTCGTAGACCTGGACGGCCGGCTGGTCGTCCTGGCCTGCCATCTCGACCAGCCAGAAGTGCGGGATGCCCGCCGCCGCGTACTTCTGCGGTTTGGCGTTGGTGTCGCGGGCCTCGGAATCGGGGGACACGACTTCGATGGCGAGCAGCACGTCGGCGACTTTGTAGCACGTCTGATCCCGGCTCTTGACCGCTTCTGCGCGGACCACGGAGATGTCCGGCTCCGGGCCGTTGCGGCGGTCGATGACGACGGTCATCTCCCGGCGGACTTTCAGCTCAGGTGGTGCTGTGCGGCGCAACGCGTTCACCAGCAGGTCGACGACAATGCTGTGGAAGTCCCGCTGGGCACTCACGAAAACCAGGCTCCCGTCGATCAACTCCGTGTGCGGCGGGAGATCCGGCAGCGTGAACAGGTCGTCCACGGTGTAGCCGTCCTGCGGCGGCACCGGCCACTGGGCGCGGTGCTGTACGGACTCGGCGGTCATGGTTCCTCCCATGGACGGGATCCTGCTGCCTGCTCTCAACGGTAGCGGCCCGTTCTCGGCCACGTCATCACAAAGAGTGACGAACCCCTCGCGCCCCGCCCCTCGCCCGGAAGGCCCTAGGCTAGAAGGCTGACCGACCCCCATGCGCAGGAGTGAAATGGCCGTCAACCTGGTCAATGTCGAGAACGTCAGCAAGGTGTACGGCACCCGTACCCTCCTCGACGGCATCTCGCTCGGCGTGTCCGAAGGAGACCGCATCGGGGTCGTGGGCCGCAACGGCGACGGCAAGACCACCCTGATCCGGATGCTCGCCAAGCTGGAGGAGGCCGACTCCGGCCGGGTCACCCACTCCGGCGGGCTGCGCCTGGGCGTCCTCACCCAGCACGACTCGCTCGACCCGGCCGCGACCGTGCGGCACGAGGTCATCCGGGACATGGCCGACCACGAGTGGGCCGGCAACGCCAAGATCAGGGACGTGCTGACGGGCCTCTTCGGCGGGCTCGACCTGCCCGGCTTCCCGCAGGGCCTCGACACGGTCATCGGGCCGCTCTCCGGCGGTGAGCGCCGCCGCATCGCGCTCGCCAAGCTGCTCATCGACGAGCAGGACCTGATCGTCCTCGACGAGCCGACCAACCACCTCGACGTCGAGGGCATCGCCTGGCTCGCCCGGCACCTCCAGGTCCGCCGTTCCGCGCTCGTCTGCGTCACCCACGACCGCTGGTTCCTCGACCAGGTCTGCACGCGCATGTGGGACGTCCAGCGCGGCGACGTCCACGAGTACGAGGGCGGCTACTCCGACTACGTCTTCGCCCGCGCGGAGCGTGAGCGCATCGCAGCCACCGAGGAGGTCAAGCGGCAGAACCTGGTCCGCAAGGAACTCGCCTGGCTGCGGCGCGGCGCCCCCGCGCGCACCTCCAAGCCGCGCTTCCGCGTCGAGGCGGCCAACGAGCTCATCGCGGACGTGCCGCCGCCCCGGGACAGCAGCGAGCTGATGAAGTTCGCCTCCTCGCGGCTCGGCAAGACCGTCTTCGACCTCGAGGACGTCACCGTCCAGGCCGGCCCCAAGGTGCTGCTCAAACACGTCACCTGGCAGCTCGGCCCGGGCGACCGCATCGGCCTGGTCGGCGTCAACGGCGCCGGCAAGACCTCCCTGCTGCGGGCCATGGCCGAGGCCGCGCGCACCGAGGGCGAGACGCAGCCCGCGGGCGGCCGGATCGCCGTCGGCAGGACCGTCAAGCTCGCCTACCTCTCCCAGGAGGTCGGCGAACTCGACCCGGACCTGCGGGTCCTGGAGGCCGTCCAGCGGGTGCGCGAGCGCGTCGACCTCGGCAAGGGGCGCGAGATGACCGCCGGCCAGCTGTGCGAGACGTTCGGCTTCAACAAGGAGAAGCAGTGGACGCCGGTCGGGGACCTGTCCGGCGGTGAGCGGCGCCGGCTGCAACTGCTGCGGCTCCTCATGGACGAGCCCAACGTCCTCTTCCTCGACGAGCCCACCAACGACCTCGACATCGAGACGCTGACCCAGCTGGAGGACGTCCTCGACGGCTGGCCCGGCTCGATGATCGTCATCTCCCACGACCGGTTCTTCGTCGAGCGCACCACCGACCGGGTCTACGCCCTCCTCGGCGACGCCACCCTGCGCATGCTCCCGCGCGGCATCGACGAGTACCTGGAGCGCAGGCAGCGCATGGAGGAGGCCGCGGCCGCCTCCGCCCCGGCGGCCGCGCCGAAGCCCGCACCGGAGCGCAGCGCCGCCGACCAGCGCGCCGCGAAGAAGGAACTCCAGCGGATCGAGCGGCAGTTGGACAAGATCTCCGAGCGGGAGTCCAAGCTGCACACCCAGATCGCCGACAACGCCACCGACTTCGCGAAGGTCGCCGAACTCGACGCCGGGCTGCGCGCGTTGGCGGGCGAGCGCGAGGAGCTGGAACTGCGGTGGCTGGAACTGGCCGAGGACGCATAGCCCTCAGGCGCACGCGGACGGGCGGCGCGCGCGCCGCGTGAAGGGGGCGTGAAGGCGCATAACGAGGCCATCACGGGCCGGTCCTCCCTTGGGAACAGGGCAGGATCCGGCCCGCTGTGCCGTCGGTGCCGAGTGATACAAAGGGCTGGCCAAAAATCAGTGACAAGGGGGAAGACGCTGATGGCCCAGCCGCCTGATCAGCCGCCGCAGCAGGGTGGTTTCGGAGCACCTCAGATGCCGCCCCAGCCGCCCGCCCAGCCGGGATACGGCTACCCGCAGCAGCCTGGACCGTTCGGCGCTCCGGCCGCACCGGGACCCTACGGACAGCCCCAGCAGCCGGGACCGTACGGACCACCGCAGCAGCCGGGGCCGTACGGGCAGCCCGCGCAGCCCGGACCGTACGGACAGCCCGCCGGTCCCTACGGCGGGCAGCCGGGCTACGGCTACCCGCCCGCCCCGCCGCAGTACCCCGGAGCCCCCGGCACCCCGCCCCCCGGCCCCGGCTCGCGCAACCCCTTCAAGGGGCGCACCGCGATGGTCGTCGGCGCCGCGGTCGCCGCGCTGCTGGTGATCGGCGGGACGGTGTTCGCCCTCACCGGCGGCGACGACGGCGGCAAGAAGCCGGTCGCCGGGCCCAGCGACGACAAGCCGAACGCGAGCGACAGCCCGGTCAACCCCGGTGACGGCAGCGGCGACGGCGGCACGGACGCGCAGGACCTGAACGCGGGCCGCAAGGCGGGCGAGGCGAAGGTGCTCTGGTACAAGGAGGCCCCGGACGCGCCCGCCGACGGCGCCGAGGCGCCCGGCATGTGGATCACGTCCAAGGCGGCGGTGAAGGCGGCGTACAAGGAGGTCGTCGCCTACGGCGTCGGCGACGGGAAGCCGGCCTGGGACCCGATCACGTTCCCGCAGAAGATCTGCGCGGTCACCCAGCAGAAGACCGCCGACGACAAGATCGTCGTCGCGTACATGAGCGGCGTCAGCGACCGCGCCCAGTGCGACAAGCTCCAGCAGATCGACCTCGCCACCGGCGCCAAGGGCTGGACCGTCGACGTCCCGGACGGCCAGCTCTTCGACAGCGTGGGCAGCAGCATCGGGCTGTCCCTCGCCGGCGACACGCTGATGGTGGGCCGCTCGCAGTCCGGCGTGGCGTACGACGTCCGCACCGGCAAGAAGCTGTACGACAAGCAGAAGTACGGCGACTCGTGCTTCCCGTCGGCGTTCGCGGGCGGCGCCCGGCTGGTCATGGTGTCGTCCTGCGCCGCCCTGAAGGCCGACGAGCACGACGAGCTCCAGGAGCTGGACCCGGCCACCGGCAAGGTCAAGTGGACCCAGAAGTTCGACAAGGGCTGGTCGGCCGAGCGGGTGTACTCCCTCGACCCGCTGGTCGTCTACAGCACCAACGACGACAAGAACACCTGGAACATCTCGACGTTCAAGGCCGACGGCTCCTTCCGCTCGCAGGTCGCCGTCGACGAGGACTTCGCCCCCCGGTGCGGCTGGGCCCTCTTCGACAGCGACCTCACCGGCTGCCTCGGCACGGCCACCGACACCGGCACCCTCTACCTGCCGACCGACGCGACCACCGGCGCCAACGAGATCGTCGCGATCAGCCTGGACACCGGCAAGGAGAAGTGGCGGGTGAAGTCGCCCACCGACGAGGCGATGGCGCCGCTGCGGACCGAGAGCGGCAAGCTCGTCGCCTACGTCGAGCCGTCGTCCGACGCGGGCGGCCGGGTGGTGTCGATCCCGACGAGCGGATCCGCCCACACCCCCACGACGCTGCTGCAGCTGCCCGAGAGCACGATCGACATCGAGGACGGCTTCTACGACGGCGACCGCGCCTGGGTCGACGACCGTCTGTACCTCTCCTCCACCCAGCTGACCGGCGAGGACGACGGGAAGGAGAAGCTGATGCTCGCCTACGGCAAGTGAGCCGGGCGAGCCGGGCGGACCGGCGGAAGCCGTCCGCGCCCGGCCGGATCCCCCCGACATCCCTTCCGTCCCGTCGTCCCCCGAGCATCCCGCCGAGGTAAACCACGCCATGACCCAGCCGCCGCCGCACCAGCCCCCGCAGGGGCCTCCCGGCACCCCCCAGGACCGCCCCCCGCACCCCCAGGGCACCTTCGGCCCACCCCCACAACCCCAGGACACCCCACCCCAGCCCTCCGCGCCGCAGGACACCCCACCGGCGAGCTCCACGCCCCAGGACACCCCGCCGGCGAGTTCCGCGCCCGAGGACACCCCGCCGGAGGGCTCCGCGCCCGAGGACACGCCACCCCCGGCCGCGCAGCCCTCGGCCGCGCAGCCCCAGGACACCCCGCCTCGGGACACCCAGCCCCAGGGCTCCCCGTCCCAGGGTGGCCCGTCCCAGGGTGGCCACGGCACCTCGCAGTCCAGGCCGCCGGTGCCGCCTGCCCCGCCCGAGGGCCCGCAGCTCAGCAAGAACCCCGGCGGCCCCATGCCGCACCAGATGGCCAACGCGGCCCAGGTCGCCCAGAACTTCCAGGCGGCACAGGCGGCACAGGCCGCGCAGGCGGGCCAGCCCGGCCGGCCGGCCCCGGCCGGCCACGCACCGCAGGGGGCTCAGCCCGGTCAGCCCGGTCCGGCGGGTCAGGAAGGCCACCCGGGCCAGGCGGCCCCGGGCAGTCAGGCAACCCAGCCGGCCCCGGCCGGTCCGGCAGCGCAGGGGGCCCAGCCTGCTCAGGCGGGGCAGGAAAGCCACCCGGGCCAGGCCGCCCCGGCGGCCCCGGCCGGTCAGGCAACTCCGGCCTCCCAGCCCCAGCCTCAGCCTCAGCCGGGCTACGGCTTCCCGCAGGCGTCTCCGCCCGCCGGGCCGCCCCAGCCCGGTTACGGCCACCCCCAGGCCCCCGGGGCCCCGCAGCCCCCTCAGGCCCAGCCTTCCCAGGCCCCGCAGCCTCCGCAGCCGCCCCAGGGGTACGGCTACCCCGCGCCCCCCTCGCAGCAGGCCGCGCAGCCGCCCGCGTACGGTCAGCAGCCCGGATACGGCCCCGGGGGGCAGCCGGGTTACGGCTACCCGGGGCAGCCCGGTGCGCCGGCCCAGCCGGGTTACGGCTACCCGGGGCAGCCGGGCTACCCGGGTCACCCCACCGTCCCCCTGCAGCCGCAGCACTCCGCCCCCGCCGGCGGGCGGAGGATGAACGCCTCGATGGTGATCATCGTCGCGGCGGTCGCGGCCATCGCGCTGATCATCGGTGGCGGCGTCTGGTACTCGAAGTCCTCCGGCGGCGACGGCAAGAACGACGGCCCCACGGCCTCCGGCGGCACCGACGGCGGCGGGCAGGGCACCGCCAAGGGCAGTGAGAAGGTGCCCGCCGACCCCGGCGCCGAGGCCCTCTTCCAGGTGCCGATGCCCACGGTCGCCAAGGACGACAGCATGGCCGTGGACGGCTCCTGGCTGACCGACAAGGCGTACGTGAAGACCGGTGTCGCCGAGATCGTCGGTTACGACCGCGACAAGGGCACCGAGCTGTGGACGGTCAAGCTGCCCGGCCCGGTCTGCGCGGCGAGCCGCCAGACCAACGAGGACGGGCGGACCGCGATCGTCTTCCAGCCGAAGATGCCCCCGAAGGACTCCACGGCCGGCTGTTCCCAGGTCGCGGCCATCGACCTGAACGCGGGCCGGCAGCTGTGGACGAAGACCGTCAACTCCGGTGACGACCTGATCGACTTCGACAACGTCACGGTCAGCGCGAACACGGTCGCCGTGGGCAGCACCGACGGCGGCGCCGCCTTCGACGTCGCCACCGGCAAGCAGCTCTGGGCGCCCAAGACGTCCGACACCTGCTACGACGCCGGTTACGGCGGCGGTGCCAAGCTGGTCGCGGTGCGCAAGTGCGGTTCCTACGACGCGCCGCAGCTGCACATCCAGACCATCGACCCGGCCTCCGGGAAGGTGCTGTCCGAGTACAAGATGGCCACCGACATCGAGTACGCGGGCGTCGTCTCGACGGACCCGCTGGTCGTGGCCGCCGACGTCGGCGACAGCGCCGGTGACGGCAGCGGCATCTCGGACTTCTTCTCCATCGACAACAAGACCGGCGAGCTGCGCACCCGTATCTCGGCACCGGGCGACGCGTACGCGGCCGAGTGCGACAGCATCGACCTGCCCGAGGCGTGCCGGGGCCTGGCCGTCGGCAACGACCGCCTCTACATCGCGACCGAGGAGCACGACGCCACCGACGGCGGCAACGTCAACGAGATCGTCGCCTTCGACCTCGGCACGGGCAAGCAGACCGGCCAGCGCGCCGACTCCGGGGCCGACTACACCCTCTACCCGCTGCGGATGGACGGCGGCAACGTGATCGCGTACAAGGAGCCGCCCTACGACAAGGGCGGACAGGTCGTCAGCATCGACGGCACCTCGTTCAAGCAGGCCACGCTGCTGGAGATCGCGGACTCGGAGGAGGCGCGGGAGATGGAGAGCAGCATGTCCGCCGCGTACTCGGAGATCCTCTACTCCCAGGGCCGGCTGTACCTGGCTGACACCTACGCCGACGAGACCAGCGCCGGTGACACGGCGTACCTGGCGATCGCCTTCGGCACCGCAGGCTGACCGCGCACGACACCCCGTCCTGTCGTACGGACGAACGGCCCCGCCCCTGCTCAGGGGTGGGGCCGTGCACTTACCGCTCATCACCCTCGAATGCGAGGAATTTCGGCGATCCGGGCACTTCTCGCCGGTAGGGGGAGCGCAACGTCGAACAAGCGTGTAGCTTCCGGGGGCATGAAGGACGGGGTGCCGGGGGGCACCTTTTGTCTGTTGTGCCAGGTCTGTTGGGTTCCGTGGGGGGACTGGGGGGTTGCTCGATGGGAGTGCGGCTGATGGTGGTCGACGACCACCGCCTGCTCGCCGAGGCGCTGGCCTCGGCGCTGAAACTGCGGGGGCACCGGGTGCTCGCGGCCGCGGCCCCCGCCGCCGGCGCGGCCGAGCTGGTGATCACCCGGGCGCCCGAGGTGTGCCTGCTGGGGACGGCGGCCCCGGCCGAGCCCGGCATCTTCGACCCGGTGGTCCGCATCAAGCGGGAGCGTCCGCAGGTGGCGGTCCTGGTGCTGGGCCCGGTCCCGAGCCCCCGGGGCATCGCCGCCGCCTTCGCCGCGGGTGCCTCCGGTTACGTACGCCACGACGAGCGCATCGAGGGCGTCGAGCGGGCGATCATGAAGGCGAGGGCGGGTGAGGCGGCGGTGGCCCCCCAGCTGTTGCAGGGAGCGTTCGGTGAACTCCTGAACCCGGCGGCCCAGCCGGACGACGAGGGCCAGCGGCTGCTGCAGATGCTGACCCCGCGCGAGGTCGAGGTCCTGGTCCGCGTGGCCGACGGCGAGGACACCCGGCTCATCGCCGCCGGCATGGGCATCGCCCCCTCCACGGCCCGCACCCATGTCCAGCGCGTCCTGATGAAGCTGGGCGTCGGCTCCCGCCTGGAGGCCGCGGCCCTGGCGGCCCGGACAGGCCTCCTGGACCGCGCGGGCCCCCTCCCGCACATGTCCCGGCCCACGGGGTCCGGCCCGCAGGCGTAGGGCGCCCGGGACCCGGAACCCGACGGCGGGGAAGGAGACACCGCGCGGGCCGGCGGGCAGCCGGCCGCGGCGGGGCTGCTCGACGCGCACAGGCGGGCGGGACCGTTCGCGGAACCCCGACCCGTTCTACTCGGGGGAGACGTGGTCCTCCGGCAGCGGCAGCGGGGACGCCGGCGGGGCCGCCGGCCTCAGCCACAGCCACACCAGGAAGAAGATGCCCAGGGCCAGCATCCCCAGGCCCGTCCAGAGGTTGATGTTGATCCCCTGGGCCTTGTCGATCTCCGCGTCGCTGTCGGTCAGGCCGGTGATCGTGACGATGACGCCGTACAGCACGAACAGGCCGCCGATGATGCGGCGCAGGTCGAAGATGCGGGCCGCGGTCGCGGACTTCTCCTCCAGCTCGGTGACCTCGCGCTGGACGTCGGCCTCGCTGTACCCGGCGCGTCGCAGCCGCTCGGCCGCCTCCGCACGCTGTTCGGGTTCGAATTGCTCGGACATGGTCTTTCCATCCTCCCTCGGTACGCGTGACGCGCGCCCGGGATCAGAACGAGAACGGGATGTAGCAGGCGGCGGCCAGGATCACGGCTCCCCAGCCCAGCAGCGCCGGCTTGCGGTACCAGGCGTCGTCGCCCTTCGCCGGCGGCTCGGCCATGCCGGGGGAGGTGGTGCCGTAGACCAGGCCCTGGAGTTCCCCGGCCGGCTTCGGGGCGGTGAACAGGGAGACCGCCACCATCACCACCGCACCCGCCACGAAGCCCGCGATCGCCGAGACGAAGTTCGCGCCCTGGTCGGTGGGGATGCCGATGACGTCCTGCTTGTAGAGGACGAAGTAGTTGACCATCGCCGCCGTGGTGCCGGCCAGCAGGCCCCAGAAGCCCGACTTCTTCGACGCCCGCTTCCAGAACATGCCGACGATGAAGACCACGAACATCGGGACGTTGAAGAAGCTGAACAGCGTCTGCAGGTAGCTCATGATGTTCGAGAACGACGACGCCAGGAACGCCGTGCCGATCGAGGCGACGACGCCGATCGCCGTGATCAGCCGGCCGAAGCGGACGTAGTACGCGTCCTCGCGGCCCCGCTCCACGTACCTGCCCCAGATGTCGTTGGTGAACACCGTGTTGAAGGACGAGATGTTGGCCGCCATGCCCGCCATGAAGGCCGCGAGGAGGCCGGTCACGGCGATGCCCAGTACGCCGTTGGGCAGCAGGTTCTCCATCAGGTACGGGATGGCGTCGTTGTACTGGTAGCCCGACTTCTCGGTGCCGAACCCGGGGACCACGGCCGCGGCGACCAGGCCCGGGATCATCACCAGGAACACGATGAAGATCTTGGGGTACGCGGCGATCAGCGGGGTGCGCTGGGCCGCCGACAGGTTCCTCGCCGACAGGGCGCGCTGCACCTCCGCGAAGTTCGTCGTCCAGTAGCCGAAGGAGAGGACGAATCCGAGGCCCAGCACGATCGTCAGCCAGTTCGCGCCCAGCGGGTTGGCGCTGCCGATGCCCGTGCCGCCCCAGGCGGTGACGAAGTTGTCGCCGTGGGTCGCGGTCAGCTTGTCCGACAGGCCGTCCCAGCCACCGACCTTCTTCAGGCTCAGCACCACGATCGGGATGAGGGCCGCCAGGATCACGAAGAACTGGAGCACCTCGTTGTAGATCGCCGAGGACAGGCCGCCCAGGGTGATGTACGCCAGGACGAAGAAGCCGGCGACCACGATCGCCACCCACTGCGGCCAGCCCAGCAGGGCCTCGACGACGATCGCCAGCGCGTACAGGTTGACGCCGGCGATGAGGATCGCCGCGAAGGCGAAGAGGAGCGAGCTCAGCAGGTGAGCCCCCTTGTCGAAGCGCAACAGCAGGAACTCGGGCACGGAGCGGACCTTGCTGCCGTAGTAGAACGGCATCATCACCAGGCCCAGGAACACCATCGCCGGGATGGCGCCGATCCAGTACCAGTGCACGGTGTACGCGCCGTACTGCGCGCTGTTCGCCGCCATGCCCAGGATCTCGGTGGCGGCCAGGTTGGCCGAGATGAAGGCGAGGCCGGTGATCCAGGCGGGCAGTGAGCGCCCCGAGAGGAAGAAGTCGAGGCTGGTCTTCACCGATCTGCGCGCGGCGAAGCCGATGCCCAGGACGACGACGAAGTAGATGGCGAGGATCGTGTAGTCGAGTGCGTTCGTGGGGAGCCGCAGCTCGGCCGCCAGGCGCACGGAGTCTGTGGGGGTCTGCATCCGGAGCTCACCTTGTCTGGTGGTCTTTGTTTGGTTGTGGGGGGTTACTTCCTGAGCGTGTTTATGTTTCTATGTGTTCGGTTCTGTTTGAAGTCTTACTTGGCAATGGAGTGTCGCGGTGAAGAAGACCTCGACCCGGCTGGCCGACGGTCGTGAGCTGATCTATTACGACCAGCGGGACGACTCGGTGCGTGACGCGGTGGACCGGCGCCCGCTGGACCCCACGGTCACCACGTCGGAGGTACGCCGGGACCCGCTGCTGGGCGACTCTGTCGCGATCGCCTCGCACCGGCAGGGGCGCACCTACCATCCGCCGGCCGACGAATGTCCCCTGTGCCCCTCCCAGGGCGAGCGGCTCAGCGAGATCCCGGACTCGTCGTACGACGTCGTCGTCTTCGAGAATCGTTTCCCCTCCCTGGCCGGCGACTCCGGGCGCTGCGAGGTGGTCTGCTTCACCTCCGACCACGAGGCGTCCTTCGCCGATCTGACCGAGGAACAGGTGCGACTCGTCCTGGACGCGTGGACGGACCGGACGTCCGAACTGTCGCATCTGCCCTCCGTTGAACAGGTGTTCTGCTTCGAGAACCGCGGTGCCGAGATCGGTGTGACCCTGGGTCACCCGCACGGGCAGATCTACGCCTACCCGTTCACCACCCCGCGCACCGCCCTGATGCTGCGTTCAGTCGCCTCGCACAAGGAGGCGACCGGTGGGGAGAACCTCTTCGACGCCGTCCTGGAGCGTGAACTCGCCGACGACCGGGTCGTCCTGGAGGGTGAACACTGGGTCGCCTTCGTGCCCTACGCGGCGCACTGGCCCTACGAGGTGCACCTGTACCCGAAGCGCCGCGTCCCCGACCTGCTCGGGCTCGACGAGGACGCGCGCACAGAGTTCCCCAAGGTCTACCTGGAACTCTTGAGGCGCTTCGACCGTATCTTCGGTGAAGGTGAACCGCCCACGCCCTACATCGCCGCCTGGCACCAGGCCCCGTTCGGCGCGCTGGAGGAGTTCGACGGCGTCAACCGCGACGACTTCGCACTCCACCTCGAGCTTTTCACCATCCGCCGGACGTCCGGCAAGCTGAAGTTCCTCGCGGGCTCCGAATCAGGCATGAACGTCTTCATCAACGACGTGCCGCCGGAGCGCGCGGCCGAGCGACTGCGAGAGGTAGCGAGTTCATGAGCGGGAAGTACCTGGTCACCGGAGGCGCCGGCTACGTCGGCAGCGTCGTCGCCCAGCATCTGCTGGAGGCGGGCAACGAGGTCGTCGTCCTCGACAACCTGACCACCGGCTTCCGCGAGGGCGTCCCGGCGGGCGCCGCCTTCATCGAGGGCGACATCCGCGACGCCGCCAAGTGGCTCGACGCCTCCTTCGACGCCGTCCTCCACTTCGCCGCGTCCTCGCAGGTCGGCGAGTCCGTCGTGCAGCCGGAGAAGTACTGGGACAACAACGTCGGCGGCACCATGGCCCTCCTCGCCGCCATGCGCGAGGCCGGCGTGCGCAGGCTCGTCTTCTCCTCCACCGCCGCCACCTACGGCGAGCCGGAGCAGGTCCCGATCGTCGAGACCGCCCCGACCAGGCCGACCAACCCCTACGGCGCCACCAAGCTCGCCGTCGACCACATGATCACCGGTGAGGCGGCCGCCCACGGCCTGGGCGCGGTCTCGCTCCGCTACTTCAACGTCGCCGGCGCCTACGGCCGGCAGGGCGAGCGCCACGACCCCGAGTCCCACCTCATCCCGCTCGTCCTCCAGGTCGCCCAGGGCCGCCGCGAGGCCATCTCCGTCTACGGCGACGACTACCCGACCCCGGACGGCACCTGCGTCCGCGACTACATCCACGTCGCCGACCTCGCCGAGGCCCACCTGCTCGCCCTGAAGGCCGCCGAGCCCGGCGAACACCTCGTCTGCAACCTCGGCAACGGCAACGGCTTCTCCGTCCGCGAGGTCATCGAGACCGTCCGCGAGGTCACCGGCCACCCGATCCCCGAGGTCGTGGCCCCCCGTCGCGGCGGCGACCCGGCCGTCCTGGTCGCCTCGGCGGACACCGCCCGCGAACGGCTGGGCTGGAACCCGTCCCGCGCGGACCTCGCGGGAATCGTCGCGGACGCCTGGGAGTTCGCGCAGCACATCGCAAGGGAGCAGTAGTGGGGGCACAGGAAGTGCGCGAGGCCTTCGTCGAGTTGTACGGCGCGGAGCCCGAAGGCGTCTGGGCGGCGCCCGGGCGCGTCAACCTCATCGGCGAGCACACCGACTACAACGACGGCTTCGTGATGCCCTTCGCGCTGCCGCACCAGGCGCTCGCGGCGGTCTCCCGGCGCGCGGACGGCGTCCTGCGCCTGCACTCGTCCGGCATCGAGGGCGGCGTGGCCGAGCTCCGCCTGGACGACCTCGCCCCGGAGTCGGACGACGACTGGACGGCGTACCCGGCCGGTGTCGTCTGGGCGCTGCGCGAGGCCGGCCACCCGGTCACCGGCGCGGACATCCATCTGACCTCGACCGTCCCGACCGGCGCGGGCCTGTCCTCGTCGGCGGCCCTGGAGGTCGTCGTCGCACTCGCGCTGAACGACCTGTACGACCTCGGCCTGCAGCGCTGGCAGCTGGCCCGCCTGTGCCAGCGCGCCGAGAACGTCTACGTCGGTGCCCCCACCGGCATCATGGACCAGACCGCGTCCGCCTGCTGCGAGAGCGGCCACGCCCTGTTCCTGGACACCCGCGACCTCTCCCAGAAGCAGATCCCCCTGGACCTGGCCGCCGAGGGCATGCGTCTGCTGGTGGTGGACACCCAGGTCAAGCACGCCCACAGCAACGGCGAGTACGGCAAGCGCCGCGCCGGCTGCGAGAAGGGCGCGGCCCTGCTGGGCGTCGACGCCCTGCGGGACGTCCCGTACGCCGGCCTGGACGCGGCCCTGGCCCGTCTCGGCGACGAGGAGGAGGTCCGCCGCCTCGTCCGGCACGTCGTGACGGAGGACGAGCGCGTCGAACGCATGGTGCGCCTGCTGGAGTCCGGTGACACCCGCGCCATCGGCCCGGTCCTCACCGAGGGCCACGCCTCGCTGCGCGACGACTTCCGGGTCTCCTGCCCCGAACTGGACCTCGTCGTCGACACCGCCGTCGCCGCCGGCGCCCTCGGCGCCCGCATGACCGGCGGCGGCTTCGGCGGCTCGGCGATCGTCCTCGCCGACGCCACCGACGTCGACACCCTCACCAAGGCCATCGGGGAAGCCTTCGCCGCGGCGGGCCACACGGCCCCCCGCGTCTTCGAGGCGGTGCCTTCGGCGGGAGCCCGCCGGCTCGGCTGAGCGGTTCTGCGGTTCTCCGCGGATCCGGGGTGGGGCGGGGTCTCCGAGGAGTTCCCCGCCTCACCCCAGTCTTTTCGTCAGCGTGTACTCCGTGATCCCCGGCGGGTAGTCCTCGATCACGCACACCACCTCGTATCCCAGCCGCCGGTAGAAGTCCGGGGCCTGGAAGTCCCAGGTCTCCAGGCGCACGCGGAGACAGCCGCGTTCCTCGGAGGCGACGCGTTCCGCCTCGGCGAGGAGGCGGGTGCCCAGGCCCGTGCCGCGGTGGCGTTCGTCGACCCAGAGGTAGGCGACGTGCAGCCAGGTCGTCCAGGTGTGGCCGACCAGGCCGCCGGCCAGGTCGCCGGTGGCGTCCGAAGCCCACACGTGCAGCGGGCTCTCGCGTTCGGCGGGCGTGCCGCGCAGGGCCCGAAGGACCGGGGAGGCCGCGGTGTTGGTGTCACGGAGCCGCGAACGGAGAAGATCGCGCCGAGTCCTGTCGACTTCTGTCTCAAGACGAAACATGCGGCACACCATAAACGCCCTGGCCAACCAGTTCTGCGTTTTTCCTTCCGCTGTCCGCCCACAGCCCTACCCTGATGAACAGCACCGGTGGGGGCCGGTGCTGATCAGGGGGCGAGACAGTCGGGTACGGCGCCCGAAGTGGGGGTAGCAGTCTCTGCACGGCGGCGGCCGTGCGGTAGCCCGCATCCCCTCCGGGTGTCGTACCCGCGCCGGTCGTCGTTCTCCGTCTTCGGACCTTGGGGTATCCCCGGCTCCGGCAAGGAGCTTGGGGAAGGGGGTTTCGTGGTTCGCATCCGAGTCCTGGTCGTCGACGACCACCGCATCTTCGCCGAGTCGCTCGCCGCGGCGCTCGCCGCCGAGCCCGACGTCGACGTCTCCGCGGCCGGCAGCGGCCCGGCGGCGCTGCGCAGCCTGGAGCGCGCGGCCGCCGAGGGGCGCCGCTACGACGTGCTGCTCGTCGACGCCGACCTGGGCGCCGGCCTGGGAGGCGGGCCGGCCGGCGCTCCGGGCGGTGCGCTGCCGGGCATACGGCCCGCCGTGCCCGTGCAGGAGGTGGGGGAGGACGGGCTCGTCGACGGGATCTCGCTGGTCACCGGGGTGCGTGCCGCGCAGCCCCAGGTCCGGGTCGTGGTCCTCGCCGAGAAGGACGACCCGCGCCGCGCGGCCCTCGCCCTGCAGGCCGGTGCGTCCGGCTGGGTGGCGAAGGACTGCTCGCTCTCCCGGCTGCTGAGCGTCATCCGCGGGGTGCTGCGCGAGGAGACCCATCTGCCTCCCGCCCTGCTCACCGGTGTGCTGCGGGAGCTGACGGCCGCCCGCAAGCACCGCACCGAGAGCGAGCGGCTGGTCGAGTCCCTCACCCCGAGGGAGCGGGAAGTGCTCCGGTGCATGGTCGCGGGGCTGGGGCGCAAGGCCGTCGCCGAGCGCCTCTTCCTCTCCCCGCACACCGTCCGCACCCATATGCAGAACGTCCTGGGCAAGCTGGGCGTCCACTCGACGCTCGCCGCGGTCGCCCTGGCCCGCCGCGCCGGGGTCGGCCCCGCCGACCTAGCCGGGGATGTTGTCGAACGGGGCGGTCAGCTGGCGTAGCAGGCCCGCCAGTTCACCGCGCTGGGCGTGCGAGAGCTCGGCCAGGATCGCCCGCTCCTGGTCGAGCAGTCCGGCGAGCGCCTGGTCGGCCCGGTCCTTGCCGTCGTCCGTGAGACGGACGAGCACACCGCGCCGGTCGCTCGGGTCCGGCAGCCGCTCCACCAGGCCCTTCTTCGCGAGCCGGTCGATGCGGTTCGTCATCGTGCCCGAGGTCACCAGCGTCTGCGTCAGCAGCTGCCCCGGTGAGAGCTGGTACGGGGCACCCGCGCGCCGCAGCGCCGTCAGGACGTCGAACTCCCAGGGCTCCAGCTGGTGCTCGGAGAACGCCAGCCGGCGCGCCCGGTCCAGGTGCCGGGCCAGTCTGCTCACCCGGCTGAGCACTTCGAGCGGCTCCACGTCGAGGTCCGGGCGCTCCCGGCGCCACGCTGCGACCAGCCGATCGACCTCGTCCTCCATGGCGATCAGTGTAGTGGTTGTGTCGACATGAAGTCTCTTGATGTCGAGTCTCTTGACGTCGAGATAAATCCTGGGGGAAGGTGACGACCATGACCACCAACCCTTCCTGGGACCCCGCCCAGTACCTGCGGCACGCCGGCCACCGCGCCCGCCCCTTCGCCGACCTCCTCGCCCGCGTCCCCGACCTGCCCGGCGACCCGCCCCGCATCGCCGACCTCGGATGCGGCCCCGGCAACGTCACCGCCGTCCTCGCCGAGCGCTGGCCCACCGCCCGCATCACCGGCTACGACAACTCCCCCCGGATGCTCGCCGACGCCCAGGCGCACGCCGGTGCGCACCTCGACTTCGCCTACGCCGACCTGACCACCTGGACACCCGACGAGACCTACGGCCTCCTCATCTCCAACGCCGCCCTCCACTGGGTTCCCGGCCACCTCGACGCCCTCCCCGCCTGGCTCGACGGCCTCGCTCCCGGCGGCACCCTCGCCTTCCAGGTCCCCCACAACATCGACGCCCCCCTGCACGCCCTCATGCGTGAACTCGGCAACACACCCCGCTGGAAGCCCCGCCTCGGTGATGTCCTGCGCCACGAGGACTCCGTGCACACCCCCGGCGTCTACCTCGACCGCCTCGCCCGCCTCGGCTGCGCCACCGACGTCTGGACCACCACGTACCACCACGTCCTCCAGGGCGAGGACCCCGTCCTCGACTGGGTCAAGGGCACCGGCCTGCGCCCCGCCCTCGACGCCCTCGCCGACGACCCCGAGGCCCGCGACACCTTCGTCGCCGAGTACCGCGACCTGCTCCGCGAGGCCTACCCGAGCCACGCCTACGGCACGGTCCTGCCGTTCCGCCGGCTGTTCGCCGTGGCCGTGAAGCGCGGTGTTTGAGCAGACCGCACAGGGTCACCCGGGGTGACACCACAGTCGTACGGGGCCGGGAGTGATCCAGAGTGGCGAAGGAACAGAAGGGCAAGGCCAAGAAGGAACAGATCAAGGGCAAGGTCAAGGAAGTCCTGGGCCGTGCCACGGGCGACGCGAGGATGGAGTCCAAGGGCCGCGGCGGGCAGTCCAAGGGCGACGCGCGCCAGGCCAAGGAGAAGATGAAGGACGTCTTCAAGCACTGACGAGCCCGGCACCCGAGGGCCCCGCCCACCGGCGGGGCCCTCGGCACGCCCGGCTCGCGGTGACCCGTGTCAGCTCTTGCGGTGACCTATCAGCCGGGGCTTCTGCTCCAGCCCGTCCAGCCCGTGCCACGCCAGATTCACCAGATGCGCCGCCACCTCCGCCTTCTTCGGACGGCGCACGTCCAGCCACCACTGCCCGGTCAGCGCCACCATCCCCACCAGCGCCTGCGCATACAGCGGGGCCAGCTTCGGATCGAAGCCACGGCTCTTGAACTCACGGCCCAGGATGTCCTCCACCTGCGTCGCGATGTCCGAGATCAGCGAGGCGAACGTACCCGTCGACTGCGGGATCGGCGAGTCCCGGACCAGGATCCGGAAACCGTCCGTGTACTCCTCGATGTAGTCCAGGAGGGCGAACGCCGCCTGCTCGCACAGCTCCCGCGGGTGACCGGCGGTGAGGGAACTGGTCACCATGTCCAGCAGCCGCCGCATCTCGCGGTCCACGACGACCGCGTACAGCCCCTCCTTGCCGCCGAAGTGCTCGTACACCACCGGCTTGGACACCCCGGCCTTCGCCGCGATCTCCTCCACCGACGTGCCTTCGAAACCTTTCGCCGCGAACAGGGTGCGACCGATCTCGAGGAGCTGCTGGCGGCGCTCGGCACCGGTCATACGGGTGCGGCGAGCGCGCCGAGGCTTCGCTTCGCTGCTCGGACTGGGAGTACTGCTGGAGTCGGTCGCCACGGCGTCAATCATGCCGCCTTCGCGGTCGCCTTCCGGCGCCGGGAGCCGCCCTCACCCGTGTTGCGGCGCGAATCGATACGCGAGCGTGACGGCCAGCGCACGTCGTACGCCCACCCGAACATCTCGAACCAGCGGATCAGACGGGCGGAGGAGTCGATCTGCCACCGCTCCACCCCGTGCCGCGCCGACGTCGGGTCCGCGTGATGCAGGTTGTGCCAGGACTCGCCGCACGACAGGACCGCCAGCCACCAGACGTTGCCGGAGCGGTCCCGCGACTTGAACGGCCGCCTGCCCACCGCGTGACAGATCGAGTTGATCGACCAGGTCACATGGTGCAGAAGCGCCACCCGCACCAGCGACCCCCAGAAGAACGCCGTGAAAGCACCCCACCAGGACATCGTCACCAGACCGCCCACCAGCGGCGGGATCAGCAGCGACACCACCGTCCACAGCACGAACTGACGCGAGACCGCCCGGATCGCCCTGTCCTTGATCAGATCCGGCGCGTACTTGTCCTGCGGCGTCTGCTCCTCGTCGAACATCCAGCCGATGTGCGCCCACCACAGGCCCTTCATCAGTGCCGGAACCGTCTCACCGAACCGCCACGGCGAATGCGGGTCGCCCTCGGCGTCCGAGAACCTGTGGTGCTTGCGGTGGTCCGCCACCCAGCGGACCAGCGGCCCCTCCACCGCCAGCGATCCCATCACCGCCAGCGCGATCCGAAGCGGCCGCTTCGCCTTAAACGAACCGTGCGTGAAGTAGCGGTGGAAACCGATCGTGATGCCGTGGCAGCCGAGGAAGTACATGAAGACCAGCAGGCCGAGGTCCAGCCAGCTCACCCCCCACCCCCAGGCCAGCGGCACCGCCGCCAGCAGCGCGAGGAACGGGACGGTGATGAAGAGAAGAAGAGTGAGCTGCTCCACCGAACGCTTCTGCTCACCACCGAGCGTCGCGGAGGGCAGCGGAGCGCCGTCGTTCGCCTGCGGGGCGTCGTCGATCACATCGGAGCTCGTGGTCATGGGCGTCCCCTGGGGGGTTCGAGGGTTGTGGCAGTGCGCCGGGTCACGGGTACCTCACGCGGTCGGCTTCATAACAGCTTCCTACGGTTCCGTAACCTACGGCATCGTAAGTATGTCAGTGCGCTGCCCGGCGGCACGAGCCCGAAAGTCTGCGCGTCCCGCCCGCCACCTATCCTTGAAGACGGTCGGACAGCGCGGTCCGCTCTGTTTTCTTCCCGGATGTCCGGCCCGTATGCGGCGCCCCGCCGCCCGGACGGCCCCGGGCCCCGTCCCAGACGAGCCTCAGACGAGCTTCAACACTGCAAGGAGCCGCACCTGTGAGCAGTGCCGACGACCAGACCGTTTCCACGGCGACCACCAGCAACGAGCTGCGTGCCGACATCCGCCGGCTGGGTGACCTCCTCGGGGAGACCCTCGTCCGGCAGGAGGGCCCCGAGCTGCTCGACCTGGTCGAAAAGGTCCGCCGCCTCACCCGCGAGGACGGCGAGGCCGCCGCCGAGCTGCTGCGCGGCACCGAACTGGAGACCGCGGCCAAGCTGGTCCGCGCCTTCTCCACCTACTTCCACCTCGCGAACGTCACCGAGCAGGTCCACCGCGGCCGCGAACTGCGCGCCAGGCGCGCCGCCGAGGGCGGCCTCCTCGCCCGCACCGCCGACCGCCTCAAGGACGCCGACCCCGAACACGTCCGCGAAACAGTCCGCCACCTGAACGTGCGCCCCGTGTTCACGGCACACCCCACCGAAGCCGCGCGCCGGTCGGTACTCAACAAGCTCCGGCGCATCGCCGCGCTTCTGGAGACCCCCGTCATCGACTCCGACCGCCGGCGCCACGACACGCGCCTCGCCGAGAACATCGACCTCGTCTGGCAGACCGACGAGCTGCGCGTCGCACGCCCCGAACCCGCCGACGAGGCCCGCAACGCCATCTACTACCTCGACGAACTCCACGCCAACGCCGTCGGAGACGTCCTGGAGGACCTCACCTCGGAACTGGAACGCGTCGGCGTCACCCTCCCCGACGACACGCGCCCCCTCACCTTCGGCACCTGGATCGGCGGCGACCGCGACGGCAACCCCAACGTCACCCCCCAGGTCACCTGGGACGTCCTCATCCTCCAGCACGAACACGGCATCAACGACGCCCTGGAGACGATCGACGAACTCCGCGGCTTCCTCTCCAACTCCATCCGCTACACCGGCGCCACCCAGGAACTCCTGGACTCCCTCCAGGACGACCTCGAGCGCCTCCCCGAGATCAGCCCCCGCTACAAGCGCCTCAACGCCGAAGAGCCCTACCGCCTCAAGGCCACCTGCATCCGGCAGAAGCTGGAGAACACCAAGCAGCGCCTCGCCAAGGGCACACCCCACGAGCCGGGACGGGACTACCTCGGCACCAGCGAGCTCCTGGCCGACCTCACGCTCGTCCAGACCTCCCTGCGCGCCCACCGCGGCGGCCTCTTCGCCGACGGCCGGATGAACCGCACCATCCGCACCCTCGCCGCCTTCGGCCTCCAGCTCGCCACCATGGACGTCCGCGAACACGCCGACGCCCACCACCACGCCCTCGGCCAGCTCTTCGACCGCCTCGGCGAGGAATCCTGGCGCTACGTGGACATGCCCCGCGAATACCGCACGAAGCTGCTCGCGAAGGAACTGCGCTCCCGCCGCCCGCTCGCCCCCACCCCCGCACCCGTCGACGCCGCCGGCGAGAAGACCCTCGGCGTCTTCCTCACCGTCAAGCGGGCCCTGGAGGTCTTCGGACCCGAGGTCATCGAGTCCTACATCATCTCCATGTGCCAGGGCGCCGACGACGTCTTCGCCGCGGCGATCCTCGCCCGCGAGGCCGGCCTGATCGACCTGCACGCCGGCTGGGCGAAGATCGGCATCGTCCCCCTGCTGGAGACCACGGACGAACTCAAGGCCGCCGACACCATCCTGGAGGAGATGCTCTCCGACCCCTCCTACCGGCGCCTCGTCGCCCTGCGCGGGGACGTCCAGGAAGTCATGCTCGGCTACTCCGACTCCTCCAAGTTCGGCGGCATCACCACCTCCCAGTGGGAGATCCACCGCGCCCAGCGCCGGCTGCGCGACGTCGCCCACCGCTACGGCGTCCGCCTCCGCCTCTTCCACGGCCGCGGCGGCACCGTCGGCCGCGGCGGCGGCCCCTCCCACGACGCGATCCTCGCCCAGCCCTGGGGCACCCTCGAAGGCGAGATCAAGGTCACCGAGCAGGGCGAGGTCATCTCCGACAAGTACCTCATCCCCTCCCTCGCCAGGGAGAACCTGGAACTGACGGTCGCCGCCACGCTCCAGGCCTCCGCCCTGCACACCGCCCCCCGCCAGTCCGACGAGGCCCTCGCCCGCTGGGACGCCGCCATGGACGTGGTCAGCGACGCCGCCCACGCGGCCTACCGCGCCCTGGTCGAGGACCCGGACCTGCCGACGTACTTCCTCGCGTCGACGCCGGTGGACCAGCTCGCCGACCTGCACCTGGGCTCCCGGCCCTCCCGCCGCCCCGGCTCCGGCGTCTCGCTCGACGGACTGCGCGCCATCCCCTGGGTCTTCGGCTGGACCCAGTCCCGGCAGATCGTCCCCGGCTGGTACGGCGTCGGCTCCGGCCTCAAGGCCCTGCGCGAAGCCGGCCTGGACACCGTCCTGGACGAGATGCACGAGCAGTGGCACTTCTTCCGCAACTTCGTCTCCAACGTCGAGATGACCCTCGCCAAGACCGACCTGCGGATCGCCCAGCACTACGTCGACACCCTGGTCCCCGACGACCTCAAGCACGTCTTCGACCGCATCAAGGCCGAACACGCGCTCACCGTCGCCGAAGTCCTCAAGATCACCGGTGAGCGCGAACTGCTCGACGCCACCCCCGCCCTCAAGCAGACCTTCAGCATCCGCGACGCCTACCTCGACCCCATCTCCTACCTCCAGGTCACGCTGCTCAAGCGCCAGCGCGACGCGGCCGCCGCCGGAGCCGAACCCGACCCCCTCCTCGCCCGCGCCCTCCTCCTCACCGTCAACGGTGTGGCGGCGGGCCTGCGCAACACCGGCTGAACCGGGCCGCACAGCACGAACGGGGGTGCCCCCGAGCCTCGAACCGGCTCGGGGGCACCCCCTCGTTCATGCCCCGCGTCAGGCCCTGCGCCGACGCACCACCAGATAACCGCCGGCACCCACCAGCACCGCCGCGACCGCGGCCAGAGCGCCGACCGGCGCACCGTTGCCCGTCTCGGCCAGACCGCCGCTGCCGCCCTGCGGAGTCGACGCCGACGACGGGGTCGAACCCGCCGAACCCGACGGCTCGGCCGACGCCGAGACCGAGGAACTCGGCGAGGCCGACGACGAAGGAGACGCGGACGACGACGCCGAGACCGAACCCGACGGCGACGGAGAGGAACCGCCGCCGCCCTCGTCCTCGCAGTCCACCTTGAACACCTTGTGCTTCGCGGCCCCGTTCTCACCGTCGAAGTTCCAGAACAGCTTGTACTGGCCGTCGGGCAGCGACATGTCCTGCGTCCGGCCGTGACCGTCCGCGTCCAGCGTGATGGAGCCGGACTTGACCGTATCGCCCTTGTCGACGTCGTTGTCCGCCCAGGCCTCGATGTGCCAGCCGACCTGCTGCAGGCCGTCGAAACCGAAGGCGTCCAGATAGAACGAGCAGACCTTCGGCTCGTCGCGCTGGTCGTACTCGCCGGTGGAGGAGTTGTGGGTCTTCACATCGCCGTTGTCGCCTTTGGCCGCATGAGCGGCGGGAGCCAGCAGCAGAGCCGCCGACGCCGCGACGGCGACGGCGCGCATGAGGGTACGCATGGGGCAGTCCATCTTCGAGTGACGAAAGGGAAGATGTGGAGGGGGCGGCTCAGCTTCCATCCCGCACTGACCACCGGTCAATCACGAACAGACAACAGATGGGATCTCCACAAGAACAGAGGCCCGTAACCCACTCAGATCGCCATAAACGCGGCCGTCATCAACGCCACCCCCGACCCCGCCAGCAACCACCCCACCCGCGGACGCCCCAGCCCGCCCGCCACCACGACCGACGCGAGCAACAAGGCACCACCGAACGGCACCCACGCGTACAGCACACCCGCCGGCCCGGACCGCACCACCTCATCACCGTCCGGCTTCACCACCACCGTGTACGTCCGCCCCTTCCGCACCGCCACCGACTTCTCGATCACCACCCGCGACCGCGCCGTCGACCCCGCCGACAACGGCGAGTACGGCCCCCAGCACATCTCCTCGCCGCACCGCGTCACCTCGACCGTGCCGTGCTCCCGCCCCTTCGTCAGCATCACCTGCTGCGCCGTACCCCACGAACCCCACACCCCGGCGAACAGGATCAACACCGCCACCCCACCCATCGCCGCCAGCCGTCCGCACCGCAACGCGACGACGGAGGCCCGACGGGCCCTGGGCGAGCCACCCTTACGGCGGTGGGAGCGGGCTGCTGTGGCAGGCATGGCCGGGATCATTGGCCATGCCTGAACGGCCCGTCAACCTGGACGGGTGACAAGTCAGGAGTTGTACGTACTCTGCGCCCGCTCCAGCCCCTCGATCACCAGACACTCCACCGCATCCGCGGCCCGGTCCACGAAGTAGTCCAGCTCCTTGCGCTCCGCCGACGCGAAATCCTTCAGCACGAAGTCCGCCACCGGCATACGCCCCGGAGGACGCCCGATCCCGAACCGCACCCGGTGATAATCCGCACCGAACGCCTTCGTCATCGACTTCAGACCGTTGTGCCCGTTGTCCCCGCCCCCCAGCTTCAGCCGCAGCGCGCCGTAATCGATGTCCAACTCGTCATGCACGGCCACGATGTTCGCCACCGGCACCTTGTAGAAGTCCCGCAGCGCGTTCACCGGCCCACCCGACACATTCATGAACGACATCGGCTTCACCAGGATCACCCGCCGGTTCCCCGGCCCCGGCGGCCCGATCCGCCCCTCCACCACCTGAGCCTGCGCCTTCCCCGCCCGCTTGAACCTCCCTCCGATCCGCTCGGCCAGCAGATCGGCCACCATGAAACCGACGTTGTGGCGGTTACCGGCATACTCCGGCCCCGGATTGCCGAGGCCGGCGATCAGCCAGGGGGCATTGGCAGGGGTGGTCACGTCCAAGTCTCCTTACGCGCCAGCCGCCGTTCCCCGAAGAGAACGGCGGCTGAGGTAACTACCGCTGTGGGTGGGCACGGCCCGCACCGCCGGGCACCGCGGAAGCGGGCCCGGCGACAGCCCGGGCTCAGGCCTCCGCGGCCTCTTCGCCCTCGGCGGCCTCGCCCTCCGGGGCCTCCTCCGCCTGCGCGGCCAGGACCTGCAGAACGACCGCGTCCTCGTCCACCGCCAGCGTGGTGCCCTTCGGCAGCGTGATGTCCTTGGCGAGCACCGAGGCACCGGCCTGCAGGCCCTCCACCGACACCGTGACCGCCTCGGGGATGTGCGTGGCCTCCGCCTCGACCGGCAGCGCGTTCAGCACGTGCTCCAGCAGGTTGCCACCGGCCGCCAGCTCGCCCTCGGTGTGCACCGGGATCTCGACCGTGACCTTCTCGCCGCGCTTGACCAGCTGCAGGTCGACGTGCTCCAGGAAGCCCTTGATCGGGTCACGCTGCACGGACTTCGGGATCGCCAGCTCGCTCGTCTTGCCGTCGATGTCCAGAGAGATCAGGACGTTCGGCGTACGCAGCGCCAGCAGCAGCTCGTGGCCCGGAAGCGTCAGGTGCAGCGGGTCCGAACCGTGACCGTACAGAACACCCGGAACCTTGCTGTCACGACGGATACGACGGGCCGCACCCTTGCCGAACTCGGTACGGGTCTCGGCGGTGAGCTTCACCTCGGACATATTGATCACTCCTCGTAGGAAACGCGAACGACAGGTCGGTCACCCGGCCACGAACGGCCTGCTACGAAGAGCGCGTCGATAACGGACCGCCGTACACCCCGCTGAGAAACGGGCTACGGCCTCCCTCGCCGAGCAACCTGAGCAGTCTACTCGGCAGGGGAGGCCGCAGAAAAGTTGACCTTGAACGCCCTACCGGCGCACACGATCAGGCAGACGCGGTCACACGGCTCACTGCTCGTCGAACAGGCTCGTCACCGAACCGTCCTCGAACACCTCACGCACCGCACTCGCGATCGTCGGCGCGATCGACAGCACCGTGATCTTGTCCAGTTCCAGCTCACCCGGCGTCGGCAGCGTGTTCGTGAAGACGAACTCACTCACCTTCGAGTTCTTCAACCGGTCCGCCGCCGGACCCGACAGCACACCGTGCGTCGCCGTCACGATGACGTCCTCCGCACCGTGCGCGAACAGCGCGTCGGCAGCGGCACAGATCGTGCCACCCGTGTCGATCATGTCGTCCACCAGGACACAGACACGACCCTTGACCTCGCCCACGACCTCGTGGACCGTCACCTGGTTCGCCACGTCCTTGTCACGCCGCTTGTGCACGATCGCCAGCGGCGCACCCAGACGGTCGCACCACCGGTCGGCCACCCGCACCCGGCCGGCGTCCGGAGACACCACCGTCAGCTTCGCGCTGTCCACCTTGCTGCCCACATAGTCCGCCAGCAGCGGCAGCGCGAACAGATGATCCACCGGACCGTCGAAGAAGCCCTGGATCTGGTCCGTGTGCAGATCCACCGTGAGAATCCGGTCCGCACCCGCCGTCTTCATCAGATCCGCGATCAGACGCGCCGAGATCGGCTCACGCCCACGGTGCTTCTTGTCCTGCCGCGCATACCCGTAGAACGGCACGATGACCGTGATCGAACGCGCCGAAGCCCGCTTCAGCGCATCGATCATGATCAACTGCTCCATGATCCACTTGTTGATCGGGGCCGTGTGGCTCTGGATCAGGAAACAGTCCGCACCGCGCGCAGACTCCTGATAACGGACATAGATCTCACCGTTGGCGAAGTCGAAGGCCTTCGTCGGGACGACCCCGACCCCCAGCTGGTGGGCGACCTCCTCGGCAAGCTCGGGGTGGGCGCGGCCGGAGAAGAACATCAACTTCTTCTCGCCGGTCGTCTTGATCCCGGTCACAGCACTGTCTCCTCAGAGGTGTCTCAGCCAAGTGTCGAGAGACCCCGCCGCTGGGCGCGACGCGGCCGTCTCAGCTGGTTGGGTGCGGGTGTGCACTTATCACGGTACGCCGTGTCCGACGCACGTGTTTCCGGTCAGTCCTCGCTCTCGCCCTGGCGAGAGGCCGCCTCGGCAGCCTTCGCCGCCGCGCTCCCCGGACGCTTACGAGCCACCCAACCCTCGATATTCCGCTGCTGACCGCGGGCCACGGCCAGCGAACCGGGCGGCACATCCTTCGTGATCACGGAGCCGGCAGCGGTGTACGCGCCGTCCCCCACCGTGACAGGAGCCACAAACATGTTGTCCGAACCCGTACGACAGTGCGACCCCACCGTCGTGTGGTGCTTGTCCTGTCCGTCATAGTTCACGAACACGCTCGCCGCACCGATGTTCGAGTACTCACCGATCGTCGCGTCACCGACATACGAGAGGTGCGGGATCTTCGTCCCCTCCCCGATGGAGGCGTTCTTCGTCTCCACATACGTACCGATCTTGCCCTTCGCACCCAGCCGGGTACCCGGACGGAGATAGGCGTACGGCCCCACACTCGCCCCCGGACCGATCTGCGCGGAGACGGAGACCGTGTTGTCGACCCGAGCCCCCGCACCGACCGCCGTGTCCCTCAGCCGGCTGTTCGGACCCACCTCCGCGCCCTCACCGAGATGCGTCGAGCCGTGCAACTGCGTGCCCGGATGGACAACGGCGTCCTGCTCGAAGGTCACCGTCACGTCGACCCAGGTGGTCGCCGGGTCGATCACCGTGACACCGGAGAGCATGGCGGCGGTCAGCAGCCGGTCGTTCAGAATCCGGCGCGCCTCGCTCAACTGCACCCGGTTGTTGATACCGGCGATCTCACGGTGATCGGCGGCCACGGAAGCCCCCACCCGGTGCCCGGCCTCGCGAAGGATCCCCAGGACGTCCGTGAGGTACTCCTCACCCTGACTGTTGTCGGTACGCACCTTCTTCAACGCGTCCGCGAGCAGCGCCCCGTCGAAGGCGAAGACACCGGAATTGATCTCACGGATCGCCCGCTGCTCATCGGAGGCGTCCTTGTGCTCCACGATCCCGGTCACGGCACCGGAGCCGTCCCGCACGATCCGCCCGTACCCCGTCGCGTCCGGCACCTCGGCGGACAGCACGGTCACCGCGTTGCCGTCGGAGTGATGAGCCGCCGCGAGCGCCGAGAGGGTCGCGCCGGTGAGCAGCGGGGTGTCACCGCACACCACGACGACCGTCCCCTCGACCCCGCCGCCGAGCTGCTCCAGAGCGATACGGACGGCGTGCCCGGTGCCGTTCTGCTCCTCCTGCACGGCCGTCCGCACGGACGCGTCGACCTCCGCCAGATGAGCCGTGACCTTCTCACGGGCGTGCCCGACGACCACGACCAGGTTCTCGGGGTCCAACTCACGCGCGGCGGCCAGCACATGCCCGACGAGGCTGCGCCCGCACAGCTCGTGCAGGACCTTCGGTGTGGCCGACTTCATACGGGTGCCCTCACCCGCTGCGAGAACGACGACGGCTGCCGGGCGAATGGCGCTCACGGAAGTTGCCCTTCGGCTGTGGAAAAGGTGGGGACATCCGAAGGATACCGGGGCGTTTCCTGGGCGACATGAGAGTGGGCCCTGACAGTGCTGTCAGGGCCCGAACCGAGGTCTTGTGTGTCGTGGGCTCCCGGAGAAGGATTCGAACCCTCATTCAACGGACCAAAACCGTTTGTCCTGCCCTTAGACGATCCGGGATGATGTGCGCGCTATGTCCGATTTTGTTGATCGGCTTCGCGCGCGGACTCCACTATGCCGTACCAGGAGCCCTCGATGCGACGGTACAAGTCGGCACCCTTGAGGACTTTGACCACGAGGCAGCCTCGATAGCTGTCGCCGACGTTCTTCCGGACCGTCTTGGGGTTGTGTCTCTTCAGGGTCGTCCTGGTGAACGCGGTGCGGTCGGCCTCGATGAGGTTGGCCCAATACTCCTCGGCGCCCGTCACGTCCGCGTTCTCGTGGATCATCACGGTGAAGCGCAGCCGCTCGCGCTCGACGCCGATGAGGGTGAGCCAGGCCAGGAAGACCTGGATCATGCCGGGGTCGCTGTTGACGAAGGCGACCCTTTCTCGGCGCGCGTACGGCTTGTCCTTTCCGCCTTCTGCCCAATAGAGGCTCACGCCCACGAGAAACAGTTCTCGGGGGGACAGGTCTCCGATCGACTGTTGTGCGGCTCTCTTGGTTCGTTGCCGTTCCTCGTCGCGCAGCCGCAGTGTGGCCTCCCACCCCCGCCTGGCGATCGCTGAAGCCTCCGCGGGAGTCCGCCTCCGCTCCGGCCTCGGCAGATCCCGTACCCACAGTGAGATCGAGCTCCTCGAGCAGCCCAGCTCCACCTGGATCCGGTCGTACGTCCAGCCCTGCAGCCGTAGCTCCCGGGCCCTGGCCCTGAGGTCGTCCTTGGCGTTCGGGCGCTTGGTCCACTCCGGCGGTGGCTCTCCCTTCACCAGCCTGTTGAGGATGTCGTTGTTGTGGATCTTCAGTTCGTCCCGGATCTGCCGAAGGCTGCAGCCCGCCCGCCGTAGGGCGACCGCCCGCTCCCGCAGCACCTCGAAGTCCGCGTACTTGCCGAGTGAATGTGCCATGCGCATACCGTCCAGGCGGAATGCGGGCTTCCGAGGTTGAACGGCCGGGGTTCACCTGTTCGAGGGAAAGTGCCGGGATCGGGTCGTCGAAAGTCGCCGGAAACGCTGGGGGCGGCGCCCGTAGGCTGGAGGCATGACCACGACGGGGGAAGAGACCACGGCGGACCTGAGGGGGCCGTTGTGGTGGGCCAGGTGGCGCAGTGCCGCGTTCGATATGAGCCTTGCCGCCGTGTCCGCGGTGGAGTGCGCGATGGAGGGGGCTCCCTTCGCGCGGGACGCGGGGATTCCGGTGGAGGCTGGGGTCGTCTTCGGCCTGTTCGCGGGGTCGGTGCTGCTCGTGCGGCGGCAGTGGCCGATCGCCGTCGTGCTGGTGGCCATCGCGATCACGCCGGCCCAGATGGGCTTCCTGATGGGGATCGTCGGGCTGTACACGCTCGCCGCGTCCGAGATGCCGCGGCGGATCATCGCCTCGCTCGCCGGGATGCAGTTGGTGGGGACGTTGATCGTGACGTTCGTGCGGGTGCGGCAGAGCATGGATCAGGGCCGTCTGACGGTGGGGGACTGGTTCATTCCGTTCGCCGCGATCGTGATGTCGCTGGGGCTGACCGCGCCGCCCGTGCTGCTCGGTCTCTATGTGGGTGCCCGGCGGCGGCTCATGGAGAGTCTGCGGGAGCGGGCGGACAGTCTCGAGCGGGAGTTGCAGTTGCTCGCCGAGCGGGCGGAGGAGCGGGCCGAGTGGGCGCGGGGTGAGGAGCGGACGCGGATCGCGCGGGAGATGCATGACGTGGTCGCGCATCGGGTGAGTCTGATGGTGGTGCATGCGGCCGCGTTGCAGGCGGTGGCCCGGAAGGATCCGGAGAAGGCCGTCCGGAATGCCGCGTTGGTGGGGGACATGGGGCGGCAGGCGTTGACGGAGTTGCGGGAGATGCTCGGGGTGCTCAGGAGCGGGGGCGGGCAGGAGCGGGCGTCGGTGCCGTTGGCGGTGGTGGGGGTGGCTGCGGCGGCTGCGGCCTCGCGGGTGGTGGAGGAGTCGGGGGAGGGGCCGTGTCTGGAGGAGCTGGAGGAGTTGATCGGGCAGTCGGCGGCTGCGGGGATGGTGGTGGATCTGTCGGTGGAGGGGGAGGTGCGGTCGTATGCGGCGGAGGTGGAGCAGACGGCGTTCCGGGTGGTGCAGGAGGCGCTGACGAACGTGCACAAGCATGCGGCGGGCGCGAAGACGCATGTGCGGTTGGCGCATCGGGTGGCGGAGATCGCGATGCAGGTGGAGAACGAGCCGCCGTCGGAGGCGGGGTCGTCGTCGGCGGGGTTGCCGTCGGGGGGTAACGGGCTGGTGGGGATGAAGGAGCGGGTGGTGGCGTTGGGCGGGGTGTTCGTGTCGGGGCCCACGGAGGCGGGGGGTTTCCGGGTGTCGGCGGTGATTCCGGCGTCGTAGGGGTGTTTCCGGGGGTGGGTCAGCCTGCTGTGAGGCGTACGGGTTCGATGCCGGAGACGAGGGCGCCGAGGGCTTGGTCCATGTCGGGGCCGAGGTACCAGTCGCCGGTGTGGTCGAGGGCGTAGACGCGGCCGTGGGCGTCTATGGCGAGGAGGGAGTGGGTGTCGGTCTCGGTGCCGAGGGGGCTGACGTCGGTGTCGAGGGCGCGGCCGAGGTCGGCGAGGGTGCGGGCCATGTGGAGGCCGTGGAGGGGGTCGAGGTGGAGGGGGGTGGGGGCGATCTGGCGGCCGGGTCCGGTGGGGGTGATGGTGAGGCCGCCGAATTCGGCCCAGGCTTCGACGGCGGCGGGGAAGACGGCGTGGCGGTGGCCGGCGGGTGAGGTGTGGTCGCGGAGGGTGTCGGCCCAGATTTCGGCTTGTTTGATGTCCCAGCGTCCGGGGTGCCAGCCGGCGGCGCGCAGGGCGGCGTCGACGGGGACGGGGAAGCGGGTGGTGGAGGTGCGCTGTTCGGGGTGCATCTGCCTTCGTTCGTCGACGGTGCGGGTGTGCTGGTGGGGCGGCCGTGGGGTCAGCCGGTCGCTTCCGGGTCGACGATGCGGACGCCGAAGTGGGCGCTGAGGGCGGTGCAGGCGCGGCAGGGTGTGGCGAAGCCGCCGTGCAGGGGGTCGCCGTCCTCGCGGATGCGGCGGGTGGTGAGTTTGGCTTGTTTGAGGGCTTTGCGGGCTTCGCCGTTGGTCATGGGTTTGCGGGCGGCGCGTCTGCTGCGGGCGGCGTCGGCGGCGGTGAGGTGGCGTGAGATGAGGAGTGCTTCGGCGCAGCGGCCGGTGAAGCGGTCGCGCTGGGCGCTGGTGAGGGTGTCGAGGAAGTCCTGGACGAGGGGGTGCAGGGGTGGGGGCTGGTCGCCGCGGGCGGCGGTGCTGGTGAGGGTGGCGCCGCGGACGGAGAGTGCGGCGGCGATGGTGGGGAGTATGCCGTCGCGGCGGTGACGGAGAGTGGGGGCGTGGGGGGTCTCGGTGGCGGACCAGCCGATGCGGGGGTCGCCGGTGGGGGCCGTTTGCGGCCCGTTGTGCTGCCCCGTTTGCGTTGCGTTCATGATCGTCATCCCCTCCCGAGCATGCCCTCGGACGTCACAGGGTGCCAAATGGCGTGGCGGGTGCGGAAGCTGGGGCGGTGCGACACGCCCGGGTTTGGGCGGTCCGTAAGGGTGGGGTGACGGCTGGTCACGGATGTGGGGGCCTGGAAGCGGAGGCCCGGTGACCCGTGTCGTCGTACCGCATAGGCTGTCGGCACCGTGATGCGCGCGGTGGGCGCGTGTTGGAGAACCGTTGGAGACAGTCGATACGGGGCGTGGTGGGTCGGGTCCGGAAGCGGAACCGGCCGCTGCGGGCCGTACCAGAGTGCCGCAGGGGGCAACCGCCATGACGACGAGTCGGCTCGGGCTGGGGGCACCTCCCGGCCGCCAGGCTGGGGGACAGGCCGCGCCGCCGAACGCGGCCTATGCCGGGCAGGTCGTGCACTTCCCGGATCCGGTGCGTGCCGCGCGGCACCCGAGGGGGGTGCGGGTGGATGAGCGGGGGTACCCGGACTTCTCGCCGTATGCGCGGGCCGCGGCGGAGATCGCGGAGCCGCCGGAGGGTTTCGGGGTCGACGAGTTGCGGTTGACGGACTATGTGTCGGCGAACGCGGCGCTTGCGGCGTCGGGGCACGAGTTGTGGGACACGGTTCCGAATGTGGCGACGCCGCACGGCTGGACGTGGCATCACGTGGTGGGTTCGCGGCGGCTGGAGCTGGTGCCGGTCGAGGTGAAGGCGTTGTTGCGGCATCACGGTGGTCTGGCGACGTCGGTGGTGGATCAGTCGAAGCGGGGGACGCGGCCGTTGCAGGAGACGCGTCCGGCGCATTTCGGGCTGCCGAAGTCGGGTGTGGCGGTGTCGGAGCAGCAGGTGCAGGGGGTCGAGGAGGATCTGGGGTACCGGTTGCCGGGGGCGTACCGGTCGTTCCTGAAGGCCGCGGGCGGGTGTGCTCCGGTGGGTGCGGCGTTGGACGCGGAGTTGGGGTTGCTGGTGGACCAGCCGTTCTTCACGGTGCGGGACGAGGCGGCGGTCAATGATCTGGTGTATGTCAACAAGTGTCTGCGCGACCATCTGACGAAGGACTATCTGGGCGTCGGGTTCGTGCAGGGCGGGCTGCTGGCTGTGAAGGTGAAGGGCGAGCGGGTCGGTTCGGTGTGGTTCTGCGCTTACGACGACGTCCGGGACGTCGATCCTTCGTGGCCGCCGGCGGAGCGTACGCGGCGGCTGCTGCTGCCGTGCGGGGAGGACTTCGACGTGTTCCTGTCCCGGCTGGCCGGTGATCCGCCGGAGTTGGAGACGGTGGCGAATCTGATGGTGGACGGCGGGTTCGCGCGTGCGGTGCCCGTGGCGTCCGCGGGTGCGGGGGAGTGAGCTGGCGATGGTGACGTTCGCGCAGGCGCAGGAGCGCGCCGAAGAGTGGATCAACGGGGATGTTCCGGCGTACCAGCATCGGGAGGTGCGGGTGCGGGAGTTCGAGCTCGGGTTCGTGGTGTGGGCGGAGGACCGTGCGGAGGGGCCGCGGTCGGACGGGGGTGCGCAGCGGCTGGTGATCGCCCGGGACAGCGGGGAGGCCACGTTGTGGCCGGCGTTGCCGGTGGGTGAGGTGATCCGTCGTTATGAGGAGGAGTACGGGCGTCCGGACGAGCCGCGGGACGCGGTGCCGGCGCCGGCGGCTCGGGTGGATCTGAATCAGACGTCGTTCTTGTTGTCGCCGCCGGAGTGGTTGCAGGAGGCGGCGGACAAGTTGGGTATCGGGGAGCGGCGGGGTGCCGGGGCCGGGGCCGACGCGGGTGCGGGGGCCGCGGCGGGTGCCGCCGCTTCGGGCGCTCACGGTGCCCGTGCCGGTGCTGATGTGCCGGCGGGGGCGGGCGGGGACGTGACGCCTGATCCCTCGCTTCCGCGGACGCAGGCCGGGGTGCCGGGGAGCGGGCTGCCGCAGACGCAGGCGGGGGTGCCGACGGGGCCTGGTGCCGGTGGGGCGGCGAGGCCTGCCGGGGCGACGCCGTGGACGGGTACGGACACCAACGGTGCTGCCGGGGCGACGCCCTGGGCGGGGACGGACACCAACGGCGATGCCGGGGACGACCGTTCCGTACCGCTGCCCGCGACGGTCTTCGCGCCGCCGCTGAGCGGTTCCGACGATCCGGTGCCGCCGCCCGCCGGGCTGCCGGACGCCAAGACAGCGCTGATGAAGGGCGGCAGCCGGCTTCCGCCGACGGCGGTCGCTCCGGCGCTGGACGAGTCGGGTGCGGCAGGCGGGGCGAGCGCGGAGGGTCCCGGGGGCGCCGCGGGTGCCGGTGGCGCGCCGGGGAACACGCCGCATCCGCCGCCGCAGGGGCCGGCGGGGTCTTCGTACGGCTATCCGCAGGGTCCGGGTGGGTCCGGTGCGGCGGGTGGTCCTGCCGCTGGGCAGGGGGCTGCGCCTCCGCCTCCGCCGCAGGGGCCGGCGGGGTCTTCGTACGGCTATCCGCAGGGTCCGGGTGGGTCCGGTGCGGCGGGTGGTCCTGCCGCTGGGCAGGGGGCTGCGCCTCCGCCTCCGCCGCAGGGGCCGGCGGGGTCTTCGTACGGCTATCCGCAGGGCCCCGGTGCGCCGGGTGCCGGGCAGGGGGCCACCCCTCCGCCTGCGCAGGGTGCGCCGTCGTACGACTCTTCGCAGGGGTCCGGTGCGCCGGGGCGGCCGCTCGCGCCGAACGCCGGTGACATCGCCGACGCCGCGACCAGCAAGGCGGCTCCGCCCCCGCGTCGTGCGCGCGGTGGGGCGACGCCGCCGCCCCCGCCGGGTGCGCCCGGAGCGCCGGGTGCCCGGCCGGGCGCCGCGCCTTCGCCGCCCGGTCCGGGGGCGCCCGGTGCCGCGGCGGGTGGTTATGTGCCTACGCAGTTGGTGTCGGCCCTCGGGCCGGACGGCCCGGGGGGTCCAGGTGGACCGGGTGCCCCGAACACGCCGGGTGCGCCGGGTGCGCCGGGTGCTCCCGGTGGGCCGCACACGCCGGCTGGGCCGAATACGCCGGGCGGGACTCCGCCCGGTGCGGTTCACCACGCCGCGACGATGCTCGCCGATCCCGGGCGTACGGGCCCGGGTGGGCCCGGCGGAGCCGGGGGCGCGCCGCAGCCTCCCGGTGTTCCCGGCGCCCCGCAGCCTCCGGGTGCCCCCGGTGCACCGCAGGTCCCGGGTGTGCCCGGCGGGCCCGGTGCCGCGGGAGGCGCCCCGGGCGCCGCTCACCATGCGCAGACCGTGCTGGCCGGGCCCCCGGTGGGTGCCCCCGGCGCGCCTCCGCCGCCGTCCGCCCCGGGAGTGCCCAACGCGCCCGGCGCGCCTGGCGTACCCGGTATGGCTCCGGGTGCTCCGGGTGTTCCCGGTATGGCTCCCGGCGCCCCGCACGGCATGCCGCCGGGTGCGATGCCGCCGCCGGGTGTGCCCGGGGCCGGGCAGCCGCCGGCGTACGGGTATCCGCAGCAGCCCCCGGGTCAGCCGACCGTCGGGCCCGGCTATCAGGCCGTGTTGCGCTACCGGGCGCAGGACGGGTCGGAGCAGCAGGTGATCCGGCGTTCGGCGCCGGGCACGCCGCATCCGGAGTGGCAGATCTTCCATGAGCTGCGGGCGATGAACGTGCCGCTGGACCAGGTGCTGGAGCTGCACACCGAGCTGGAGTCGTGCGAGCTGCCGGGCGCGTACTGCGCGCGGATGATCCGGGAGCAGTGGCCGCAGGCGCGGATCACGAGCATCGCGCCGTACGGCACGGATCATGCGAGCCGGCAGCAGGGGATGCAGCAGTTGCTGGTGCATCAGGGCGAGTTGCACCAGGTGGCCGACGGTCCCGCGCGGCCGGCGCCGGTGCGGGCGCCGTTGCCGCCGGTGCAGCCGGTTCCGCCGGTTCCGCCGGAGGGGATCGCGCAGGAGCTGGGTGCGGCGTTCGGGCCTGGGGTCTTCCGGTTCGAGCAGGCCGCGGTGTCGCGGCAGGGTGTGCCGCCGGTCGTGGCGCAGACGCTGGTGGTGGCCGGTCTGCCGATGGACATGGGGCCGTTCTTCTGGGCGCAGGCCCAGCCGGGGCGGCCGGTGCCGACGCTGGCGGAGCTGGCGGCGGAGCGGGGTGTGCAGCCGGCGCCGGACGCGGGCTCGTATCTCGTCATGGGCAGTGACTTCGGCAAGGCGATCTGTGTGCAGTACGGGACGGCGAACATCGTCGCGGTGCCGGTGGAGGCGGGGCCGGGCGGTGGGTCCGTGCCGCCGCAGTTCGTGAACACGGGTCTGCCGGAGTTCGCGCGGTGTCTCGCGCTGCTGGGGCGGATGTGGCGGCTGCGGTTCGGTCTGAACCAGGAGCAGGCGGGTCGCTGGACCGTCGACTTCCAGGCCCAGTTGGTTTCGCTGGATCCGGCGGCGCTGGGTTCGCCGGAGAGCTGGTGGTCGGTGCTGCTGGAGCAGATGTGGGACGGGCTGCTGTGAGGCGGGTGCGTCGCTGACGTGCGGTGTGTCCGGGGCCGGGCCGGTCGTATGACCGGCCCGGCCCTTTTGTGTGCCCCGTCGACCGCCACCTGTGCCCGGAGTGTCGCGTTATGAACACTTAAGTCCGATACATCAAGATAGGCGGGAAATCATCATTTCGCGTCCGTCTGGTGGAGAGGGGCTACAGCATGAGCAGCGCACGGGTGTCATCGCCGGGGTTCGTGACCGTTCTCGGGCGCGGCTACCGGCCCAAAGAAGTCGACACGTTCATCGCCGCGCTCTCCTCCGAACGCGACGCCGCCTGGGACCGGGTCACCCGGCTCACGGTGCTGGCCAAGGACATGGTGGTGGAGGCCAGACGGCTGCGGGAGGCCGTCACGGGCATCCAGCCGCAGTCGTACGACAGTCTCGGGGAGCGCGCACGGCAGGTGTTCGAGCTCGCCCAGGAGGAAGCGGCGGAGGTGCGTGACCGGGCCCGGCGGGACGCGGAGGAGGAGGTCGCGCAGGCCGAGGCGTACGCCGCCCAGCTGCGCGAGAAGGCGGAGAAGCAGGCGGAGGCGACGCGCACGGAGGCCACGGAGCACGCCGAGAAGCGGCTGCTCGCCGCGCGTGCCGAGGCGCAGGGGATCAGGGTCACCGCCCGGCGCAAGGTGAAGGAGTTCCGTGGCGAGGCGCTCGACGAACTGCGTGAGGTGCGCCAGCGCACCGCCGGCCTGATCGTCGATCCGAAGAAGGTGCACGCCGAACTGATGGCCGCGGCGGACCGCGAGGCGGCCGAACGTGTCGCCGAGTTCGAGGCGGAGCACGCGCGGGCGGTGGCGCGCGCCGAGGAGGCTCTGGCCCAGGCGCAGCAAGACCTCGTGGAGGCCGAGGAGATGACCCGGCGCAGAGAGGAGGAGGCCCGCGCGCGCGGCGCCCAGATCCTCGCCGAGGCCCAGCTGCGGGCGGACCGCGTCGCCCAGGAGACGGAACGGGTGCTGCGCAAGCACAGCGAGGACTCGGACGAGGTGCGGGCGCACATGGACCAGGTGCAGGAGAGCCTCCAGGCGCTCACGGGGCGCCCGGCGGAGTGACCGCCGGTTTCCCCGTGCCCGCCGCGGCGTGAAGTGTCGTCAGTTCTCCTTCCGTACCGCTCCCGCCAGGATCCATCCCTCCACGGCCTCGTACTGGCGGCGTTGTTCCTCGGAGCCGCTGCGGCCCGAGGCCAGGGTGCCCAGCCAGCCGAAGGCGAAGCCGAGGGGGACGGTGAGGATGCCGGTGGTGGTGAAGGGGAACCAGTTGAAGTCGGCCTCGGGGAACGCGGCGACGGGCGAGCCGGAGACCAGGTTCGTGCCCGGCATGAGGAGCAGGACGGACAGGGTGCCGCCGATGAGGGTGCACAGCAGGCCGGTGCGGGTGTAGCGGCGCCAGAAGAGGCTGTAGACGAGGGCCGGGGCCAGCGCGGAGGCGCCCAGGCAGAAGGAGAAGGTGACCAGGGGCTGCAGGCTGCGGTGCTGGATCTGGGTGGCCAGCAGGATCGTCGGCGCGCCGACGGCCAGTGCGGACAGGCGGGCCACCAGCATCTCGCGGCGCGGTGAGGTCTCACGCGCGCGTGCGGCGAAGACGTCGTGGGCGAGGGAGTTGGCGCACGCGAGGATCATTCCGGCGACGGAGGCGAGGACGGTCAGGAAGATGGCCGTGGTGACCGTCGTGAACAGCAGGGTCTCCGCCAGGGAGACGTCCGCGCCGAGGGCGGCCCGTGAGCCCAGCAGGTAGGCGGTGTTGCCCTGGGGGTCCGCCCCGGCGATCACCGCGCGGCCGATCAGGGCCGTGGCGCCGAATCCGACGACCGTGATGACCAGCACGAACACGGCGACGCCCGAGACCGCCCAGGAGAGCGAGCGGCGTACCTGGCGGGCGTTGGAGGCGGTGTACATGCGCATGGTGATGTGGGGCAGGCAGGCGCCGCCCAGCACCACCGACAGCTGGGACGTGATCATGTCGAGGCGCGGGTACGGGCCGCCGGCGAACTCCAGGCCGGAGCGCAGGAAGGCGTCGCCGACACCGCTGCCCTGGGCGGCCGCGTCGAACAGGGCGCCCGGGTTCCAGTCGAAGCGGCCGAGGACGACGAGGGCGACGACGGCGCCGGAGCCGAGCAGCGTGACGATCTTGAGGATCTGGATGAGGGCGGTGCCCTTCATGCCGCCGATCGCCGCGTAGCTGATCATCAGCGCGCCCATGATCACGACACAGCCGGTCTTCACGGCGTCGCCGGAGAACCCCAGGATGAACGCCAGGAGCTGACCGGTGCCCGCGAGCTGCACGAGCATCATCGGCAGCAGGGCCGCGAGGGTGACGGCGCAGGCGGTGATCCGTACGGCGCGGCCGGGCGTCCGGCGGGCCAGTGCGTCGCCCATGGTGAACCGGCCGGCGTTGCGCAGGGGTTCGGCCAGCAGGAACATCAGCAGCATGAGCGACAGGGCCGTGCTGAGGGCGAGGACGACACCGTCGTAGCCGCACAGGGCGATGACTCCGCCGGTGCCCAGGACGGTGGCGGCCGAGATGTAGTCGCCGGCGATGGCGAGGCCGTTGCGCAGCGGGGAGAGGGAGCGGTAGCCGGTGTAGAACTCGTCGAGGTCGTCGCGGTCGGGGCCGGTCATCACGCACAGCAGCAGGGTGACGGTGGCGACGGCGGTGAAGGCGACGAGGGACATGGTCTGTGCGTCGCCGTTGAACTCGGTGAGGGAGGCGGCCTGGTGGGTGGTCATCGTGTGCCACCCCGCTTCGCGTCGATCTCCGACAGTCTGCGGATGCGGTCGGCGAGCGGGTCGACCCGGCGCCGGGCCGTCCGTTCGTAGACGGCGATCGCCACGCCGGTGACGGGGAGCTGGATCAGCGCGAGGAGCAGTCCGGCGGGCAGTCCGGTGGTGACGGTGGCCGTCATCAGGGACGGGGCGAACGCGGACAGGATCAGGAACACCACGAAGTAGCCGAGCGCGGTGAGGGTGGCCACGCGCCGCTGGCGGCGGTAGGCGCCGCGCAGGGTCCGCAGGTCGCTGTGGTGCCCCAGCGGGGTGTGGTGGTCGGGGCGCGGGCGGGCCGGGGCGGGCGCCGCGGCCTGCGGCTGCCAGGGGTAGGTCGGGCCGGACGGCGGCGGGTACGGGGACCCGGGTGGGCGGGTGTGCGGGGGTCGGGGCGGGTGGGGGTGCGGGCGGGACGGGTCGTGTGACATCCCGTGCTCCTTGCGTGGCTCGGGTCCGTGGCGGGGGACCGCAGGGAGTGGGGGGGGTGCGAGCCACGCACGTTACTTGGGAGTACTGCGTGTGCGAAGCCTTTTCACCGAACTGGTCGGTCGGTATGCGCTTGCTGTACGATTCGCCCGCTGACCTGCGGTGTTACCCGCGTTAACCCCGCCCCTCATGTGACACGTCCTCGTCGTCCCCCCGTACCGGGAAGCGTCGTGGCGCCACGCACAGCAGCACCACGAAGGCGAGCGCGGCGGCGCAGGACGCGCCCAGGTACACGGCGTGCACGGCGCTCGCCACGGCGCGCCGCACGGTCTCGGGCGCCGTACCGGCGTCGAGTGCGCGGGTGACCGAGTCCAGATCGCCCGCGCCGCCCGGACGGGCGGCCAGCACCCCGTTGGCGACCGCGCCGAACACCGACGCGCCGACCGTCTGCCCGGTCTGCCGGCAGAACAGCACGGACGCCGTCGTCGTGCCGCGCTCCGACCAGCCGACCGTCGACTGCACCCCCACGATCAGCGGCAGCTGGAAGAGCCCCAGCGCGGCACCGAGCAGCAGCATCAGCAGCGTCGGCTGCCAGGCCTCGCCCGGATACGGCAGGAACGGGAACGCCAGCAGCACCAGCGCGGCCACGCCGATGCCCAGCAGCGCGGTGTCCCGGAAGCCGATGCGCCGGTAGACGTGCTGACTGAGGGCGGCGGACAGCGGCCAGCTCAGGGTCCACACGGAGAGCACGAAACCGGCGGCCACCGGCCCGAGACCCAGCACCGACTGGGCGTACGTCGGCAGGAACACCGAGGGCGCCACCATCAGCAGACCCAGCGCCCCCAGCGCCAGGTTGACGGCCGCGATCGTACGCCGGCGCCACACCCAGCCGGGGATGACCGGCTGGGCCGCCCGGCGCTCGACGGCGACGACGAGCCCGGCCAGCGCCAGGCCCGTACCGAACAGGCCGAGCGACGGCCCCGACAGCCACGGCCAGGCCACCCCGCCCTGCACCAGCGCCGTCAGCAGCACCCCACCGCAGGCGAACACGGCCGCCGCGCCCGCCCAGTCGACCCGCGCGCGGGCGGCCTCCGGCCCTGCCGCCCGCCGCGGCTCGTGCAGATGACGGACGATCAGCCACAACGCCACCGCCCCGACGGGCAGGTTGACCAGGAAGATCCAGCGCCAGTCCGCGTACGCCGCGAGCACCCCGCCCAGCGCCGGGCCCGCGACCGCCGAGACCGCCCACACCGTGGACAGCTTCGACTGGATCCTCGGCCGCTCCTTCAGCGGGTACAGATCCGCGGCCAGCGTCTGCACCGTGCCCTGCAGCGCCCCGCCGCCCAGGCCCTGCACGATGCGAAAGGCGATGAGGGCCCCCATGTTCCAGGCCAGCGCGCACAGCAGCGAGCCGAGCAGGAACAGCGAGGCGCCCGCCACCAGCACCGGCTTGCGGCCGAAGGTGTCGGAGAGCTTGCCGTAGACGGGCAGTGTGACCGTCACGGCGAGCAGATAGCCGGAGAACAGCCACGAGAAGACCGCGAACCCGCCCAGGTCGCCGACGATCTGCGGCACGGCCGTGGAGACGACGGTGGAGTCGAGGGCGGCCAGCGCCATGGAGAGCATCAGCGCGGCCACGACCGCGCCTCTCCTGTGCGCGCCCGTGCGCTGCCCCGCGGCCTTGAGTGTCGCGGGTCTCGTGTCCCCCACCGGATGCCCTCCCCGACTCTTCCGTGTCCCTTGCAACCATCCGCCGCACGACAGCTTCCCATCCGGCCGCGGCCCAGGGGAGAGGCGGCCTGCGGGCGACGGGACACCGCCCCGGCCCGGCGGCGGACTTGACCTTCACGCGGCGTGAGGGTGGAGCCTGACCGGGCCGGAGGGTGGAGCCGACCCCGAGAGGAGCTCCACCCGGCGGTGGAGTGCCCCTAGGGGTACCTCCGTACTACGTCTCGGGGAGGGTTCGTTCCGGCGGAGGACGAGAGAGGCCGGGGGGCTTTCTTAACCTGGCTTTACGCCGCTGGGGGTGGCCAGCCCCAGCGGCGGAGGGTGGGGTTAACCCCCCGGAAAGACGGGTCCCGGCACCAGCGCGCCGGACCCCCTCCCGCCGCCAGACTCTTCGACGTAGCGCTCCTCCCCACTCACCCACCGCGGTGGAGCGCGACCCATGACTTCCGACATAGGAGACTTACCGTGACTTCGGCTGTGACCATTCCCAGGCACGGGGGCACTGGAGGGCGTACGGCCGTTGCCGCGCGGGCGCGGCAGGTCGTCAAGGCGTACGGGTCCGGCGAGACCCGTGTCGTCGCCCTCGACCACGTCGACGTGGACATCGCCCGCGGCCAGTTCACCGCGATCATGGGCCCCTCGGGGTCCGGCAAGTCCACGCTGATGCACTGCCTCGCCGGTCTCGACACGGTGACGAGCGGCCAGATCTACCTGGACGACACCGAGATCACCGGCCTGAAGGACAAGAAGCTCACGCAGCTGCGCCGGGACCGGATCGGGTTCATCTTCCAGGCGTTCAACCTGCTGCCGACGCTGAACGCGATCGAGAACATCACGCTGCCCATGGACATCGGGGGCCGCAGGCCCGACAAGGCGTGGCTGGACCGGGTCGTGGAGACCGTCGGCCTCGCCGGCCGGCTCAAGCACCGCCCCACGCAGCTCTCCGGCGGCCAGCAGCAGCGCGTCGCCGTGGCCCGCGCCCTGGCGGCCCGGCCCGAGATCATCTTCGGTGACGAGCCGACCGGAAACCTCGACTCGCGCGCGGGCGCCGAGGTGCTGGGCTTCCTGCGCCGCTCGGTGGACGAGCTGGGCCAGACGATCGTGATGGTCACGCACGACCCGGTGGCGGCCTCGTACGCGGACCGGGTGCTGTATCTCGCCGACGGCCGGATCGTCGACGAGATGTTCAAGCCGACCGCCGACACCGTCCTGGACCGCATGAAGGACTTCGACGCGCGGGGGCGTACGTCATGACCGTCTTGAAGACCTCGATGCGCAACTTCTTCGCGCACAAGGGACGGATGGCCCTGTCGGCCGTCGCGGTCCTGCTGTCGGTGGCGTTCGTCTGCGGCACGCTCGTGTTCACCGACACCATGAACACCACCTTCGACAAGCTGTTCGCCGCCACCTCCTCCGACGTCACGGTGAGCGCCAAGGGCGCCTCGGACACCGGTGAGACCACCTCGGGCAACGGCAAGCCGCCGGTCATGCCGGCCTCCGTGCTCGGCAAGGTGCGCGAGGCGCGGGGCGTGCAGGCGGCGGAGGGGTCCGTCTTCTCCAGCGCGGTGACCGTCGTCGACGCCGACAAGGACAACCTGTCGCCGTCCAGCGGCGCGCCGACCATCGTCGGCAGCTGGAACGCCAACGAGGCCCGCACCATGGAGATCACCTCCGGTACGGCGCCGAAGGGCTCCGGCCAGGTCATGGTGGACGCGGACACCGCCGACAAGCACCACCTGAGGCTCGGCGACGAGATCGGCGTGATCAGCGCGGTCGGCACGCACACCGCGCGGATCTCCGGCATCGCCACCTTCACCGTCACCAACCCCGGCGCGGCGATCTTCTACCTGGACACCAGGACGGCTCAGCAGACCCTGGTCGGCGAGCCGGACGTCTACACCAACGTCAACGTCACGGCGGCGTCCGGAGTGAGTGACGCGCAGCTGAAGAAGAACGTGCTGGCGCAGCTCGGCACCGACTACAAGGTGCAGACCGCCAAGGAGACCGCCGACGCCAACCGCGCGGACGTCGGCGAGTTCATGAACGTCATGAAGTACGCGATGCTCGGCTTCGCCGGGATCGCCTTCCTCGTCGGCATCTTCCTGATCATCAACACCTTCTCGATGCTGGTCGCCCAGCGCACCCGTGAGATCGGCCTGATGCGGGCCATCGGCTCGTCCCGCGGGCAGGTCAACCGCTCGGTCCTGGCCGAGGCGCTGCTTCTCGGCGTCGTCGGCTCGGTCCTCGGCGTCGGCGCGGGCGTCGGCCTCGCGATCGGCCTGATGAAGCTCATGGGCATGACCGGCATGAACCTGTCCACCGACGATCTGACGGTGGCCTGGACGACCCCGGTCATCGGCATGGTCCTCGGCGTCGTCGTCACCGTCCTGGCTGCCTACCTCCCGGCCCGCCGCGCCGGCAAGGTCTCCCCGATGGCCGCCCTGCGCGACGCGGGCGCCCCGGCCGACGCCAGGGCCGGTGTCGTACGGGCCGTCCTGGGGCTGCTGCTGACCGCCGGCGGCGGCTACGGCCTGTACGCGGCGACGGCGGCCGACCAGGCGGGCGAGGGCTCGATGTGGCTGGGCCTCGGCGTGGTGCTGAGCCTGATCGGCTTCGTGGTGATCGGCCCACTGCTGGCCAAAGGGGTGGTCCGTGTCCTCGGCGCGGTCCTGCTGAGGGCCTTCGGCCCGGTCGGCCGCATGGCGGAACGCAACGCCCTGCGCAACCCGCGCCGCACCGGCGCCACGGGCGCCGCCCTGATGATCGGCCTGGCGCTGGTCGCCTGTCTGTCGGTCGTCGGCTCGTCCATGGTGGCCTCGGCCACCGACCAGCTCGACAAGTCCGTCGGCACCGACTTCATCATCCAGAACGACCGCGGCCAGCAGATCACCGAGCAGGCCGTGCAGGCCGTGAAGTCCACCCCGGGCCTGGAGCGCGTCACCGAGTACAAGGTCCTGGACGCCGACCTGAAGACCCCCGACGGCAAGACGTCCAGGAAGGAGACGATCAACGCGGCCGACCCGACGTACGCCACCGACCTGCGCACCGAGACGGTGGCCGGCGACCTCGCGGACGCCTACCGCCCCGACTCGATGTCCGTCTTCGAGGGCTTCGCCGAGGACCACGGCATCGAGCTCGGCTCCAAGGTCGACGTCGCCTTCAAGGACGGCACCACGGCGACGCTCACGGTGCGCGCGATCACCAGCGACGACGTCGCCATCGACAAGGGCGCGATGTACGCCTCGATCGCGACCGTCGCCCGGTACGTCCCCGCCGACCGGATGCCGCTGGACCAGCTGGTGTTCGCCACGGCGAAGGACGGCCGGCAGGACGCCGCCTACAAGGCACTCAAGTCCGCCCTGCACGACTATCCCCAGTACACGGTCCGCGACCAGACCGACTACAAGGAGGCACTGAAGGACCAGATCGGCCAGCTCCTCAACCTGATCTACGGCCTCCTGGCACTGGCGATCGTGGTCGCGATCCTGGGCGTGGTGAACACGCTGGCCCTGTCGGTCGTCGAACGCACGAGGGAGATCGGACTGATGCGGGCGATCGGCCTCTCCCGCCGCCAGCTGCGCCGCATGATCCGCATGGAGTCGGTGGTCATCGCCGTCTTCGGCGCCCTCCTAGGCCTGGGCCTCGGCATGGGCTGGGGCGCCACCGCCCAGCAGCTCCTCGCCCTCGAGGGCTTCGGCGTCCTCGAGATCCCCTGGCCGACCATCACCGGCGTGTTCATCGGCTCGGCCTTCGTGGGCCTGTTCGCCGCCCTGATCCCCGCCTTCCGCGCCGGCCGCATGAACGTCCTCAACGCCATAGCGACCGACTGACCACTTCCCCCGCACCCCACCCCACCCCACCCCACCCCGGACCCGACACCGAGAAGCCACGGGGGGCTACTCGGCGCCGGGTCCGCGGGCGTTCGTGGGGGTGGGGTGCGGTGCGTCCCGGGGGCGCCGGCACGGCACCACAACGGCATGACCCCTGGAACCCCGGCGCGCCCCCACCCACCCGCAGGGAACGCCCCCTCCCGACACCGGTCACCGAACCCGGCCCGTCCGGCGCCCGAGGACGAGGCCGTCGAGGCCGAAGCGGGGGTCCGGGGGGCTGGGGGGGGGCCGCAACCCCCGGCGGAGACTGGGGCAGCAGTCCCTGGGAGTCCAGGGGTGGAGCCGCTGGCGGGGGCAGGGGCGGTGGCCGCGGGGGGTGTTGGGGCGGGCGGCGCGGGGGGTTGCCGTGCGGCAGCCCTCGGTGGGGTGGGAGGCGGAGCCCCACAGAGGTCGGCGGCGGAGCCCCGGCGGGTCTGGGGCGGAGGCCCGCAGGGGGCCGGGGGTGGAGCTTCGAGGGGGTTGAGGGGGCGGCGGCCCCCAGTGGGTGCTGGGGCGGAGCCCGCAGGGGTGCAGGGGTGGAGCCCTCGGCGGGGTCGGGGGCGGGAGTCCCGGGGGCGCGGGGGTGGAGGAGCGCGGGGTTGAGAGGCGGGAGTCCCGGTGGGGTGCGGGGGTGGAGGAGCGCGGGGTTGAGAGGCGGGAGTCCCGGTGGGGTGCGGGGGTGGAGCTTCGCGGGGGTGGGCGGCAGCCTCCGGCGGGGTGCTGGGGCGGAGCTTCGCAGGGGTGGGCGGCAACTCCCAGTGGGGTGCGGGGGAGGAGCCCCGCAGGGGGCCAGGGGCGGAGCCCCCGGCGGGGTCGGGGGCGGCAGCCCCGGGGTGCGAGGGTGGAGCGCCGCGGAGGTTGAGGGGCGGTAGCCACCAGCGGGGTGCTGGGGCGAAGCTTTGCCGGGGGCAGGGGCGGAGCCCCTGGGGATGGGAAGGGTAAGGGCGGCGGGGGCGAGGAAACGTTCGATTCGCGCCCCGCGCATCCCGAGGGTTGTCCACAGCCCCCGGCGAACCGCATCGCCCCGTCGTACTCTGGACACCCCCGGCCCGTGACACGCGTCGGGCCCTTCGCGTTGCCCACCCCGGACCAGGTACCCCGGACCCGAAGCCCCCGACCCTCGGACGAAAGCCCCCCTCATGAGCCTGCACGGTCTGCTCGACGCCGTCGTCAAGGACACCGCCCTCGCGGAAGCGATCCCCGCGGCCGCAGACGGCAACCGCATGCACATCGACCTGGTCGGCCCCCCGGCGGCCCGCCCCTTCGCCATCGCCGCACTGGCCCGCGAGACCGGCCGCCCGGTCCTCGCGGTGACGGCCACCGGCCGCGAGGCCGAGGACCTGGCAGCCGCCCTGCGCTCCCTGCTCCCCGCGGACGGCGTCGTCGAGTACCCCTCCTGGGAGACGCTCCCGCACGAGCGGCTCAGCCCCCGCAGCGACACCGTCGGCCGCCGCCTCGCCGTCCTGCGCCGCCTGTCCCACCCCCGCCCCGACGACCCCGAGACGGGCCCGGTCTCGGTGGTCGTGGCGCCCGTACGCTCCGTGCTCCAGCCGCAGGTCAAGGGCCTCGGCGACCTGGAGCCGGTGGCCCTGCGCACCGGCCAGCAGGCCGACCTCGGCGACACCGTCGCGGCCCTCGCGGCCGCCGCCTACGCGCGCGTGGAGCTCGTCGAGAAGCGCGGCGAGTTCGCCGTACGCGGCGGCATCCTGGACGTGTTCCCGCCCACCGAGGAACATCCCCTGCGCATCGAGTTCTGGGGCGACGACGTCGAGGAGATCCGCTACTTCAAGGTCGCCGACCAGCGTTCCCTGGAGGTCGCCCAACACGGCCTGTGGGCACCCCCGTGCCGCGAGCTCCTCCTCACCGACGAGGTCCGCTCACGCGCGCGTGCCCTCGCCGAGGAGCACCCCGAGCTGGGCGAGCTGCTCGGCAAGATCGCCGAGGGGATCGCCGTGGAGGGCATGGAGTCCCTCGCCCCGGTCCTGGTCGACGACATGGAGCTGCTGATCGACGTCCTCCCCAAGGGCGCGATGGCCGTCGTGTGCGACCCGGAGCGGGTACGCACGCGTGCCGCGGACCTGGTGGCCACCTCGCAGGAGTTCCTGCAGGCGTCCTGGGCGGCCACGGCCGGCGGCGGCGAGGCGCCCATCGACGTCGGCGCGGCCTCCCTGTGGTCGATCGCGGACGTCCGCGACCGGGCGCGCGAGCTGGACATGATGTGGTGGTCGGTGTCGCCGTTCGCCGCGGACCTCGAACTGGAGGCGGACACCCTCCAGCTCGGCATGCACGCCCCGGAGACCTATCGCGGCGACACCGCGAAGGCCCTCGCCGACACCAAGGGCTGGCTCGCCGACGGCTGGCGCGTCGTCTTCGTCACCGAGGGCCACGGCCCGGCCGCCCGCACCGTCGAGGTGCTCGGCGGCGAGGGCGTCGCGGCCCGCCTGGACATCGACCTCACCGACCTGAGCCCTTCCCTCGTCCACGTCTCCTGCGGCTCGATCGACTACGGCTTCGTCGACCCGGTGCTCCGCCTCGCCGTCCTCACCGAGACCGACCTGTCGGGCCAGAAGGCGGCCGGCAAGGACGGCGCGCGCATGCCGGCGCGGCGCCGGAAGACCATCGACCCGCTCACCCTGGAGGCGGGCGACTACATCGTCCACGAGCAGCACGGCGTGGGCCGCTACATCGAGATGGTGCAGCGCACGGTGCAGGGCGCCACCCGCGAGTACCTGGTCGTGGAGTACGCCCCCGCCAAGCGCGGCCAGCCCGGCGACCGCCTCTACATCCCCACCGACCAGCTGGAGCAGATCACCAAGTACGTCGGAGGCGAGGCGCCCACGCTGCACCGGCTGGGCGGCGCGGACTGGACGAAGACCAAGGCGCGCGCGAAGAAGGCCGTCAAGGAGATCGCCGCCGACCTGATCAAGCTGTACAGCGCCCGCATGGCGGCGCCGGGGCACGCCTTCGGCGCGGACACCCCGTGGCAGCGCGAGCTGGAGGACGCCTTCCCGTACGCGGAGACCCCCGACCAGCTCACCACCATCGCCGAGGTCAAGGACGACATGGAGAAGACGGTCCCGATGGACCGCCTGATCTGCGGCGACGTCGGGTACGGCAAGACGGAGATCGCGGTCCGCGCCGCCTTCAAGGCGGTCCAGGACGGCAAGCAGGTCGCCGTGCTGGTCCCGACGACGCTCCTGGTGCAGCAGCACTTCGGCACCTTCTCCGAGCGGTACGCGCAATTCCCGGTGAACGTGAGGGCCCTGTCCCGCTTCCAGACCGACACGGAGGCCAAGGCCGTTCTGGAGGGACTGCGCGAGGGCTCGGTGGACGTCGTCATCGGCACCCACCGCCTGTTCTCCTCGGAGACCAGGTTCAAGGACCTCGGGCTGGTCATCGTCGACGAGGAGCAGCGCTTCGGCGTCGAGCACAAGGAGCAGCTGAAGAAGCTCCGCGCGAACGTCGACGTGCTGACCATGTCCGCGACCCCCATCCCGCGCACCCTGGAGATGGCGGTCACCGGCATCCGCGAGATGTCGACGATCACGACCCCGCCGGAGGAGCGCCACCCGGTGCTCACCTTCGTCGGGCCGTACGAGCAGAAGCAGATCGGCGCCGCCATCCGCCGTGAACTCCTCCGTGAGGGCCAGGTCTTCTACATCCACAACCGGGTCGAGTCGATCGACCGCGCGGCCGCCCGGCTGCGCGAGTTCGTGCCGGAGGCGCGCATCGCCACCGCCCACGGCCAGATGTCGGAGTCCGCGCTCGAACAGGTCGTCGTGGACTTCTGGGAGAAGAAGTTCGACGTGCTCGTCTCGACGACGATCGTCGAGTCCGGCATCGACATCTCCAACGCCAACACCCTGATCGTGGAGCGCGGCGACACCTTCGGCCTGTCCCAGCTGCACCAGCTGCGCGGCCGTGTCGGCCGGGGCCGCGAGCGCGGCTACGCCTACTTCCTCTACCCGCCGGAGAAGCCTCTGACGGAGACCGCCCACGAGCGCCTCGCCACCATCGCCCAGCACACGGAGATGGGCGCGGGCATGTACGTGGCGATGAAGGACCTGGAGATCCGCGGCGCGGGCAACCTCCTCGGCGGCGAACAGTCCGGCCACATCGCGGGCGTCGGCTTCGACCTGTACGTGCGGATGGTCGGCGAGGCCGTCGCGGACTACCGGCGTCAGCTGGAGACCGGCGGGATCGAGGAGGAGCCGCCGCTCGAGGTCAAGATCGAGCTGCCCGTCGACGCGCACGTCCCGCACGACTACGCGCCCGGCGAGCGGCTGCGTCTGCAGGCCTACCGGGCCATCGCCTCCGCCAACTCGGAGGAGGACGTCAAGGCCGTGCGCGAGGAGCTCGTCGACCGCTACGGCAAGCTGCCCGAACCGGTGGAGAACCTGCTGCTGGTGGCGGGCCTGCGCATGCTGGCCCGCGCGTGCGGTGTCGGTGAGATCGTCCTGCAGGGCACCAACATCCGTTTCGCGCCGGTGGAGTTGAGGGAGTCGCAGGAGCTGCGCCTGAAGCGCCTGTACCCCGGTTCCGTCATCAAGCCGGCGGTCCATCAGATCCTCGTGCCGCGCCCGAAGACCGCGAAGGTCGGCGGCAGGCCGCTGGTCGGGCGGGAACTGCTGGGCTGGGTCGGCGAGTTCCTGGCGTCGGTACTGGGCTCGTAGGACGGCTCCCGCCCTCGCGCGGGATACCGCCGGGCCACCGGCCGGACCTGTCCGCCGGTGGCCTTCGGCGACGCGGCCTCGGACACGTGCCGCCGCGCGCCGTGCCGCGAACCGCGCCGCGGCCGGTACCGGTCCGGCGCCCGTGACGAGGGCGGTCCGCGAGACGCTGGCCCGGCTCAGGGAGGGGAGCGTCGGACCTTGCCGCGGGCGACCGGGTCGACCATGCCGGGCCGGCGGAGGCGGCCGCCCAGTCCCGGCGCGCCGCCGAGGCGGCGGACACGGCGGGCCGACCGCTCACAGCGGCCGACGCCGCGCCGGCGTGGCCGGCCGAGCCCCCGCCTCCAGCTCTGGCATGCGGTCACGACCCTGCGCGCACCGCGGTGACGGTCCTCTCACCGTCGTACTGATCGCCGGCCTGGACCCGCCGAGGCGCTGGTGTCCTTCGCCGCGACGGGCGCCGCGTCCGTCCAGCGCTTCGGAAGCCGCGGCCAGCCGCCGAGGAGTGGCAGGCGGCGCGGGAGCGCCCGGTCGCAAGGGACCTGGTCACGCCGGACGGTACGGCGACGGAGGCGGGCCGGGATCCGCGCCGCGTGGAGCGGCACACCGACCGCCCGGCCCTCGGCCCCCGGCGGCGGAGCCCGACGTGGGAGGCGCCGAAGCCCGGGGCGTGTTCACGGGGGAAGCCGCCCGCGGGAGGTGAGGCGGCGCGGACGGCTTCTTCTTCACCGTGGTGTGCGGGGCCCGGTACCGGGCTACTGCCCCTCGGGCCGGTCGGGCCGTTCGCGGTCCATGCCGAGCGTGCCCTCGATCCGCTGCTGGGCGTCGTCGACCTGGCTCTGGTACTTGTCGCCCGTTCTCTCGTTGACCTTCCGTTCCGCGGCGTCGGAGGTGTCCTTCGCCTTGGAGTGGTGCCTGAACCTGTCGAGGATGCCCATCGAGAGCTCCTTCCGGAGGTGACTCATCACCGACGATATTCCCGAGATGCGGCAGATGCCCACTTGAGGCCCTGGTGGTCTGGACCTCCCGGACGCCGCCGCACGCCCCGTCGGTACGGTGTGCACCAGCGTCCGCCGGGGAAACCGCCCTGTGCGGGGTGGCAGCGGCAGGCAAGGGGAGGGGCGCGCGGGATGCGTCTGAGGGGTGGAGCGGCGACCGCCGCCATGCTGATGTGCGCGGCGGTGGCCGGCTGCACCGGCCAGACCGCAGGATCCGGGCTCGGATCCGGTGCGGATGCCGGCTCGGGACCGAGGGCGAGCGGCGGAGCGGCTCTCGCGGCCGCCGGCTCGCTCACGGTGAAGGGCCGCGCGCCCAAGACCGGCTACGAGCGGGACAGGTTCGGCACCGCGTGGGCGGACACGGATTCCAACGGCTGCGACACCCGCGACGACATCCTCAAACGCGACCTGGAGGAGGTGAGGTTCACCGGAGGCACCTGCAAGGTGTCCTACGGCGTGCTGGAGTCGGACCCGTACTCCGGCAAGGACGTCACCTACCGGCGCGGCGCCAGCAAGGTCGACATAGACCATGTCGTCGCGCTGTCCGACGCCTGGCAGAAGGGCGCCAAGTACTGGGACGCGAGCAAGCGGATCGCCCTCGCCAACGATCCCCTCAACCTGCTGGCGGTCGACGCGAGCACCAACCGTTCCAAGGGCGACGGCGACACGGCGACCTGGCTGCCGCCCAACAAGGCCTACCGGTGCACCTATGTCGCGGCCCAGGTCGCCGTGAAGAAGAAGTACGGCCTGTGGGTCACCGCGGCGGAGAAGTCCGCGATGGAGAAGGTCCTCTCCTCCTGCCCGGACCAGAAGCTCCCCACGGGCGGCAACCCGACGAAGGCACCGGAGCGCTTCCACGCGGACTGAGGCCCGTCCGGGCCGGGTCCCGGCCACGACCGCCGGCCCGGGCCTGCCGCACCGCTTCGAAAACCCTTTCCCACCTGGGCTTCGTCCTGCCTACGGTGACCCCATGACGTTCAAGGTCTCCAGCCTCGCCGACCGTCCCGAGATGCTCGGCCCGGTGCAGGACATGCCCGACACCTGGGCGGAGTTCACGACCCAGGACCCCGTCGGCAACGCGCACTACCCGCGGATCCCCGTCGAGTTCCCGGAGTACGTCCTGTTCGCGCAGGACGAGGGGGGTGCGATCGTCGCGCATGCCTACAGCGTGCCGTTCGTCCTGCACACCGAGGGGCGGGAAGAGCTGCCGGCGCGGGGATGGGACCAGGTACTGGTGTGGGCCTTCACCGACCGGCGGCGCGGGGCACGGCCGGACACGGTGAGCGCGGTCTCGATCGTGGTCGCCCCGCACGCCCAGGGCCTGGGCCTGTCCGGGCTGATGCTGTCGGCGATGCGGGACAGCGCAAGGGCGAAGGGGTTCAGCGAGGTCGTCGCGCCCGTCCGGCCGAACGCCAAGCATCTGGAGCCGCACGCCCCGATCGAGGAGTACGCGCACCGGGTGCGGGAGGACGGGCTGCCGTGCGACCCGTGGCTGCGGGTGCACGCGCGGGCCGGGGCGCGCATCGAGCGGGTGGCGCCGGCGTCGATGACGGTGTCGGCCTCACTGGCCGAGTGGCGCCGCTGGACCGGGCTGCCCTTCGACACCCGGGGCGACGTCGAGGTGCCCGGCGCGCTGGTACCGGTGCGGTGCGAGCCGGACCGGGACTACGCGGTGTACGTCGAGCCGAACGTATGGATGCGGCACGCCCTGTGACGGTCCCCGGCACGGGGCCGCTGCCCTACCGCCCGTACGGATATCCCTGCTGATACGGGGGCTGTCCGTACGCCGGCATGGCCGGCACCGGCCGGGTCTTCTTGTCGAACAGCGCGAAGAGCAGCAGCACGGTGGCCACCAGCAGCGTCACCACCGCGGCGATGCCGAGGAAGGGGTCACCGTCGCCGTCGTTCGAGTTCACCGCCCACGGCAGGGTCACGACCTCGTACAGCGCGAACGACGCGAACGCTCCCCAGTCGGAGGGGCGGCCGCGGCGCAGCGCCACGTAGAAGAAGGGCACCCACACCAGCAGGCCCAGGGAGAACCACCCCAGGGCGGCCCAGGCCAGCCGCTGGAACCAGCCGCCCTCGAGCCGCTTCTGCGCGCCCGTCGTTGTCGTCGTCGCCATCCTCATCCCGCCCCCAGGTCGTCCAGGGGCAAGGGTAGGCCACGGCCGGGCAGTCCCGGACCTCCCTTTCTTTACTGTGACATGAGCGAATCTTGTCGCTATGGGGATCATGTGTTGTGCGATCACAGGGGTGCCGCACGCTACGGTGCGATCCGCTTCGCACATACATACGCACAGATGAACGAACGGTGGGGTGGGGATGGCCGAGCACCGGCAGTCCAGAAAGCGCAGATACATCACCTGGGGTGTGGCCGGGGCGGCTGTCCTCGCGGGGGCCGGGATCGCCGCGCAGACCTCGATGGCGGCCACCACCTGGCCCGCGCAGAAGACGTACACGGGCCGTGCCTTCGACACCTGCGCCGCGCCCTCCCTGGCCGCGATGAAGGCCTGGAAGGCCGACGGCTTCTACAGCGGGGCCGCCGTCTACGTCGGCGGCAAGAACCGCGGCTGCAACCAGCCCAACCTCACCGCCTCCTGGGTGAAGTCGGTCGACGCGCTCGGCTGGAAGCTCATCCCGATCTACGTCGGCGCCCAGCCGCCCTGCCAGACCGGCTCCAGCCCCGAGAAGATCACCGCCTCCACGGCCACCTCCCTGGGCGCCACGGACGCGGCGGACGCCGTCGCCAAGGCCTCCGCGCTCGGCATGAAGGCCGGCAGCCCGGTCTACCTCGACATGGAGGCGTACGACATCACGAACAAGGCGTGCAACGACGCCGTCCTCGCCTACGTCCGCTCCTTCACCAAGACCCTGCGCGCCAAGGTCTACCGCGCCGGTTACTACGGCTTCAGCAGCTCCAGCGCCAAGGCGATCGCCACCGCCACCGACAAGACGGACCTGCCGGGCAACCTGTGGTACGCGCTGTGGGACAAGCAGAACACCACGACCACCGACTGGCCGTGGGGCTCCACGCAGTACACCGACCACAGCCGCGGTCACCAGTACCTCGTCAACAGCAAGGAGACCCGCGGCGGTTACACCATCACGGTGGACCGCGACGCGTGGGACGCCCCGGTCGCCCTCGTCGGCTGAGGAGGCGGACCTCCTCCTCGCGGGCGCCGCGTGCCGGAGCGCACGCGGGCGCCCCGTCGGCGGGCGGGGCTGACCTCTCGCACCGACGAGCGGACGGACCACGGGCGAGGCGGTGCCCGAAGTCCTGGTGAATCGTTGGTCGAATGGGTTGGCCCCAGGCCCGCCACTGCCTACCATCGATCACCGCAAGACTTTGTGCACCGTCGCACAATCTCCGACCGGGAGGTTCCCTTGCACCGCCGCCGTCGTCGCACCGCGTTCCTGCTGTCCGCCGCGATCATGGCGGCTCCCCTTCTCACCGCCTGCGGGAACGACGCGCATCCCGGCGCGGCGGCCGTCGTCGGCGGCCAGCGGATCACCGTCGCGCAGCTGGAGAGCCGGGTGGACGAGGTGCGCACGGCCCAGCGGGCCGCCGTCGCCGACGACGCCCAGTACGCGCAGGTCGTCGCCCAGACCGGCGCCCTCACCCGCGACATCCTGCACGGCATGGTCGTGGACCGGGTGCTGGACCGCGCGGCCGCGGACGCGGGGATCACCGTCAGCCGCCGGGAGGTCCAGCAGGCGCGGGCCGGACTGGAGCAGCAGGCGGGTGGCGTCCAGGGCCTGGAGACCTCGTGGCTCCAGCAGTACGGCATCCCGCCGCAGCGCATCGACGAGAACCTCCGCCTCCAGCTGGAGGCCCAGAAGCTCGCCACCAAGCTCGGCACCACCACCAGCGAGCCCGCCTTCTGGAGCGCCCTGTCCGGCACGGCGAAGACGCTCGACGTCGACGTCAACCCGCGCTACGGCAGCTGGGACGTCCAGAAGGTCAGCCGCGTGGACGTGAAGACGCCGTGGGTACGGGAGGTCACGTCGGCGGGGGCCCAGCAGACGACGTGACGACGTGGCGACTGGCGACGTGGCGTCGGCGGTGAGCCCGGCATCCCGCCTTCGGTGTGACGACATGACCGGTCACCCCCGCCTGTGGACAACCGATCGAGGCGGCCGCCGGGAGTGGGTTACGTTCGGGGTGTGAACGCAACGAGCGCGACGAGCGAGACTCCCGAAGGCCCCTCCGACCCCGGCCGAGTCATCCTGCTCACCACCAGCCACCGGGTCGCCCCAGGCCTGCTGTCCTGGCCCGCCTGGCAGGCCCTGCGCACCGCGGACCGCGTCCTGTGTGCCGACGGCGCCCATCCGCAGCTGCCGTACCTGCGCGAGGCCGGCACAGCGGTGGACGAGACGTCGATATCCGCCGAGGACCTGGTCGCCGCCTGCGCCGGCGGCCGCACGGTGGTCGTCGTCGCGACCGGCGAGGGCGAACCGGACCTGACGGACGGCCTCGCCCGCCTGGCCGGCTCGGGCAGGGTCCCGATGCCCGAGCTGGAACTGCTTCCCGCCTCCTACGACCTGCCCGGGGCCCGCCTCCTCGACCTGATCCAGGTGATGGACCGCATCCGGGAGGAGTGCCCCTGGTCCTCCCGGCAGACCCACAAGGGCCTCGCGAAGTACGGCATCGAGGAGGCCTACGAACTCGTCGAGGCCATCGAGGACGGCGACCGCGACGAACTCCGCGAGGAACTGGGCGACGTCCTGCTCCAGGTCGTCTTCCACGCCCGCATCGCCGAGGAGGACGAGGAGTCCCCCTTCTCCATCGACGACGTGGCGGCGACGATCGTCACCAAGCTCATCCACCGCCACCCCCATGTCTTCGGCGACGCCACGGCCACCACCCCCGAAGAGGTCAAGGAACACTGGCTCCGCACGAAGGCGGTGGAGAAGCGCCGCGAGTCGGTCACCGACGGCATCCCTCTGCACCAGCCGGGGCTGGCGCTGGCCGCCAAACTGGCGTCCCGTGTGCGCTCGGCGGGTCTGGAGGTACCGCTGCCCGCGGCGGAGGGCATCGGCTACGAGCTGCTGGCACTGGCCGCCCGAGCCGAGTCGGAGGGCGTCGACCCGGAGGCGGCACTGCGGGCGGCCGCCCGGGCCTACCGGGACGCGATACGCGGCGCCGAGGGGGTGCGGGGATAGGACGGCGGGCCCGCGGTGAGGACGGGCCGGAGTCCGGTGCGCGGGGCGATCCCGGTTACCGTCAATGCGTGACCGACCAGCCCCACCCCCCGACCCGCACCCCGCCGGCCCCGGAACTCTTCACCTGGGAGTTCGCCACCGACCCCTACCCCGCCTACGCCTGGCTCCGCGAGCACGCCCCCGTGCACCGGACCCGGCTGCCCAGCGGCGTGGAGGCCTGGCTGGTCACCCGATACCCCGACGCGAAGCAGGCCCTGGCCGACCAGCGGCTCTCCAAGAACCCCGCGCATCACGACGAGCCCGCGCACGCCAAGGGGAAGACCGGCATCCCCGGTGAGCGCAAGGCCGAGCTGATGACGCACCTGCTGAACATCGACCCGCCGGACCACACCCGGCTGCGGCGGCTGGTCAGCAAGGCGTTCACACCGCGCCGGGTCGCCGAGTTCGCGCCCCGGGTGCAGGAGCTGACCGACCAGCTCATCGACCGGTTCGCCGGGAAGGGCGAGGCCGACCTGATCCACGACTTCGCCTTCCCCCTGCCCATCTACGCCATCTGCGACCTCCTCGGCGTCCCCCGCGAGGACCAGGACGACTTCCGGGACTGGGCGGGCATGATGATCCGTCATGGCAAGGGCCCCCGGGGCGGTGTCGCGCGGTCGGTGAAGAAGATGCGCGGCTATCTGCTGGAGCTCATCCACCGCAAGCGCGCGGAGCTCCCCGCGGAACCTGTCCCGGGCGAGGACCTCATCTCCGGTCTCATCCGCGCCTTCGACCACGGCGAGCACCTCACCGAGAACGAGGCCGCGGCCATGGCCTTCATCCTTCTCTTCGCCGGCTTCGAGACGACCGTCAACCTCATCGGCAACGGCACCTACGCCCTCCTCACCCACCGCGGCCAGCGAGACCGGCTCCAGCAGTCCCTGGCCCGGGGCGAACACGGGCTCCTGGAGACCGGCGTCGAGGAACTGCTCCGCTACGACGGCCCCGTCGAACTCGCCACCTGGCGGTTCGCCACCGAACCCCTCACCCTCGGCGGGCAGGACATCGCCCCCGGCGACCCCGTCCTCGTCGTCCTCGCCGCCGCCGACCGCGACCCCGCCCGCTTCACCGACCCCGACACCCTCGACCTCTCCCGGCGCGACAACCAGCACCTCGGCTACGGCCACGGCATCCACTACTGCCTGGGCGCCCCCCTCGCCCGTCTCGAGGGCCAGACCGCCCTGGCCACCCTCCTCACCCGTCTCCCCGACCTCCGACTCGCCGCGGACCCGGCCGACTTGAGGTGGCGTGGCGGGCTCATCATGCGCGGACTGCGCACCTTGCCCGTGGAGTTCACTCCGGTCCGTGACTGACCAGTGGCTGATCGCCATCTGATCGTGGGTCAGCCGGATTGTGACCGTCTCGCGTAACAAAGGTGACCAACCCTCAAGTCTGTGATCTTCACGTGATCTGCGCGGCATTAACTTGTGACAAGTGATCGTCTGCCGATACGTTCACTCGCTAGCGCGGCGAACCCGTGTGTGCTCACTCGCACGCCGCGCCGTTTGCCGCTGTCCAAAGAAAGGCCCCCGCATGCTCTCCGGGAACGGTCGTCACCGTCGCCCCCGTCAGGCCCCGGCCCTCCTCGTCGCGGCCGGAGTGACCGGCTCCGCCATCGCCATCCCGCTGTTCGCGGCCGGCGGCGCGAGCGCCGCAGAAGGCGCAGTCTGGGACAAGGTGGCGCAGTGCGAGACCGGCGGTTCCTGGAGCGCCGACCGGGGTGACGGCGAGTACGGCGGTCTGGGCCTCAGTCAGGAGGACTGGGAGGCGTACGGCGGACTCGACTACGCCGCCAGCCCGGACCTGGCCAGCCGCAACCAGCAGATAGCCGTGGCCCAGCAGCTCCTCGCGGAGGAGGGTGTCGGCGCCTGGGGCACCTGTGCCCTGACGTCCGGGCTCACCAAGGAGAGCGGCGCGGTCGGAGTGGACACCGGAGTCGCCGGCGGCGAGTCCGACTCGTCCGTGTCCTCCGGATTGTCCGACCTGTCCAAGGGATCGTCCGATTCCGGGAAGTCCGGCGACTCCAACGGCTCGGCCGGTTCCGGCGACTCCGGCGAGAGTCCGTCCGACTCCTCCGGTGATGGGGCTGGTTCGGCCTCGGAGTCCCCTTCGTCCTCTTCGTCCTCCGCGGCGAACGACTCCGGCAAGTCCGACACTTCGGGCGGCGGCTCGGAGGGCTCACAGGGCGCCGACAGCTCGCCCACAGCGACCCCGGAAGGGGACGACTCGGACAATACGGTGCAGGCGGAGGGTTCTTGGAGCCTCGTCGACACCGGCTCGCTCGGCTCCGGCCGCCATCGCGGCACCACCGCCGACGAGAGTGCCGCGGGCGGCACGAGGACCGCCTCCTCCGGCCGGCACGCCGCGTCCACCTACGTCGTCCAGGAGGGTGACTCGCTCATCACCATCGCCGACTCCCTTGGTGTCGACGGGGGATGGCGTGCGCTCTACGCCGAGAACAAGGACGTCATCGGTCCCGACCCGAGCGACATCACCCCCGGTCAGACCCTGGACACCGGGGTCGAATAGGGCTGGAACACCCAGAAAAACACCGGGAGTTCACGTCCCACTTCGTGGCTAATGTCCGCTTTGGTGAAAGTGTGGGATGAGTCTCAGAAGTCGTGATCGTCTTTGAAATTCCCCGGATCCCGTGTCTACGGTCATGACCGCTCGGCAACCCGAGCCCCGGCCGCCGCAACGCCGAATCCTGCCAGCGGCACCCCGGGAACAGTCGTCGCGTCAAGCGCCGTAGGCAGGAGCGGGGGACCCAAGGTAAGTGCCGGACCCGGCGGATGACCGCCGGAACCGGCTCGGGGTGAAGCCGCGCACCGTGAGGTGCGTGGCCGGGCAACTCAACCGGCCCGAACCCGACAGCTCACCTCGCAGGCGTCGGTGAGGGGATCGATCCATGCTGTTTTCCGGCAAGGGCAAGCACCGTCGTCCGAACAAGGCCACCCGCGCCGCCGCACTCGCCGGCGTCACCGGTGTCGCCATCGCCGCCCCGCTGATGGCGGCCGGCAACGCCTCCGCCGCCACCGCTTCCGAATGGGACGCGGTCGCTCAGTGCGAGTCCGGCGGCAACTGGTCCATCAACACCGGCAACGGCTACTACGGCGGCCTGCAGTTCTCGGCCTCCACCTGGGCCGCGTACGGCGGCACCGCCTACGCCGCGCGCGCCGACCTCGCCAGCAAGGAACAGCAGATCACCATCGCCGAGAAGGTCCTCGCGGGCCAGGGCAAGGGTGCCTGGCCGGTCTGCGGCACCGGTCTGTCCAACACTCCGTACTCGGGTGGCGGCTCCACGGGCTCCTCCTCGAGCGGCTCCACCGGCTCCTCCTCCGGCAGCGGCACCACCACGCGCTCGACCGAGCAGCAGAGCGCCTCCCGCTCCGCCGAGCGCCCCGCCGCCTCCAAGACGGTCACCACCCCGACCGGCAAGAAGGTCAAGAAGGGTGACGGCGAGTACAAGGTCGTCAAGGGCGACACCCTCAGCACCATCGCCGAGAAGCACAAGGTCAAGGGCGGCTGGCAGAAGCTGTTCCAGCTGAACAAGGACATCGTCGAGGACGCCGACCTCATCTACCCGGGCCAGCAGCTGCACCTGAAGTGACACCTGGCTCCTGGCCGGCCCACAGCATCCTCACAACCGAGGCCCGCACACTGAAGGCCTCGTGAGGGTCACCCCCGTCCCCACGGGCTCCCCGCTCCGGTGCGTGTTCCCCCGTACGCACCGGGGCGGGGTTTTTTTCTGCCCTCCGGCCGTTCTTCGCCATCTGTTCGCCCGAGTTCCGTCCCCGGTCTTTGTTCCGGCCAGGAACAATGTGTACGGTCAGTCTGTCCACGGGACGGTCGGTCGGCTGCCGACGGCCCCGGGGCGGTTAGGCTCTAGTCGCAAGGCTCACCAAAGGCCGACATGGCCCGCGGGCCCCGCACAACCAGCGTCACATCCCAAGAAGGAGATGCTCGTGCCGTCCATCGACGTCGTCGTAGCCCGGGAAATCCTGGACTCCCGAGGCAACCCCACGGTCGAGGTCGAGGTCGGCCTCGACGACGGCAGCACGGGTCGTGCCGCCGTTCCCTCCGGCGCCTCCACCGGCGCCTTCGAGGCCATCGAGCTCCGCGACGGTGACCCGGGCCGCTACCAGGGCAAGGGTGTCGAGAAGGCCGTCCTCGCCGTCATCGAGCAGATCGGCCCGGAGCTGGTCGGCTACGACGCCACCGAGCAGCGCCTGATCGACCAGGCCATGTTCGACCTGGACGCCACCGACAACAAGGGCTCCCTCGGTGCCAACGCCATCCTCGGCGTCTCGCTCGCCGTCGCCCACGCCGCCTCCGAGGCCAGCGACCTCCCGCTCTTCCGCTACCTGGGCGGCCCCAACGCGCACCTGCTGCCGGTGCCGATGATGAACATCCTGAACGGCGGCTCGCACGCCGACTCCAACGTGGACATCCAGGAGTTCATGATCGCCCCGATCGGCGCGGAGTCCTTCTCCGAGGCCCTGCGCTGGGGCACCGAGGTCTACCACACCCTCAAGAAGGTCCTGAAGTCGAAGGGCCTGTCCACCGGTCTCGGCGACGAGGGCGGCTTCGCCCCGAACCTCGGCTCCAACCGCGAGGCCCTCGACCTCATCCTCGAGGCCATCAAGGAAGCCGGCTACACCCCCGGCGAGCAGATCGCCCTCGCGCTCGACGTCGCCGCCTCCGAGTTCTACAAGGACGGCTCCTACACCTTCGAGGGCAAGGACCGCTCCGCCGCCGAGATGACCGAGTACTACGCCGAGCTCGTCGCGGCGTATCCGCTCGTGTCCATCGAGGACCCGCTGTTCGAGGACGACTGGGAGGGCTGGAAGACCATCACCGACAAGCTCGGTGACAAGGTCCAGCTCGTCGGTGACGACCTGTTCGTCACCAACCCCGAGCGTCTGGCCCGCGGTATCGAGGAGGGCGCGGCCAACGCGCTGCTGGTGAAGGTGAACCAGATCGGTTCGCTCACCGAGACCCTGGACGCCGTCGAGCTGGCCCAGCGCAACGGCTTCAAGTGCATGATGTCGCACCGCTCCGGCGAGACCGAGGACGTCACCATCGCCGACCTGGCCGTCGCCACCAACTGCGGCCAGATCAAGACCGGCGCCCCGGCCCGCTCCGAGCGCGTCGCCAAGTACAACCAGCTGCTGCGCATCGAGGAGATCCTCGACGACGCGGCGGTGTACGCCGGCCGCAGCGCCTTCCCGCGGTTCCGCTCCGCGAACCAGTAGGCCCGGCGGGGGGCCGTGGAGGTCCCCCGGCCCGACCCGAGCGGGGTCGGCGCGAGCCAGTCGTACGTACGTCCCCGTACTCGGTCCCGTACCGTGTGCGGGGACGTACGCGTGTGTGGAAAGGGGAGGCGCAGAGCCGATGGCCGTGAAGGACCGGGACCGTTTCTCCACCGCGACCAGACTGCGGCTGCTCGGCGAGCAGACCGCGGCCCGGGTCTACCGCTCCCAGACCAGGCGACAGGCCCGCCGCTCCCGCCTCACCGGCCGCGCCGCGCTCCTCGCGCTGGTCCTGTGCACCCTGATCGTGGCCCTGGCCTACCCGATGCGGCAGTACGTCTCCCAGCGTGCCGAGATCGCCGACCTGGAGCGGGAGAGGGAGCAGGCCCGCGAGCGGGTCGAGCAACTGCGCGACCTCAAGGCGCGCTGGCAGGACGACGCGTACGCCGAGCAGCAGATCCGGGAGCGGCTGCACTATGTGATGCCGGGGGAGACCGGCTTTGTCGTGATCGACCCGGACGCGGCCACCAAGACCCGCGCCGACCACGGGGCGGCCGACCGCCCCTGGTACTCGAACGTGTGGGACGGCGTCGACAAGTCCGACGCGTCCGACCAGTGACACCGTGCAGGTAGAAAGACAGGTATGGAAAAGCCCCCGCCGACCACCCCGCGCACCGAGCCCACCGACGCGGACGTCGAGGCCTTCAAGCAGCAGCTCGGCCGACCGCCGCGCGGGCTGCGCGCGATCGCGCACCGGTGCCCGTGCGGCCAGCCGGACGTCGTCGAGACGGCCCCCCGCCTGCCCGACGGCACCCCCTTCCCGACGCTGTACTACCTCACGTGCCCCAAGGCGAACTCCGCCATCGGCACCCTCGAGGCGAACGGCGTGATGAAGGAGATGACCGAACGGCTGGGCACCGACCCGGAGCTGGCCGCCGCCTACCGTGCCGCGCACGAGGACTACATCCGGCGCCGGGACGAGATCGAGGAGCTGACGGGCTTCCCGAGCGCGGGCGGCATGCCGGACCGCGTGAAGTGCCTGCACGTGCTCGTGGCGCACTCCCTGGCGGCGGGCCCGGGTGTGAACCCGCTCGGCGACGAGGCGCTCGCCCTGCTGCCGCAGTGGTGGCGCAAGGGGGCGTGCGTGACGCTTCCCGGGACGCCCTCCGGCGAGGGCCGGCAGGTGGAGACGTCCGAGGACGGCGCCGGTCACCTCGCCTTCGGGCCGGTCGAGGGAGACGAGCGGTGACCCGGGTCGCAGCCGTCGACTGCGGGACGAACTCGATCCGCCTCCTCGTCGCCGACGCCGACCCCGAGACCGGTGAACTGGTCGAACTGGACCGCCGGATGACGATCGTCCGCCTCGGCCAGGGCGTCGACCGCACCGGCCGGCTGGCGCCCGAGGCGCTGGAGCGGACCTTCGCCGCCTGCCGCGAGTACGCGGCGGTGATCAAGGAGCTCGGCGCGGAGCGGCTGCGCTTCGTGGCCACCTCCGCCTCCCGGGACGCCGAGAACCGCGACGAGTTCGTGCGGGGCGTGCTGGACATCCTGGGCGTCGAGCCCGAGGTCATCAGCGGCGAGCAGGAGGCCGAGTTCTCCTTCACCGGCGCCACGAAGGAACTGAAGGGCCGCGCGGACCTCACCCGGCCCTACCTGGTGGTGGACATCGGCGGCGGCTCCACGGAGTTCGTGGTCGGCGACGAGCACGTGGGCGCGGCCCGCTCGGTGGACGTCGGCTGTGTGCGGATGACCGAGCGCCACCTGGTCGTGGACGGAAAGGTCACCGACCCGCCGGCGCCGGAGCAGATCGCGGCCCTGCGCGCCGACGTCGAGGCTGCCCTGGACCTCGCCGAGGAGACGGTCCCGCTGCGCGAGGCGCACACGCTGGTGGGCCTCGCGGGGTCCGTGACCACGGTCTCGGCGATCGCCCAGAACCTCCCCGCGTACGACTCGGCGGCCATCCACCACTCGCGCATCTCGCACGACAGGGTCCGCGAGATCACCGAGTGGCTGCTGCGCTCCACGCACGCCGAGCGCGCGGCGGTCCCGTCGATGCACCCGGGCCGGGTGGACGTGATCGCGGCGGGCGCCCTCGTACTGCTGGCGATCATGGAGCGGATCGGCGCGGAGGAGGTCGTCGTGAGCGAGCACGACATCCTGGACGGCATCGCGTGGTCGGTGGCGGGCTCCTCCGCCTGACTCCGCCTGACTCCGCCCGACTCCGCCCGACTGCGCCCCGCTCAGCCCCTCCGCAGGGCTCCGCCGGACGCCGCACGACCCGTGCCCGGGCGCTAGTTGCACTCTGCTGAGCAGGCAGGATGCCCGTTTGAGCAGCGTCGAGGGGCCTTCCCGGGCCCCTCGGCGACGCCCCGTCGGAAAAGTTCGTGAAGTTCTTCACAAGGAATTCGGCCCTGTCGGAGGACGAACGTGGCCCGGTTGACCCTTCCGGGGGGCCGGCACCCGTGTGAACGTGTTCAAAAGAGGCGCGCACGGACGTTTCGCGGAGGTGTTCCCAGGGCGTGTTTCGGACCCCTCACCCCACCCCTCATCACCCGGAGAGGCAGCTCACGCGGCATTGACAACGCCCCGCCCTACACGCAGGTTCCCCCTCCGCGCCATGACGTGGATCACGCGGGCCGCGGAGGATAGCACACACCCTCCGGAAGCTTGTGAAGGGGCGCACGAGCGACCCCCCTCAGGCGGGTGGATACTCGATGCCATGAGCACCACGGAGCGTCCCAGGATCCTCGTAGTAGGCGGTGGGTACGTAGGCCTGTACGCAGCTCGGCGCATCCTCAAGAAGATGCGCTACGGCGAGGCGACCGTCACGGTCGTCGACCCCCGGTCGTACATGACCTACCAGCCCTTCCTCCCCGAAACCGCCGCCGGCAACATCTCCCCGCGCCACGTCGTCGTCCCGCTGCGACGCGTGCTGCCGAAGGCGGAGGTCCTCACCGGCCGGGTCACCACCATCGACCAGGACCGCAAGGTCGCCACGATCGCCCCGCTGGTCGGCGAGGCGTACGAGCTGCCTTTCGACTACCTGGTGATCGCGCTCGGCGCGGTCTCCCGCACCTTCCCGATCCCCGGCCTCGCCGAGCAGGGCATCGGTATGAAGGGCATCGAGGAGGCCATCGGCCTGCGCAACCACGTCCTCGAGCAGCTCGACAAGGCCGACTCCACCACCGACGAGGAGATCCGCCGCAAGGCGCTCACCTTCGTCTTCATCGGCGGCGGCTTCGCCGGTGCGGAGACCATCGGTGAGGTCGAGGACATGGCCCGCGACGCGGCCAAGTACTACAAGAACGTGTCCCGCGAGGACATGCGCTTCATCCTCGTCGACGCCGCCGACAAGATCCTGCCGGAGGTCGGCCCGAAGCTCGGCCAGTACGGCAAGGCGCACCTGGAGAGCCGCGGTGTGGAGATCTACCTCTCCACCTCCATGGACTCCTGCGTGGACGGCCACGTCGTCCTGAAGAACGGCCTCGAGGTCGACTCCAACACGATCGTGTGGACCGCCGGCGTCAAGCCCAACCCGGTCCTGGCCCGCTACGGCCTCCCGCTCGGCCCCCGCGGCCACGTGGACGCCCAGCCGACCCTCCAGGTCACCGGCACCGACTACATCTGGGCCGCCGGCGACAACGCCCAGGTCCCGGACGTCGCCGCCCGCAAGGCCGGCGTCGAGAACGCCTGGTGCCCGCCGAACGCCCAGCACGCGCTGCGCCAGGCCAAGGTCCTCGGCGACAACGTGGTCTCCGGCATGCGGGGCTTCCCGCAGAAGGAGTACGCGCACTCCAACAAGGGTGCGGTGGCGGGCCTCGGCCTCCACAAGGGCGTCGCGATGATCGTCATGGGCAAGATGAAGATCAAGCTCAAGGGCCGTCTCGCCTGGTACATGCACCGTGGCTACCACGGTCTGGCGATGCCGACCTGGAACCGCAAGATCCGCGTCTTCGCCGACTGGACGCTCGGCATGTTCCTCAAGCGCGAGGTCGTCGCCCTCGGCGCCATGGAGAACCCGCGCGAGGAGTTCTACGAGGCCGCCAAGCCGGCCCCCGCCCCGGCCGCGGCCGGGGCGAAGCCGGAGAACGAGAAGGCCAACGCCTCCTGATCTCCGCCTGACAGCACACCCCGTAGGGGCCGTCCGCCATCCGTGGTGCGGGCGGCCCCTACGGCTGTTCCGGACGGCTCGGCCCCCTGGTGACGTCCGCGGAGTTTGCCCAGCCATGACGCGCGTGGGGGACTGCGTCCAGGCCCGCAAGGTGTTTACGTGGAGTCAGGACAGTCCGGGATCACCGTCACGGAGGTGTGCTCCATGACCCATGCCGCGCCGCGGCTCCACGCCCTCGTCGAACAGCTGCTGGGAGTCCCGCTCCCGGTGCGCGTGCGCGCCTGGGACGGTTCGCAGGCGGGCCCGCCCGACGCGCCCACCGTGGTGGTGCGCAACCGAAGAGCCCTGCGCCGTCTGCTCTTCAAACCGGGCGAACTGGGCCTCGCCCGCGCCTGGGTCGCAGGCGACCTGGACGTCGAGGGCGATCTCTACGTCACCCTCGGCCTTCTTTCAGGGCTCCTCTGGGAACGGGACGAGGACGCCCGAGGCCTCGCCCAGGCCCTGCGCGACCCCCAGTTCCGTGCGGCCGTCCGCGGGTTGCTGAAGATGGCGGGACCCCCGCTGCCGCCCGTGCCGCCCGAGGAGGAGGTGCGCCGCACCGGACACCTCCACACCCGCCACACCGACCGACGGGCCGTCAGCCACCACTACGACGTCGGCAACGACTTCTACGAGATCGTCCTCGGCCCGTCCATGGTGTACTCCTGCGCCTACTGGCCCGGCCCCGACAGCAGCCTCGAACAGGCCCAGCGGGACAAGCTCGAACTCGTCTGCCGCAAGCTCGGCCTGACCCCCGGCCGGCGGCTCCTCGACGTCGGCTGCGGCTGGGGATCCCTGGCCGTCCACGCGGCCCGCGAGCACGGGGTGGGCGTCGTCGGCATCACCCTCTCGCAGGAGCAGGCGGCCTACGCCCGCAAACGCGTCGCCGACGCCGGTCTCACCGACCGGGTCGAGATCCGGGTGCAGGACTACCGGGACGTCGGCGACGGTCCCTACGACGCGATCTCCTCCATCGGCATGGCCGAACACGTGGGGGCCGAGAAGTACCTGGAGTACGCGACCGTCCTGCGCGAGCTCCTCACGCCCGGCGGGCGGCTGCTCAACCACCAGATCGCCCGCCGGCCCCAGCGCGACGAATCCACCTATCACGTCGACGAGTTCATCGACGCCTACGTCTTCCCCGACGGCGAGCTGGCGCCCCTGGGCACCACCGTCACCCAGCTCGAACGCGCCGGCTTCGAGGTCCGTGACGTCGAGTCGATCCGTGAGCACTACGCCCTCACCCTGCGCCGCTGGGTGGCCCGGCTGGAGGACGACTGGGCGCGCGCCGTCCGGCTCACCAGCCCCGGACGGGCCCGTGTCTGGCGGCTGTACATGGCCGCCTCCGCCGTCGCCTTCGAACGCAACCGCATCGGCGTCAACCAGGTCCTCGCCGTCCGGACAGCCGAGCCCGGGGACTCCGGGATGCCCCTGCGCAGCCGTACCTGGAACTGAGCACACGGAAAAGGGGCCCCGCGTCCCATGACACGGGGCCCCGACCGGACGCCGGCTACTCCGACTTGATCGCCGCCAGCATGTTCAGCCGGGCCGCCCGCCGCGCCGGCCACAGCGCCGCCAGGACGCCCACGCCGGCGGCCAGCAGCAGGAACAGGGCCATCCGGCCCCACGGCAGGACGAGTTCGTACGTCGCCATCTTCGTGCCGAGCAGCTCACCGGCCGCCCAGCCGAAGAACACGCCCAGGCCGATGCCGAGCACCCCGCCGAAGAGGGAGATGACCAGGGACTCCAGACGGACCATCCGCTTGACCGAGCGGCGGTCCAGGCCGATCGCCCGCAGCATGCCGATCTCCTGCGAGCGCTCGAAGACCGACATGGCCAGGGTGTTGATCACGCCGAGGACCGCGACGATCACGGCCATGGCCAGCAGGCCGTAGAGCATGTTCAGCATCAGCGTGAACATCTGCGCGATGCTGTCGGACAGGTCCTTCCTGCTCTGCACCTTGATGGCCGGGTTGGAGCCGAGGGCCTTCTCCAGCCGGTCCTTGGTCGCGTCCGAGGCACCGCCGGAGGTCTTGACCATGACCTGCATGTCGGCCGGGTCCTCCTGGTGCGGGGAGAGCGCGGCGCTGTCCAGCAGGATGCCCCCGATCAGCTCGTTGGCCTCGTACACGCCGGCGACCGTCAGCCGCTGCTTCTCGCCGTCCTCGTAGGAGACGGTGAAGTCCGAACCTGCCTTCCAGCCGTGGGACCTGGCCGTGTCCTCGTCCACGACGACCCGCGCGCCGTCCACCTCGAAGGTGCCGTCCTCGACCGGGAGGTCGGTCAGCTCGCCGAACGCGGCGCCGTTGACACCGGTGAGGTACTCGGTGGTGCCTTCGACACGGCCGGGCGCGTTGCGCATCGGGCTCGTGGCGGTCACGCCGTCGGTGGACTTCAGCTTCTTCTCGACGTCGGGGGAGAGCCCGTTGCCGTTCGCCATCGACACCACGTAGTCGGCGCGGATCGCCGAGGACGCCATCTTGTCGATCGACTTCTGCAGGCTGCCCGCCATCACCGTCATACCGGTGATCAGCGTGAGGCCGATCATCAGCGCCGAGGCGGTGGCGGCCGTACGGCGCGGGTTGCGCACCGAGTTCTGCCGGGCCAGCTTGCCGGAGACCCCGAAGATCCGCAGGACCGGTGCCGCGCCCGCGATCAGCGGGCGGGACAGCAGCGGGGTCAGGATGAACACGCCGATGATCAGCAGAACCGCGCCGAGACCCATGGGGGCCTGGCCGTCGGAGCCCTCCATCGTCGTCGCCGTCAGGACCACCGCGACGCCCGCCGCGGAGAACAGCGCGCCCAGCGTGTTGCGCAGCACCAGCGACCTGGTGGTCGCCTTGGCGTGCACGCTGCTCATCGCCGCGACCGGCGGGATCTTCGCGGCCCGGCGGCCCGGCAGCCACGCGGCCAGCATGGTGATGACGACACCGACCGCGAGGGAGGCCCCGACCGTGCCCGGCGAGATCACCAGCGGGCCGTCGGGGACGGTCGCGCCGAGCGTGTTCATGAGCGACCGCAGTCCCGCGCCGATGCCGATACCGGCCACCAGACCCGTCACGCCGGCCACCACGCCCACCACGAACGCCTCGATCAGCACCGACCGCGTCACCTGCCGGCGCGAGGCGCCCACGGCGCGCAGCAGCGCGAGTTCCTTGGTGCGCTGGGCGACCAGCATGGTGAAGGTGTTGGCGATGATGAAGGTGCCGACGAACAGCGCGATCCCGGCGAAGACCAGCAGGCCCTGCTTCAGTCCGCTCATCGAGGCGGAGATCATCTCGGCCTGGTCGGCGGCGAGCCGCTCGCCCGTGGTGGTCTCCACCTCGCCCCGGGGCAGGGCGGCGTCCAGGGCGGCCTTCAGCGCGGTCTGCGAGGTGCCGGCGGCGGCCTTCACGTCGATCTCGTCGTACGTGCCGGCCTTGCCGAACAGCTGCTGCGCGCTCGCCGTGTCGAACAGGGCGAGGCTGCCGCCCGCGGCCACGTTGCCGTCGTCCGTGGTGAAGATGCCGGTGATCTTCGGGGTGAGGACCGGCCCGTCGACCGAGATCCGTACGGTGTCGCCGACCTCGTAGCCGGCCCGCCGGGCGGTCTCGGAGTCGATGACGACCTCGTCCTTCCCCCGCGGGGCGGCGCCCTCCTTCAGCGGGTACCGGGCGTCCTCGGCGCCCCAGTAGTTGCCGCCCTGCGACTGGAAGCCGCCGCCGACGAGCTTGCCGTCCTTGTCGGCGATGGCCGTGAAGCCGCTCACGACGCCCACGGCGGAGGCCGCGCCGGGCACCTTCGCGCTCTTCTCGCGCAGCGCCTCGGTCAGTTCGGGCGTTTTGACGATGCGGTCGCCGACGTCCTCCTGGACCTCGGCGGTGACGGCGACGTCGACCTGGTCGAAGCCCTTGGCGGAGCTCTTCTGGAAGGCGTCGGAGATGGTGTTGGTGAAGACGAGGGTCCCGGAGACGAAGGCCACGCCGAGCATCACGGCGAGAACGGTCATCAGGAGCCGGGCCTTGTGCGCGAGGACGGTGCGCAGGGCGGTGCGGAACATGAGGGTGTCTACTCCGAAGGTCGGTGACCGGACGTCAGCTGGTGCGGCCCTTGGCGTCGAACTGCTTCATCCGGTCGAGCACCGCATCCGCCGTCGGCCCGTACACCTCGTCGACGATCCGTCCGTCCGCGAGGAACACCACCCGGTCCGCGTACGCCGCCGCCACCGGGTCGTGGGTCACCATCACCACCGTCTGGCCCAGCTCCCGCACGGAGTTGCGCAGGAAGCCCAGCACCTCGGCGCCGGAGCGCGAGTCGAGGTTCCCGGTCGGCTCGTCGCCGAAGATGATGTCGGGCCTGGAGGCCAGGGCGCGGGCGACGGCGACGCGCTGCTGCTGGCCGCCGGAGAGCTGAGCGGGGCGGTGGCTCAGCCGGTCCTTGAGGCCCACCATCTGGATCACGGTGTCCAGCCACTGCTTGTCCGGTTTACGCCCCGCGATGTCCATCGGAAGGGTGATGTTCTCCAGCGCTGTCAGCGTCGGCAGCAGGTTGAACGCCTGGAAGATGAACCCGATCTTGTCCCGGCGGAGCTTGGTGAGCTGCTTGTCCTTCAGCGAGCCGAGCTCGGTGTCGCCGATGCGCACGGAACCGGACGAGAAGGTGTCGAGGCCGGCCACGCAGTGCATCAGCGTGGACTTGCCGGACCCGGAGGGGCCCATGATCGCGGTGAACTCGGCCTGCCGGAAGTCGACGGAGACGCGGTCCAGGGCGACCACCTGGGTCTCGCCCTGCCCGTAGATCTTCGACAGGTCCGTGGCGCGTGCGGCCACGGCGGTGGTCCGTTCGGCGAGGGGGCTGGTGGTCACGGAAACGCGCTCCTGACGGGACGGTGGTCTGGTCTGGGGGACGTGAACCAGCATTCCGGCAGGGCGCGGGGTTGTAGTCAGTCGCTGTTCCGGTTCTGAAGGCAGACTCGGGGCGGACCCCGGACCGCCGTGTCATACCTGGGGATGACCCCGTCCCCTGAGGGACGGTTCGTCAAGAACCGGTGGAGCACCCTCGTTCGTACGGTGAAATTCCGTCATTCCGCATACGCGCGCGGTGGTCGCGCGCCAGGCTACTGGCAAGTGCGGATGGCCAGTTCCAGGTGCTGATGCTCCCTCAGACCTCAATAAAATAAGACAACATCGGTCTGCTCTTCGGCTGTTCGGGGGACGGATCCCGATAGGGTCGGAAGCTCAACGCGGAGCCCAAGGCCTGCCCAGATGGTGGAATGCAGACACGGCGAGCTTAAACCTCGCTGCCCCTTCGCGGGCGTGCCGGTTCAAGTCCGGCTCTGGGCACTTCCGACGCCTCGGCGATCGCTGCATGCTCCATTGAGGCGTTGACGCCACACCCCGACCGTTGACACCGGATGAGCCCGGGCGCAGACTCACGCATGGCAAGAGTGAAGAAAACTTCACTATGCGAACACGAAGGGAACGCCCGATGCGCACCACCGTCGGCATCATCGGCGCCGGCCCGGCCGGCCTCCTCCTCGCCCGACTGCTCCACAACGCCGGCATCGACTCGGTCGTCCTGGAGAGCCGCGACCGGGCCTACGTCGAGCACCGCCAGCGCGCCGGGATCCTGGAGCAGGGCACGGTCGACGTGCTGCGCGCGGCCGGCGCCGCCGAGCGCATGGACCGGGAGGGGCTGCGCCACGACGGCATCGAGCTGCGCTTCGACAGGAAGCGCCACCGTGTCGACTTCCCCGCCCTGACCGGCGGCCGGTCCGTGATGGTCTACGCCCAGACCGAGGTGTGCAAGGACCTCATCGCCCTCCAGCTGAAGGAGGGCGGCCCGCTGCTCTTCGAGGCGGAGGCCCTGGCCGTGGAGGGGGCGGAGACCGACAGCCCGCGCGTCCGCTTCCGGCACGAGGGCGTCGAGGACGTCCTGGAGTGCGAGTACGTCGTCGGCTGCGACGGCTTCTGGGGGGTCTCCCGGAAGGCGGTCCCGGACGAGCTGACCCGGGTGTTCGAACGGACGTACCCCTTCGGCTGGCTGGGCATCCTCGCCGACGTGCCGCCCTCGCACGACGAGCTGGTCTACGCCCGCCACGACCGGGGCTTCGCCCTGCTGTCCATGCGCTCGCCGTCCGTCTCCCGCCTCTACCTCCAGGTGCCCGAGGGCACCGACGCCGGGGCGTGGGGCGACGAGGAGATCTGGGACGAGCTGGAGCGCCGCTTCGAGACCGACGACGACTGGACGCTGCGGCGCGGCCCCATCACCCAGAAGTCGGTCACCCCCATGCGCTCCTACGTCCACGAGCCCATGCGGCACGGCCGGCTCTTCCTCGCCGGGGACGCGGCCCACATCGTCCCGCCGACGGGGGCGAAGGGGCTCAACCTGGCCGTGGGGGACGTGGTGACGTTCGCGCGGGCCCTGACGCACCGGAGGGAGACCGGTTCGGCCGAACTGCTCGACGCCTACTCGGCGACCTGTCTGCGCCGCGTCTGGCAGGCCGAGCGGTTCTCCTACGACATGACGACCCTGCTGCACCGCGCGCCCGACGCCACCCCCTTCGAGGACCGGCTCCAGCTGGCCCGGCTGGAGCGGATCGCCTCCTCGCGCGCCGCCGAGACCGACCTGGCCGAGGCGTACACCGGCTTCTCGTTCGGGTGATCGACCGTCCGGTCTCCGGCCGGTTCCGGCCATGTCCCAGCTTGGTCATGAATGAGGGCGTCCGGTACCGGGAATCAGGACGCCACGTAGCGTGTTGCGCAGCACGACGAGGGAAAGATCCTTCTCAAGCACTAGGGTCAATCCTTTGCCTACCTATTACTCTTGACGCCAAGGCCGCGCTGTGTGGCCATGGAGGAGTGAAATGAGGAGCAGAAACCCGGTCTTCTCGCGACGGGGGTTCAGCCGCGACAACGGCTACGCGGGCTTCAACGCGGCGCCGCAGGCCGGGGGACCCGCTGTCGGCACGCAGGCCAACCCGTACGCGCAGGGCAACCCCTACGCTCAGCAGGCGGGCAACCCCTACGCGCAGAACCCCTACGCCCAGCAGGGCCTCCAGCAGGGCGCGCCGCCCCAGGCCCCGGTCACCCCCGGCGCCATGACCATGGACGACGTCGTCGCGCGCACCGCGACCACGCTCGGCACCGTGGTCCTCACGGCGGTCCTGTCCTGGCTGCTGCTGCCCGTCGACGAGGCCAACCTCGGCAAGTCCTACGGCATCGCCGTCGGCGCCGGTCTGGTCGCGATGGTGCTGGCCCTGGTGCAGTCCTTCAAGCGCCGCCCGTCCCCCGCGCTGATCCTGTCGTACGCCGCCCTCGAGGGCGTCTTCCTCGGCGTGATCTCGTCGGCGGTGTCCACGTACATCGCGGACGGCGTGGTCGCCCAGGCGGTCATGGGCACGATGGCGGTCTTCGCCGGTGTGCTCGTGGCGTACAAGGCGGGCTGGATCCGCGTCAACCGCCGCTTCTACGGCTTCGTCATGGCCGCCGCGCTCGGCTTCGTCCTGCTGATGGCCGTGAACCTGCTGTTCACCGTCTTCGGCGGCGGTGACGGCCTCGGCTTCCGCAGCGGCGCCCTCGGCATCGTCTTCGGCGTCATCGGCATCATCCTCGGTGCCTGCTTCCTCGCCCTGGACTTCAAGCAGGTCGAGGACGGCATCACCTACGGCGCCCCGCGCGAGGAGGCCTGGCTCGCCGCCTTCGGCCTCACGCTGACGCTGGTGTGGATCTACATGGAGTTCCTGCGGCTCCTGGCGATCCTGAACAGCAACGACTAGCGCGCGACGCGAGCACGGAAGGGCCCCGGCCTCGGCCGGGGCCCTTCGTCGTCCGCGCGCCCTACAGGAATTTGCGCGCTGCCCTCCTCAGTTCGTACTCGTGGATGATCGCCTTGGCGTGGCCGTACGCGAGGTCGTACTCATGGCGCAGCCAGCTGACCTTCTCCTCGAAGCGGAGAGCGGGGCCTTCGTCGACGGTACGCAGCCAGTCGGAGACTTCACGACCGGTGCAGTGCGGGATGCGGGCGAGCATGTTGCGGTGGGTCTCCTCGGAGAGGACATGGGACATCGGCGCCTCCGGTTGCAAAGGGGATGTAAGCCGGTCCTTCAGGTCACGGTGCCTGAGCGTTCGCCCGTTGGCAACAGTCCCGGTGCGACGCGTACGCTCACGGCGTGGTTGATACGACGTCCCTGACCCGTGCGGTGGATCACTTCGCCGATCGTCTGCGTGCCGCCCCGCAGAGCCGGCTGCAGCGGGGAGCAGCCGCCGAGGCGCTGGGCCTGGCCCGTGAGCTGGCCCGATGGGCGCAGCGCGTCGAGGAACCCGGGGTGGAGCCGCGCGAGATGCCCGACGCCGGGATGTTCGCCGCCGCTGATCAGATCACCGTGGCCGTGCATGATCTGGCCGTGGTGCTGACCAGTGAGGCCGAGGTCGGTGAGGCCGTGCGGTTGGTGGAGGAGGCGCAGAAGCGGGCGGGGGTCTGAGGCCGGTGCGGAGCCGGCTCAGAGGGAGGCTATGACCCGGTCCGCCAGGATGTAGACGTTCTCCTCGCCGCACGCGAACGTCAGCGTGTAGGCGCCCGAGATGCCCGAGCCGCCCAGCAGGAACGGGGTCTCGCCGGCCGTCAGGGCGGCGCTGAGGCGGTCCGCGGTCTCCCGGTGGCCGGGCGTCATGCACAAGGTGGTGCCGTCGGCGAAGACGTACACGTCGAGGGTGCCGAGCGGGCCGGGGCGCACGTCGGTCAGCTCGACCCGGGACGCGGCCAGCTCCTCGAGCGCGGCGACCGTGCGCTCGTGGTCGTTCACGACCGGTGACTGGACCGGTACGAAGTCCGGGTGGGACGGGTGGCGGCGGCGGGCCGCGGCCAGTTCGGGCGACTCCCCGGCGAACTCGTCGGCGTCCGAGGTCGGTTCGGCCACCGGCTCGAGCGGCTCCAGGCCCGCGAAGTCGGCCTGGCGCGGCAGGAACAGCTCGCTGTCCGGCAGACCCAGCAGGGAGGGGGCGTCGGAGGCGTCACGGGCCTCCTGGGCGGCCCAGAAGGCGCGCGCCTCGGCCAGTTCCCGCTCCCGCTCCTCCGCGAGCGCCTCGGCGACGGCGGCGCGTATCTCGGCGGTGTCGGCCGCGGTGCGGGCGGCCGGCACGAAGCCCCGTGTCTCAGTCGCGTGGTTCTCGGCGAGCTGGGTGTGCAGGGCGGCGACCTGCCGGCGCAGCTGCATGAGGGTGCGCAGGACGGCGACGCCCACGGCGCCCGTGGCGGCCGTGGTGACCAGCAAGGCGATCGGCATGGCGCTCACTGACGTACTCCCGGTTCAAAGTCGACCCCCGACTTCCTACATCAGCTTGAAGGGCGGACTATCCAGCTGTCAGTGCGTAACATCACGAAACGGACAGGATATGGAGCCTGGGGTTTGGTGCTGAAAGGCGCTGAGCTGCGTAAATCCCCGAGCAAGGGAGATAGGTCACATCCTGGGGGAGATTGGATCACAAAACGGCCCGGAGTCCAGGTGTTTCCCGGACTCCGGGCCATGACGTGACGGCAGGTGCCGAAACGGTTACGCAGGGGCGCTCGGCGAGCGTTCGGCGGGCGGTCAGCTCAGCCGCTCGATGACCATCGCCATGCCCTGGCCGCCGCCGACGCACATCGTCTCCAGGCCGAACTGCTTGTCGTGGAACTGGAGGGAGTTGATCAGCGTGCCGGTGATGCGGGCGCCCGTCATGCCGAAGGGGTGGCCGATGGCGATGGCGCCGCCGTTGACGTTCAGCTTGTCGAGGTCGATGCCGAGCTCGCGGTAGGAGGGGATCACCTGCGCGGCGAAGGCCTCGTTGATCTCGACCAGGTCGATGTCGTCGATGGTGAGACCGGCGCGCTGGAGGGCCTGCTTGCTCGCCTCGACCGGGCCGAGGCCCATGATCTCGGGGGAGAGGCCGGAAACACCGGTGGACACGATGCGGGCGAGCGGGGTCAGGCCCAGCTCGCGGGCCTTGGTGTCGGACATGATGACGACCGCGGCGGCGCCGTCGTTGAGCGGGCAGCAGTTGCCGGCGGTGACGAGTCCGTCCGGGCGGAAGACCGGCTTCAGGCCCTGGACGGCGTCCAGGGTGACGCCGGCGCGCGGCCCGTCGTCCTTGCTGACGACCGTGCCGTCGGGAAGGGTCACCGGGGTGATCTCGCGCTCCCAGAAGCCGTTCTTGATGGCTTCCTCGGCGAGGTTCTGCGAGCGGACGCCGAACTCGTCCATGTCCTGGCGGGTGATGCCCTTGGACCGGGCCAGGTTCTCCGCGGTCTGCCCCATCGCGATGTAGGGGTCGGGGAGCAGGCCGTCCTCGCGCGGGTCGTGCCAGGTGGACCCCTCCGACGCGGCCGTGGCGGCGGTGCGGGCCTGTGCCTCGGCGAACAGCGGGTTCGTCGTGTCCGGGAGGCCGTCGGAGCTGCCCTTGGCGTACCGGGAGACCGTCTCGACACCGGCCGAGATGAAGACGTCGCCCTCACCGGCCTTGATGGCGTGCAGCGCCATGCGGCTGGTCTGGAGGGACGAGGAACAGTAGCGGGTGATCGTGCAGCCGGGCAGGTGGTCCATGCCCATCTGCACCGCGACGATCCGGCCGAGGTTGTAGCCCTGCTCGCCGCCCGGGAGGCCGCAGCCCAGCATCAGGTCGTCGATGTCCCTCGGGTCCAGTTCGGGGACCTTCGCCAGGGCGGCCTGGATGATCGTGGCGGTGAGGTCGTCCGGGCGCAGGTCCTTCAGTGAGCCCTTGACGGCACGGCCGATCGGGGAGCGGGCGGTCGAGACGATGACGGCTTCGGGCATCACGGCTCCATTGGCGTACGGGTGAGTCCCGGGTTCTTGGGGGCTCTACGGGCAGGACTGCTTGGGAAGTTACCCGGCCGTATGGCCGCGGTCACGATGGTTGCCATGTGACCCTGGCCGCACTTTCTAAGCGCTTGCTTGGCCCTTCTCCCGCTGGTGCCGGGTGGAGATGACCGGCTTATCATGATGAGTGGTGCGTTTGATTCCCATGTGGCGCGTGTTTCCACCCGTGGTGCTGACGCGCCCCGTCTCCGCCTGACGGCGTTCGTCTGTCCGTCAGCGATTCCTCTCCTCTCCTTTCCCGTACCGCCCTCGGCGGCGTGCGACGCCCCCGTCGGACACAGGGAGGAAAAATGAGCGACTCCGCGCTGCGAAAGCAGCCCGACCCCACCGGCGACTTCGATCTCGAAGCCGCCTCCCAGCGGACCGACACCGACCTGTGGGCGGCGTTCCACGCGGCCCAGGGCGGCGAGTCCCCGCAGGACGCCGGCCCCTCCCCAGGGGCCGCCAAGGGTTCCGCCGTACCGACGGACGAACAGCTTCCGCCGGACGACGAGCCCCTCGACCTCACACCGCTGCGCCGGCGGTTCCAGGGGCAGCAGGGAGCCGGTGAGCCACGGCCGACGGACCCCACGTCCGCCTTCGGCGTCACCCCGTCGGCGTCCCGGGGGACCGCCGCCGACGGGGTGACGAACCATCAACTCCCGTCCGACGGCGAGCCCTTCGACCACAGGCCGCTCCGCGTCCGGTTCCAGGAAGGAAGGCGCTGACCATGGAACTCCGCATCCGCAACCGGTACCACCTGACCGTCTCCACCTGCATCCTCTTCTACAGCCCCGACACCTGTGCCGAGTACGGGAGCTGGGGGACGCGCGGCTGGTGGAACATCCCGCCCGGCGGCGAGGCGTACGTCCTCGACACCAACAACACCTGGTCGTACATCTACGGGGAAGCCGCCGACGGCACCCTGTGGACCGACGAGAACGGCCCCCGGATCTACGTCACCGCGGAGGCGTTCGACTCCTGCCTGCTGATCGGCAACACCGAGAGCCGGGTGGTCAGCACGGTCAAGGTCCGTTCCGGAACCGTCAACCTCAACCCGCCCACCAGAGCTGTCACCGCGCTCCCGGCCGCCGTCGCCGGTCAGCTCGAGCTGTCCGGCGCCGGCCCGGCGGGGCTCACGGGACGGAGCTGAGCGAGTCGCCATCGTCCCGACGGCGTAACAGCGCACACCACGTGCCCGGCGCGTGGTGTGCGCCCGTGTGAACGGGCGGGCCGCACGCCGGACGCGTGTCGGAACGCGTCCGCGCCGTCGCCCCGAGTGGCGAACCCCCACGCCGGAGTGTCCACTGGTGCCCGTTGGCGAAGCCGCCGAGCCGCCCTGCGGGACGGCCCCGGCCCGCCCCACTTCTCGGGCCCGCTTCGCCCCATCTTCCCCGACGCACGAGAGGCGTTCGCATGCCTGTGAACGAACCCATCGACCTCGCAGAACTCCGAGCGACCCTGGAGAACGCCGGCAACCCCTGGCGGTCGACCAGCAACTCCATCACCCGGCTGACCGAGGAGCAGCGCGTCAAGCGGCTCGGTGTGCCGATCGACGAGGCCGAGCACACCGAGCTCATGGCGGCCCGGGACCAGCACATAGAGGCCGCGCAGGCAGCCGCGTCCCAGGCGGCGGACCTGCCCGCGGCGTTCGACCTCCGCAACATCGGAGGCCTGGACTACACGACGCCCGTGAAGGACCAGGGGACCTGCGGTTCCTGTGTGGCGTTCGGCACGGTGGCGACCATGGAGCACGTGGTCCGCTACATCGACCGCGCGCCCTACCTGCCGGCCGACTTCTCCGAGGCGCACGCGTTCTTCGTGCACGGCCGCGCGGAGGGGAGGACGTGCGAGACCGGCTGGCTCCCGGAACCGCTGCTGGAGAAGGCCCGCGACGCGGGGATCACCTTCGACGACTACTTCCCCTACACGCCGCAGAACCAGGACGGGAGCAAGCTCAACCCGGACTGGCCCAACCGCCGCGCCAACGTCGTGAACTGGACGAACGACACCAACGACCCCGTGGCGATCAAGCGCAACATCGCCACCTACGGCTCCGTCGTCGCCTGCTTCGAGGTCTACCAGGACTTCTTCAGCTACGGGGGCGGTGTCTACCGGCATCAGAGCGGCGAGCTCGCCGGTGGTCACTGCGTCTGCCTGGTCGGCTACGACGACGCCCAGTCCTGCTGGATCGCCAAGAACAGCTGGGGCCTCGACTGGGGTGAGCAGGGCTTCTTCCGGATCGGCTACGGGGAGTGCGGCATCGAGAGCTGGCACACCTGCGGCGTCCAGGGCGTCAGCCTCCGTGCCTGGCTCGCCGACCAGCGCATCCTCGGCCTGTGGAGCAACGAGGCGGACGCCAACGTGTGGGCCTACGGAGAGCTCCGCGGCTGGCTGAGCCTCGGCGGCAACGTGGCCGCGACCGACTCGGCGATGCTCGCCGAACTCGCCGCCTCCAAGTCCGCCGGAACCAAGGTGGGCCTGTTCGAGGACAGCGGCAGCGTCCGCCAGGTCTACGCCTGGTGACACCCCCCGACGAGCAACGAGACCGTACGCGACAGCAGGAGTGGTACACGATGAGTCCACAGCAGACGAGCACGCTGGAAGCGCCCTCCACCACCAGGGCACGCACGGGTTACGGCGCGAGGACCGCCCCCATGGACGGCGGCGGTGTCGGCAAGCCGGTCATGCCGCCTCCGGGCGTGGAGGTCGGCCTCTCGGCGATCCCGGTCACCGAGTTCGGCAAGCCGAAGGCCGACGCCATGGCGGTCCGCTTCGAGGAGACGGCCGTCGGTGAGGCCCGGCCCCTGGTCCACCCCGACGCCAGGGCGACCGAACAGGCCATCCAGGCCATCCAGGCCATGCAGGCGGGCGGGTCCGTCACCGGCGTGTGGACCCAGAACGTCATGGTCGACGGCATGTGGTGCATGGACCAGCCCCGCAACGCGCACCTGCACGTCAAGGGCGGTGTGTGGAAGAAGATCTACAACGGCTCGGACGCCGCGTTCACGGCGCTGACCACGCTGGCGTCCCAGGCCCGTGAGACGGGACGGCCGATCAGCTTCCGCGAGGAGGCGGACGGGACGGTCCACGAGATCTACCTGTGGTGAATCCGCCGCGCATTCGGCAGGGCCGACCCCGACGGGGCGGCCCTGCCCGTGTTCCCCTCCGCCGCAGGGCCTTTCCGTGCCCGCGGCTCCGCATGCCCGAACCCGCGGTGCCTCAGCCGCCCACGGAGACCCGGACACTGACCCGGTCCTCGACGTGATCCTCCCAGGGCCGCTTCAGCACCAGCCCCACCGACGCCTCGCCGACCGCGGTCGGCCGGATGCGCACGAGCCGCTTCCCGCCGGCCCCGGGCAACGGCTGTCCCGGCGCCTCGTACGCGTCCCCGGTCACCTGCAGGGCGCCGTCGACCCGCTGGACCGACCAGAGATAGCCGGTGGTGGCGTTCTCCGGCAGCTGCACCACGATCTCGTCGCCGAGCGACACGTGGACCTCGGAGACCGGCGGTGAGACCCGTACCTCGCCCATCACGCACCTCGCCCCTCGCGCACCTCTTGCCGCGCCGCGGCCGTTGCCGGGCACTTCTCCATCCTGCCCGCGATCCCCGGACGGCGCCCTCCAGGCCGCCCGGGCGCGCCCCTCACGGTGACTGCGGGACCGAGGCCGGCTCCGGCTCGGGGACCCTGCGGCGGCGTCGGCGCTTGAGGAGGGCCCAGGGGCCGCGCGGGCCCGTCGGCATGGCCGCCGTGACCTCCGTACCGGCCTCCGAGGCCGCCTCCGCAGCCGCCTGTGCCACCGGCAGGAAGCCCTCGCGGCGGGAGACGTCCGGGCGCTCCTCCTCCGCGGGCCACAGTCCCAGCGCGGCGCACACGGTCGGGAGCACCGCCATGGCCGCCGTCGCGTACCCCTCCGCCGAGGGGTGGTAGTGGTCGGGCCCGAACAGCTCGCGGGGGTTCGCCTCGAACTCGGGGCCGAGGAGATCGCCCAGCGACACGGTGCGGCCGCCCTGTTCGATCACGCCGATCGTCTGGGCGGCCGCCAGCTGGCGGGAGGCTCTGCGGGCCAGCCAGCGCAGGGGCTGCGGGACCGGCTCGATCGTGCCGAGGTCGGGGCAGGTGCCGACCACCACCTCCGTGCCGGCCGTCCGCAGCCGTCGTACCGCCGCGGACAGATGGCGCACCGAGCGCGTCGGCGGCATGCGGTGCGTGACGTCGTTCGCCCCGATCATGATCACGCAGACGTCGGGCACCTGGTCGAAGGTGCCCAGCACCAGCGCCACCTGACGGTCGAGATCGTCGGACTGGGCGCCGGGAAGCGCCACGTTGCGGAGATCGACCGGGCGTTCCGCCACCGCCGCGAGCCCGGACGCCAGCAGCGCGCCCGGCGTCTGGCCGGAGCGGTGGACCCCCTGGCCCGCCGCCGTGGAGTCGCCCAGCAGCACCAGGCGCAGGGGCTCCGCGGCCGGGGTGCCGGGAGCGTCGTAGGCGCGTCCGTAGCGGCCGTCCGCGTGCGGGACCCGGGGATGCTCGCCGATGCCGTTCACGTGACGCCGGGCCATGTGCGCCTCCGCCAGCAGCAGCCCCACCGCCGCCGCCCCGGCCAGGCCGATACCGCCGCCGCCGTAGGCCGCGCCGGCCGCGATGCGCCGGGCCACTCTCGCCCTCGACATGCTCGTCATGCCTCGACGCCACCTCCTCGTGTCCGTACACCCACTCCTTGCCCCGTACGGACCGTCGCCCAATCTCGACGGGGAGTGAACCTCGCGGCCGGGCCGTAGGCTGGCGTCACCACTACGACCACTGTTTTTGCAAGCAACCGGAGACAACGGTGCGATTCCACGACTCGATGATCAGCCTCGTCGGCAACACCCCGCTGGTGAAGCTCAACAGCGTGACCAAGGGCATCCGGGCGACCGTCCTGGCCAAGGTGGAGTACTTCAACCCGGGTGGTTCCGTGAAGGACCGCATCGCCCTGCGCATGATCGAGGCCGCCGAGAAGAGCGGGGAGCTCAGGCCGGGCGGCACGATCGTCGAGCCGACCAGCGGGAACACCGGCGTAGGGCTGGCCATCGTGGCGCAGCAGAAGGGGTACAAGTGCATCTTCGTGTGCCCCGACAAGGTGTCGACGGACAAGATCAACGTCCTGCGGGCGTACGGCGCGGAGGTCGTCGTCTGCCCCACCGCCGTGGACCCGGAGCACCCGGACTCCTACTACAACGTCTCCGACCGGCTGGTGCGCGAGACGCCGGGCGCGTGGAAGCCCGACCAGTACTCCAACCCCAACAACCCCCTCTCCCACTACCACTCCACGGGCCCCGAGCTGTGGGAGCAGACGGAGGGGCGGATCACCCACTTCGTGGCGGGCGTGGGCACCGGCGGCACGATCTCCGGCACCGGGCGCTATCTGAAGGACGTCAGCGACGGCAGGGTGCAGGTGATCGGTGCCGACCCCGAGGGCTCCGTCTACTCCGGCGGTTCCGGGCGGCCGTACCTGGTCGAGGGCGTCGGTGAGGACTTCTGGCCGACCGCCTACGACCGGACCGTCGCCGACGAGATCGTCGCGGTGTCCGACAAGGACTCCTTCCAGATGACCCGCCGGCTCGCGAAGGAGGAGGGCCTGCTGGTGGGCGGCTCCTGCGGCATGGCCGTCGTGGCCGCCCTGCGGGTCGCCGAGCGGCTCGGCCCCGACGACGTCGTGGTGGTCCTGCTCCCCGACAGCGGCCGCGGCTACCTCTCCAAGATCTTCAACGACGAGTGGATGGCCGACTACGGCTTCCTGGAGGACGAGGGCCCCAGCGCCCGCGTCGCCGACGTCCTCAACGACAAGGAGCACGGCGCCATGCCGTCCCTCGTCCACATGCACCCGGACGAAACGGTCGGGCAGGCCATCGAGGTGCTGCGCGAGTACGGCGTCTCGCAGATGCCGATCGTGAAGCCGGGCGCCGGTCACCCGGACGTCATGGCGGCGGAGGTCGTGGGCTCGGTCGTCGAACGGGAGCTGCTGGACGCGCTGTTCACCCAGCGGGCCTCCCTCTCCGACCCGCTGGAGAAGCACATGTCCGCCCCGCTGCCGCAGGTCGGCTCCGGTGAGCCGGTCGGCGACCTGATGTCGGTGCTCGGCAGCGCGGACGCGGCGATCGTGCTCGTCGAGGGCAAGCCGACCGGGGTCGTCAGCCGCCAGGACCTGCTGGCCTTCCTGGCCAAGGGCGGCAAGTAGCCGGCACCTCGACGGCGCGCGGGCGCGCGGCGGGGGACGCGGTCCGGGGCCCGGAGCGTGGGTGTGACCTGCCGGCGTCCGGGGCCGAAACCCCCGGGAAACTTCCCGTGAACCGCCCGTCCGGCCGCCGAACTTCCGCTTGCCTACCGAAGTGGTGGACTTCGCGGAAGTGGTACGAGCGTGTCACGTCCGCGCAGCACTCGCTTAACACGCGTCCGGCACATTAGTGGGTGTCGGCAGGGCGGGAGCGGCTCCCCGCCCCGGCCGGCAACCGAAACGGCGTCACGGACCTCCGGAGCGGCTCCCGGACCTCCACAGGCGCCACGGACGCGCAAGCCCGGCCTGACCCGGCCCGCGTCCCTCGCGGGGACCGCCGTCGTCCCGCCCCCCGGCAACGGGGGTGCGGCGGTCCCCGCGCATAGGTTCCTTCCGGCCCGACTCCCCGGGCGGGCCTCCCCGGCCCGGACTTCCCCGGCCTGAGCTCCCCGGCCGGACTTCCCCGGCCCCGATGCCAGTCCCCGGTGCCCGCCTGGTTCCCCGAGGTGTCCGCGAACCTCTCCATCGCCAACCTGGACTTCGCGGACTTCGCCGACGAGACCGGCACGTTCCGCGGCTGAGACGGCGAAGGCCCCCGGGAGTCAGCCGGTGCCCGTCAGTCCTTCCAGTCGCCGTCCTTCGGGGAGCGGCGGCGGCCGCCGAAGAGGCCGGGGTGGCTGCGGGCGGCCTGGACGGCGTTGACGCCGACGATGCCCACCCAGGAGACGATCAGGCCGGGCAGATGCGCGGTGCCCGCGCCGATCGCGGACAGCGGGACCGCCAGCACCAGCGAGACGATGCCGAAGCCGAAGCGCTCGCCCCAGGAGTCCGTGGCCCTCGGCGAGCGGGCGTCGCGGGCGGTCGCCGTCTGCGCCTCCGCGAACCCCCGGCGCACCCGGCGCTCGACCGCCGCGTCGATGCGCTGGTCGACCTTCTCCAGGAAGGAGTCCACCAGCGCGGACTCGTACTCCTCGCCCAGCTCCCTGCGGGTCTGCAGGGTGGCGTCGAGTTCCTTCTTCAGGTCGATGTCGCGCGCGTCCATGGTGGTCTCCCGTCCCGTCAGGACCTCAACGGTAAGGAGCGGGCGGACCCCTCGCACTGGGGATATCCCCCCTCTTCGGGGTCGGGTTCGCCGCGAGGGACCCGAGCGGCGCGGGGCCGTGCCGTGCCCTCGGGGCTTGCCTGCCTGCATAGGGTCATGCAGAGTTCTTGGAGACTGAATACTCCGCTGGAGTGGGCCACCGCACGCGGGCGGCGCGTACCGTCTCGTGATCGGCTGCGCACGCGTCGCCGCCGCACGGCGGCCCGGGCCGCCGGAACGGTTCACGGACATCTGGAGGGGGAGCGCGGCATGAGCGCGGAGACCGACATGGGCGACACGGGTGTGGCGGACACTCCCGCCGGACGGCTGCAGGCGCTCTTCGAGGGGCACCGGCTGACGCCGACCCAGCGGCGCATCGCCCACAGCATGGTGCGTCGCGCCGCCGACGTGCCGTTCCTGTCCAGCGTGGAGCTGGCCGAGCTGGCCGGGGTCAGCCAGCCCTCCGTGACCCGGTTCGCCGTCGCGCTCGGCTTCGACGGCTACCCCGCCCTGCGCAGGCACCTGCGCGAGGTCGCGCCCGCCGAACAGCCGGCCGGCGCGGCGTCGTACAACGCCTACCAGCAGGCCGTCGAGGCCGAGATCGAGAACCTGAGGCACCTCGCCGAGCTGCTCGCCGACCCGCGCCCGGTGCGCAGGGCCGGCCGTCTGCTGGCCGCCTCCCGCCCGTTGCCGGTGCTCGGACTGCGCGCCGCCGCCTCCCAGGCGTACGGCTTCTCGTACTTCGCCGCCAAGGTCCACCCGGACGTACGGCTGCTCGACGAGGGCGGCACCATGATCCAGGACCGGATCGACGCCGCCGTGCGCGCGGGCGCCACCGCGCTGCTGTGCTTCGCCCTGCCCCGGCATCCGCGCGAGGTCCTGGACACGCTGGCCTACGCCAAGGAGGCCGGGCTGACCGTCGTCACGGTCGCCGACTCCGCGTTCGCGCCGGTCGCCAAGGTCTCCGACCTGCTGCTGCCGGCCGCCGTCGGCACCGGGCTCGCATTCGACACGGCCTGCGCGCCGATGCTGCTGGGCCGGGTCCTGCTGGAGGCGATGTGCGACGACCTGCCCGAGGCGCAGGCCCGGCTGGAGGAGTTCGACGCGCGGGCGGCGGCACGGGGGCTGTTCGTCGAGTAGGGCCGTTTTTTCAGATTCGTCTCACGTTCGCTCACTAGTCTGAACCGTCATCAGAACAGTGCCGGAGTGACGAGGAGGCGGACGTGGCACGCGGAGGTCAGGGGCTGGCTCGGGTGGCCGTCGTCGTACGGGCCGGGGCCGCGCCGCTGTGGTGGTGCGGGGTGTTCGCGGCGGGGGTCGGTGTGCTGCCGGCCGGACTCACCGGCCGCCGGATCGGGGTCCTGGCCGGGGCCGCCCTGTTCCTCGTCGCCGCCGCCGTGGTGGCGCTGTACGGCCGGCGGCGCTACACCGCGCTCGCCGGCGGCGCCGCCCGGGCCGGCAAGCACGATGTGCTCCAGGACCGGGCGGTCACCGTCCGTATCTGGCGGCGCGGCCACCGCTGGTGGCTGCTGCTCGCCTTCGTGGCCGCGCTGGGCAGCTCCTTCGCGGTGCCCGCCACCGCCGGCATGCTGCTCGCCGGCTGCGGGACCGGCCTGCGGCTGAAGGCCGCCTGGCTCGGCCGGCGCGAGCGGGCCGCGAACGCGTTGCTGTGGGTGCGCGTCGACTGGCTGGGCCGGTACGGCGGCCGCCCGGCCGGCAAGGCCGTCAAGGCGTACCGGAGCACCGGCGTCGCGGCGGGCGACGCGGCCCCGGGAGGGGCCCGCCGCCGTACCGAGATGTACGCGTAGTCAGACCTCCAGGTCCTCCTCGATCCTCCTCAGCTGGTGGCGGGCCATCGCGAGGTTCGCCCGCTTGGCGTCCAGGACGAGGTACAGGAAGAGCCCGTTGCCGCCGCGCCCGCTGATCAGACGGATCAGGTGGTACTGGTCGGACAGCGTGATGAGGATGTCCTCGATCTGCGCCTTGAGCCCGAGGTGCTCCATGGTGCGCATCTTGGCGCGCACCACGTCCGTGTTGCCGGCGGCGGCGACGTTCAGGTCGAAGCCCTTGCTGCCGCCGAGCGTGCCCAGCGCCATGCCGCTGGTGTAGTCGACGAGCGCGGCGGCCGTCGCGCCCTCGATGGAGGCGAGCGCCTCTTTCAGTGCGGTTTCGGTGTTGGCCATGACGTGTTCCTCGGTTCCTCTCGACTTTCCGTGGTGGTGCGCGCGGGAGTGGATGTGTCGCGCGCCGATCTGGTCCATAGGGGTGCGGCGGTGGGTCTCGCGGGTGTGCGCACGGGCGGCTGGGCCGGAGGCTTGGCGGGCACGGCCTTCGGCTCGCGCGCCCGGACCTCCCGCTCCCTCGCCTCGTAGGCGTCGACGAGCTCCCCGATGCGGGCACCGGCCCGGCGGCTCTCCAGGTGCAGCCGGCCGACGTTGACGCGGTCCTGCGCCAGCACCGTCAGCACGGCGCTGCCGCCCGCCGCGTAGGTGGCGACATAGCCGTAGACCCCGCGCACGAGCAGTTCGCGGAAGTCGCCCTGGCCGGTGGTGTCCGCCAGCCGTACGGCGACGCCGAGGGCGGCTGCGGTGAGCGCGGCCACCCCCTCCGGCTCCACGCCGGGCGTGTCGTGAGCGAGGACGAGCCCGTCCACGCCGGCCGCGAGCGCGCCGGTCAGCTGGGGCACCCGGGCCCGCAGCCGGCGGAGCTCGTCGAGGATCTCGGGGCCGGCGGCCATCAGCTCGCTCCTCCCGTCGCGTGATCGCTGCCGCTCAAAGGGCCTCCAGCGCATCTCTGAGCCTCTTCAGCAAGGTGATGTCGGGGTCGTTGACACGGGGCAGGGAGATGCCCCGCGGGGGGTTGGCGGCGGGGGGCGTGCCCGGTGCGCCGCCCGGGGCACCCGCCGGGCCCGCGGGCCCGGCCGGCGCTCCTCCGGGGTGCGGTGCGCCCGGGGTGTCCGGTGCCCCCTGCGGGAGGTGCGGCGGGGGCGGCGGGAACAGGGCGGTCAGCACTCCCGCGGCGGCCAGCCGGCGGACGTCCACCAGGGTGTGGAACGCCTGCCGGCCCAGCTCCCGGGCGATGTCCGAGGCCGTGCGCACCCCGTTCACCAGCGCCAGCACGGCACTCTGGCGCGCGGTCGGCGCCGGCGCGGCGACCGCCTCGGCGCGCAGCAGCGGCGCCCCGTCCGTCAGCGGGTCCGGCCAGAGCCGGTCCAGCAGCTCGCGGCGGCGCAGCGTCTCGCGCTCCAGCGCGCCCACCGGGACCGGCCGCAGCCCGCCGAGCGGGTGCCCGGCGCCGTAGCGGAAGCGGCCCGGAGTGCTGCTGGGGGTGAGCGCGAAGTACGCCGCGTCGTACAGCGCGCCCAGATGGCACAGTTCCAGCGCGCCGCGCGGGATCCGGTCGGCGTCGAGCAGCAGCCGCAGCGCGCCGTGCTGCTCGTCGGCCCGGTCCAGCGCCTCCTGCCAGGTGCCTCCGTCGAGCGTGCCGTGGGTCAGGAGGAGCACGTCGAGGCCCGGCGCGAGCGGACTCTCGGCGTGCACCACACGGCCCTCGGCGAGGTAGAGCGAGCCGCGCTCGCGCTCCAGGACACCGGTGGCCCGCTCGGCCGCGAGCCGGGTCAGCATCGGCGACAGCCCGCTGCCCGCCCGCTCCCGGGCCGTCGATCGCTCCCGTACCGGCAGCCGGGGCGGCGGGGTCGTCCCCTGCGGTGTCGTCCCCACGAGCCTCATCCCAGCACCAGCCGTCCGGCCATCTCGCCCAGCCGGATCCGGGCCAGCGCGAGATTGCCGTCCGACCGGTTCAGCCACACGTGCAGGAAGACACTGCTGTCGAAGGAGGTCGGCACGAACCGCAGCAGGTGGTAGCTGTCCCGGTTGCTGATGATCAGGTCCTCCACCGGGGGATCCGCCCCCGCCCCGTCGTCGCCGAGGCCGTCGGAGCCGACGGGCGTGAACGCCCGCTGCTCGGCCGTGAGCCGCGCGACCTCCGCGGCCTCGGCCGCAGCCGCCTCGTGGTCGCCGCCCGGGAACTCCCCGACGGCGCCCAGCGCCAGCCCGCTGGTCCAGTCGACCAGTGCTGCTCCCCGGGCCCCGGGCAGCCGCATGGCCTCCAGTAGGCACTCGTCGATTCCGGGCACCGTTCGGCTCCCCTCCCGCCTGCGGTTCGGCTGAGTGATGACGACGCTACGCAACGTATGCGCGAGGGGTGAGGGATCTGGCATTTTCCAGCGGAACATGCGGCCGAGCGACTAGGGTCGGTCGGCTGGCCCCGTTTCGGGGCGCGACGCCCCATGCGTCCCATCAACACCGTGACCACCGCATACGTCAACGGCGCGCGCGTCCGTCCGGGGTGGTGAACGCGGCGTCGTGCGCCCCTCCTTCGCTTCGCACGCCCCGGCCTCCCTCCCGGCAGGGCGTCGCCGTGACGTATTGACTAGCTCTATTCATCGAGTCAGGATGTGAATAGCGAGAGCAACAATCCGCCGGGATGAACCATCCGCAAGGAGGCAGACCATGTCAGGACCCCGCCCCGTACGAGCGCCGCGCGGTACGGAACTGAGCGCCCTGGGATGGCAGCAGGAGGCCGCCCTGCGGATGCTGCAGAACAACCTCGACCCCGAGGTCGCCGAACACCCCGACAAGCTCGTCGTCTACGGCGGCACCGGCAAGGCGGCCCGCGACTGGCGCTCCTTCGACGCCATGGTCCGCACGCTGCGGACCCTCAAGCAGGACGAGACGATGCTCGTCCAGTCCGGCCGCCCCGTGGGCGTCATGCAGACCCACGAGTGGGCCCCGCGCGTCCTCATCGCCAACTCCAACCTCGTCGGTGACTGGGCCACCTGGGAGGAGTTCCGCCGCCTGGAGGCCCTCGGTCTGACCATGTACGGCCAGATGACGGCCGGCTCATGGATCTACATCGGCACCCAGGGCATCCTCCAGGGCACCTACGAGACCTTCGCCGCCGTCGCCGCGAAGAAGTTCGGCGGCACCCTCGCCGGCACCATCACCCTGACCGCCGGACTCGGCGGCATGGGCGGCGCCCAGCCGCTCGCCGTGACGATGAACGACGGCGTGGCGATCTGCATCGACTGCGACCCGCGAGCAATCGAGCGCCGTATCGAGCACCGGTACCTGGACGTGAAGGCCGACAGCCTGGACCACGCCCTCCAGCTGGCGGTCGAGGCCCGCGACGCCCGCCGCCCGCTCTCCGTCGGCGTCCTCGGCAACGCGGCGGAGCTCGTGCCGCAGCTGCTGGCCATGGGCGCCCCCGTCGACATCGTCACCGACCAGACCTCCGCCCACGACCCGCTCGCCTATCTGCCGACGGGCGTCGCCTTCGAGGACATGGCCTCCTACGCGGCCAAGGACCCGGCCGGCTTCACCACCCGCGCCCGCGAGTCCATGGCCCGGCACGTCGAGGCGATGGTCGGATTCCTGGACGCCGGCGCCGAGGTCTTCGACTACGGCAACTCCATCCGGGGCGAGGCCCGACTCGCCGGGTACGAGCGCGCGTTCGCCTTCCCGGGCTTCGTGCCCGCCTACATCCGCCCGCTGTTCTGCGAGGGCAAGGGCCCCTTCCGCTGGGCGGCCCTGTCCGGCGACCCCACCGACATCGCCAAGACCGACAAGGCGATCCTCGACCTCTTCCCCGAGAACGAGTCCCTGGCCCGCTGGATCAAGATGGCCGGCGAGCGCGTCCACTTCCAGGGCCTGCCCGCCCGCATCTGCTGGCTCGGCTACGGCGAACGCGACAAGGCCGGCGAGCGCTTCAACGACATGGTGGCGAGCGGCGAACTGGCCGCCCCGCTGGCCATCGGCCGCGACCACCTCGACTGCGGCTCCGTCGCCTCCCCCTACCGCGAGACCGAGGCCATGCTCGACGGCTCCGACGCGATCGCGGACTGGCCGCTGCTCAACGCCATGGTGAACGTGGCCTCCGGTGCCTCCTGGGTCTCCCTCCACCACGGCGGCGGCGTCGGCATGGGGCGCTCCATCCACGCCGGCCAGGTCACGGTCGCCGACGGCACCAAGCTCGGCGGCGAGAAGATCCGCCGCGTCCTGACCAACGACCCCGGCATGGGCGTCATCCGGCACGTGGACGCCGGATACGACATCGCGGAGTCGGTCGCCGAGGAGCGGGGCGTGCGGGTGCCGATGCGTGAGGGTGACGACGCGTGACGTTCCACAGCATGTGGACGGAGTTGCTGCCCGTCGGCCGCGACTCCGTCTCCCGCGGCTACCGCCGGTTCGCCTGGACGCCCGCCGACGCCGAGTGCCGGGCCTGGTTCGAGGCGCAGGCCGCGGCGCGGGGGCTGGCCCACGAGGTGGACCGCAACGGGAACCAGTGGGCCTGGCTCGGGGACCCGGCCGCCGGGGACGCCGTCGTCACCGGCTCGCACCTGGACTCCGTGCCGGACGGCGGCGCCTTCGACGGGCCCCTCGGGGTGGTGTCCGCCTTCGCCGCGCTCGACGAACTGCGCGCCAGGAACGCACAGTTCGACAAGCCGCTCGCCATCGTCAACTTCGGTGACGAGGAAGGCGCCCGCTTCGGCCTCGCCTGCGTCGGCTCCCGGCTCACCGCCGGACAGCTCACCGTCGAGCAGGCGCACCGGCTCACCGACGGCGACGGGATCACCCTCCCGCAGGCCATGGAGGCCGCCGGCCACGACCCCGACGCCCTCGGCCCCGACCCGGAGCGGCTCGCCCGCATCGGCGCCTTCGTCGAACTCCACGTGGAGCAGGGCCGCGCCCTGGACCTCTCCGGCGACCGGGTCGGCATCGCCAGCGCCATCTGGCCGCACGGCCGCTGGCGGTTCGACTTCCGCGGCGAGGCCAACCACGCCGGCACCACCCGTCTCGCCGACCGCCGCGATCCCATGCTGTCGTACGCCGAGACGGTCATCGCCGCCCGCCGCGAGGCCGAACTCGCCGGAGCCGTCGCCACCTTCGGCAAGATCTCCGTCGAACCGAACGGCGTCAACGCCATCCCCTCCCTGGTGCGCGGCTGGCTCGACTCCCGCGCCGCCGACCAGGCCACCCTCGACACCGTGGTCGCCGGGGTGGAGAAGGAGGCCCGCGCGTACGCCGAGGCGCACGGCGTCGACCTCGACGTCGTGCGGGAGTCCTTCACACCGGTCGTCGAGTTCGACCACGCCCTGCGCGACGAACTCGCCCGCATCCTCGGCCGGGACACCGACCTCAAGGTCCCCGTCCTGGGCACCGGCGCCGGACACGACGCCGGGATCCTCTCCGGACGCATCCCGACCGCCATGCTGTTCGTGCGCAACCCCACGGGCGTCTCGCACTCCCCGGCCGAGTTCGCCGCCGAGGACGACTGCGTGGCCGGGGTGCACGCCCTCGCCGACGTACTGGAAGGACTGGCCTGCAGGTGACCTCCACGCAGCGGACCCGGACCTACTGGCTGGAACACGCCTGGCTCGGCACCCACGTCGAGCCGGGCGTCGCCCTCGAGGTGGCGGACGGCCGCATCACCGCCGTCCGGACGGGCGCCGGCTCCCCGCCCGCGGGCGCCGAGATCCTGCGCGGCCTCACCCTCCCCGGCCTCGCCAACGCCCACTCCCACGCCTTCCACCGCGCCCTGCGCGGCACCGTCCAGGTCGGCTCCGGCACCTTCTGGACCTGGCGCGAGGTCATGTACTCCGTCGCGGACCGGCTGACCCCCGACGCCTACCACGCCCTCGCGCGGGCGGTGTACGCCGAGATGGCGCTCGCCGGCATCACGGCCGTCGGCGAGTTCCACTACGTGCACCACGCCCCCGGCGGCACCCCGTACGCCGACCCCAACGCGATGGGGGAGGCCCTGATCGAGGCCGCCGCCGAAGCCGGTATCCGTATCACCCTCCTCGACACCGCCTACCTGTCCTCCGGCTTCGGACAGCCCCCCAACGCCCACCAGCTCCGCTTCTCCGACGGCAGCGCGGACGCCTGGGCCGAACGCTGTTCACTTCTCAAGGAACGGGATCACGCGAGGATCGGGGCGGCCGTCCACTCCGTACGGGCGGTGCCCGCCGACCAGCTGGCGACCGTGGCGCGGTGGGCCGAGGACCGCCGGGCGCCCCTGCACGTGCACCTGTCCGAGCAGACCGCCGAGAACGAGGCGTGCCTGGAGGTCCACGGCTGCACCCCGACGCAGCTCCTCGCCCTGCACGGCGTCCTCGGACCGCGCACCACCGGCGTCCACAACACCCACCTCACCGCCGAGGACGTCTCCCTCATCGGCGGCAGCGGCACGGGCACCTGTATGTGCCCGACGACCGAGCGGGACCTCGCGGACGGCATCGGGCCGGCCGTCGCCCTCCAGAACGAGGGCTCCCCGCTGTCCCTCGGCTCCGACAGCCACGCCGTCATCGACCTGCTCGAAGAGGCCCGCGCGATGGAGCTGGACGAGCGCCTGCGCACCCGCACCCGCGGTCACTGGACGGCGGCGGCGCTCCTGCGGGCGGCCTCCGCCGACGGCCACGCGGCCCTCGGCCGCCCCGACGCGGGCACCCTGGAGACCGGCGCCCCCGCCGACTTCACGACGATCGCCCTCGACTCCGTCAGGACAGCGGGCCCGCTGCCCCGGCTCGGCGCCGAGACCGCCGTATTCGCGGCGACCGCGGCGGACGTACGGCACACGGTCGTCGCGGGCCGGCACGTCGTACGCGACGGGGCGCACACGCTCGTACCGGATGTGCCGCAGGCCCTGGCGCGGGCTGTCGAAGCCCTGCGCGCATAGCCACGGCAGCGACCACCGAGGCCCCCCGCCCCCACGAGGACACGTCCGAGGACACGATGAGCAGCAGCACCGTCATCACCAACATCGCCACGCTGGTCACCAACGACCCCTCCCTCGGTGACGGCTCCCCTCTCGGCCTGGTCCGGGACGCGGCCGTCGTCATCGAGGGCGACCGCGTCGTGTGGACCGGTGATTCAAGCAAAGCACCCGCCACTGACAACCGGGTCGACGCCGACGGCCGCGCGGCCCTCCCCGGCTTCGTCGACTCCCACTCCCACCTGGTCTTCGCGGGCGACCGCACGGAGGAGTTCAACGCCCGGATGTCCGGCCGCGGCTACACGGCGGGCGGCATCCGCACCACGGTCGCCGCCACCCGCGCCGCGAGCGACGACGAACTCGAGGCGAACCTCACCCGCTACCTCTCCGAGGCCCTCCACCAGGGCACGACCACCTTCGAGACCAAGTCCGGATACGGCCTGACCGTCGCCGACGAGGCCCGCGCCCTGCGCCTCGCCGCCGCCCACACCGAGGAGGTCACCTACCTCGGCGCCCACATCGTCCCCCCCGACTACGCCGACGACCCGGCCGCGTACGTGGCCCTGGTCACCGGCGAGATGCTCGACGCCTGCGCGCCGTACGCCCGCTGGATCGACGTCTTCTGCGAGAAGGGCGCCTTCGACGGCGACCAGGCCCGTGCCATCCTCACCGCCGGCAAGGAGAAGGGCCTGCGCCCCCGCATCCACGCCAACCAGCTCTCGTACGGTCCCGGCGTGCAACTGGCGGTCGAGCTGGACGCGGCGAGCGCCGACCACTGCACCCACCTGACCGACGCCGACGTGGACGCGCTGGCGAACAGCAGCACCGTCGCCACCCTCCTGCCCGGCGCGGAGTTCTCGACCCGGGCCGAGTGGCCGAACGCCCGCCGCCTCCTCGACGCGGGCGTCACGGTCGCCCTCTCCACGGACTGCAACCCGGGCTCCTCCTTCACCTCCTCGGTCCCCTTCTGCATCGCCCTCGCCGTACGGGACATGGGCATGACCCCGGACGAGGCGGTCTGGTCGGCGACGGCGGGCGGGGCGGCGGCCCTGCGCCGCACGGACATCGGCCGCCTCACCCCCGGCGCCCACGCCGACCTGACCCTCCTGGACGCCCCGAGCCACGTCCACCTCGCCTACCGCCCGGGCGTGCCCCTCGTGTCGGGCGTGTGGAGGCGAGGCGCACGGGTGGTCTGAGACCGGCCCCGGGGATCAACGGACGCTGTCACAGCAGGAAGCTCAGCCGCTCGTCCGCCATGGCCGGCGCGATCTCGATGATCTCCGCCGTGACGACGTCCTGGGCGACGAACGGGTCCTCGTCGACGCGCTTCCGCAGCGCCTCGCGCGAGGTGCTGTGGGCGAGGACCGCGCCGCCGAGGCCCGGCTGGATGCTGCCGACCAGCAGGAAGACCCCGTCGTCCAGGCCGCGTTCGATCCACTCCTGGTGGCCGGCCATGTACCGGCCGGCTGAACCGGAGTTGTCGGAGAACCGAAGCAGGATCACGAACATGTGCTTTCTCATTTCTCGTAGGTGCTCAGCCAGTCGCGCATCCGGTCGACCTCCCGCTGGATGAACGCCTCGTCCCGGAAGGCGTTGAGCATGACGGCGGCGCCCTGGCTGAAGGCGAGCACGTGCATCGCCAGCTCGTCGGCCTGCCCGGCCTGCCCGAGCAGCACGAACTGCTCGCGGAGCCACGCGCGGAACAGGGCGAACAGACGGCCGGCCCGGCCGAGCATGGCGTGCTCCAGCTTGGCCAGTTCCGTGGTCAGGGTGCCCACGGGGCAGCCGTAGTCCTGGATGTCCGCGCGGTTCGTGAGCACGATCTCGATGTACCGCATGATGCGGCCCGCCGGGGTGGGTGCCTCGGCCTCCCACTGCTCCAGCATCCGCCGGGTGTCTGCGAGGCGGGCGTCGATCACCGCGTCCAGGATCGCGTCCTTGGACTTGAAGTGGTAATAGAAGTTGCCCCGCGACAGTCCGACGGCTCCGGCGATGTCCGCGAACGAGGTGTGCTCGTAGCCGTGCTGGTAGAAGAGCCTGTCCGCTGCCGCCACGATCTGTTCACGGGTCGCCACAGCTGTCACGGTGATCCCCTTTCCGTCGTAGGACAGTCGACCTAGAGCCACAACGTAGGTCGGCTGTCCTAGAGCGTCAAGGCGTTGCTCGTCCTCACCACGGGAGGGCAGCCGGTGCACCGCGCCTGTCGGTCGGCCCCGGACCGCTCGTCGGCCCGTTCAGCGGCCGCGCCCCGTCTCGCCCGGGCGCCGCCGCCGGCCGGCCGCCCCAAGCTGAAGTTCTTCGACGGCCGACGGGTACAGACGCACCCCGACTCCGAATAGAGGCCACCCGCTGTGCCGGGCCGGTCCGGGCCCCTGGCGGGCGGCTCAGCCGGCCCCCGCCCGCCACCGCTGCTCCCCGCCCCCGTCCAGCGGCTCCAGCGACACCCCGCCGTCCCCGGCCGCCGTCACACCCGTCAGGATGGCGATCGCCGGTCGTATCGTCCCGTCGGCGTCCACCGTGAATCTCAGGTTGTCGCCGTTGCGTCCGTCCACCGACGCGCACTGCCAGACCCCCACCCCCTTGTCCACGGAGCCCCGGCTGTCCAGACAGAAGTCGGGGTCGGCGTACGACTGGACCACGCCCCGCCCCGCGTCCACCCGCCACCGCTGACTTGGCGAGGAGGAGCAGGGGACCGTCATCACGTCCGTGCCGTTGGCGAAGTCGCCGGCCACCTCAAGGCAGCGGCCCGTGGCGACGTTCACGACCTGGGCGTAGGTCCCGCCGGGCGCGCGGGTCGGGGACGGGGTGGGGGCCGGCGCCGGCTTCGGGGGCGGGGTGGTGCGCGGCGGTGAGGAACTCGGCCGGGGGGAAGGCGACTTGCTGGTGGGGGCGGGTGCGGGCGCGGACGCCGAGACCGTCGCCGTCACCGTCACCGGAGGGGCGGTCGACGGGCGGGCCGCGACCGCGCTCGTCTCCTCCCCCGCGTCGTGCGACGGCAGCAGGAACAGCAGCAGCGGCACCAGCGCCACCCCCGCCACCGCCGACACCAGCGCGACCCGGCGCGGAGGCCGCCGTACCGGCTTCCGGGCCGCCGCGGGCACCCCGGCCGCCGGCTCGCGCTCCTCCCGCACGTACGCCGTCCCGCCCCACGGCAGCAATCCCTCCGCGAGCGCCGTGCGCGGCGTGTTCCGGAGGGTGCGCAGCTCCTCGTACGCCGTCGCGCAGTGCGGGCAGTGCGCCCGGTGTGTCTCCAGATCGGGGCTCCGCCTCGCGCCCTCCGGGCGTACGGCCTCCTCGATCAGCCGCCGGAAGTCCCCGCAGCGGGGGTCGTCGGAGGCGGCGAGGCGCAGCCGCAGGCAGGCCCGGGCGAGGGCGTGCAGGGCGGGAGCGATCCCGTACGTCACGTCCTCGGGGGTCAGACCGAGCAGTACGGCGGTCCGGTGCGCCTCCTCCCGGTCCACCACGCCGTACCAGAGCAGGCCCTGGGCGCGGGCGGGCAGCGAGTGGAAGGCGGGCAGCAGGGGCGGGAGCGGGCCGCCGCGTGCCGCGGTCGTGTTGAGCACGAGGAGCAGGCCCGGGTCCAGGCCGCCCGCCCGGTCGTCCGTGGCCCAGTCCGCCGCCGCCCGCCCCGCCTGCAGCAGGAGCCGGTGCCGCCAGGCGCCGCCCGGTTCGCTGCCGCCCGCGGTCTCGCGGGCCGTGCGGGTGAACGCCTCCGCCGCCAGGCGGCGTGCGGCCGGTTCGCTCGTCGTGCACAGCCTGGCGTACGCCAGGACGGCGGGCTCGTGGCGGGTGCGCAGGGAGCGCAGCGCCGGGTACGCCCGGGCGGGCGCGCCCCGCAGCAGGTCCGTCAGCCGCGCGTCCGAATCCCCGGAGTCGGGCAGCTCGGGCGAACCGGGCGAACCGGGGGAGCCGGGGGAATCAGTGGAGTCATCGGCGTGTCCGCCGTCTCCGTCGGCACGGACCACGAGCCGCCTCCTCACCATCGCTGACGTACCGGTCAGTCTGAAGTGGAGGTGACCCTAGTGGCGAGAGGGGTGCCGTGGGGAGGTTTCCGGGGGTAAGCCTCCGCCGCCGGGGCCGTGCGCAGGGCTGTGCACGGCCCCGGCGGCGGGGCTTCGGCCTCCGGGTCGGGCACGGCGGGCCGCTCTCGGCCGGGCCGCTGCCGCCGGCCGGGCCTACTCCTCGACCGTCAGTCCCTTCCGCAGCCGCACCAAGGTCCGCGACAGCAGCCGCGAGACGTGCATCTGCGAGATGCCCAGCTCCTCGCCGATCTCCGACTGGGTCATGCCCGCGACGAAGCGGAGGGAGAGGATCTGGCGGTCGCGGGGCGGGAGTCCGGCGATGAGGGGCTTCAGCGACTCGACGTACTCGATGCCTTCGAGCCCGTGGTCCTCGTAGCCGATGCGGTCGGCGAGGGCGCCCTCCGCGTCGTCCTCCTCGGGCTGGGCGTCCAGGGAGGACGCCGTGTAGGCGTTGGACGCCGCCATGCCCTCCACGACCTCCTCGTTCGTGAGGCCGAGGCGCTCCGCCAGTTCCGCCACGGTGGGGGAGCGGTCCAGCTTCTGGGCGAGCTCGTCGCCCGCCTTGGCCAGGTCGAGCCGCAGCTCCTGGAGCCGGCGCGGGACGCGTACGGACCACGACGTGTCGCGGAAGAAACGCTTGATCTCACCGACGATGGTCGGCATCGCGAAAGTGGGGAACTCGACGCCCCGGGACAGTTCGAAGCGGTCGATCGCCTTGATCAGGCCGATCGTGCCGACCTGGATGATGTCCTCCATGGGCTCGCTGCGCGAGCGGAAGCGGGAGGCGGCGAACTTGACCAGGGCGAGGTTCAGTTCGACGAGGGTGTTGCGGACGTACGAGTATGCGTACGTGCCTTCCTCGAGCGACTCCAGCCGCTCGAACAGCGTCTTGGACAGGGCGCGCGCGTCGACGGCGCCGATCTGTCCGATCTCCTCGTACGGAGGAATCTCGGGGAGCTCCGCGATGGGATCCAGATGTTCCTGAACCGGTGGGGGTGTCGACGTCGCTGTCGGGGTATGCGATGCGTCGAGCCGGGGTGACATGATGTCCTCCATCGTTCTCGGCATATGGCTGCCGAAGCCAGTGAGCGCACTACGGTGTGCGGCGCCTCCAAAGCCGGCCGTGTCGGTTACGTGTTCCTACTAGGCCTACCGGCTTTACCGAGGCCTCCGCAAGTGCGTTTTGTTGGCTTATGTCCGTTTGTGCGTGATTGTTCGGCTGTTGGAGCACGTGACGAAGGCGTAGTGTTCGAGGGCGTCCGGCAGGTGGTTCAGCAGGCTGTCGGCAGGTAATCACCAAGCAGTGAGCAACCCGGGAGAGAGACGCATGGGTGGCGGGACGGTCGGCAGCGCACAGTCGGGCCGGCTTCTGGTCGAGGTGCGGGACGAGGGCTCCAGTGCCGTCGTGACTCCGGCGGGTGAGTTGGATCACCACACCGCCGATCTGTTGCGCGAACCACTTGAGGAGTGCCTCTCCAGAGGACTCAGCAGGCTGGTGGTGGACTGTTCGCGGCTGGAGTTCTGCGACTCCACCGGGCTGAACGTCCTGCTCGGAGCGCGCCTGAAGGCGGAGGCGGCCGGTGGCGGAGTCCATCTGGCGGGGATGCAGCCCGTCGTGGCCCGGGTCTTCGAGATCACCGGAGCGGACGCCGTCTTCGTCGTCCATGACACTCTCGCCGCGGCGCTCGCCGACGAGGACGGCTGAGGGAGACCGGGACGGCGGCGGACGGGCGGGATCGCCGCTCTGTCCGTTGTGATGTGAACGGGGGTGTTCCACCGGTTCCGTCGGGCAGGAGACATCCTGAACGCGAACATGTCGGCGGCACTCCCGGCGGACACATCGACGGAACATCGACGGAAACGCCGACGGGCCACGTACTGCTCTGTACCGCACTCTGTGCTGGAGTGAATGTTGAATTGTGAACCGGTGAATCGGTGAGGTGAAGCGCTGATGAGCACCACCCGGTCCTACTCGCCGGGCGACCGCGGTCCGGAGCAGGAGCCGGAGGCCGGCGGCGCTTCCGGGGAGCCGGCGGGTCGTCAGGTCCGCAGACTGAGCTTCGACGGCGTGAGCGGGGTCGTTCCGGCGGCCCGCGACTTCGCGCGTCAGGCGCTGTACGCGTGGGGCTGGCTGCCCGCGGCCACCGCCGACCAGCGGGCCGCCGCGGAGGACGTGCTGCTCGTCGTCTCCGAGCTGGTCACCAACGCGTGCCTGCACGCCGAGGGGCCGGAGCGGATGGTCCTCGGCTGCGACAAGAAGGTGATCCGCGTCGAGGTCTCCGACCGCGGCACCGGCCAGCCGGCCCCCCGCACCCCCCATCGGGCGGGACGTCCCGGCGGCCACGGCATGTTCATCGTCCAGCGGCTCTGCCTGGACTGGGGCGTCGTCCGCAGCCCCGGCCTCGCCGGCAAGACGGTCTGGGCGGAACTGGGCGCCCCGGCCTGACCCCGGCCTGACCCCGGCCGGCACCCGGCCACCTGGCCGCCCTGGGCTCGGCCGCCTGGCCGCCCCCGGCCCGGCCGCCCCCGGCCCGGCCGTCCGGGCCCGGCCACCTGACCGCCTGACCGTCCGGGCCCGGCCACTGCCGCTGGCTCGCCCCGGCGTGCCCGCACCCGCTCCCGGCTGAGGCCGCCATGTGCGGGGGGTGCGCTGCTCGGTCGGCGCCGCACATACCCCGGTGCCGCAGCCGGGGCGGCGCTGCGCCCTGGCCGGCGCCGCACTCCAGGGCCGCGGCGCGGATCGGCGTCGTACGGCGTCCTGCGGTGCTCACCGGATCAGACCCGCGAACCGGCCGGAACTCATCGCGGCAGGGGGCACCTCCGGCACCCGCGGCCGGACCGGCACGGACCACACGGCGCCCGCCCCGGCACCCCCCCGGCCCCCCTCCGTCACAGCCCCACCCTGCGCCCCCCGACCCCGCGCGTCCTCAGAACCCCCGGAACCCGCACGCCGGATCGTCACAACTCCGGCGCTCCTCTTCTCTTCCCTCCTCATCCCCCCGGGCGTACCTTGACGGCTCGATCTGATGCCTCGTCAGGAAATGAGGGGACCGTGCCGAACCGGAAGCGAACCGCCGCGCTCGCGACTGCCGCGGCCCTGGCCGGGGCGGCGGTCTGGACGGCCGCCCCCGCGGCCATGGCCGAGGTCGTCGACGTCAACTACTCCTGCAAGACGCCCATCGGCGACAAGAGCGCCGTCTCGCCGATCGACATCAAGGGCGTCAAGAGCGGCAGCGGCTACGAGATCACCATGTCCTGGCAGAAGGGCGTCTCCTCCAGCCCCGTGGAACTCGGCGCCGGCTCGATGAAACCGAGCGCCACCATCAAGCTGGGCGGCGCCGACAGCGGCACCCTGGCCGTCACCGGCCCCGCCAACCAGGCGGCGATCCCCGAGAACACCCCCATCAAGATCAACGACCTGAGCGGCACGTACACCCCGAAGAAGACCGGCAAGGTCACCTTCACGGCCGGGATCCTCACCATCAAGGCCCTCGGTACGACCACCACCTGCACGCCCACCAACAGCCCCGGCCCCTCCCTCACCCTCGACGTGACCGCGTCGAGCGGCGGGAGCAGCGGCGGCGGGGGCAGCAGTGACAGCGGCGGCAGCGGCGGCGCACTCCCGCAGACCGGCCCCGAGGACTCGGCGATCGCCCTCGGCACCCTCGGCGGCACCGTGCTGCTCGCGGGGGCGGCGGGCGTCCTGTGGCTGACCCGGCGGAACCAGCCCCGCTGACGCCGCCCTCGTCCGCCCCCGCCCTCACGAGAGAGCCGGCAAGAAGAGCCACTGGAGCCGCCGATGCCGTACGCCCGCGCCGCCCGTGCCCTGCTGCTGACCCTGCCCCTGCTCGTGGCCGCCGGCCCCGCCACCGCCGCCGGCTGGTCGGCCGCGCCCTCCGGCGGCGGACGGCCGTCCTTCTACGCGGAGGGAGCGCCCGGGTCGGTGCTCCAGGACACCGTCGCCGTGACCAACCGGGGCACCCGGCCGCTCACCGTACGCCTGCGCGGCACCGGCCTCGGAGGGCTCCCGGTCGCCTTCGCCGACAGCGCCGTCCGGGTCCCCGCCCGCACCCGCGCCGAGGTGCCGTTCACGGTGACGGTTCCGGCGGACGCGGCCCCCGGCGCCCGCACCGGCGCGGTCGTCGTACGGGAGGCCACGGGCCGCCGGGTCACCGTCCGGCTGCTGGTGCGGGTCGGCGGCCCCCGGCTGACCGCGCTGACCGTCGAGCATGTGGCCGTGCACGGCGACCGGATCACGTACGAGCTGGTCAACCGGGGTACGACGAATCTCGTGCCCCGGCTCGCCGTGCGCGCGGACGGGGTCCTCGGCACCGTACTGGACCGCGCCCCGCGCACCCTGCCCGTCCGGCTGCCGCCCGGCCGCCGGCTGAAGCTCGACGAGCCGTGGCCCGACCGCCCCGCCCTGGACGCGGTCACCGTACGTCTGACGGTCACCGCGCCCGGCGCCGCGCAGGCCACGGGTCACGCGTCGGCCCGTTTCGTGCCGTGGGGCGCGGCGGGGGCCGCCGGGGGCGTGCTGTCGCTCGCGACGGGGGCCGTGGTGGTCGTACGGCGTCGCGGGAGCCGTCGGGGCGATCGCGCCGAGGCCGCTGGGCCGGGCACACGCACATCCAGTGAGGGCATGGCCGGACACGCGTCGGCCCGCTTCGTGCCGTGGGGTGCGGCGGGGGCCGGGAGCCTGCTGTCGGTCGCGGCGGGCGCGGCCGGGGGTGCGTTGTCGGTCGTGGCGGGGGCCGCGGTGGTCGTACGGCGGCACAGGACGCGGCCGGTCGGTCGCGCCGCGGCCGGGGCGTCGGGCGCGTCCTCCTCCAGCGGGGGCAGCGCCGGCGGGGCCCGGCTCCCGTATGCGCGGGCCGGTTCGCGCGGAGACACCTCCGACGCGTCGACGCCCTCCGCCCCCCACCCGCACGGGCCGGACCCGTTTCCCCGGCCCTGCCCGGTGCCGGCGCCTGTCTGCGACCCGACCGGTGCGGCCGGTCCCGGGCGCGAGGCCGATTCGAGGGGAGCGGGCACGTGAACGGCAGACCGCGGACCGCGGTGGCGGTCCATCCTCTTCTCCTGCTTCTCCCGCTTCTCGTCCTGCTGCCGCTGCTCGCGCTGACGAGCACGGCCCCGGCATCGGCGGCCGGCGAACCCACGGTCACCCTCTCCGATGCCCAGGCCGGCACCGGCGATTCAATCGCCGTCAGCGGCAGCGGGTGGCGCCCGCGCACCCTGCTGATGCTGCTCGTCTGCGGACAGGCGACCCCGGCGCGCGGGGTGATCGGCGGCACCAACTCCTGCGCCAACGCCGACGGCCGCGCCGTCACCACCGACGCCGACGGACGGTTCAGCCGCCGGCTGCCGGTGGCAGAGCCGCCGGTGCCGTGCCCCTGCGTGGTGCACGTGGCCACCGCGACCGGCGCGAAGGCGCAGGCCGACGCGGTGTTCCAGGTGGCCGGGCACGCCGTGGAACCCCTGCCCGCGGAGGCGGACGGGGACGGACGGCTCGCCGTCCTCACCGACACCCGGCTGGACGGCTCCGGCGGGCTGCTCACCTGGTTCGGGGCGCCGCCCACCCGCACGCTCGTCTTCACCGTCGGCAACCTCGGCACCACGACCGTGAAGGACCCGGTCTTCCGGGTCGGCACCGCACACGGGGTGTTCGCCCCGCAATGGGACGAGCGCCCGTGGCGCGGCACGATCGCGCCCGGCGGGAAGGCGCGCGTGAAGCTGCCCGTCGAGCTGTCCGCCGGCGCCCACGGCGACTACACCGTCTCCCTGGAGTACGGCGGCAAGGTCCTCGCGGAGCAGCCCTGGGGCGTGGGCCGCCCCTGGGGCGTGACCCTGTTCTGGATCCTGCTCTGTCTGGTCGTGCCGGCGGCGGTGTTCCGGATCGGGATGGCCGTCGTGGACCGGGTCCGGCCACGGACGCGCCGGCCCCGCCGTACCTCTGGGGGCAGCCGCCGGACCTCTCGCGGGCAGCGGGAGGACGGCCCCGCCCCGGCCCCCACCACCTCGACGACCCTGCCGTGGTTCACGCCGGACGCCGGTCCGGCCGCGGCGGGCCGGCTCTCCGCACCGCACGACGACCACCCGACGAGTCCACGACTCCCGGCAGGAAGGGACCCCAGTGAGTGAGAGAGCCGTACCACCCCCGCGAGGGGCCGGGCGGAGAAGCGCGGCAGCGGCGGGCGCCGCCGTCCTGTTCGCCGGGGCCGCCGCGCTGCTCGGCGTGACCGCGGGGCAGGCCCAGGCCGCCGAGGTGTCCTACGCCACCCACTGCGTGCCGCCCTCGGGCGTGGGCCTGCCCGAGATCGACGGCACCACCAAGGTCGACGTCACCGCGCCGGCCACGGCGAAGGTCGGCGACACCGTCGACATCGTCTGGAGGTTCACCCAGGCCGCGTCGAAGAACCCCGACATCATCGACCTGCCGGCGAACTCCGTCCAGCCGTCCGGCACCCTCAAGGCGGCCGGCGCGCAGACCACGAGCGTCGAGATGACCGGCCCGCGCGAGAACCCGGCGATCCCCAAGGGCGGCGACATGGTGCTGTCCGACATGAAGGGCACGCTGAAGCTGACGGCGGCGGGGCAGGTGACGCTGACGCCGGACGCGTACGTCGTCAACGCGCTGGGGACGAACACCACCTGCACGCCGACGGAGGGCGTCCAGCCGGCCGCGACGATCACGGTGACGGCGGGGGAGGGGAGTTCGACTGCGTCCTCCGACCCCTCCCAGAGCGCGAGCCAGAGCCAGTCCCCGTCCGGCAGCGCGTCGCCCGGCACGTCCACGACACCCAGCGCGTCCACGAGCGCGAGCGGTGACGACGGCCAGACCGACTTCACCGGCAAGGTCGTGGACATCCCGTACACCTGCCAGTCGCCCCTGGGGGAGAAGAAGGCGACCTCGCCGATCCAGATCAACGCCAAGAAGGACGGCGGGAGCTACGACCTCACCGTGCAGTTCAAGAAGTCGGTGATGGACAGCCCGATCGACATCCCGGCCGAGAAGGTCAAGCCGACCATGCAGGTCGTGCTGGGCGGCGCCGACGAGGGCACGGTGAAGGTGGAGGGCCCGCTGAACTCCGAGGCGATCCCCCAGGGCCGGCCGATCGAGATCCCGGACCTCACCGGCACCTACAAGCCCGGCGCGAGCGGCGAGTCCACGCTCTCCCCGGGTGTCCTCGTGATCGAGGCCATGGGCACGACCACCACCTGCACCCCGGACAGCACGGCCGTCTCCCTGACCCTGACCACCGAGGAACAGGCGAGCGGCGCGTCCGGCGGCAGCGGCTCCTCGTCGGGCGGCAGCACGACGACGAGCGGCGGCCTCGCCGAAACGGGCGCCGGCGACCACGGCACCCTGAAGGCACTGGGCCTGGTGGCCGGCACGGCGGTCCTGCTGGGCGCGGCGGTGTTCACCTTCATGCCGGGAAGAAGGGGTCTCAGGTGAGGCGGCCCACCTGAGGGCGGGACCGGGCACGCGGGGGACCGCGCGAGTGGTCCCCCGCGGGGAAAGCCGGAAACACAGGAGGGCCACTCCGTTCCCGGGAACGGAGTGGCCCTCTGTCGGCGGACGATCAGTGAACGTCGCCCATGAGCTGCTTGACCTTCTTCCGGTACATCCACACCGCCGCACCGGCGATCACGGCGAGCACCGCCTGGAAGGCCACGATGCCCGTCTTGTTGAGGTCCACACCGGCGATGGACAGCAGACCGGTGGTCGCGTCACCGGCGGTGACCGCCAGGAACCAGACACCCATCATCTGCGAGGCGTACTTCGCGGGCGCCATCTTCGTGGTGACCGACAGACCGACCGGGGAGAGGGTCAGCTCACCGATCGTCTGGACGAAGTAGATCGCGACCAGCCACATCGCGGCCGCCTTGTGACCGCCGTCGGCGATTGCCAGCGGGGCGAGGAACAGGAAGAAGGACGCGCCGATCATGACCAGGCCCATCGCGAACTTGGTCGCGGTGCTCGGCTCCTTGCCGCGCCGGGCCAGCGCCAGCCAGGCCCAGGCGAAGACCGGCGCCAGCGCCATGATCATGACCGGGTTGACCGACTGGTACCAGGAGACCGGGAACTCCCAGCCGAAGACGGTGTTGTCGGCGGAGGAGTCGGCGAACAGGGACACGGTCGAGCCGCCCTGGTCGTAGATCATCCAGAACACGGCCGCGGCGACGAAGAACCAGATGTACGCCGACATCTTCGACTGCTCGGCACGGTCCAGGTCCCGGTCCCGCTTGATACGGGCGATGACCATGACCGGGATGACGAGACCGGCGACGGTGATCGGGACCAGCAGCCAGTTCAGCGTGTAGTGGCCGGTGAAGCCGACGATCCCGTAGAAGACGGCGGCGATGGCGGCCCACAGGCCCGCCTTCTGCAGGGTGGCGGTCTTCTCGGCCGGGGTCATCGGGGTGGGCACGACGCTCGAGCGCGCGCTCAGGTGACGGCTGCCGAGCAGGAACTGGGCCAGACCCAGCGCCATACCGAGGGCGGCCAGGGCGAAGCCCAGGTGCCAGTTGACGTTCTCGCCGACGGTGCCGATGACCAGCGGGGCGGCGAAGGCGCCGAGGTTGATGCCGATGTAGAAGACGGTGAAGCCGCCGTCACGGCGCGGGTCGTCCGGGCCCTCGTAGAGGTGGCCGACCATCGTGGAGATGTTGGCCTTCAGCAGACCGGAACCGATCGCGACGAGGCCGAGGCCCGCGTAGAAGGTGCCGGCGCTGGGCAGGGCCAGGGTGAGGTGGCCGAGCATGATGACCGCGCCGGCGACGGCGACGGTCTTGCGGGGGCCGAGGACACGGTCCGCGAACCAGCCGCCGGGCAGGGCGAGCAGGTACACGAGGGACAGGTACACCGAGTAGATCGCGGTCGCGGTGGCCGCGCTCAGGTGCAGGCCGCCCGGTGCCACCAGGTACAGCGGGAGCAGGGCCTTCATGCCGTAGTAGGAGAAGCGCTCCCACATCTCGGTCATGAAGAGAGTGGCCAGTCCGCGGGGGTGGCCGAAGAAGGTCTTCCCGGAGCCGGGGGTGCCCGGACGGACCGAGTCCTTCGTCAGGCTGGACGCCATGGTCGTTCCTTGCTGGTCGGGACGCGTTCGTGAGCGGATGCGCGCCCGGTGGGGGGCGGCCGGCACCGGCGGGTCGTTCCGTCCGCCCCACGCCCTGGGGAGTCCGCCCCGGATCGCGGAGCGGTGGACGGCGACCACCGGGATCCACGCCTCTACGCGCGTCGCGCGAGCAGGGCCCGGCCGGAGGTCATTCCTTTCGAGGCCGACGGGGAAGGATCCCGCACCGGCCCGCACACAAAAGAGACCCTCAGCGTCAAGTGCGCCAAAGGTCCCCGTGGTGCTACAGGCGTTGTCTCACCATACGTCAGGAGAGTGCCGGATATGGAAGGGTTTGAGACACGGATCACAGGTGATCAAGGAACCGTGGGAGGGTTTCGAAGGTCCGTACCATCCTGCCATCACCCGACTGTAGGTCCGTACCAACGGCGCCGACGGCGTGGCGCCCCGCTTGTCCGGCATGTCCCTGGGTAAGAAACAGGGCCGCCGATCACACTTCGGGCCGTGCCCCGTGCGGACTACCATCAGCGCATGACCCGTGTACTGCTCGCCGAGGACGATGCGTCCATCTCGGAGCCGCTGGCCCGCGCACTGCGCCGGGAAGGGTACGAGGTCGAGGTGCGTGAGGACGGACCGACCGCGCTCGACGCCGGGATGCAGGGCGGCATCGACCTGGTCGTGCTGGACCTCGGGCTGCCCGGCATGGACGGTCTGGAGGTGGCCCGCCGGCTGCGCTCCGAGGGCCACGCCGTGCCGATCCTCATCCTGACCGCGCGCGCCGACGAGGTGGACACCGTCGTCGGCCTCGACGCGGGCGCGGACGACTACGTCACCAAGCCCTTCCGGCTCGCCGAGCTGCTCGCCCGCGTACGGGCGCTGCTGCGGCGCGGCGCCGCGGAGCCCGCGCAGCCGCCCGCCACCCACGGCGTGCGCATCGACGTCGAGTCGCACCGGGCCTGGATGGGCGACGAGGAACTGCAGCTCACGGCGAAGGAGTTCGACCTGCTGCGGGTCCTCGTCCGGGACGCGGGCCGGGTCGTCACCCGCGACCAGCTGATGCGCGAGGTCTGGGACACCACGTGGTGGTCGTCCACCAAGACCCTCGACATGCACATCTCCTGGCTGCGCAAGAAGCTGGGCGACGACGCGGCGAACCCCCGCTACATCGCCACGGTGCGCGGCGTGGGCTTCCGCTTCGAGAAGAGCTGAGACAGCTGAGAGTCACGAGCACATGCGCCGCCGACTGATCCAGTCCACGCTCGCCGTGGTGCTGGTGGTGATCGCCGTCTTCGGCGTCTCCCTGGTCATCGTCGAGAGCCGCACCATCAGCAACAGCGCCCAGGAGCGGGTGGACTCCGAGGCGGTGCGGCTGGTCGGCATCGTGGACAGCCGGCTGCTCGGCTCCGAGGAGGTCACCGCCGAGATCCTGCGCGACCAGGTCACACAGGACCGTTACGCCGTGATCCGCATACCGGGCCGCGAGCCGATCGAGGTCGGCTCCAGGCCCACCGGTGAGGTCATCCACGCCGAGGAGCGGGGCGAGGGCGGCGAGACGGTCCGGGTCGAGGAGCCGCGCTCCACGATCACCCGCGAGGTCGGCCGCACCCTCCTCATCATCGGTCTGGTGGCCCTCCTGGCGGTGGTCGCGGCGGTCCTCCTCGCCATCCGCCAGGCGAACAAGCTGGCCTCCCCCCTCACCGACCTGGCCGAGACCGCCGAACGCCTCGGCTCGGGCGACCCCCGGCCCCGGCACAAGCGCTACGGCGTCCCCGAGCTGGACCGGGTCGCCGACGTGCTGGACTCCTCGGCGGAACGCATCGCCCGCATGCTCACCGCCGAGCGCCGTCTGGCGGCCGACGCCTCCCACCAGCTCCGCACCCCCCTGACGGCGCTGTCGATGCGCCTGGAGGAGATCACCCTCACCGACGACCCGGACACGGTGAAGGACGAGGCGACGATCGCGCTGACGCAGGTGGAACGCCTGACGGACGTGGTGGAGCGCCTCCTGACCAACGCCCGGGACCCGCGCACCGGCTCCGCCGTCTCCTTCGACCTGGACGAGGTCATCCAGCAGCAGCTCGCCGAATGGCGTCCCGCCTACCGCAGCGCGGGCCGCGCCATCGTCAGCTCCGGCAAGCGGCACCTGCGGGCGGTGGGCACCCCGGGCGCGGTCGCCCAGGTCCTCGCCGCCCTGATCGAGAACTCCCTCATGCACGGCGGCGGCACGGTCGCCCTGCGCACCCGCGTCACCGGCAACCAGGCGGTCATCGAGGTCACCGACGAGGGTCCCGGCGTCCCCGCCGACCTGGGCGCCCGGATCTTCGAGCGCACGATCAGCGGCCGCAACTCCACGGGCATCGGCCTGGCCGTCGCCCGCGACCTCGCCGAGGCCGACGGCGGCCGCCTCGAAATGCTCCAGGCCCAGCCGCCGGTCTTCGGCCTGTTCCTCTCCCGCACGGCGCCCCAGAAGAGGACGTCGCAGGACGATGAGCCGATGGTGCGGTAGGGGTCCTGCCCCCCGCTCCGTAGCCCGTTCCGTCCCGCGGGTCAGCCGACGCGCTGGCGGGGCTCGGCCTTGCGGGCCTGTCCGCCGATGAGCGACTCCTCCGTCAGAAAGGACTCCGCGCTGGCCACGGCCTCCTTCGCCGGCAGCGCACGGAACACCCACGTCCGGTAGGACCAGAAGCGGAACAGGGTCGCGACCCCGATGCCGAGGAACTTGAAGACGTTGCTCTGCAGCGGGCTGTCCCAGCCGAAGCCGTACGTCGCCGCGAACAGCAGTCCGTTCTCGATGACCAGCCCGACCGCGCTGAACAGCAGGAACAGCGTCAGTTCCTTCGTCCGCCCGCTCTTGTCGCGGTCACGGTAGGTGAAGTACCGGAACCCGAGATAGTTGAAGACGATCGACACGACGGTCGCGATGACGCTGGCCCGCACCACCTGGAGATCGGTCAGGTGCCGGACGAGGTTGAACACGCCGAGGTTGACCAGCACCCCGGCACCGCCGACCGCCCCGAACTTGACCAGCTCACGGGCTACCCGCCGCAGCCGTCCTTGCCCCGAGGAACCATGTGCCATGGTCGTACAGGCCCCCGTCCGGGTCTCGATTTCGTCAACCCAGCCATGCTAACCACCACTCTTGTCGGTTTCCTGTGCTCGCCCCTCACAGGTCGGCGACGGGTCGGGAAGAAGGCGGCAAACGGCCGGTATGAGCCGGTCGAAAGCCCGGTGAGAAGCGTGGGCCCGCTCCCGGCGGGCGCGGGATCCGGCCACGCCCGCGTGGCCGATACCCTGGGGGCGTGACGTTCCCGGTAGTCGGCATGGTCGGCGGAGGCCAGCTCGCTCGTATGACACACGAGGCAGGCATCCCGCTCGGCATCAGGTTCAAGCTCCTCAGTGACACCCCCCAGGATTCCGCGGCGCAGGTCGTGAGCGATGTCGTCATCGGCGACTACCGCGACCTCGACACGCTGCGTGACTTCGCGCGCGGGTGCGATGTGATCACCTTCGATCACGAACATGTACCCACCGAGCACCTCAGGGCCCTGGAGGCGGACGGCATCCCCGTCCGGCCCGGCCCGGACGCGCTCGTGCACGCCCAGGACAAGGGCGTGATGCGCGCGAAGCTCGACGCGATCGGCGTGCCGTGCCCGAGGCACCGCATCGTGACGGACCCGCAGGACGTGGTCGCCTTCGCGGCGGAGGGCGACGGCTTCCCGGTCGTCCTCAAGACCGTCCGCGGCGGCTACGACGGCAAGGGCGTCTGGGTCGTCGACTCGGCCGAGGAGGCCGAGGACCCGTTCCGCGCGGGCGTCCCCGTCCTCGCCGAGGAGAAGGTCGACTACGTCCGCGAGCTCGCCGCCAACGTCGTGCGCTCCCCGCACGGCCAGGCGGTCGCCTACCCGGTGGTCGAGTCCCAGCAGGTCGACGGCGTCTGCGACACGGTGATCGCCCCCGCCCCCGGCCTGGACCGCTCCCTCGCCCTGAGGGCCGAGGAGATGGCCCTGCGCATCGCCAAGGAACTGGACGTCGTCGGCCACCTCGCCGTCGAACTGTTCCAGACCAGCGACGGCCGCATCCTCGTCAACGAACTGGCGATGCGCCCGCACAACTCCGGCCACTGGACCCAGGACGGCGCGATCACCTCCCAGTTCGCCAACCACGTCCGCGCCGTCCTCGACCTCCCCCTCGGCGACCCGCGCCCGCGCGCGCCCTGGACGGTCATGGTGAACGTGCTCGGCGGCGACTTCCCGGACATGTACTCCGCCTACCTGCACTGCATGGCCCGCGACCCACAGCTCAAGATCCACATGTACGGCAAGGACGTGAAACCCGGCCGCAAGGTGGGCCACGTCAACACCTACGGCGACGACCTCGGCGACGTGCTGGAGCGCGCCCGTCACGCAGCCGGCTACCTGAGAGGCACGATCACCGAATGAGCCCCGTTGTTGGCATCGTCATGGGTTCGGACAGCGACTGGCCCGTCATGGAGGCCGCCGCCCAGGCCCTCGACGAGTTCGAGATCGACTACGAGGTCGACGTCGTCTCCGCGCACCGCATGCCCCGCGAGATGATCGCCTACGGCGAGCAGGCGGACGGCCGCGGCCTGAAGGTGATCATCGCGGGCGCCGGCGGCGCCGCCCACCTCCCCGGCATGCTCGCCTCCGTCACCCCGCTGCCGGTCATCGGCGTGCCCGTCCCGCTGAAGTACCTCGACGGCATGGACAGCCTCCTGTCCATCGTGCAGATGCCGGCCGGTGTGCCCGTCGCCACGGTCTCCGTCGGCGGCGCCCGCAACGCGGGCCTGCTCGCCGCCCGGATCCTCGCCGCCCACGACGAGGACCTCCTGGCCCGGATGCGCGAGTTCCAGCAGGAGCTGAACGACCAGGCCACCGAGAAGGGCAAGCGGCTGCGTGCCAGGGCCGAGGGCTCCGGCAACGGTTTCGGCTTCGGGAAGTGACGGCCTTGAGCTCTCTGGAGGCAGCCCGGGAACTCCTCGCCGAGTTCCCGGTCGTCGACGGCCACAACGACCTGCCCTGGGCGCTGCGCGAACAGGTCCGCTACGACCTCGACGCCCGCGACATCGCCACCTCCCAGGCCGCCCACCTGCACACCGACCTCCCGCGCCTGCGGCAGGGCGGCGTCGGCGCGCAGTTCTGGTCGGTGTACGTCCGCGCGGACCGGCCCGACCCGGTCCCCGCGACGCTGGAGCAGATCGACTGCGTCCGCCGGCTCGTCGACCGCCACCCCGGGCACCTCAGGGCCGCCCTGACCGCCGCGGACATGGAGGCGGCGCGCGCACAGGGCCGTATCGCCTCCCTCATGGGCGCCGAGGGCGGCCACTCCATCGCCAACTCGCTGGGCACCCTGCGCGGCCTGTACGCGCTCGGGGTGCGGTACCTGACGCTCACCCACAACGACAACGTGGACTGGGCGGACTCCGCGACCGACGAGCCGAGAGCGGGCGGCCTGACGGCCTTCGGCCGCGAGGTCGTGCGCGAGATGAACCGGCTGGGCATGCTGGTCGACCTCTCGCACGTCGCGGCGACGACCATGCGCGACGCCCTGGACACCAGTTCGGCGCCGGTGGTCTTCTCCCACTCCTCCGCCCGCGCGGTCTGCGACCACCCCCGCAACATCCCGGACGACATCCTGGAGCGGCTGCCCGCCAACGGCGGCGTCGCGATGGTCACGTTCGTGCCGAAGTTCGTCCTGCAGGCGGCGGTCGAGTGGACGGCGGCGGCCGGTGAGAACCTGCGCGCCCACGGCTTCTTCGACCTGGACACGACCCCCGAGGCGATGAAGGTCCACCGCGCCTTCGAGGAGGCGAACCCCCGTCCGGTCGCCACGGTCGCGACCGTCGCCGACCACCTCGACCACATGCGTGAGGTGGCGGGCATCGACCACCTCGGCATCGGCGGCGACTACGATGGCACGGCCTTCACCCCCGCCGGCCTGGACGACGTCTCCGGCTACCCCAACCTGATCGCGGAGCTCCTCGACCGCGGCTGGTCCCGGCCCGACCTCGCCAAGCTGACCTGGCGGAACGCGGTCCGGGTGCTGGGCGCCGCGGAGGACGTCGCCCGGGACCTGCAGAGCACCCGCGCACCGTCCCACGCCACGATCGAGTCGCTCGACGGCTGAGCGGACACCCCCTAGGGGTGTTCGATCCGGCACAGGCAGAACGGATGCCCCGCCGGATCCGCGTAGACCTGGAAGTCCTTCTTCTCCCGGTCCTCCAGGTCCAGCGGCCGTGCCCCGAGCGCCAGCACCCGCTCGTGGGCCGCGTCCATCTCCGCCCAGGTGGCCCCGGCGTCGAGGTCGAGGTGGAACTGCTGCGGGTTGCGGTCGGCGCGCGGCCACTCGGGCGGGGTGTACCCCTCGACCTGCTGGAAGGCCAGCCGGGGGCCGCCGGGGACCTGGAGGACGTACCAGTCCTCCTCGCCCTCCTCGGCCCAGGGGGTGCCGCCCAGGAGAGCCGCGTAGAAGTCCGCGAGCGCACGCGGGTCGGGACAGTCGAGCACGACGGAACGGAGACGCACCTCGGAAGCCATGCGGGACGGGTGCCCTGCCGGGGGTTCCGCGTAACCCACAGGAAGTTCACACGGCATACGGCACCCGGGTACGGCAGAATGCAGGCAGACGCCGGTTCGGCCGACTGAGCCTCGGCCGAACCGGCGTCACCCTGCCCTCAGGCCGTGGGCCGGCCCATCGCCCGGTACGTCCAGCCCGCCTTGCGCCACAGCGCCGGGTCGAGCGCGTTGCGCCCGTCGAGGATCAGCCGGGCCGCCGCCACCTCCCCGAGCGCCGCCGGGTCCAGCTCACGGAACTCCCGCCACTCGGTCAGGTGCAGGACGACGTCGGCGCCCCGTACGGCCTCCAGGGCCGAGGAGGCGTACCCGAGCGTCGGGAACACCCGGCGGGCGTTCTCCATCCCCTTGGGGTCGTAGACGGTCACCTGGCCGCCCTGGAGGTGGATCTGCCCGGCGACGTTCAGCGCGGGCGAGTCCCGTACGTCGTCGGAGTCCGGCTTGAAGGTGGCGCCCAGCACGGCGACCCGCCGGCCCAGGAAGGGGCCGCCGCCGAGGGCCTCCCGCGCCAGCTCCACCATCTGGCCGCGCTGGCGCATGTTGATGGAGTCGATCTCGCGCAGGAAGGTCAGCGCCTGGTCGGCGCCGAGCTCACCGGCGCGGGCCATGAAGGCCCGGATGTCCTTGGGGAGGCAGCCGCCCCCGAAGCCGATGCCCGCCCGCAGGAACTTCTTGCCGATGCGGTCGTCGTGACCGATGGCCTCGGCCAGCTTGGCGACGTCACCGCCGGCGGCCTCGCACACCTCCGCCATCGCGTTGATGAAGGAGATCTTCGTGGCGAGGAAGGAGTTCGCGGAGGTCTTCACCAGCTCGGCCGTCGGGAAGTCGGTGACGACGAACGGCGAACCCTCCTTGATCGGGGTGGCGTACACCTTCCGCAGCAGCTTCTCGGCCCGCTCGCTGCGCACGCCGACGACGATCCGGTCCGGGTGCAGGGTGTCGTCGACGGCGAACCCCTCCCGCAGGAACTCAGGGTTCCAGGCCAGCTCGGCATCGGCCCCCGCGGGCGCCAGCTCGGCGATCGTCCGGGCGAGGCGCTCGGCGGAGCCCACGGGCACGGTCGACTTGCCGACGACGAGCGCGGGCCGGGTCAGATGCGGCGCGAGCGAGCCGATCGCCGACTCGACGTACGACATGTCGCAGGCGTACTCGCCGTGCTTCTGCGGGGTGTTCACGCACACGAAGTGGATATCGCCGAAGGCGCCCACCTCGGCCCAGTCCAGGGTGAAGCGCAGCCGCCCGGTGGAGCCCTCGAACCCGGCGACGTGCCGCCGCAGCAGCTCCTCCAGCCCCGGCTCGTACATGGGCGTCTCGCCGCGCTCCAGCTTCTCGATCTTCTCCTTGACGACGTCCAGGGCGAGCACCTCGAAGCCCAGCTCGGCCATGGCCGCGGCATGCGTGGCCCCGAGATAGCCGGTGCCGATCACGGTGATCTTGAGGCTCATGGACGCTCCAGGAAAGATAAGCCGGGGGTGCGCGCCCGAGCATATCGGGGCGGGCCGGAGCCCCTCACCGGGCGCTTTCCCCCCAAGGCTTCCCCTTGTTGTCCACCTCACGTGTCAGACGCGCGGTGGGGGCTCTAAAATTTGAGTTACTTAACGGTAATTAGCGTCGGTAATCGCAGCGTCTTTGGAGCGTGAGCAATCTTGGCCGGATCGGCTGACTTCGACCTGTACCGCCCGTCCGAGGAGCACGACATGCTCCGCGACGCCATCCGCTCCCTGGCCGAGGCGAAGATCGCGCCCTACGCCGCCGCGGTGGACGAGGAGGCCCGGTTCCCGCAGGAGGCGCTGGACGCGCTGGTCGCGAGCGACCTGCACGCGGTGCACGTACCCGAGTCGTACGGCGGCGCGGGCGCGGACGCCCTGGCGACGGTGATCGTCATCGAGGAGGTGGCCCGCGCCTGCGTCTCCTCCTCCCTGATCCCCGCGGTGAACAAGCTGGGCTCGCTCCCGGTGATCCTCTCCGGCTCCGAGGACCTGAAGAAGAAGTACCTGACGCCGCTGGCCAAGGGCGACGCGATGTTCTCGTACTGCCTCTCCGAGCCCGACGCCGGCTCGGACGCGGCCGGCATGAAGACCAAGGCGGTCCGCGACGGCGACCACTGGATACTCAACGGCGTGAAGCGCTGGATCACCAACGCCGGCGTCTCCGAGTACTACACGGTGATGGCCGTCACCGACCCCACCAAGCGCTCCAAGGGCATCTCGGCGTTCGTCGTCGAGAAGTCCGACGAGGGCGTCTCCTTCGGCGCCCCGGAGAAGAAGCTGGGCATCAAGGGCTCCCCGACCCGCGAGGTCTACTTCGACAACGTCCGCATCCCCGCCGACCGCATGATCGGCGAGGAGGGCACCGGGTTCGCGACGGCGATGGCGACCCTCGACCACACCCGCATCACCATCGCCGCCCAGGCCCTCGGCGTCGCCCAGGGCGCCTTCGACTACGCCAAGGGCTACGTCCAGGAGCGCAAGCAGTTCGGCAAGCCGATCGCCGACTTCCAGGGCATCCAGTTCATGCTCGCCGACATGGCCATGAAGATCGAGGCCGCCCGTCAGCTGACGTACGCGGCGGCCGCCAAGTCCGAGCGCGGCGACGCCGACCTCACCTTCCAGGGCGCGGCCGCCAAGTGCTTCGCCTCGGACGTGGCGATGGAGGTCACCACGGACGCCGTCCAGCTCCTCGGCGGGTACGGCTACACCCGCGACTACCCGGTCGAGCGCATGATGCGCGACGCCAAGATCACGCAGATCTACGAGGGCACGAACCAGGTCCAGCGCATCGTCATGGCGCGCAACCTGCCGTAGGGCCCGCCCCCGCCCGCCGTCCGTCGCCCTCCGCCGGGTCACCGGCCGGAGGGCGACGTGCGTGCGGGGGGACCCGCGGTCACGATGGAGTCATGACGAGCGATGCCGGACTGGTGCTGATTCTGCGGTGCGAGCTGCCCGCCGCGTCCCCGGACGTGTTCCGCGCCCTGACCGAACCGCCAGAGCTCGCCCGGTGGTGGGGGCCCGACGGGTTCACCATCCCGGCCGTGGAGAGCGACCTCCGGCCGGGAGGGGCCTACCGGATCGACATGCAGCCGCCCGAGGGCGCCCTGTTCCGTCTGGCGGGCGAGTTCCTCGACGTCGACCCCCCGCGGCTGCTGCGCTACACCTTCCGCTGGGAGGAGCCCGACCCCGAGGACAGGGAGACGGTGGTGACGCTGGAACTGCGCGACCTGGGCACCGGCGCGGCCGAGCTGGTGCTCACGCAGGGGCACTTCGCCACCGAACGGCGCCGGGCCCTGCACGAGGAGGGCTGGACCCAGGGGTTCGGCAAGCTGGAGCGGCTGCTCGCCCCGTCCTGAGCGCGGCGGCGGACGTCAGTCCCCGTAGCCCTCGGCGATCCGCCGTTCCCGCAGCTCCCTGATCGCCCGCCGGCGCGCCAGCCGGTGTGTACGGCGGATCTGGGCCTCCTGGTAGCGGCGCTTGTCGCGCTCCGTCTCGGGGACGACCGGCGGGACCGTACGGGGCTTGCCGTCGGCGTCCACGGCGGCGAAGACCAGGTAGGCCGAGCCGACCTGGGTGGGCGGGGTGGACTCGTTCCAGCGTTCGGCCAGCACCCGGACACCGACCTCCATCGAGGTGCGGCCGGTCCAGTTGACCTGGGCCTTGACATGGACGAGGTCGCCGACGCGGACCGGCTCCAGGAACACCATCTCGTCCATGGACGCGGTGACGGCGGGGCCGCCGGAGTGCCGGCCGGCCACGGCGCCCGCCGCGTCGTCGACGAGCTTCATGATCACACCGCCGTGCACCGTCCCCAGGAGGTTGGTGTCGTTGTGGGTCATGATGTGGCTGAGGGTGGTGCGGGAGGCGGAGGTGGGCTTGCCCGGGATGTCCGGGAGGTCCGAGTCCACTGCGGTGACCTGGTCTGTCATGACCTCCACCTTATGCCGAGGGGGACAAGCCGGAACTTTGTGTCAGCTTGGCAACAGCGGAGCGCTGATTTTCCGACACCCCTTGTAAGGGACACAGCCCGGACCGGCACACTGGGGCGCATGAACGATTGGCCCGAGGGATGGTCCGACAACAACGGCGGCCCCCGCTACGGAAGCGGCAGCGCCGGTGCCCAGCCGGAGAGCGCGCGCGTCATGCGCCAGGTCCGCCGTGGCCCGGCCGCCCCGCCGCACAGCCCCGGCGTCCCGCAGCAGCCGTCGTACGTCAACGGCCAGGGATACGGCGACTACACCAACGCCCAGCAGACCGGGTACGACAGCGGCTACAGCACGGGCCACGTCTACGGCGCGCCCGGCGGCCCGGGTGAGCCGGGCGGACCGGGCGGCGCGTACCCGCAGGGCGCCCGCCCCGCGCCGGACTGGCGCCGCCGCATCAAGTGGACCGCGATCACGGTCACGGCCGTGCTGCTCGTCACCACGGTGAGCACCTACTTCTGGGCCGACGGCAAGCTGCGCCGCGAGGTCGACCTGTCGAAGGTCATCGACCGGCCCGAGACCGGCGAGGGCACCAACTACCTGATCGTCGGCTCCGACAGCCGTGAGGGCCTGTCCGCCGCGGACAAGAAGGAGCTGCACACCGGCTCCGCCGAGGGCAAGCGCACCGACTCGATGATGATCCTGCACGTCGGGTCCAACGGCGACACGCTGATCTCGCTGCCCCGCGACTCGGACGTGGAGATCCCGACGTACGTGGGCTCGGAGTCCGGCAAGACCTACAAGGGCACCGGCCGGCACGTGAAGCTGAACGCGGCCTACGCGGAGGACGGCCCCGAGCTGCTCGTCCGCACGGTCGAGTACAACACCGGCCTGCACATCGACCACTACGTCGAGATCGGCTTCGCCGGGTTCGCGAACATCGTGGACGCGGTCGGCGGTGTCGAGATCACCATCGACAAGGCGTTCAAGGACAAGTACTCGGGCGCCGACTTCAAGGCGGGCAAGCAGACGCTGAACGGCGAGGAGGCGCTCGCCTTCGTGCGGACCCGGCACGCCTTCGCCGCGTCCGACCTCGAGCGCACCAAGAACCAGCAGAAGTTCCTCGCCGCCCTCGCCCACCAGGTGGCGACCCCGTCGACGGTCCTGAACCCCTTCAAGCTGTACCCGACGATGGGCGCCGGCCTGGACTCCCTGATCGTCGACAAGGACATGGGGCTGTACGACCTCGGGTCCATGTTCTTCGCCATGAAGGGCGTCAACGGCGGCGACGGCGTGTCGATGAACATGCCGATCTCGGGCTCCTCCGGCGGCAACCTCGTCTGGGACAAGACGAAGGTGAAGAAGCTGGTGGAGGAGCTGAACAACGACGAGAAGGTCACGGTGACGAGTGACTGACGGGATCATCGACCGGGCCGCCGGGCGGCCCGGTGCCGGACATCCGTCCGGCCGCCCCTTCGACGCGGTGCTCTGCGACATCGACAACGTGATCCGTCACTTCGACTCCGCCCACCTGGAGGCGCTGGAACGCGCCTGCGGGCTGGCCGAGGGCACCACCAAGAAGGTGGCGTTCTCCCCCGAGGTCGACGGACCGCTGCTGCTCGGGCAGATCACCGAGCAGGAGTGGGTGGCCGCCATCGCCCAGGGGCTCGCCGGGCTGGTGGAGGACGAGGAGACGGCCTGGTCGCTCGGCACCGCGCTGCTGGAGTCGCCCTTCCACGCCGACGACGACGTGGTCGCGCTGCTGCGCCGGGCCCGCACCCGGGTGCCGCTCGTCCTCGTCAGCAACGCGACGACCGGTCTGGAGGCCGACCTGGCCGCGATGGGCCTCACCGACCTCGCCGACGACGTCGTCAGCAGCGCCCGCGTCGGCCTCGCCAAGCCCGACCCGCGCATCCTGGAACTCGGGGCGGCCCGGGCGGGCGTACGGCCGGAGCGGTGCCTGTTCGTGGACGACAGCCCGGAGAACGTGGCGGCGGCGGCCGCACTGGGCATGCGGGCCGTCCACTTCCGTGCGCCGGCCGACCTGGAGCGGGAGCTGGAGCCGCTGTTCGGGTGAGAGCGCGGCCATGGCTCAGGGGCACCCGGGCGGGTGCCCCTGAGCTGTGTTCAGGCGCGGATCACATCCGGGCGCCCGCCATCGTGCGGCACATCTCGGCACAGCGGCGACACGCCTCCGCGCAGCGCATCATCTGCGGATCGTCCGGCATGGACATACACGCCTCGGCGCACATGTCGCAGGCCTTGGCGCACATCGCGCACATCTCGGCCGACATGGGCGAGCGCCGCATCATCATGTCGGCGCACATGCGGGTCATCTCGGAGCAGTCCATCAGCGCGCGCATGATCTGCATCTGGGCCTGGCCGCCCATCTGCATGCAGGAGCTCATGGTCTCCTCGCAGACGCTGTGGCAGGACATGCACGCCTGGACGCAGTCCTGCATCTCCTTGCTCATGGCCGTCATGGCTCCGGACTGGTGCATGGTCATGGCTCCTCCTGGGGGGGTGAGGGGCCCGGGGCGGGCCCCGTGCACTTCCGTCCTACGCCCCCACGGCCCCGTCCGCCATCGGGGTGCGCTCCTTCGGCCCCAGGTCGTGTCCGCACGGCCTAGGCGCACCCCACCTCGTTCCCCCGCACCACTTCCGACTCCCGTCCCACCGGCTCCTGTCCCCGCACCTTCCGCACCGCGCGGAAGTCCGTGCCCGCGAGGACCTTCAGGACCGGGCCGAGTCCCGGGGCCGCGCGGAGTTCGCTGCCCGGCAGTGCGGCGGCCAGGGACCTGGCCGAGCGGTCCCAGCGGGGGTCGTGGAGGACGACCGTGCGCCGGAGGGCCCGGCCGGGGGTGTCGACCGGGCGGTGGGTCGTACGGAAGCCCGTGGCCGCGAGGGCCTCGTCCACGCGCCTGCCCAGGCCCCTCGTCGTCGTGCCGTTCTCGACCTGGACCCGGATCTGCCGCGGCGCCACCTCCACCGGCACGGCCTCCTCGCGCGGGCTCGGCTCGGGCCGCGGCGGGCTCGTCGCGAGGGGCTTGTCCTCGCGCAGGGACCGGAAGAGGCGTTCGGCCTTCACCGGGTCCCATTTCAGGGTCGAGCCGATGCCCGGGACGGCAAGGCCCATCCGGCCGATCGGCACCGTCGTGAACTCGGAGGAGGCGGGGGAGAAGGTGCGCATCGCCCGGCCCAGGTCGAGGAGTTCGTCCGTGCCGAAGCCGCGGTCCGCGCGGACCGAACCCAGCACGGCCCGCGTCACGTCCCGGAACTTCAGCGGGTTCAGCAGGATCCCGGACGACGTCGCCTGGTCCACCAACGAGGCCAGGAAGCGCTGCTGACGCTTCATCCGGCCCAGGTCGGAGGAGGCGTCCGCGTGCCGGGAACGGACGTACTGCAGGGCGGCGCCGCCCCGCAGGGTGTGCTCGCCCGGCGGCAGGTCCAGACCCGTGTACGTGTCCCTCAGGGGCTGCGCGGTGCAGATCTTCACCCCGCCCAGCACGTCCACCGTCTTCATGAAGCTGGTGAAGTCCACCTCCAGATAGTGGTCGATCTTCACGCGCGTCATGCTCTCGACCGTGCGCACGGTCAGCTGCGGACCCCCCTCCGCGTACGCCGCGTTGAGCTTGATCGGGTGGCCGCGGTGCTCGTCGCCGCTGTTCTGGTCGGTGTGCGGGGGCGTCTCGGCGTACGAGTCGCGCGGCAGACTGACCACGCTGGCCCGCTCCCGGTCCTCCGAGATGTGCACGATCATGATCGTGTCGGTGCAGTGGCAGGGCGCGCCGCCGAGACGGAACCGCCGCCGCTCGGCCTCCGTGATCTTGTCCCGCCCGTCGGTGCCGACCAGCAGGACGTTCATGCCGTGACCGGCCCGCGGCCGGTTCTTCATGTCCTTGAAGGGGTCGACGCGGGCGATGTCCGCGTCGAGGCTGGTGACCACGGAGTGCCCGATCCCGGCGGAGGCCAGGACGACGACGGAGAGTGTGGTCGCCGCCCGCATGACCCAGCGGGGACCTCTCCTGCGAACGGGGCGTACCGGGGGGCGCGGCGGTCGGCGCCGGGGCCGGTGCGGTGGGGTGGGCATGACGGGACACCTCCGGGCGACGGCCTGGGCCGTGCGGGCCCGGGCGGGGGAGCCGTGAGTACCGTAGGCCCGTACGATCTGTCGCCCGGGGCAGCGCACCCGGCGGGGCGCACCCGTGTCCCCCGTTCGCGGTAACGTGAGCCCCCTATGAACGCCAAGCCCGACGTGCAGCTCCCCGCCGTGTCCGTCATCATGCCCGTCCTCAACGAGGAGCGGCATCTGCGCGGAGCCGTCCAAGCGATCCTCGCGCAGGAGTACGCCGGCGAGATGGAGGTCGTGATCGCCCTCGGTCCGTCCACGGACCGCACGGACGAGATCGCCGCCGAGCTCGTCGCGGAAGACGCGCGCGTCCACACCGTGCCCAATCCCACCGGCCGCACGCCCGCCGCCCTCAACGCCGCGATCAAGGCCTCACGGCATCCGGTCGTCGTCCGCGTCGACGGGCACGGCATGCTCTCCCCGGACTACATCGCCACCGCCGTACGGCTCCTGGAGGAGACCGGCGCGCAGAACGTCGGCGGGATCATGCACGCCGAGGGCGAGAACGACTGGGAGCACGCGGTCGCCGCCGCCATGACCTCGAAGATCGGCGTGGGCAACGCCGCCTTCCACACGGGCGGACAGGCCGGCCCCGCCGAGACCGTGTACCTGGGCGTGTTCCGGCGGGAGGCCCTGGAACAGCAGGGCGGGTACAACGAGGAGTTCATCCGCGCCCAGGACTGGGAGCTGAACTTCCGCATCCGGGAGGCCGGCGGGCTGATCTGGTTCTCGCCGGAGCTGAGGGTGTCGTACCGGCCGCGGCCCAGCGTGAAGGCGCTCGCCAAGCAGTACAAGGACTACGGCCGCTGGCGGCACGTCGTCGCCCGCTACCACGAGGGCTCCATCAACCTGCGCTACCTCGCCCCGCCCACCGCGGTCTGCGCGATGGCCGCCGGCCTGGTCGTGGGCGCCGCCGTCACCCCGCTCGGGTTCCTGGTCCCCGGCGGTTACCTCGCGGCGATCGTCGCCGGGTCGGTGCCGGCCGGCAGGGGGCTGCCGCTGAAGGCACGGCTCCGGATACCCGTCGCCCTGGCCACCATGCACATGTCGTGGGGGTTCGGCTTCCTGACCAGCCCGAGGTCGCTGGCGAAGAAGGTCATCGCGTCGCGCCGCCCGGCGGTTCTCAGCAGCTCGTCGAGCTGACCACCGCCGGACGGCACCAGGGCCCGGACTACCAGGTGTAGTTCGGGTCCACGTGCATGCACTGCGAGTCGTCGGCGCCGTTCATCGCCTGCGCCGACTTGGGCGTCGTGTTGTCGTCCTCCTCCTTCTCCGGCGCCTCGTACTTGGTGCCGGACCGCCAGTCGCCGCCCACGTAGAGCGTGATGCCGGAGACGTCGGTGGACTTCTTCACCTGGCTCGCCGGAATGCCGAGGGCCTTGGCGACCCGCTGCGCGTCGGCCTGGAGGTCGGCGCTCGGGTAGCGGATCACCGTGGTCTCCTCGGAAGAGGCCGCGGAGGTGTCCGCGACGGCATCGGTGAAGCCCTTGTCCTGCAGCAGCTCGGTCACCGCGGTCGCCCGCCCGGAGACGGGGGCGTAGGTGCCCGTACGGGTGCTGTTGTGCACCTGCACCGCGATCTCCCCGTCCGCGGCGGCCGTGTCCGTGACCGTCGGCGAGGGGCTGGCGGTGGTCTTCTTCTCGTCCTTGCCGTCGAGCGCTATGTCCTCGCGCACCAGCCGGAACAGCTTCGTGGCGTCCTCGGTGGGCACCACCCGCCCGGTCTGCACGGTGTCGTACGCGTTCGGCATCGTCGTCATCGTGATGCGCTCGGTGGGCACCTTCTGCAACTCGCCCGCCAGGTCGTACATCTTGGTGATGGTGTCCAGGCCGTCGTCGACGGTGATCGCCTTCGTCGCCGCCTCGGCGAGCTTGCGCAGCTTGTTGGGGTTGGTCAGCTTGGCGTTGGCGCGCAGCTCGCGGACCATCGAGTTCATGTACATGTGCTGCGCCTTGGCGCGGGCGAGGTCGGTGTCGTCCTCGAAGCCGTAGCGGGTGCGCAGCCACTGCAGGGCCTGCTTGCCCTTGATGGAGTGGGTGCCCTCCTCCAGCTTCAGACCGGAGCCCTTGCCGGTGCTGGTGTGCGAGTAGACGTTGGCGTCCACGCACACCGGGACACCGCCGATCGCGTCCGCCATCGACACCACACCCGAGAAGTCGATCATCATGAAGTGGTCGATGTGGATGTCGGTGAGCTTCTCCCAGGTGGCCACCGTGCAGCCCGGGCCGCCGCGGCCCAGCGACTCGTTGGTCATCGTCCGGGTGCTCGCCGCGTACGTCTTCTTCGTGTCCGGGTCCGTGCACTTGGGGATGTCGACGAGCGTGTCGCGGGGCATGCTCACCACGGACATGTTGCTGCGGTCCGCCGAGACGTGCAGCAGCATCTGGACGTCCGCGAGCGGGGGGCCGCCGTAGGTGTCCCTCGCGCCGCCCAGCTTCTGGTTCTCCGCGGTGTCACGCGCGTCCGAGCCGATCAGCAGGATGTTCAGCGCGGTCTGCCCGGCCGCGTTGGCCTGCGTCTTGGCCGCGCGGTCCTTCGCGTCGCCGAGGTTCAGGTCGTCGCTCTTGATGTTGGCGTTGAGGTGCTCGTAGTAGAGGTATCCGGCCCCCGCGCCGCCGAGTATGACCACCGCCAGCACGGTCGCCGACCAGCGCAGGACACGCCGTCTGCGCCGCTTGCGGTCCCCGCCGCGGTCACCTCTGACGCCGCCGTCGTCCGCCGCGTCCTTGTCCACCGGTGTCAGGGACATCGTGTCCTCGACCGGCGGAACCTCGCCCCGTACCCCGCTTGTCGTCGCCAATTCCCCTGCCCCTCCCCGCCGTGCGCCTGACACGGGCCCGTCCCGCGTCAAGTCAGACGCACGACGGGCCCGTAGGGTTACCTACTTGGCGCACTCGACCTTGTCCGCGGTGGACTTCTGGACCGAGTCCGGCACCTCCGTCGCCGCCGTGAGCGAGACGCCCGCGCCCTTGAAGTCCTTGCCCAGCGTCAGCGTCATCGTCGGCAGACCCTGGGCGTTCTCGACGCTCTCACCCGGCTTCAGCGCCGTCCCGGGCAGCCCCATGATGGCGGCGAGCCTGCGAGCCTGGTCCGCCTGGTCCGGGTCGTACTCGAGTGTCGTCCTGCTCAGTTCCTTCGGCGCGTTGCCCGCGTTCTCGGACTTCGTCACGCCCTCATCATTCTGCAGCCAGTTAAGAGTCTCCTGTGCGCTGCCGGCCACGGCTCCGCCGTTCATGATCCGCACGCGGACCTCGGAGGCGGCGGACTTGGTGCCCTTGAGCCGGGCCTCGGCCTCGGCGGCGGCCGCGTCCTTGGACGCCTTCGCCTTCTTCTTCACCTCGGTGAAGGAGACATCGTCCTTGATCATCTGGAAGACGGTGGGCGCGGTGCTGTCGTTGAGGACGACCGTCGCCTTGACCTTCTCCGCCGGATTGTCGACCACCGGGACGGTGGTGAAGGTCAGGTTCTTCACGTTGAGCTTGCCCAGCTCCAGACCCAGGTCCTTGAGCTTGCCGATGCTGTCCAGCTGGGAGTCGACGGTCAGCGCCTTGGTGCCCGCCTCCGCCAGATCGATCATCTTGGTGGGGCTGCTCAGCGTGTCGTTCGACTTCAGCTTGCGCATCAGCGAGCTGAGGAACTGCTGCTGCAGCTGAATCCGGCTCAGGTCGCCGCCGAAGCCCACCGAGTGCCGGGTGCGCAGGAAGGCCAGCGCCTGCTCGCCCTCGATGGTGTGCGTGCCCTTCGACAGCTTCAGATGCGAGTCCGGGTCGTCGATGTCCTTGGCCAGGCACACCTCGACACCGCCGACGGCCGAGGTCAGCGTCTTGACCGCGTTGAAGTCGGCCACCATGAAGTTGTCCGCCTGGATACCGGTCAGCTCGGTGACCGTGCGCACGGTGCAGCTCGGCGTGCGCTCCTCCTGGCCGAGGCTCGTGTTGAAGCGGACGCCCTCCTCGCCCTTGATGACCTTGGTGCTGCCGTCCTCCATCGTGGTCGGGCAGTCCGGTACGTCCACGATCAGGTCGCGCGGGATGCTCAACGCGGTCGCGTTCGTACGGTCCTTGGAGACGTGCAGCAGGATCGTGGTGTCCGCGTGGCCGACGCTGTCGGTGTCGCCGTAGCCCTTGTTGCCGGAGCCGGTGCGCTTGTCGGTGCCGATCAGCAGGATGTTGATCGCCTTGTCCTTGCTGAACCCACCGGTGCTCGCGCCGTCGTCGGAGACGGCCGTGATGTTGTCGTTGAGGTGCTCGAGGTAGAGGTAGGCCGCGGCGGCCGTACCGACGAGCACGAAGGCCATCGTCCCGCCGGTCCACAGCAGGATCTTCCTCGCCTTCGACTTCTTCTTCACCGGCCGGCGTCCGCGCCGGTTCGGCAACGGCTCCTCCGGCACGCCCCGCCGGCGCCGCGGCCCCGGCACCCGGTCCGCCGCCTCCGCCGGCGACTCCCGGTCCGGCGGTGCCGGCGTGCGGCCGCGCGCCGTGCCCGGGGCACCGGCCGGCGACTTCGTACGGGAGGCGGCTCTGCGGGGTCCGGGAACCGCCGACTGCGGTGCGGAAGGGGTCAGTCGCAGTTCGTATTCGCCGGTGTCCGGATTGAGCACCCACTGGTCTGCGGGATCGATGTCGTCCGCCCGCCCACGGCCTTGCGCGTCCACGGTTTCCGAATCCTCCGTCGGGGCCACGCGGCGCCTTTCCCCCTCAAAAGGCGCTCGGGTCGTCAAGGTCACTCAGTCTCACTCGGTCATTCAGTGCACGACCCCAGGACGGACCTCGCGGCCGGGTGCACCGGATCGCTCACACTATCCGCCCAGTTCAACGTGGAGCGACGGCCGTGACAAATTCCACGTCCCTACAACCGGGCAATCCGCCCCATTTCTTTGGACCCGGGTCGGTCGCGGCCTGCGACTTGGCAAGCGCTTTACCCGCAGCCGTCGTCGGCGGCGGTGTTCCCGCGGAACGTCGGCGCCGGTGGCGTGGGGGAGGCGGCCCGCAGTCCGTACGGTCCGTGATCGCCCGACTCCGCAGAGCCCGATTTCATGGGAAGTCGGTGAGAAACCCGCACCGGGCCGTCGGTGCGCAGCTGTTCGAAGAGTTTTTCCGCCTCCGGCTCCAGGAGTTGGTCGCGATTGGCGTTGTAGACGTACGACTCCCGCGGAACGGTCAGGAATTGCACCTGTTCGGTGGGAATGTCGCGCAGGCCGCGCACGAGTTCGTAGAGTCCGCGCAGACTCGCCAGATCCGGGTCGGTGGTGAGAGAGGACGTGGCCGCGTCCAGCACCGGATACAGCTTCACCGGATTCAGCAGGATGTCGTTGCTCTGCACCTTGTCGACGAGCGCCGCGAGAAACCGCTGCTGCCGGTCCATCCGCTCGGTGTCGCTGCCGTTCCCGAGGGACTTGCGGGCGCGGACGTACCCGAGCGCCTGCTCCCCGTTCAGCGTCACCCTCCCCGCGGGCAGCCGCAGCTTGGCGGCCCGGTCCACGATGGGCTCCGGCAGGCACACCTGGACCCCGTCGACGGAGTCGACCAGGTCCTTGAACCCGCTGAAGTCGACGACGACGTGATGGTCGATCCGCACCCCGGTCAGCTTCTCCACCGTCCGGATGGTGCAGGCCGAACCCCCCGTCTCGAAGGCGTAGTTCAACATCGCGAACATGGGCGCGCCGCGTGTCCCGTCCCGCCGCCGGCAGGCCGGCACGTCCACCATCAGATCGCGCGGAAGGGACACGGCGGTCGCGCTGTGCCGACCGCCGGACAGATGCAGCAGGATCGTGGTGTCCGACCGCTCGGTGCCCGAGTCCGTCCCGTACTGGCCGTTGTCGGCCCCGGCCCGCGAGTCCGACCCGATCAGCAGCACGTTCTGCGCGTCCTTCACCAGCGCGGTCGGCCGCTCCTTCGCGTACCGCGCGAGCTCCGCCGCGGCCGCCTCGTCGGGCGTGATGTTCCCGTCGAGCTTCGCGTACAGCACCCACCCGGCCACCCCGCTCCCCGCGAGCAGCAGCGCCACGGCACCCGCCCCGTACGCCACCCACCGCCGACGCCGCCGTACCAGCCCCCGCCCGTCGGCGGAGGCCCCGACCCCCGGCCCCAGAGGCCGGCGTATGTCCGAGGAGCCGCTCACGTCCGGCTCACCCCCTCCCGCGTCCGGTCGGTCGTACGAGCGTGTCGCGCTGCTCCTACGACGATCCCGCGCCCCGGCCCGCCTCGCGGCCGGTACTGACCCGACCGGGTGAACCCCCACACCGGCACGCACGGGAAAGCACCGGGCACGGCGCCTCAGGCGGGCCGGCGTGCCCAAGAGAGCACCGGTCACGGCAACCCAGCCCGTCCGGCGTTTGAGGACGAGGCCCGTTCAGGGCCGAAGCGGGGGCCTGGGGGCGGCAGCCCCCAGCGGGACGAAGAGGCGGAGCCCCTGGGGACGGGACGGGAAGGGGCGGCGGGGGCGAGCCCCTCCGGCACCCCCCGCGCCCCGCATCCCGCACCCCTACCTCGCGGTAGCCGTGACCCGCTCACTCTCGATCCGCTTGGCCACGGCCTCCTCCCCCGCCTCCCCCAGATTCCGGCACAGCACCACGGACCCACCGCTCGCCAGAGGCGCGTAGAGCCCGGCGCTCAGACCGTCCCAGGTGTCGTACGGCAGCCCGGACAGCAGCCGCGCCCCGGGCCCCGTAAGCCCCAGCCCGCCCGCCTCGGCCCGCGCCCGCTCCACGATCTCCGCCCCGGTGTACTCCGCCCCGGCCACGACGAGCGCGGGCGCCTCGGGGTCGACGGGGGCGTACGGCACGAAGCGGTCGCCGTACGTCGGGACCTCCACGGCGTAGTCGGCGTACCCGTCCGGCGGCGCCGGCACGAACCGCCGCCCCAGCGGGGCGAGCGAGAGCGCGTACCGGTCCCCGCCGCACGCGAGCCCCGCCTCGAACCGCCCCGGCCCGGCCACGACGAAGTCCGCCCGCGCCGGGTCCCCGTCCACGTCCGCGACCACCCCCACCGACGCGCACGCCAGCAGCCACACCGCGGTCTGCCAGTGCGCGGGCAGCAGCAGCGCGACCCGGTCACCGGGTTCGGCGGACATCCCGTCCTGGAGGAGGTTCGAGGTCTTGGCCACCCAGTTGGCGAAGGTGGCCACGGACAATTCGACCCGCTCGCCCGTGGCGTCGTCGTAAAAAGTCACCAGGGGGCGCGCGGGATCCGCGGCGAGCGCGGATCGCAGCAGGTCGGCAGGGGTGCGATCGGTGGCGTTCACCCGCGCAAGCGTACGCGCCGGGCCGCCGCCGCACCCACCACCGGGCCACCGGTTCGGCCGAACGACGGGCGCTCGCGCGGCCACCGGTTCGGCGGAACACGTCCGACGGCCCGTCACATCACCGATGGACAGATATGTATGACCATGTCCAGGATCGTTCACATGCGTGGATTGCTTGCTACTTCGATCGGTGTCACCTGCGCGGCCGCCCTCGCCCTGCCACTGACGTCGCCCGCCACGGCGGCGGCAGTGCGACCGGCGCCGACCGCGGAGGCCGGCACCGCCGACACCAGAGCCTCTTCCCTCCCCGGCAGCACCCAGTCGCTGCCCCTCACCCCCCTCGCCCGCGACCGCACGCTCGGCAACGCCGACCAGGGCCTGCCCCGCCGTGACGTGCGGCGCTTCTCCCTCCTCGGCGTCGTCTGGGACGACCCGGACGACGAGCTGCACGGCCGCGTCCAGGTCCGCACCCGAGCGGCGGGCGGCAACGCCTGGTCCGGCTGGCAGGACGTGGAGACCCACAACGCCGACCACGGCGCCGACCCCGGCACCGCCGAACGCGCCTCGGGTCATGTCCGGGGCGCCACCGCCCCCTTGTGGGTCGGCGACTCCGACGGCGTCGAGGTCCGCGTCCACCCCGACACCCGCAGCCGTACGGAGGAGACGGGCCGGGGAGTCCGTACGCTCTCCGCCCCCGCCCCGCTGCCGGCCGGCCTGCGTCTGGAACTGGTCGACCCCGGTGCCGCCGCCCCCGCGCACGTCCCGGTGGGACCGCCGCGCAGCCGGGCCCTGCCGGTCGCCGAAACCGCGGCCCTGACCACCCGCGAGGCGGTGGCCGCCTCCGCCGCCAACGCGGACCTCGCCCCCCTCGGTGCCGCGGAGATCCCCGCCCTGAACCGCGAGCAGACCCGGCGGGAGCTTGTCTCCCCGCGTGGCGGCGACTTGACGAAGAAGAAGAAAAAACGGGCGAACCCCTACATCGGCCCGCGCCCGGCCATCGTCACGCGCCGAGGCTGGGGTGCGGACGAGACGGTGCGGGAGACGGGCTTCCGCTACACGACGACGGTCAAGGCGGCCTTCGTGCACCACACGGCGACGGGCAACAACTACAAGTGCTCCCAGGCCCCGTCCGTCATCCGCGGTATCTACCGCTACCACGTCAAGAGCCTGGGCTGGCGCGACATCGGCTACAACTTCCTCATCGACAAGTGCGGAACCATCTACGAGGGCCGCGCCGGTGGGGTGACGAAGGCCGTCATGGGTGCCCACACCCTCGGTTTCAACACCAACAGCATGGGGATCGCCGTCCTCGGCACGTACACCTCCGCCAAGCCCAACTCGGCCACGGTCAAGGCGATCGCCCGTCTGACGGCGTGGAAGCTCGGTCTCTTCGGGGCGAATCCGAAAGGAAAGACATACCTGAAGTCCGGGGGTGGCAATCTCTACGCAAAGGGAAAGAACGTACGACTGAATGTGATCTCCGGCCATCGGGACGGCTTCGCCACGGAATGCCCCGGCAAGCAGCTCTACGGCAAGCTCGGCTCGGCCCGCTCGACAGCGGCGTCCTACCAGGGCCGCTGAGCAGGGGAGAGGACCGGGAGTTCCGGGGGCCGGGGGAGGCCCCCGGAGCGACCGCACCGGTCCGGCACGGGCCGGACGCACCCGAACGGCCGGAGACACATCCAGGTGGGGGCACATTTCATCAGCCGTCGGGGGGACAGTCCGTTCGGGACTGGGACGGAACACCGCACGGCCTGGAAAGCGCCACACGACGGTCTGCATACACTGGCCGGTCGAATGACAGTTCGGCCGGTCCCGGCAGGAAGCAGAGACGAAGGTGACAGAAGCGATCCTCCTGGTCGGCGGCAAGGGCACCCGGCTGCGCCCGCTCACGGTGCACACGCCCAAGCCCATGGTCAGGGCGGCGGGGGTGCCGTTCCTCACGCACCAACTGGCGCGGGCGAAGGCGGCGGGCGTGGACCACATCGTCCTCGCGACGAGTTATCTGGCGGAGGTCTTCGAACCGTACTTCGGCGACGGCTCGTCCCTGGGCCTCCACATCGAGTACGTGACGGAGGAGGAACCCCTCGGCACGGGCGGCGCGATCCGCAACGTGGCGTCCCGGCTGCACTCGGCCCCCGACGACCCGGTGCTGGTCTTCAACGGCGACATCCTCACGGGCCTGGACATCAGACGGCTGGTGGCCACCCACGAGGCGACGTCGGCGGACGTGTCGCTGCACCTCACGAAGGTGACGGACCCCCGGGCCTACGGCCTGGTCCCCACGGACGGGACGGGCAAGGTCCTGGCGTTCCTGGAAAAGCCGCCGACCCCCGAGGAGATCGTCACCGACCAGATCAACGCGGGCGCGTACGTCTTCCGGCGCTCGGTCATCGACACGATCCCGCTGGGGCGCCCCGTCTCGGTGGAACGCGAGACGTTCCCCGACCTCCTCTGCGCCGGGGCCCACCTCCAGGGCATGGTCGACTCCACCTACTGGCTGGACCTCGGCACCCCCGCGGCCTTCGTACGCGGCTCGGCGGACCTCGTCCTCGGCCGCGCCCCGTCGCCGGCGGTCCCCGGCCGCTGCGGCGACCGTCTGATCCTCCCGACCGCGAGGGTCGCGGCGGACGCCAAGCTGACGGGCGGCACGGTGGTCGGCGAGGGCGCGTTCGTGGCGGAGGGCGCGAGGGTCTTCGGCTCCACGATCCTCCCCGGCGCCGTCATCGAACCGGGCGCCGTCATCACCGACTCCCTCATCGGCACCCGCGCCCGCGTGGGCGAACGCTCCGTCCTCACCGGCACGGTCATCGGCGACGGCGCCGTGGTCGGCCCCGACAACGAACTCCGCGAGGGCGCGAGAATCTGGTGCGACGCCCAGATCCCAGCAGGAGCAGTCCGCTTCTCCTCGGACCAGTAGTCCTGGCTCGTCCGGTGCCCCAGAGCCCGTCCGGCGTTTGAGGACGAGTCCCGTCCAGGGCCGAAGCGGGCCCGGAGGCGCAGCCCTCAGCGGGGCACGGGGCGGGCCCCGGGGAGGGCAAGGGCCAGGGCAAGGGCGGGGGCGAAACCCCAAGGCCCGCCCCACCCTTCACAACGCCCCGATGTCCCCACGCCGCATCCGCGGAGCCCTCCGCTCCGGCACCCGGCCGCTCAACAGGATCAACCGAGCGGCCCGATGCCGCTGCCCCGCATACGGCTCCAGCAACTCCAACATCACCGCGTCATCCGCGTCCCGGTCCCCGGCCAACGCCCACCCCACGATCCCCGGCAGATGAAGATCCCCCACGGTCACCGCATCCGCCGCCCCATGACTGCGCTGCACCGTCTCCGCCGACGTCCACGGTCCGATCCCCGGCACGACCTCCAACCGGGCCCGCGCCTCCTCCGCCGGCATCCCCACCGCCTCCTCCATCCGCCCCGCCACCCGCACAGCCCGCAGAATCGTCGACGCCCGCTTGTTGTCGACGCCCGCCCGATGCCACTCCCACGACGGAATCAACGCCCACGTCCGGGCCGCGGGCATCACCCACAGCCGCCCACCCGCCGCAGGCCCCGGCGCCGGCTCCCCGAACTTCCGCACCAGCGACCGCCACGCCCGGTAGGCCTCGTCGGTCGTGACCTTCTGCTCCAGGATCGACGGAATCAGCGACTCCAGCACCAGCCCGGTCCGCGTCAGCCGCAACCCCGGCCGCCGGTGCCGCGCCACCGCCACCACCCGGTGCCGCGGCACGAACGCCTCCGGCTCGTCGGCCGCCCCGAGCAACTCGGGCAACTGCGCCAGCAGCCACTCCGCCCCGGGCCCCCATGCCTCCCCGCGCACGGCACCCTCACCGGGCAGCACCGAAACCCGCAGGGTCCCGGGCCCGACGGGCGTCAGACAGGCCCGCCACACCGACCCGTCGGGCATCGCCCGGAACGTCGGATCCCCGGCCCCCCGCCGCAGGGGCCCCAGCACCAGCCCCAGATCGACCGGCCCCGTCGGCACCCACTCCCGCACGAGCCTGCGCACAGCCGCAGCCGCACCCCCTTGCGCAGGCCGAGGCACTCCGCCGGCAACCCCGCCCGCGACACCGCCACGCGCCCCGCCGGAAACACCGCCATGCGTCCCGCCGGGCACACCGACATGCCCCCCGCGCACGGTCGTGCGCGGGGGCCGGGGAGCGAATCGTCCTGACACGGCTGTCGTCCTGACACGGCTGTCGCCGACACGGCTGAGGTCCTGGGGAATCGAGAGGGACCCTACGAGAGTACGAGGGTCCCCACGCGAGCGGGCGTACCGGGCGCGGTGCCGTTCACCGCACCTCGATGAACGCCTCCACCTCCCGCGCCGCCCGGGCCCGGGGCTCTTCCGCCGCATGCCCGACCGCCACCGCCCCCATGGGATCCCACTCCCTCGGCAGCCCCAGCACCTCCCGCACCACGTCCCGGCAGAACATCGTCGACGACACCCACGCCGACCCCAGCCGCTCCCCGGCCAGCGCGACCAGGAAGTTCTGCACCCCGGCCCCGGCCGCGACGACGAACATCTCCCGCTCGGCCCCGTCCCGCCGCGGGTCCCCGTACGTGTGCGACCCGTCCATCACCAGGCACGGAACCACCAGGTACGGCGCGTGCCGCAGCACGTCGCCCCGCCGTGTCCGCTTGGCGATCGACTCCTCGGACTTCCCGTCCCGCCGCAGATCCGCGACCCACGCGTCCCGCATCGCGTCCAGCAACCGCGTGCGCGCCCGCGCCGACTCCAGCAGCACGAACCGCCACGGCGTCGTGTGATGCGGCGCCGGCGCCGTCACCGCCGCGGCTACCGCCCGCCGTACCGCCCCGGGGTCCACCGGCTCGTCGGTGAAGGACCGCACGGTCCGCCGCTGTGTCACCGCCAGCCGCACCGCCTCCGACGTCCCGAGCCGGAACATGTCGTCCCGCGCCCCCCGCACCAGCGCCCGCGCCCCGTCGCCGGCCTCGTCGGCCACGACATGGGGCAGCCCCCGCACCACGGCCACGGGCAGCCCGGCCGCCTTGCCCTTGACCAGATCGCCGGCCGCCGCCAGCTCGTCCGCCGTCGCGACGACCGTCGCGCTCAGCGGATTGCCGTGCGCGTCCGTGCCCCCGCGCAGATCGTCCAGCACCCGCACCCCGGCGGCGCCGATCGCCACGTCCGTGAGGCCCGCGCGCCAGGGCCGCCCGAAGGTGTCGGTGACCACGACACCGACGTCGACACCGAGCGCGTCCCGCAGCCCGTCCCGGATCGCCCGCGCGGACGCGTCCGGATCCTCGGGCAGCAACAGCACCGTCCCCGCGGGGGTGTTGGAGGCGTCGACGCCCGCCGCGGCCATGATCAGCCCCTGCCGGTTCTCGACGATCCGCAGCGCCCCGCGCCGCGCCACGACCCGTACGGTCTCGGCGTCGATCGCGGCCTCCCGGTCGTCCGCCCGTACGACGCGCCCCTCGGCCTTGGACACGATCTTCGACGTCACCAGCAGCACGTCCCCGTCGGCCAGCCCCGGCTCGGCGGCGGCTATCAGCTTGGCGAGGTCGTCCCCGGCCTGCACCTCGGGCAGCCCGGCCACGGCCCAGACCCGGTACCCCCTCCCGGCCGACCCGCTCACGCCGTCCGCACCTCCTCCGCCAGGGTCAGCGCCTCCCGGGCCATCCGCGCGGTCGCGTCGGGATCGCTCATGATCAGGGGGACGGCCCGGCAGCGGATGCCGGCCGCCTCGATCCGCTCCACGGACGCCGCGTCCACGCTGTCCACGAGCCAGCCGTCGAGCAGCCCGGAGCCGTAGTGCTCGGCGACCGCCGCGGCCGTCGACTCCACGCCGACCGCCGCGAGCACCTTGTCGGCCATGCCCCGCACGGGCGCGTCCCCGACGATGGGGGACAGGCCCACCACCGGCACCCCGGCCTCGGCGATCGCCTCGCGGATGCCGGGCACCGCGAGGATCGTGCCGATGGAGACGACCGGGTTCGAAGGCGGGAACAGCACCACGTCCGCCGCGGCGATCGCCTCGAGCACGCCGGGCGCCGGCTTCGCCTGCTCGGCCCCGACCGGCACGACGGCCTCCGCCGGTACCGATGCCCGCAGCCGCACCCAGTACTCCTGGAAGTGGATCACCTTGCGCTCCCCGGAGCCGGCGGCCGAGCCGCTGTCGGGCAGTGTGACGGCCACATGGGTCTCGACCCGGTCGTCCGTCATCGGGATCAGCCGCACGCCGGGCTTCCACCGGTCGCACAGCGCCTCGGTGACCGCGCTCAGCGGATACCCGGCGGCGATCATCTGCGTCCGCACGATGTGTGTGGCGAAGTCACGGTCACCCAGCCCGAACCACTCGGGCCCCACGCCGTACGCGGCGAGCTCCTCCTTCAGGTGGAAGGTCTCGTCGGCCCGCCCCCAGCCCTGCTCCTCGTTGATGCCGCCGCCCAGCGTGTACATCACGGTGTCGAGGTCCGGGCAGACCTTCAGCCCGAAGAGATGGATGTCGTCGCCGGTGTTGCCGATGACCGTGATGTCCGCGTCCGGCACGGCCCGCTTCAGACCACGCAGGAACCGGGCACCGCCGATGCCGCCTGCCAGAACCACAATGCGCATGGGAGCCAGTCTCGCAGGCTGCCCTGACAACCCGCCGGGCGGTTGTGGACAACCGCCCGCCCGTGGACAACCCGGCCACCCGGTACGAGGCAGGCCCCGCACCCTCTAGGCGGTGACGGCGTCCACCTCGTCGTACGTGTCGCGGGCCGTGCAGGCGAGGACGGGTTCCCCGGCCGGGAGGAGCCGGGACGGGGAGCGCATCGGCATCTCGGTCAGGCCGGGGAAGTAGACGTGCAGGCTCACCGCCGGTTCCAGCGCGTCGTTGACCACCTCGTGCACGTACCCCGGGGCGAACACCCGCTGCGCGCCCGCCCCCAGCACTCGGTTGCCCCGCTCCGTGCGCTCGGTCAGCTCGCCGTCCAGAACGGTCAGCACACCGCTGGAGGGGCCGTGGTCGTGGAGTCCGCTGCCCTGTCCGGGCACCCAGGACAGCAGCCACACCTCGTAGCCCGGGCCGGTGCGCAGCCGGTGGTACCAGCGGGTCGTCGCGTCGTAGCGGACCAGGTGCTCCCACTGGGCGCGGTCGGCGGCGACGGAGCGGGCCAGGCCGACGAACTCGGCCACGGTGGCCGGGTGCTCCCGGGGGGCCTGGAGGAGGTGGGGGACTTCGAGGATGTCGCCCGCGATCTGCAGGTCGCTGTCGCTGTTCATGGGATGGGGTGTTCCTCGCGGAAGGGGTGGGGGTGGCTGGGTGTCACGGACCGTCCGCCCGGATCACGGACGGGACAGGGGCGCCCTGGTACGGGCGGAGGGAAACGGCAGCCGAGTCGCGGTGGACTCAGGAGGGGCAGCCGGAGCGCGTTGGGCTCAACAGCTGGAACAGCGACAACAGCTACAGCGAGCGCGGGCAGCACCGTGGGACCCGGCCGAGCGGGTCGAGGTGAGTGCCGAGTTCGCGAGCATGCCCACTAGGACACCGGTCCACACCTGTCAGTGTCAACTCGACGCCCGATATGTGGGACGTGGTTCACCTCAACCGGTGCATCTGCGAGGTGAAAGGTTTGTGCAGGCCGACTCCGGGACACAAGGCGCACAAGCCGGGCGCGTAAGCCGTTGTGATCCCGTGATCCGACTGTGATCCAGTTCGCTTCCGCGCACGTGTCGCAACGGGATCGAACGTCTGGGCGTCCTTCTCCGTACAAGCGCTGTGCGGGGCCCGAAGCCCTCCGGGGCTTCATCTGCCTGTCAAGGTTTATGGCGATTTGAACACTTACCGCACGGCCTTGGTTCCGCAGAGTGAATAAGGGGCCCAATAGCAGATCTCGGCTTGACTCGCCCGGAGCAGCACACTTGTAATTTCACTCGTGTCGTTCAGCCGACATCGGTAAGGGGCCATGCCGCCGACATCGGTTTACGGCCACGTACACGGGGACGCGAAAAGACAGAGCGAGGGGCGCACATGACCGAGCTGGTGCAGCAACTGCTGGTCGACGACGCGGGCGAGGAACTCGGCTGGCAGGAGCGCGCACTGTGCGCCCAGACCGACCCCGAGTCCTTCTTCCCCGAGAAGGGCGGCTCGACCCGCGAGGCCAAGAAGGTCTGTCTCGCCTGCGAGGTCCGCTCCGAATGCCTCGAGTACGCCCTCGCCAACGACGAGCGCTTCGGCATCTGGGGCGGCCTGTCCGAGCGGGAGCGCCGCAGGCTGAAGAAGGCCGCCGTCTGAAGATCGCCCGTCACGGGCGGACGAGGCTCCCAACGGCCCGTCGCAGGTGGGTTGTCCACAGGCGGCGGGCCGCCGTCGTGCCCAGCCGATAGTGTGGTCGCTCGTCCGAGACACCCCGCCGCCCCCACGCGGCGCAGGCGTCCACCACAGTCCATCGAACCGGGGCCCGTACCTCGATGTCCGTGCACAGCCACACGGCAGCCCACCACGACGCTGCCACTGCCGGGTTTGACCCGTCCCGCCCGCCCGAGTTCCCGCGTCATGTCGTCACCGCGGTCCTCGTCTCCCACGACGGTGCCCGCTGGCTGCCCGACGCGCTCGCCGGGCTGCTCGGCCAGGAGCGCCCCGTCCAGTTCGTCATGGCCGCCGACACCGGCAGCTCGGACGACTCCGCGCACCTGGTCACCGAGGCCCTCGGCGACGACCGCGTGCTGCACCTCGCCCGGCGCACCGGTTTCGGCCAGGCCGTCGAGGAGGCCAACCGCACCGCCCCCGTCCTCACCCCCGAGGAACTGCCCTACCTGAAGCGGCCGAGCGGCTGGGACCCCGTCACGCGCACGTGGCGCGACGACACCTACGACATGCCGGAGCTGCCGCACGGAGAGCCCGTCCAGTGGCTGTGGCTGCTGCACGACGACTGCGCCCCCGAACCCGACGCCCTGGCCGAACTGCTGCGCGTCGTGGACAACGAACTCGAACTGGGCCGCGACGACGTCGCCGTCGTCGGTCCCAAGCTGCGCGGCTGGTACGACCGCCGCCAGCTCCTCGAGGTCGGCGTCACCATCGCCCCCTCCGGCCGCCGCTGGACCGGCCTGGACCGCCGCGAGCAGGACCAGGGACAGCACGACCACGTCCGGCCCGTGCTGTCCGTGTCCAGCGCCGGCATGCTCGTCCGCCGCGACGTCTTCGAGGAACTCGGCGGCTTCGACCGCCGGCTCCCCCTCATGCGCGACGACGTCGACCTGTGCTGGCGCGCCACCGCCGCCGGCCACCGCGTCCTCATCGCCCCCGACGCCGTCGTACGGCACGCCGAGGCCGCCTCCCGCGAGCGCCGCACCGTCGACTGCGCGGGCCGCACCACGGCCTCCCCGCACAAGGTCGACAAGGCCGGTGCCGTCTACACCCTCCTCGTCAACAGCCCTACGGCCCTGCTGCCCTGGGTCCTGCTGCGCCTGGTCCTCGGCACCCTGCTGCGCACGCTCGCCTACCTCGTCGGCAAGGTACCCGGCCAGGCCGTCGACGAGATCCGCGGCCTGCTGGGCACCCTGCTGCGGCCCGAGCGGATCGTCGCCGGACGGCGCAGGCGCGGCAAGCCGCAGGTCGACAGGGGCGAGCTCAGGCCGCTGTTCCCGCCGCCCGGCGCGACCGTACGGGCCACCGTCGAACAGGTCGCCGGCAACCTCTTCGGCGCCTCCGACACCGAGACCCCCGGCGGCGCCGGACGGCACGGCGGCGGTCTGGAGTCCGGGCCCGGCGGCGACGACGCCGACTTCCTGGAGATCGAGCAGTTCGCCCGGCTCAAGCGCGTCGCCCGCAAGCCCGGCCCGGTGCTCTTCCTCATCCTGCTGCTCGTCTCCCTCGTCGCCTGCCGCAACCTCCTCGGCGGCGGCGCGCTCGCGGGCGGCGCCCTGCTGCCCGCCCCGGCCGACGCCTCCGAGCTGTGGTCGCGCTACCTCGACGCCTGGCATCCGGTCGGCGCGGGCGGCACCCCGTCCGCCCCGCCCTACCTCGCGATCATCGCGGCCTTCGCCACCCTGCTGTTCGGCTCGACCGGCCTCGCCCTGACCGTGCTGCTCGTCTGCTCGGTGCCCCTGGCCGGGCTCACCGCCTACTTCGCCTCCCGCCCCCTCGTCGAGTCCCGCCTCCTGCGCGCGTGGGCCGCCGTCGTCTACGCCTTCCTGCCCGCCGCCACCGGCGCCCTCGCCGGCGGCCGCGTCGGCACCGCCGTCCTGGCCGTCCTGCTGCCGCTCATGGCCCGCGCGGGCGCCGCCGCGAGCGGCCTGACCCACACCTCGGGCGCCCGCGGCAGCTGGCGTGCCACCTGGGCGTACGCCCTGCTGCTGACGATCACCACGGCGTTCACGCCGATCGTCTGGCCCCTCGCGCTCGTCCTCGGCCTCGCCGTCCTGGCCGTGCGCCGCGCCGACATCACCGCCTACGGCCTGCGCTTCCTGGCCCAGCTCGGCACACCCCTGCTGGTCCTCGCGCCCTGGTCGCTGTCCCTGCTCCCGTTCGGCTTCTTCACCCAGGCCGGACTGGACTTCGGCCCGTCCACCGCCTCCGCCCTCGACCTGCTCGCCGCCAGCCCCGGCGGCCCCGGCACCGTCGACGGGCTGATGCTCATCGGCATCGTCCTGGCCGCGCTCGCCGCCCTGCTGCGCGGCGAGCGTCAGTTCGGCATCTGGACGGCCTGGGCGGTCGCCCTGGTGGCCCTCGTCCTCGCGGTCCTGTCCAACAGCTCCACCTGGGCCGGACCCGCCACCCTCGTCTACGGCCTCGCGCTCCTGGCCGCCGCCGTCATGGGCGCCGACGGCGCACGCACGCGTGTCGCCGAGCAGAACTTCGGCTGGCGCCAGCCGGTCGCCGCCCTCATCGCCTTCGCCTCCGCCGCGGGCCCCCTGCTGCTCGCCGCCGGCTGGATGATCGGCGGCGCCGACGGCCCCCTGGAGCGCCGCGACCCCGTCCAGGTGCCCGCGTTCGTCGCCGAGGAGGCCGGCAACCGCGACCAGGCCCGCACCCTCGTCCTCGACAGCGACTCCGCCGCCCACGTCGGCTACATGCTGGTCCGCGGCTCCGGCGCCCGCCTCGGCGACGCCGAACTCGCCACGGCCGACGGCGAGGACAAGCAGCTCGGCAAGGTCGTCGCCAACCTCGTCGCCGGCTCCGGCGCCGACCAGGCCGACCAGCTCGGCAAGTTCGCCGTGGGCTACGTCCTCGTCCACAAGGGCGCGCCCCGCGAGGTCACCCGCGTCCTGGACGCCACACCCGGCCTGAAGCGGCTCAGCCAGCAGAACGGCGGCGCCCTGTGGCGGGTCGACCAGGAGGTCTCCCGCGCGGCGATCGTCACCGAGTCCGGCAAGGGCACCACCACCCCGGTCGCCGCGGGTCCGGTCGACATCCACACCACGATCCCGGCCGGCTCCGGCGGCCGCGTCCTGCGCCTGGCCGACAGCGCCGCCGACGGCTGGACCGCCACCCTGGACGGCAGGCCGCTCACCCGCACCACCGTCGACGGCTGGGCCCAGGGCTTCGAACTGCCCGCCTCCGGCGGGAAGCTGGACGTCACCTACGACGACCCCTTCACCCACACCGTCTGGCTGTGGACGCAGGGCTTCCTCGCTCTCGTCCTCGTCGTCCTCGCCCTGCCCGGCCGCCGCCGGGACGTCGACGACGACCTCCCCGAGGAGCAGCCCGTCCCCGCCCAGGCCGTCGACGGCGAGGGCCGCCGCGCCCGCCGTCTGCGCGCCCAGGCCGAGGAGGCGGAGGAATCCGCGCCCCAGGACGACGCCCTCCCCTCTCCTCCGCAGGAGGAGACCGCGGCGCAGACCCCGGTCGCGGTCCCGCAGCAGCAGCCCTACGGCGAATGGGACCAGTCCGGCTACCAGGGCGCCGAGTACGGCGGTTACCCCGGCGAGCAGTACCAGGGCGCCCAGCAGTACCCCGCCGGCAGCTACGACCAGCAGTCCTACGACCCCTACCAGGCCGGCCAGTACGACCCCTACACCTACGACGGCCAGGGCGGGCAGACGCCGTACGAGCAGACGTACGGCTATGACCAGGGCTACGGCGACCAGGGCTACGGCGACCAGGGCTACGACCCCGCCTACGACCCGGCGCGGCAGAACCCCCACGGCACCGGCAGCGAGCGTCCCGACGGGAGCCAGCAGTGAACCGCACCACCCTGTCCCTGATCGCCGGCACGGCCGCGCTCGCCGCCGTCACCGGGTTCGCCACGCTCACCGAGCCCGCGGCCTCCGGCTCCGACGACCCGGCCAAGGCGGCCGCCGTGCTGCCCGTGGAGCGCGCGAGCCTGCTCTGCCCGCCGCCCAGCACCTCCGACATCGCCGAGACGACGTACACGTCCTTCACGCCCGTCACCAAGGGCACGGGCAGCGACGGCACGGCCGAACTCGTCGCCGCGACCGAGGAGTCGGCGGACGCCGACGCGAGCGCCGGGGACAAGAAGAAGACCGGGAAGACCGGGAAGACGGAGAAGCCCGTCGTGAGCCCGAAGACGCCCGGCACCCCCGTCACCGGGGACGCCTCCGGCGGCGAGTCGCCCGCGCTCGTGGGCACCGCCGAGGGGAAGTTCGCGCCCGGCTGGACGGTCCAGGAGACCACCAAGGTCGCCGCGGGCAGCGGCCGCGGCCTGCAGGGCGTCACCTGCACCCCGGCGGACACGGAGTTCTGGTTCCCGGGCGTCAGCACCGCCGCCGACCGCACCGACTACGTCCATCTCACCAACCCGGACGACTCCGCCGCCGTCGCCGACATCGAGCTCTACGGCAAGGACGGCGCCCTGCGGACCACGGTGGGGGAGGGCATCACGGTCGCGCCGCACTCCAGCGAGCCGATCCTGCTGTCCACGCTCACCGACGAGAAGCAGGAGGACCTCACCGTCCACGTCAACATCCGCAGCGGCCGGGCCGGCGCCTCGGTACAGGCCCTGGACGACAAGCTCGGCGGTGACTGGCTGCCCGCCTCCACCGACCCGGCGCCCAGCCTGGTCGTCCCCGGCATCCCCAAGGACGCCACGGCCGTCCGCCTGATCGCCTACGCCCCCGGCGACGCCGACGCCGACCTGAAGGTCCAACTCGCCTCCCCGACCGGCCTGATCACCCCGGCCGGACACGAGACGCTGCACGTCAAGGGCGGCATGACGACCGCCGTCGACCTCGGCGACGTCACCCGCGGCGAGGCGGGCTCGCTGGTCCTGACGCCGACGGACCAGTCGGTGCCGGTCGTCGCGGCCGTACGGGTCCTGCGCGGCAAGGGCGACGACCAGGAGTCGGCGTTCATCCCGGCGTCCGCGCCGGTCGGCACGCGCGCGTCCGCCGCCGACAACACCGCCAAGGGCTCCACCCTCTCCCTGACCGCGCCGAAGGGCACCGCCAAGGTGAAGGTCACCGCGTCCGCGGGCAGCGAGGGAGGAACGCCCGCGTCCAGGACGTACACGATCAAATCCGGTACGACGCAGGAGGTCGAACTCCCCGTCCCGGCAGGCCTGAAGGGCACCTTCGCCCTGACGGTGGAACCCCTCACGGACACCCCGGTGTACGCCGCCCGCACCCTGACGGCGAGCAAGGAGGACGTCCCGGGCTTCACCGTCCAGACCCTGCCGGACGACCGGGGCACGGTCGAGGTCCCGGAGGCGGACGAGGACGTGGCGGTCCTGCAGAAGTAGCCCCGCGAGGGTCACCCCGGGGAGACGGTGTCAGTCCTCGCCGTAGCGCGGATCCACCGTCTCCGGGGTCAGACCCAGCAGCTCCGCCACCTGTTCCACGACGACCTCGTGCACCAGCGCGGCCCGTTCGTCGCGCCCCTTGGTGCGGATCTCCACCGGCCGCCGGTAGACGACCACCCGCGCCCGCCGTCCCTCGCGCGCGGGAACCGTCCCGCCGAGGGGCACCGCCTCGTCGTTCCACGGCTCACCGGCCGCGGCCGGGCGCGGCACCTCGAGCACCATGAAGTCGATCTCGGCGAGCTGCGGCCAGCGCCGCTCCAGCCGTTCCACGGAGTCCTGCACCAGATCGGCGAACACCTCGGCGCGGCTCGCGGCCAACGGCACCTGCGGAGGCGCGATCGGTCCCCGCATGCCCCGGCCGTGGCGGTCGCGGCGGCGGGGCCCGGGGCCTGCGGCACGGGGCGGTACGGGGCTGTCCATCACCACCGAAGCGTAGACCCCGCCGCGACCGGCCGTCCGACCCCACGCGGCATCCCGGCCGCCCCGCCCCCCATGTCGCAGGATGACCATTCCAGCCAAGGTTGGGCTCGATTCCGTATCTCTCCGAGACCGGTGATCTCATGGCAATTGCTCCTGTTTGTACCGGCCCGTGACCACGAGGCTTCGTCTTCTTGCCGCGAATGACTGGTGTTCGTGCAGGTCAGCGAGGTATGACTGGAGAGGCCCGTGGGGCGTTTCACAACACGACACGGTGGAGTGACCTGGTGGAGAGTCGTCGCGGCCCGCTCAAGAGTGCGGTACCGTCCAACGTCGTGAGCCCTGTACGTCGCTGTTCGCGAACCGCCTGCGGCCGACCCGCCGTCGCGACGCTGACGTACGTCTACGCCGATTCGACCGCGGTCCTCGGCCCGCTCGCCACCTACGCCGAACCCCACTGCTACGACCTGTGCGCCGAACACTCCGAGCGCCTCACCGCCCCGCGCGGCTGGGAGGTCGTCCGGCTCCTGGACGGTTCGGCTCCGGCACGGCCCAGCGGCGACGATCTGGAAGCGCTCGCCAACGCCGTCCGTGAGGCGGCCCGCCCGCAGGAACGCGCGGCGCAGGCCGGTGGCGGCGGTCGTGCCGCGGACCCCATGGAAGTCGCCCGCCGCGGCCACCTGCGGGTCCTGCGCTCGCCGGACAACTGAGCCCCGCACCTCCGGCGCGAGCGGCGTCCTCCGCCGCGAGCAGCCCCCGCTGCCCGCCCCCGCCGAGCGCGCTGCTCCCGTGACCCGGAATCCGGCCCCGAGGCCGCCAGGACCCCGTCCTGGCGTGTCTCCGGTTAGCGCGCAAGGCTGCTTCTGCGGGCCCACCGGGCCGACTCACAGCAGGCGGTGAGCCGTTCCGGGTAGTTTGTGGCGACTGAACAGGACTTTGAGGAAGGTTGGCCCGTGGCTGCTGATCTGTCGCAGATCGTGAAGGCGTACGACGTACGCGGGGTGGTCCCGGACCAGTGGGACGAGTCCCTCGCCGAACTGTTCGGAGCGGCCTTCGCCCAGGTGACCGATGCCGAGGCGATCGTCGTCGGCCACGACATGCGCCCCTCCTCACCCGGCCTGAGCGGCGCCTTCGCGCGCGGGGCGGCGGCCCTCGGCGTGCACGTCACCCTGATCGGACTGTGCTCCACGGACCAGCTCTACTACGCGTCGGGCGCCCTGAACCTGCCCGGCGCGATGTTCACCGCCTCGCACAACCCGGCGCAGTACAACGGCATCAAGCTGTGCCGCGCCGGCGCCGCCCCGGTCGGCCAGGACACCGGCCTGGCCGAGATCCGCGCCCTGGTGGAGCGCTGGTCGGAGTCAGGCGGCCCCGAGCCCGCGGCCGTGCCGGGAACCGTCACCCGGACCGACACGTTGAAGGACTACGCGGCGCACCTGCGCGCACTCGTCGACCTGACCTCCATCCGCCCCCTGAAGGTCGTGGTCGACGCGGGCAACGGCATGGGCGGCCACACCGTCCCCACGGTGTTCGAAGGCCTGCCGCTGACCGTCGTCCCGATGTACTTCGAACTGGACGGCACCTTCCCCCACCACGAGGCCAACCCCCTCGATCCCGCGAACATCGTGGACCTCCAACAACGCGTCCGCGAGGAGTCGGCCGACCTCGGCCTCGCCTTCGACGGCGACGCCGACCGCTGCTTCGTGGTCGACGAACAGGGCTTTCCGGTCTCCCCGTCCGCGATCACGGCCCTGGTCGCCGCCCGCGAACTGGCCCGGAACGGCGGCGAGGGCACGATCATCCACAACCTGATCACCTCCCGGACCGTCGCCGAAGTGGTGAGGGAGAACGGCGGCACGCCCGTCCGCACCCGCGTCGGCCACTCCTTCATCAAGGCGGAGATGGCCCGCTCCGGCGCGATCTTCGGCGGCGAACACTCCGCCCACTACTACTTCAAGGACTTCTGGTACGCCGACACCGGCATGCTGGCCGCCCTGCACGTCCTGGCGGCCCTGGGCGGCCAGGAGACCCCCCTCTCCTCCCTCGTCTCCGTGTACGACCGCTACACCGGCTCCGGCGAGATCAACTCCACGGTCACCGACCAGGCGGACCGCGTCGCCGCGATCAAGGCGGCGTACGCCCACCGCCCCGACGTCACCTTCGACGAACTCGACGGCCTCACCGTCTCCTCCGCCGACTGGTGGTTCAACGTCCGCCCCTCCAACACCGAACCCCTCCTCCGCCTCAACGCGGAAGCCCGCGACGAACCCACGATGGCCAAGATCAGGGACGAGGCACTGGCCATCATCCGAGCGTGAACGCTCCGGCGGGCCGAAGTCCTTGGAGACGGCATCGGGCAAGGGCGGGTGGGGGCGACGCCCCCTACCCGCACCCCACCGCACCGCCCGCCGCCCCACCCCCACCAGCGGTACGCTGACCAGGCACATCCACCCACCCCACAGACCACCCGAAGGGACACCCCATGCCGCTCGAAGCCGGCCTCCTGGAGATCCTCGCCTGCCCGGCCTGCCACGCTCCGCTCAAGGAGCAGGACTCCGAGCTGATCTGCACGGGCCAGGACTGCGGTCTGGCGTACCCGGTCCGTGACGGCATCCCCGTCCTCCTCGTCGACGAGGCCCGCCGCCCCGCGTAACCGCGCCCGCGCGACCGGGGAGCGGCAGGACGGGAAGGCCTCAGCCGCACCGGGCCCGGGAACCGGCGCCAGGCGCCGCAAGCCCCGACGCACCGGACACCGGCCGCCGGACCCGGCCCTGCCCTCACCCCTCCACCACCCGACGACCCCCGGCGATCGGAGACCCCCGCCATGCTCGACGACTCGCTGCTCGACACGCCGGAGGCCCTCGCCGAGGCCGACAGCCGTGCCCTCCTGCGCGGCGCGGCCGAAGCCGGCGCCCGCGTCCGCACCGCCGCCCGCCACGCCGCCGAAGCCGGCGTCAACGACCTCAAACCGGACGGCCGCCCCCGCGCCATCCTCATCGCGGGCCCCGGCGCCGCCGCCACCTGCGTCGCCGACCTCCTCGGCACCCTCGCCGGCGCCGCCTGCCCGGTCATCCGCCTCGCCCCCACCGGCGTAGCCCCCGCCGCGGGCGCCCTGCGCTGGGAACTCCCCGGCTGGACCGGCTCCGCGGACCTCCTCCTCATCGCCACCCCCGACGGCACCGAACCCGGCCTCAGCCTCCTCGCCGAGCAGGCCTACCGCCGAGGCTGCACCGTCGCCGCCGTGGCCCCCGCCCGCACGCCCCTCGCCGAGGCCACCGACGCCGCGCACGGCCTCTTCGTACCGATGGCGACCGCCCCGTACGAACACGACGAGCAGCCGCCCGTCGCCGCCTCCGCCCCCGGCGTCCTGTGGGCCCTGTTCACCCCCCTGCTCGCCCTCCTCGACCGCGTCGCCCTGCTCTCCGCCCCGGCCGACGCGCTCGAAAAGGTCGCCGACCGCCTCGACCGCGTCGCCGAACGCTGCGGCCCCGCCATCGCCACCTACAGCAACCCGGCGAAGACCCTGGCCGCCGAACTCGCCGACGCCCTCCCGGTCATCTGGACCGAAGGCACCTCCGCCGGCCCCGCGGGCCGCCGTTTCGCCGCAGCCCTCGCCGAACTCGCCGGCCGCCCCGCCCTGGTCGCCGAACTCCCCGAGGCCCTCGCCGAACACAGCACCCTCCTCGCCGGCCCCCTCGCCGCGAGCGCCGACCCGGACGACTTCTTCCGCGACCGCGTCGAGGAATCCCCCGCACTGCACGCGCGCGTAGTGCTCCTGCGCGACCGCCCGATCGGCGGCCTCACCGCCGCCCCGGCCGCCCGCGACCTGGCCCTCAGCCACGACACGCCGATCAGCGAACTCGAACCGGACGACGGCGACGAACTCGTCACCCTCGCCGAACTGATCGCCATCACGGATTTCGCCGCCGTTTACCTGGCGCTCGCCTCGCAGGCCTGATGTAAGCCCACACGGGCGCGACGCCCGGGCCCGCGCCACAGCCCGACGACACAGCCAGCCGGCCGGACAGACAGGCAGAGAACCCGATGGACCGCCTCGACAACACCATCCGCCCCTACGCCTGGGGTTCCCCCACCGCTATCCCGCACCTGCTCGGCACCGAGCCGACCGGCGAACCCCAGGCGGAGATGTGGATGGGCGCCCACCCGGGCGCACCCTCACGCACCGAGCGCGGCACACTCGCCGCCGTGATCGACGCCGATCCGCAGCGTGAACTGGGCGAACGCACCGTGGCCAGGTTCGGCCCCCGCCTCCCCTTCCTCCTCAAGCTCCTCGCCGCCGGCGCCCCCCTGTCCCTCCAGGTCCACCCCGACCTTGCCCAGGCCAGGAAGGGCTACGAGGACGAAGAACGCCGCGGCATCCCCGTCGACGCCCCGCACCGCAACTACAAGGACGCCAACCACAAGCCCGAACTCATCTGCGCCCTCACCGAGTTCGACGGCCTGTGCGGCTTCCGGCAGCCCCTCCGGGCCGCCGCCCTCCTCGACGGCCTCGGCGTCGACTCCCTCAAGCCGTACGTGGACCTCCTGCACGCCCACCCCGAGGAAGCGGCCCTGCGCGAGGTCCTCACCGCGGTCCTCACCGCCGACCCCGAGGACATGACCCACACGGTCACGGCCGCGGCAGCCGCCTGCGACCGCCTCGGCGGCGACTACGCCCCCTACGCCGGCATCGCCCACCACTACCCCGGCGACCCCGGCGTCATCGCCGCCATGCTCCTCAACCACGTCCGGCTCCAGCCCGGCGAGGCGCTCTTCCTCGGCGCCGGCATCCCGCACGCCTACCTCAGCGGCCTCGGCGTCGAGATCATGGCCAACTCCGACAACGTCCTGCGCTGCGGCCTCACCCCCAAGCACGTCGACGTCCCCGAACTCCTGCGCGTCGTCCGCTTCGAACCCGGCGACCCGGGCATCCTGCGCCCGGAGGCCTCGCCCGACGGCGAAGAGGTCTACGAGACCCCCATCGACGAGTTCCGCCTGTCCCGTTACGTCCTCCCGGAGGGCGGCACCGTCCACGACCTCACCAGCCGGACCCCGCAGATCCTGCTCTGCACGGCGGGCACGGTACGGGCCGGGGAGCACGAACTGGCACCCGGCCGGTCGGTCTTCGTCCCGGCCGGCGACAAGGCCGAACTGTCCGGCGCCGGCACGGTCTTCCGCGCCACTGTGATTGTCTGACCGCGCTTGTGGATACCTGACGAGCCGCCGCCGGAGCGGGCTGCAAGAATGACCCACCGGCAAAGGACGGGCAAAAGCCTGGACGGCGACCCACACGTACGAAGGCGAAGGGACAACGCGAACACATGAGCGCGTCAGGCGGCACCAGGGCGATCGTGGCGGCACTCGGCGCCAACCTCGCCATCGCGGCATCGAAGTTCGTGGCATTCGCGTTCAGCGGCTCGTCATCGATGCTCGCAGAAGGCGTGCACTCCCTCGCCGACTCCGGCAACCAGGCCCTCCTGCTCGTCGGCGGCAAGAAGGCCCAGCGCGAGGCCACCCCCCAGCACCCCTTCGGCTACGGCCGCGAGCGCTACATCTACGCCTTCCTCGTCTCCATCGTCCTCTTCTCGGTCGGCGGCATGTTCGCCATCTACGAGGGCTACGAGAAGATCAAGCACCCGCACGAGCTGGAGCACTGGTACTGGCCGGTCGGCGTCCTCTTCTTCGCGATCATCGCCGAGGGCTTCTCCTTCCGCACCGCCATCAAGGAGTCCAACGAACTGCGCGGCACACTCTCCTGGTCGCAGTTCGTCCGCCGCGCCAAGGCACCCGAACTCCCCGTCGTCCTCCTCGAGGACTTCGGCGCCCTCATCGGCCTGATCCTCGCCCTCGGCGGCGTCGGCCTCGCCATCCTCACCGGCAACGGCGTCTGGGACGGCATCGGCACCGTCCTCATCGGTGTCCTCCTCGTCCTCATCGCCCTCGTCCTCGCCGCCGAGACCAAGTCCCTCCTCCTCGGCGAGTCCGCCGGCCTCGAAGAGGTCAAGAAGATCGAGACCGCCATCGTCGACGGCGACACCGTCACCGGCATCATCCACATGCGCACCCTCCACCTCGGCCCCGAGGAACTCCTCGTCGCCGCCAAGATCGCCGTCCAGCACGACGACACCGCCGCCGAGATCGCCACCGCCATCGACGCCGCCGAGGCCCGCATCCGCGAAGCCGTCCCCATCGCCCGCGTCATCTACCTCGAGCCCGACATCTACAACGAGACCGAGGCCGCCAAGGGCCCCGACCCCGCGGCCACCCCCGGCGGCCCCGCCCCGCACCCCGCCGACCACTGACCCTCCCCGCACCGCCGACAGGGCCCGCCGCACCACCGGCGGGCCCTTCCGCCTTCCCCCTCACCGTCCGTGATCGGCGCGAACTGTTCGCAGACGGACTGGGGCAGCCCGCCGCCTCCGGTGTAGCTTGGAACGGAGCCAGACGTCGCTGCTGATGGCGGTCGGGCGGTCCCCCTGCGGACCGGCCGAGGGAGAGAGGGCCTCCGACGGACTGCGCTGCGCGCACGCGGGCATGCCTGTGTCCCCTGACGGGCACCCCTGTGTCCGCCGCCGCGCAGACAGCCGTACCCACACCTCGACCCAACCCCCGAGGAGCAGCTCACCATGACGACTGTCGACAACCGACAGGACTTCAAGGTCGCCGACCTCTCCCTGGCCGAGTTCGGCCGCAAGGAGATCACCCTCGCCGAGCACGAGATGCCCGGCCTCATGGCCATCCGCAAGGAGTACGCCGAGGCCCAGCCCCTCGCCGGCGCCCGCGTCACCGGCTCCCTGCACATGACCGTGCAGACCGCCGTCCTCATCGAGACCCTGGTCGCTCTCGGCGCCCAGGTCCGCTGGGCCTCCTGCAACATCTTCTCCACCCAGGACCACGCGGCCGCCGCCATCGCCGTCGGCCCCCACGGCACCGCGGACAACCCCCAGGGCGTCCCGGTCTTCGCCTGGAAGGGCGAGACCCTGGAGGAGTACTGGTGGTGCACCGAGCAGGCCCTCACCTGGCCGGACAGCCCCACCGGCGGCCCCAACATGATCCTCGACGACGGCGGTGACGCCACCCTCCTCGTCCACAAGGGCGTCGAGTACGAGAAGGCCGGCAAGGTCCCCTCCGTCGACACCGCCGAGAACGAGGAACACCGCGTCATCCTCGAACTCCTCAACCGCACCATCACCGAGGGCTCCCAGAAGTGGACCCAGCTCGCCTCGGAGATCCGCGGCGTCACCGAGGAGACCACCACCGGCGTCCACCGCCTGTACGAGATGCAGCGCGACGGCGCCCTGCTCTTCCCGGCGATCAACGTCAACGACGCCGTCACCAAGTCGAAGTTCGACAACAAGTACGGCTGCCGCCACTCCCTCATCGACGGCATCAACCGCGCCACCGACGTCCTCATCGGCGGCAAGACCGCCGTCGTCTGCGGCTACGGCGACGTCGGCAAGGGCTGCGCCGAATCCCTGCGCGGCCAGGGCGCCCGCGTCATCGTCACCGAGATCGACCCCATCTGCGCCCTCCAGGCCGCGATGGACGGCTACCAGGTCACGACCCTCGACGAGGTCATCGACAAGGCCGACATCTTCATCACCACGACCGGCAACAAGGACATCATCATGGCCTCCGACATGGCCAAGATGAAGCACCAGGCCATCGTCGGCAACATCGGCCACTTCGACAACGAGATCGACATGGCCGGCCTCGCCAAGATCCCCGGCATCGTCAAGGACGAGGTCAAGCCGCAGGTCCACACCTGGACCTTCCCCGACGGCAAGGTGATCATCGTCCTGTCCGAGGGCCGCCTGCTGAACCTCGGCAACGCCACCGGCCACCCGTCGTTCGTGATGTCCAACTCCTTCGCGGACCAGACCCTGGCCCAGATCGAGCTGTTCACCAAGCCCGACGAGTACCCGATCGGCGTCTACACGCTGCCCAAGCACCTGGACGAGAAGGTCGCCCGCCTCCACCTGGACTCGCTCGGCGTCAAGCTGACGACGCTCCGCCCGGAGCAGGCCGCCTACATCGGCGTCGAGGTCGAGGGCCCGTACAAGCCGGACCACTACCGCTACTGAACCGACCGCGAGCTCCCGAGCCCGCAGCCGCCTCGGTAAGCAGCAACACCTCAGAGACAGGCCCCCGCACCCCCGTGCCGGGGGCCTGCCCCTTCGGCCCCCCGGCCGGACCGCCGCGGCGCCCCGACCAGCCCGTCACCCCCCAGGACCCCCATGCCCCGCGGCCGATATTCGCTCCACGATCCGCACGACCACACCCCCCTCGCACACGAGCACTTCCACTGCGCCCCCGGCCCCTCCGGCTGGCGCTACGTCTCCCAGCTCACCACCCCCACCGGCGATCACACCGGATCCGTCGACCTCACCCTCGACGACCTCGGCCGGCCCATCCGACTCGAACTCCACGCGAGCAGCTGGCAGGTCCGCGGCGCAGCCCTGGACGGCGTCACCTGGGTCCGCACCGACCCCACCGGCACCCACGCCACCGAAGGCAACGCCCCCGCCCACGCCTTCACCGGCACCTCCCCCGCGTTCCTCGTCGCCACCACCCGCCTCCTGCGCCTCACCCCCTCCTCCGCGGCCACCCGCGTACGCCTCGTCGCCTTCACCGACCCCGTCCTCGCCCCACGCACCGTCGACCAGTCCTGGGCCCTGGTGAACAGAGAAACACACCCCACTGACAACGCCCCCCTGACCGTGGACGAATACCAGGTCACAGCCCTGGACACGGGCGAACAGCACGCCGTGCACATCGCCGGCGACGTCGTCCTCGCCGCCCCGGGCATCGAACTCGAGGACCTCGAATCACCCCCGTCGACGTTCACCTGAACGCGACCCCACACCCCTACACAGGCGGCACGAACCCGGTGCCCCGGCCCTGCCCCCGACCCTCCTCCGCCCCCTCCACAGCCACCGACGGCTCACCCGCCGCCGAGGCACCGGACCCAGCCGCGGGGGCGAACGGCACAGCAGGCCCGTACGCCGAGGGGGCCCCGGACGGCGCCGGCGGCGCGAAGACACCCGCCGCCCCGGCGACCGCCCCGCCGACTGCCGCAGCCCCACCCCCACCCGGGCCGCCCGCGACAGGACCAGCCCCGAAGGCCCGCCGAGCCTCCCGCACCTGCCGCTCCTGCACCACCGCCGCCAGATACGCGGCCGGCGCAACCCCCGGCGGCACCGCGACACCCGTCCGCTCCGCCAGATCACCCGCCAACCGCCCCGCCAACGCCCAGCCCACCTGCGGATCCAGCTGATTCATCCGCCCCAGGTACTGGCGGACCGCCAACCACAGCCCGTCCGGCACCGCCGACAGATCAAGCTCCTGGAACCGCCCCGCCAGCCACGGCGGCGGAGGCGGCAGGAACCCACCCCGCGCCACCGGAACCCGTTCCCGCACGACCAGAGTCCCGGCGAAGACGTCACCGAGCCGACGCCCCCGCGCCGACACGAGCGAGGCGACACACGCCACCACCCCGAACGTCAGCAGGATCTCCACCACCCCCAGCGCGCCCCGCACCAGCGCATGCCGGAACCGGATCGGCCCACCGTCGTCCCGCACCACCCGCAACCCGCACGCCATCTTCCCCAGCGACCGCCCCCGGCTGAGCGTCTCCACCGCGATCGGGCCGCCCACCAGAACCAGCAGGAACGCCGCGATCGACACCGCCATCCGCGCCGCCTCGTCCAGGGAAGCGGTAGCGAGCGTCAGCGCGACACTCACGACCACATAGACGACCAGGACCAGAAGCAGGTCCAGCAACGTGGCCAGCGCCCTGCTGGGCAGCCTCGCGGGCTGCAGCTCCAAGGCCACCGCCTCACCCGTCACCAGCTGCTCACTCACGCCCGCCGCCCCTTCCCCGCCTGCCCCTGGAACAGCCAGTCTGCCAAGCTGAGGGCACATCGCGCCGCAGTACGACAAGCTGAATCCACCACCGGCAGCCGACGAACAGCCGAGGGAGCAGGCACACCCATGGACCTCGACGTCTTCGTCTCCGCCCACCGCGCCGAATGGGACCGCCTCGACGCCCTCCTGCGCCGCCGTCGCACCCTCACCGGAGCCGAGGCGGACGAACTCGTCACCCTCTACCAGCGCACCGCCACCCATCTTTCCCTGATCCAGTCCAGCGCCCCCGACCCCCAGCTCACCGGCCGGCTCACCCCACTCGTGGCACGCGCGCGCAGCGCCGTCACCGGAACCCGCCGCGCCTCGTGGCGAGACGTCACCCGCTTCCTCACCGCCGGTTTTCCCGCCGCGGTCTACCGCGCCCGCCACTGGTGGATCCCCACCGCACTCCTCTCCACCGCCGTCGCCGCCCTCCTGGGCTGGTGGATCGGCACCCACCCGGAGGTTCAGGCGTCCATAGCGGCCCCCGACGAACTGCGCGAGCTCACGCGCCCCGGCGGCCAGTACGAGACCTACTACTCCAGCCACCCGGCCGCCGCGTTCGCCGCCCAGGTGTGGACGAACAACGCCCAGGCCGCCGCGATGTGCCTGGTCCTCGGAGTCTTCCTCGGTCTTCCGGTGCTCTGGATCCTCTTCCAGAACATGCTCAACCTCGGCATCGGCGCCGGCCTCATGTCCTCAGCGGGCCGGCTCGACACCTTCCTCGGCCTGGTCCTCCCGCACGGTCTGCTCGAACTGACTGCGGTCTTCGTCGCCGCCGGCACGGGACTCCGCCTCGGCTGGACCGTCATCGATCCCGGCCCGCGCTCCCGGCGTACGGCCCTCGCCGAAGAAGGCAGAGCCGCGATCGCCATGGCCATCGGCCTCGCCCTGGTCCTGTTCGTCTCCGGCGCCGTCGAAGGCTTCGTCACCCCTTCGGGCCTGCCCACCTCGGCCCGTATCGCCATCGGCGTCGCGGCCGAACTGGCCTTCCTCGTGTACGTGCGTGTACTCGGCGCCAGGGCCGTCCGCGCCGGCGACACGGGAGACGTCGAGGCCGCCGACCGCAGCGCCAGCGTGCCGACAGCCGCCTGATGTGCGAACGACCCCGCTGAGCTGCTAGTGTCCTCTTCGCCCCGCAAGAGCCGTTGACACGGAGCGCGCGGGGAGGTAGATTCGAACAGTTGCCTGGAACTGGGTGCTACCCGGTCGGTGACAGTGAGAACCTATCGGCGACTCGGAATGTTCATTCCGCAGAAGCCCCCTCCCGATGAATCGGAAAACGAGTGGCCGTTCAGAGCGGCCCGGAACTTCTGATAAAGTCGGAAACGCCGGAAAGGAAACCGCGAAACAAAAGCGGGAACCTGGAAAGCACCGAGGAAATCGGATCGAGAAAAGATCTGATAGAGTCGGAAACGCAAGACCGAAGGGAAGCGCCCGGAGGAAAGCCCGAGAGGGTGAGTACAAAGGAAGCGTCCGTTCCTTGAGAACTCAACAGCGTGCCAAAAATCAACGCCAGATATGTTGATACCCCGTCCCCGGCAGTGATAGCCGAGGATGAGGTTCCTTTGAAATAAACACAGCGAGGACGCTGTGAACGGTCGAGCTTATTCCGCTCGACTGTTCCGCTCTCGTGGTGTGCACCGGATTACCGGTAAACATTCACGGAGAGTTTGATCCTGGCTCAGGACGAACGCTGGCGGCGTGCTTAACACATGCAAGTCGAACGAT